>CAZDZJ010000072.1:0-6893 GCA_964509895.1 uncultured Gemmatimonadota bacterium
GCTGGAGGGCATGGAGTGACCGACCACTACACTTACCGCATCACGTGGTCTGCTGAAGATGGCGAGCATGTAGGCCTGTGTGCTGAGTTCCCGTCGCTCAGCTGGCTGGCGCCGACTCCCGGGGAGGCTCTTTCCGGAATCCAACAACTCGTTGCCGACTGCGTCGCTGACATGCAGTCGAACGGCGAGACGGTTCCGCAGCCGGTTGCAGATCGCCTCTACAGCGGAAAGTTCGTGGTGCGCGTGCCACCGGAGACGCATCGTGCCCTGGCCATACAGGCGGCGGAACAGGGTGTAAGCATGAATCGACTTGCGAGCGTCCGACTCGCGAAAGAGGGCTGAATCGTAGCAACTGGCTGGCGGCTTAGCGCAGTTCCCACTCCACACCGTCGAATTGGCGAACGAAGTCGGCGCCGTACGCCGAGGACGGCGTCTGGTATCCGGCCGTGAAGTCGCCGTTAAGCACGCGCACCCCGATGGCGACCAGGGTCTCTGCGGTGAACCCGTAGGGATCGGGGACGCGCATGCGGGCGGCGGCGCGCCGGCCCCGGGCATCCTCGATCTCCGCGACCAGGATTCCCTCGCTCGTCCTGCGCTCTGCGTCACTCGGTCCCTCGGGTCCCCGGTCGATCCATCGGCCCAGCAGGGCCTGGGCCGTCCGTCCGGCAAGGAGCCAGCCGAACCATCGGCTCAGCCGCATGAGCTGTGGGAGTCTTCGCCCGGCGCGATAGTAGGCCTCGATGTTCTCGATGCCGGTCGACCACCAGGCCGTGGACACATCTGCGAGAGGTGTTACCAGAGCTGCGGCCGGCCCGCGGCCGAAGTCGAACTCGTGGCGCAGGCTGCCCGCGGTGACCCGCGTGACGCGACCGTCGCGCCGGATGCGCATCGCGTTTACGCCCTCCAGCGCGGTCTTCATGGTCCCGCGCGAGGCGCCGGAACGAACCATCAGGCCAAGCCGCAGGATGCGTCCGCCGGGATGCCGCGCGGCCAGATCGGCGATCAAGCAGTCGCTCGGTACGACATCGAAGCCGGCCGCGGGCAGTGCCATAATCCCCGCCTCCCGCGCCGCCGCGTCCCGGGCCGCAAGCGCTTCGCAGACGGCGATCTCGCCGGTGATGTCCACGTAGTGCGTGCCGGTCCGGAGGCAGGCCTCGAACATCGGCAGCGCGGTGCGCGAGAAGGGGCCTGCACAGTGCAGCACAACATCAATGTCCCTGAGGGCCGCCTCGATCCTCACCGGGTCGTCCAGCCTGAACGCCCGGGTCTCGAGTGGCGTGTTCCGGGACTCCCGGCCCACCGTGGCGCTCAAGGAATCGGCCAGAAATCCGAGCTCTCCCGCATCGCGGCCGGCAAGCACGGGCCGCACGCCGGCTTCAACCGCTTCCGCCGCGACCAGGCGGCCGGTGTATCCGGTCGCGCCGTAGATCATCAGCTTCCGTTCCATTCGGTCAAGCTTCCACGCTTCCGGGCTCGCGTCTACCTTTCGCTGGCCAACGGCCGCGAATCGGCATGGCCGGAGAACGCTCCATGGGAGGGATCGGGTTGCTGGAAATGAAGCCTGCACGGGTCAAGCCCACCATCAACATCGGTGTTGTCAATCAGGTTGACGCCCGCGTCGGCACGATCGAGAGCGTCAGCGACGTCGAAGGGTCACACAAGCTCGTTCGACTCAGGGTCGATTTCGGCGACCACAAGCGGACGATCCTCGCGGGGATCAAGCAGGAGCGCGCGAATCCGACCAGCATCGAAGGCCGGCAGGCGTTGTTCATCGTCAACCTGGAGCCAAGGAAGATGATGGGGGAGGTCTCGGAGGGAATGCTATTCGACGTCGGCTACGAGGATGGCCTCCGACCGGCGCTGCTCACCCCGGAGCACCCTGTCCCGAACGGCACCCGCGGGGGCTAGGAGTCAATCGCCTTCACACGCCCGCCATCACCCGAATGTCGGGGCACCGCAGGAGCGACGCGTCCGCCGTGACCAGGGTGTGCCCGTGCGCCACGGCGGTGGCCGCGATGAAGCGATCGGCCGGATCGTCATGACCGAGGCGGACGGTGCGGCTGCCCAGCGCGATGTCGAACGTCACGGGGAGTTCGCGCAGGGGCCGGACGGTCAGGGCGGTACGGATCCAGCTCCAGGGGTCGGGGCGGAGCACCACGCGTTCCTTCTCGGCCAGCACCAGCGCTTCCCAGACGCTGACGGACGAGAGCGCCAGGGTGTTCGCCGGGTCGATCAGCTCGTTGCGCGCCCGGCCACAGAGCCGGTCGGGATCGAGCAGGCTCCAGAGCCAGATGTGGGTGTCGAGGAGCAGGTTCACGGCTTGTCGACACCGTTCGGCCCGTCGATGTCCGGGCGGAGCGCGGCCCAGTCCGAGGGCTCGGCCGCCGGGGACACGATGTCGCCCACGATCTCGCCCAGATCGCTCATGGCGCCCATCCATTCTCCGCTGTCGGGTTCCATCCCGGGGCCCGCGTCGGGAGCTGGCCGGACCGGACCGGCCACGGTGGGCCGGACGTCGGACGGGGTGGTCGCAACGGTCGCATCCGCGCGGTATCGGGCAGCCATCCGGGCCCGTTCCCGCACGAGGCCGAGCGCGGGTCTCGGGGCTGCGGAGCGCTCAAGCAGATAGCGCAGTTCTCCCTCGAGCGAGCGATGATTGGCCCGCGCCCGTGCCTTGAGCGCGGCGATCACATCGTCGTCCACGTTGCGGATGGTGAGTACGCCCATGACGTCCTCCGCGTGCGTCGGTGCAACGGCGCCGGCGTCGTCAGCGCACCTCTTGCCGGCATCGCCAATCTGGCGGCGACAGCGCAACGTAATGGATTTGCCTGCAATATGCCAGCATCCAGCCCCTTGCATCCCGTGCCGCGAGAGTAGTACGGTTCGCCATGATCAGAAATCGCTACGTTGACGAATCGCTCAGCCACTGAACGCGCTGGCGACCGAACAAGCAAAGGGAGACCCGCCGGGCATGATGAAGACACCAGTTCGAACCGCCGCGATCGCCCTGTGGGGATCGCTGTTCCTCGTCACGCCGCTTATGGCGCAGCACAGAAGCGTCCCGCCCCCCGCGGCTTACGCGATCGAGGGCGTGACGGTCGTCGGACCCGGCCTCCAGGAAGCGGTCGGGGTCACGGTCATCGTCCGCGGAGGGCTTATCGAGGCGATGGGCGCCGGACTCGAGATTCCCGCGGACGCGGAGCGGCTGGAGGGCGACTCCCTCTATCTCTACCCAGGCCTTGTCGACGCCGACGGCGTGAGCGAGGTCGAGTTTCCCGATGCTCCGGAGGATGGGCCCCCGTCCTGGGCCCCCACGCGGATCGCTCAGCGCGTAACCCCGTACCGGCGCGTCGCCGACCACGTCACGGCGACCGGAGGCGCGCAGGGCGAGCAGCGAAGGCGCGGGATCGTTGCGGCGGCGGTGCACGCCGGCGACGGAATCGCCCCGGGGCGGAGCGCGGTCCTGCTGAATCGGGTCGACGCCGAGACCTCGCGCGAGCTGATCGCCCGCGCCGACGCGGGGCTCTCGATGAGCCTCCAGACGGCACAGGGCGTGTACCCCTCGACGCTCCTGGGCGTGATGGCCACGATCCGGCAGGCGTTCCTGGACGCCGAGCGCCAGGCCGCCCTCGAGAGCGCCTTCGCGGATGGCCGCCCCGGAATGACGATGCCCGACTGGGATCCGGATTACGAGGTGCTCCGCGATGTCGCGGCGGGCGAGACGCCCGTGTTCTTCCGGGCCGCGGACTCGGAGGACATCCGGCGGGTGCTCGGCCTCGCGGACGAGATCGGCTTCCGCCCGATCATCGTGGGAGGTGACGAGGCGTGGATGGTCGCGGATGAACTCGCCGACCGGGGCGTCCCCGTGCTCATCGATGCGGACTTTCGCGAACCCGATGAATGGGATCCGGAGAGTGAGGAGGAGCTCGAACCCGCGGCCTTCCGCGAGAAGCGCGAGCTCGAGGCGCTGTACGGCAACGCGGCCGCGCTCGAGGCCGCCGGCGTGCAGTTCGCGCTGACCAGCGGAGAGGGCGACGCGGATCTGATCGACGGAGCCCGAAAGGCCGTCGAGTACGGGCTGTCCCGGAACGCGGCCGTTGCGGCAATGACCACCGCTCCCGCAGAGATCCTGGGGGTGAGGTCTCTCATCCAGGTCGAAGAGGGCCGGCCGGCGACCTTCATCCTGACGACCGGCCCGCTGCTCGAAGAGGGGAGCGAGATCGCCTACACCTTCGTCGAGGGCAGCTACGAGGTCGGGTCCGGATCCGGGGCCGGGGGAGGCGAGGCCCCCACGGTCAACGTGTCGGGCTCCTGGGAAGTGGAGGTGACCGCTCAGGGGATGACGGTCCCCATGGAGATGGAGCTGCAGCAGGAGGGAAGCGAGTTCTCGGGCAGTGCGGCCGCGGACATGTTCGGCGATGCCGAGGTGCGCGGCGGACGGGTTTCAGGCAACGAAGTCTCGTTCCGCCTGGTCGTCGCGGCGGGCGGCCAGTCGATGGAGCTGTCGTTCGAGGCCGACGTGGAGGGCGATCGCATGAGCGGTTCGGGATCGAGCCCGATGGGAGACTTCCAGATGACGGCCCGCCGGGCTCCGGGAGGTGCGCGATGAGGATGCGGCAGACGATGAATATCCGGTACTCGATGACCATTCGGCGCACGATAACGATTCGAGAGATGGCACGCGCGGCCCTGGCGATCGCGGCGATCGGCCTCTTTTCCGGGACTCCAGCCGTGGCGCAGGAGTGGGATGTGCAGCTCCCCGCCGACGCGGGCAGCTACCCGACGGGCGATCTGTTCATCAGCAATCTCGAGACCCTGCACACGGCGGCCGGCCCCGTGCTCGAGGGTGTCTCGATCCTGATCCGGGACGGGATCATCGAGGGCATCGGAGCCGGCCTCGCGGCGCCCGAAGGCGTGCGCGTGATCGACGGGACGGGTCTCACCGCGATGCCGGGCATCGTGGACGAGCACTCGCACACCGCGCTGGTCGCTGGCAACGAGGGCACCGCTCCCGTCGTGCCCGAGGTGCAGGTCCTGGACGCGCTCACGACCGAGGACTTCGGGATCTACCGGGCCCTGTCGGGCGGGGTGACGACCGCGCGCATCATGCACGGCAGCTCGAACCCGATCGGCGGCCAGAGCGCCGTGATCAAGATGCGCTGGGGGATGGACGCCACGGAGCAGTTGCTGCTCCCCGGAGCGCCCAGGTTCGTGAAGTTCGCGCTCGGTGAGAACGTGACCCGAAAGGCTGCTCCCCCAGGCGCCAATTCCCGCTTCCCGATGAGCCGCCCGGGCGTCGAGGCGATCTACGTCGAGGCGTTTACCGCCGCGCAGGCCTACCGGGCGGAGTGGGACCGCTTCCGCGAGAACCCGGGCGCGTTCCCCGTTCCCCCGCGCCGGGATCTCCGGCTCGAGGCGCTGGTCGACATCATGGAGGGGCGCATCCGCATCCACGCGCACTCGTACCGGGCGGACGAGATCCTCATGCTCATCCGCGTCGCGGAACGGTTCGGCTTCAGGATCGACGTGTTCACGCACGTCATGGAGGGCTACCGGGTCGCGACCGAGATGGCGGAGCACGGGGCCGCCGGCTCGACCTTCTCCGACTGGTGGCAGTACAAGCTGGAGGCGTACGAGTCGATCCCGCACAACGCCGCGATCATGCACCAGCACGGCGTGCTCACCGCCATCAACTCCGACATCCCCTCACTCCAGCCCTTCATGCACCGGGAGATCGTGAAGCCGGTGAAGTACGGGGGCGTGAGCGAGCTGGAAGCACTCCAGATGCTGACGCTCTTTCCCGCCCGGATGATGTACCTGGACGACCGGGTCGGAAGCCTGGAGGAAGGCAAGGAGGGCGATGTGGTGCTGCTCGACGGATCGCCCTTCGATTCGTACAGCCGCGTCGAGAAGACCATCGTGGACGGAATCGTCTACTACGACGTGGATGACGAGGAGGGGACGCGGGGCGAGCCCGTGAGAGCGGTCACGGATGTCGTTGCGCCGCCGGCCACGCCGCGGACTTCGACGCCGGGTGATGGCCCGGACGGCGGCGATGGCTCGGATTCGGGAGCCGGGATCGCATCCGACGCGAACGATGCCGGTGCGAGCGACACGCCCGGTGTGACCGGTGCGAACGGCGAAACGCCGCCAACATCGCCGGCCGCCCAGGAAGCCGCCACAGCCCTCGTGGGCGGCACGGTTCACACGGTCTCGGGCGGGACGATTTCCGACGGGGTGGTGCTCGTGCGGGGCGGGACCATCGAGGCCGTGGGAACGCGGTCCCAGGTGCAGATTCCCGCCGACGCCGCGCGGGTGGACGTGGCCGGGCGGCATGTCTATCCGGGCATGGTCGACCCGTTCACGACGCTCGGGCTGCTCGAGTTCGGCGCGGTCGGCCAGGCGACCGACATCGCCGAGCTCGGGGACTACAACCCGCACATCCGGGCGCTCGCCGCCGTGAACACCTACTACCCCAGCCTCAACGTGGCGCGGGCCAACGGCATCACCACGGTTCAGACCGCCCAGGGCGGCGGTGTGGTTCGGGGTACCGGCTCGGTCATCCAGCTCAACGGCGGAGACACGTTCGAGAAGGTGGCCGTGGCTCCGGAGGCGTCGCTGATCGTCGATCTGCCGTCGGGTCCCGAGGGCGACGACGACGAGGAGCCGGAGCTGGACGCCAGCGCCATGGAGGACCTCGTCGACCTGTTCGAGCGCGCTGTCGCATACGGGGCGAACCCGTCGACCTCCGACGACCCGACCGCGCCCTTCGAGGCGAACACCTGGGGCGGCGAGGCCGTCCTGCTCGGTGCGCTGCAGCCGGCGCTCGGCGGCGAGGTGCCGGTCTTCTTCTCGGTGGACACGGCCTGGGAGATCCGCACCCTGTTCGTCTT
>CAZDZJ010000073.1:0-8188 GCA_964509895.1 uncultured Gemmatimonadota bacterium
GGCGCATCGCGCGCGGGCCGGGCGGCTCGGGGGGCTTCGGCTACGACCCGCTCTTCATACCGGAAGGGTACGACTGCACGTACGCGGAACTCCCCGCCGCGGTGAAGGCCGCCACCAGCCATCGAGCGAACGCGATCCGACAGGCGAGCGGATGGATCGAAAGGGAAGTCCTGAGGAATCGGGGCGGCCGGATTTGAACCGGCGACCCCCTGCTCCCAAAGCAGGTGCGCTACCGGACTGCGCCACGCCCCGAATGCCGGAAAGATGGACCGTCCGGCAGGTCGAAGCCACCCTGAGACCGGGCAGGTCGTGAAGCCGGCCGGGATCTTCGCACGGCGGGAAGGGGCCGGGAAGCTGCTCGCCATGATGGGGCTGGCGGCGCTCGTCCTTTTCGTCATCGGGATCCTGCGGCCCCTGCGCAGTGCGTTCGCCCTCTCGGGACTCGCCGCGGGCGACTTCTATCAGGTGTACTTCATCAGCGCGGCCGTCGTCGTCGTCGCGCCCCTGTACAACGCGCTCTCCGACCGCATCTCCTGGCGCCGCCTCATCCCCCTGACGGCGGCCTTCTTCGCCCTCAGCATGGTCGCCTTCCGCCTCCTCTACCGGCCGGGCGAGGCATGGTTCGGGCTCATCTTCTACGGGTGGTACGATGTGCTGGCGGCTTCGCTCGTCACGCACTTCTACATCGCGACGCAGGTCTTCTACAATGCGCGCGACGCGAAACGGGCCTACCCGATCGTCATCGCGGCGGGGTCGACCGGGGCCACGCTGGGCGCGCTGCTCACGACCGTCTTCACTTCAGGGGGCGGGCCCTCCGAGAACCTGCTCCTCGTGGCGGGGGGCGCGCTGCTCCTGCTGGCGGGCGGTCTCGCGCTGGTTTGGTCCCGGGAGCCGCCGGAGCCGCCGTCCGAGTATGCGCACCAGGAGGATCCGGAACTCGAACGCAGCGACCTGAGCCGCATGGCGGCGCACCCGCAGATCCGTCTCATCGCGGCGACCGTCCTCCTGACGATCATCGTCAAGCAGTTCATCGACTACCAGTACAACACGCTTACGCGCGAGGTCTTCACGGACCTGGGCGCCATTGCGGGGTTCCTTGCGTTCGTGGACGTGCTCACGCAATGGCTGCCGATCGTCGTTCTTCTTGCCTTGCGTCCGATTCTGCGGCGGTGGGGTGCCGCGGTCGCCGTCATCATCTTTCCACTGGCCGTGATCCTCGCCACCGGGGCCCTCGCTGCCGCCGTCTGGCTGTCGACTGCTGCGCTTGCCGTCGCCGTCGGCGCCCGGACGACGGAGAAGACGTTCCGATATTCCGCGGAGCGTACGGGGCGTGAGATCCTCTACGTTCCGGTCCCGGAGGACATCAAGCTCAAGGCGAAATCGTACATCGACGTCGCGGTCGAGAAGGGGTTGGGCAAGGTTCTCTCGGGCGTGCTCATCGCGATCCCATCGCTTGCCCTGGCTGGCCTCCCGATCATGGGGCGCCTCATCATCCTCGGCGTGGTCGGCCTCGGCTTCGCGGGAATCCTGCTGCTCGCCTTCCTCAAGGTGCGGAAGTCGTACGTCACGAGCCTGGCCGAGTCCTTCGAGGGGCGCTTCGCAAGCCTGCGCGGGACCTCCGTCTCGCTGGCCGACGCCGGCGCGCTGGCGCTCGCGCGGGATGCACTGCGGGACGAGCGGCCGCTGAAGGTCGCATTCGCGTTCGATCTGCTGCGTGGCGCCACGCCGGAGGACATCGAGGCTCTCTCCCCCGAGCTGTACCAACTCCTCGAACACGAGAACCCCGATCTTCGGGCGAGGGCCCTCCGGGCGCTGTCGCGCGCGCCGGGGCTGTCGAACGAGGAGGCGCTGCGAGCCTGTCTCGAGGACCCGGATTCCCGCGTGCGCCGGGCCGCCGCCCGCGCCCTCGCCCTGCAGGCGGTGCGCGCCCGCGAGGTCCTCATCCCGCTGCTGGATTCCGAATCCCCGAACGCCCGCTCCGCCGCGCTCGATTGCCTCTTCCGCCATTTCGGCACCGCCCGGGCCGAACGCATCGCCACACCTCGCTTCGAGCATTTGCTCGCGGAACATGCGCAGGGGAGGCTCGCGGGGACGGGAGCCAACGAGCTGGCGATCGCGGCGGGGCTCGTCCCGGGTCATCCGGCCGTGGAGGGCGTACTCCTCGAACTCATCTCCCATTCCCGCGACGAGGTGGCGGCGGCGGCAGCGCGGAGCGCGGCCCGAATGCCTCAGCCTGTCCTTGTGCGGGCGGCCATCGAAGCCCTGGCGGACCCTCGCACGCGCGGCGCCGCGCGGGATGGACTTGCGGGGCGGGGCGAGGAGATCGTGACGCCGCTGCTGGAGGCGCTGTCCGACCCGTCCGCCGATCCATGGGTGCGCAGGGGCGTGGCCAGCGTACTCGGCGAGATCGCGGCGCCGGCAACGGTGGATGCCCTCGTAACCTCCTACCTGCTGCCGGAGACCGAACAGGCCCTGGACGACCAGGCCCTGGTGTCCCTGCACCACCTCCGTAGCCGGCACGACGACCTCGTGTTCCCGCTTGCCAGGGTGCTCCGGGCCGTGCGTCGTGAGGTTCAGGCATCCCTCCGGTACGCAGGCGCTGCCGGCGCGCTGGAGCGTGTGCCGGAATCGATGGCGCGCGGACTGCTTCTTCGCGCGCTCGACGAAGCGCGGAGAGATCGGCGGGCGAGTGTCTTCCGCTGGCTGGGTCTCGTATATCCCCAGCAGTCCATGCGGCGCAGCTACCTCGCGCTGGAAAGCGGGCGGCCGAGACGCCGCGCGAACGCTCTGGAGTGGATCGAGAGCACCGTCGGCCACCGCACGTTCGCGGAGCTCCGGCCCGTGTTGGCGGAAGAAACTCCCGGGGGACGCGTGCGCGATGTGCGCGAGGTCCTTCGGGAGCTGTGGGACGATGAGGATGCCTGGATCGCGAGGTGCGCTCTCTGGACATCCCACGAGAACTTCCGCGAAGAAACGAAGCTGGCCCTCGAGGGCTACGTGCCGGCGGAACCGGCATTGGCGCTGCTGGCCCGCGGGTTGGCGCGGGGCGCGCACGCCCGCGTACGACATTCGGAGCGGGAACGAGACGAGGACGAGATGGAACTGATCGAGAAGGTGTTCCGACTGCAGAGCGTGGACCTTCTGTCGGGCGTGAAGAGCCGGCAGCTGGCGCTCCTTGCGTCGATTGCACATGAGGTGGAGGCCAGGCCGGACGCCGTCTTCATCCGGCGGGGAGAACCCACGGACGCCCTGTATCTCGTCATCCGCGGGGAGGTTTCGCTCGAGGGCGCGGGGGAGGGGTCGATCTCCATTGCGGACGGGGCGGCGTTCGGCACGTGGGCCCTGATCGACGAACACCCGAGCCTGGTGGAAGCGCGGGCCGTCAAGGCCACGCGTGTTCTGCGCATCACGCGGGAGGACTTCCGCGACCTGCTCATCGATCATCCGGAACTCGGGCTCGACCTCCTGCGCGGGCTCGCGAGTCGCGTTCGTGGCCTGGCGATGGCATGATCCGACATGGATGAGATCAGACCGGACGGCGGCACCGTCATGGTCGTCGACGACGAGGACATGGTCGTCGACGCCATTCAGGGCTTCCTGGAGCTCGAGACGGACCACCGGGTGCTACCGTTCACCTCCGCGCGCGCCGCGCTCGCCCGTCTGGAGGAGGAAGCGGTCCACGCGATCGTGGCGGACCTCATGATGCCTGAACTCGACGGTGTGCAGTTTCTGACGCGAGCCCGCAAGGTGAGGCCCGAGGCGACACGGATCCTGCTTACCGGATACGCCGACAAGGAAAACGCCATCCTGGCCATTAACGAGGCCGGACTCTACCAGTACCTCGAGAAGCCGTGGGACAACGACGCGCTCGCCTTCGCCATCCGCAACGGCGTCGAGCGAAGCCTCCTCTTCCGCGCGCTGAGCGAACGCATGGCCGAACTCGAGGCGGCCAACGACGAACTCGCCGGCCTCCGGCAGCGATGGATCCAGGCTTTTCTGTGAGCGAACCGGGACTCGGGCCGACAGCCCGGGAGATCACGCAGGCCCGGCTTGCGACGCTCGGCATGCTCGTCGCGGGGATCGCGCACGAACTCAACACTCCGCTCGGTGCGCTGAACAGCAACCACCACGTCATCGAGCGCGCGCTCCTCAAGCTGGGAGAGATCCTCGAGGACGAGGTCGTCACGCCGGACGAACTCGACGAAGTCCGGAGGGTCGTGCGGGCCACGGAATCGGTGCTGCGCACGAACGGCATCGCGGTGGAGCGGATGGTGAACCTCGTGCGAAACCTGCGGAACTTCGGGCGGCCCACGACCTCCGAGCCTCGCCCGGTGGACCTTCACGAAGGCATCGAGGGCACGCTGGCCCTGCTGGGACACGAACTGAAGGAGATTGAGGTCGTCCGGGATTTCGGGGACCTGCCGTCCGTCGTGTGCCATCCGAACCGGATCAACCAGGTGTTCATGAACCTCGTGCACAACGCGGCCCAGGCCATGGACGCCGGCGGCGTGCTCACGATCCGGACGCGCGCCGAAGGGGATCGCGCGCGGGTGCGCGTCGCCGATACGGGCCGGGGCATCGCGCAGGATGTCATCGGGGCGATCTTCGAGCCCGGTTTCACGACCAAGGGCGAGCGGATCGGGATGGGGCTGGGCCTCGCGATCACGCTCCAGATCGTGCACCAGCACGGGGGGGAGATCTCGGTGGAAAGCGAACCGGGGCGCGGGACGACGTTCGATGTATGCCTTCCGCTCCGGCAGCCGACCGGTCGCGCACGGCAGGAGGATTCGGAATGATGCGATGCGCCGATCTGTTCCGCGCCCTGGCCTTCGTCACCGCGGCGGCCGCGGTTGCGGCGCCGCGCCCGGCGACGGCCCAGGACGCGAACTTCCTTCTCCCCATCGCCGACATCGACAGGATTCTCCGCGAAGGGGAAATCGAGGTCATCGACGTACAACCTTCCCGCGGCCTTCCCGGCGAGCGCACCTATCGCGTGACGCTGCAATCCGGTGGACATGTGCTCCAGGTCAAGTACGCTCCGGCCGCCGAGGGTGCGGACGAGTTCAACAATCGGCCACGCTACGAGCTGGCGGCCTACGACATCCAGGCGCTCTTCCTGGACGAGCGGGAATGGGTGGTTCCTCCGACCTCGATCCGGGCGTTTCCGCTCGACGCCGTCCGTGCCACGGTCGCCCGGACGGGAGCCGCCGCCAACCCTCCGCAACAGACGTTCGACGAATGGCCGATGACCCTCGTCGCGCTCCAGTACTGGATGTTCAACGTCGATCTTCCCGACGAGCTGCCCGACGAGGACAGAATCGAAGAGGACGTGGTCTACGAGCGCCTTCTCGGGAACTTCAACCTCCTCACCTACGTCATTGGCCACAGCGATTCGAACCGGGGGAACTTCGTGCAGTCGATGGATCCCGCGTGGCCTCGCGTGTTCAGCGTCGACAACGGCGTAGCGTTCGCCAGCGAGGAGAGCGACCGCGGCACGCGGTGGCGCGATCTGCGCCTCGACCGCTACCCCGCCTCCGCAATCGACCGGCTGCGCGGCATCTCCCTCGACGCGCTGCAGGCGCGACTCGGGATCCTCGTCCAGTTCGAAATCCGGGACGGGAACTTCGTGGAGGTGGAGCCGACGGAGAACCTCGACCCCGGCAGCGGCGTTCGGCACGATGCCGAGCGGATCCAGCTCGGACTCACGGAATCGGAGGTCCGGGCCGTGCACCGCCGCATCGTCCGTTTGCTGGAGTGGGTCGATGACGGCCGCTATGGGCTGATCCCCTGAGGGAGCGGCGTCGGCGGTTCCCCGTCAGGAATCAGCCCGGCATCCGCAGGCAGGGGCTCGTGGGTTGCGCCGTAGCGGCGGGGTTGGGCTGGCTGAGTGGAGGCGGCCTGCCGGCCGGGTATGCTTCTCCGTCTGCACCGTCGCCGGGAGCGGGGCAGGATCGGTGGCGTATCGAGGGTCCGTACGGGCTATACGTCGGCCTCGCCGTCGGTGGCCTTGACGTTCGATGGCTCACGGAAGAAGAAGCGCCCGGGGTGGCCCGCGCTCTGGTGATGGGGCGGGTGGTTGACGAGCGGCGCACCGACAAGGGGCAAGCGCATCGGGCGCGGCTGCGCGTGGACGCGCCGACCGTCACGATCGAGTACGGCGTGGATGGGGCGGACGGACTCCACCGCGCCGAGATTCGGCTTGCGCCGCCGCCCCCGCCGGATGTGGACCCGCCGGCACCGGATTCCGTGTTCGTCTTCGGAGACGTACACGGCGAGTTCGACCGCGTGATCACACTGCTCGCCGGCGCGGGGGTCATCGACGCCGAACTGCGTTGGACGGGGGGCCGCGCCACGGTCGTCCTGCTCGGCGACCTGTTCGACCGGGGGGGGGATGTGACGAGGCTCCTCTGGTTCGTGTACGGACTTGAGCGCCAGGCAGAAGCTGCCGGCGGACGCGTGCTCACGCTGCTCGGCAACCACGAGGCGATGATCCTGTCCGGTGACCTCCGGTACGTATCGGGGAAGGAGGCGGCCATCGCCGACCGGCACGGCATGTCATACGCGACGCTCTTCGGCCCGACATCCTCCATTCTCGGCCGTTGGCTGGCCGCGAAACCGGCGCTCGTGCGGCTCGGCGACCTGCTGCTTGCGCACGGCGGCGTGAGCCCCGCGTACCTGGATTACTCGATCCAGGGCTATCAGGACACCCTCCGCACGTTCATCTCCGAGCCGTTGTTCACCGGTTGGCACGATCCGGATTTCCTGGAAGCCTTCGCCCGCGAAACGGCGCTCGACTCGGCGCAGATCTACAGCCGCTACGACTTTTTCTTCGCTCCGGAGAGCGTCCTCTGGTATCGGGATCTGGTCCTCACTGACACCTTGGACGCCCACGTTGACGCGGTCCTGGAGCACTTCGGCGCGGCGATCCACGTTCTCGCTCACACGCCCGTGCGCACGATCCGCGAGAGCTACGGCGGAAGGGTCATCGCCGTGGACCTTCTGGACGCGGCCACGGGGATGCTCCTTCTTGTACGACGCTCCGATGGTGGGTGGGATCGGTTCGCCTATTCCTTCGACGGTCGGGCCCGTCCCCTCCGCCCCACGCCCTGAGCACGGCCGGCCACCGACCGATTCCCGCCTCCGCCTCAGGCCTGCGTCAAGAGGCCGTGCTGGATCGCGCCCCCGATCACCGTCGCCAGGCATGCGTTGGGCCGCAGGTGGTAGAGCCAGTGTTCCACGTCCGGGGCATCGATGACGGCGAAGTCGGCCGCGGCTCCCCGCTCCAGCGACCCGGCTGCAGCTTCACGGCCCAGGGCCCGGGCCGCGTAGCGCGTAGCCCCCTTGACTACTTCGGCGGGCGCCATGCGCTGTCGGGCGCATGCCAGCGTCATGGCGAAGGGAAGGTGATAGGATGGGGCCGTGCCGGGGTTGAAGTCGCTGGCCACCGCCACCGCGACGCCGCCATCGATGAGCGCCCGGGCCGGGGGTGGCGCCTGGTTCAGGTACAGGCTGGCGAGGGGGAGGGTGACTCCGACGACGCCGGCCGCCGCGAGCGCCGCGATTCCGGCTCCCGACACGTACTCCAGATGGTCCGCGGACACGGCCCCGAGAGACGCGGCGAGTTCGGCGCCTCCGCCCCCGGTGAGCTGGTCCACGTGGAGCTTGGGCCGCAGCCCCAGTTCGAGTCCCCGTTCGCAGATTTGGCGGGCCTCCCCGGCCGAGAAGGCGGAGTCCTCCACGAAGACATCGCAGAAGTCGGCCAGCCCCCGTTCGGCCACCGCCGGAAGGATCTCCTCGGTGATGAGCCTCACGTAACCGGCCCGGTCCCCGGCCCATTCCGGTGGGACCACGTGCGCGGCGAGACACGTCGCGACGATCCGCGCGGGCCCCATCTCATTGAGACGCCGATATACCCGCAGGAGTCGCAGCTCCGATTCGAGATCCAGCCCGTACCCGCTCTTCGCCTCGATCGTCGTCACGCCGAGCGCGACCATCGCGGACACGAAGCCGTGCGCCCGATGGAAGAGGGCCTCTTCGTCGAGCTCCCGCGTCGCGCGTACCGTTGACCTGATCCCGCCCCCCGAGGCGGCGATCTCCAGATAGTCGCGGCCGAGGATCCGGTCGGTGAATTCCCCCGCCCGCCAGCCCCCGAAGGCCAGATGCGTGTGGGCGTCCACGAGTCCCGGCA
>CAZDZJ010000074.1:0-6081 GCA_964509895.1 uncultured Gemmatimonadota bacterium
GTATTCGATCCGCACGTAGCTGAGTTCGCCGCTGTCATCATCCGTCTCGGTGCCGCCGTAGGGGCCCGAGTTGCCTTCCCCGACGCACTCGTTCGACGGGAAATTGCAGTTCGAGCGGCCGTTAAGGACAACGCCCCCCCAGTCGCCGCGGCGGCGGGTGCCCACAGGGTTCGAACTCGTGAACACGACGGGCGCTTCCGCGGTCCCCCGCGCCACCAGACGACCGCCCTGCCGGACGATCAGCGCGGAACCGGAATAGTCCACGTCGCCCAGGAGAAGGGTCCCGGCCGGGATCGTGAGCGTTGCCCCGTCCTCCACGATCGTCGTGCCCTGGATGCGGTATGTGAGGGCAGGGTCGAGCGTCATCGACTGCGTGATCGTGCCGGACAGCGTCGCGCCGCCGGCCGGCGGCGCCGGCGGACTCGGCGAAAGGAGGTCCCCATCGCCTCCGCACCCCAGGTGGAGGCCCCCGAGGAGCAGGCCGGTCAGCGCGAGCCCGGCGCGGTGGTTTCGTCGTCCCGAATTCATCTTCTTCTTTCTCCCGATGGTCAGCGGTCGCCCACGGGCTGCCAGGACAGCCCGGCGGAGAAGGCCCGCCCGGGCCGCCAGCCGCGGAGGAGGTCGCCGCCCTGCGTAAACTGGTAATCGGCGGCGAGCAGGTCGGTGGCGCTCAGCTTGGCCGACACCCGCGGCCCGACCGCTTGTTCGAAGACCAGATCGAACTGGCTTCGGGCCTCCTCGAACACGCTTTCGAGGAACTGGCTACCCACCTGGCTGATGCGCCGGCCGAAACGGTTGAAGAGGAGCGACACCGACGTCCGGCCCGACGGGCTGGCCCAGTTCGCCCCCGCGTTGACGACGTAGGGCGACTGGCCCTGGAGCCGCCGTTTCCGTCCCACGACGTTGATCTCGAGCGGTCCCGAGCCGGGGACGAAGATCTGGGCCACGCTTCCCGTCTCCACCTTGGAGTCGACGAGCGTGAGATTCAGGTTCAGAGCGAAATCCTCCAGCGATTCGGAGAGAAAGCCGAGGTCGGAACGCACCTCGAATTCGGTCCCGATGTTGTTCGCCGGTCCGGCGTTGAGCCAGCTCTTGATGAATTCGCTGCTCGGGAACACGACCTCCTCGATCGGGTCCGTGAACTTCTTGTAGAAGCCGCTCACCGCGATGACCGCGCCGGCCCGGGGGAACCACTCCCAGCGCAGATCGAAGTTCGTGATCCGCGAGCGCTGGAGCACCGGGTTCCCCACGACGAGATACCCGCCTGCGAAGTCGGCGAACGAGAACGGCGCCAACTCGCGGAACTCGGGCCGCGCCAGCGTGCGTGAAGCGGCGGCCCGGAGGTTGACCCGGTCGCTCGCCGCCCAGGTGAGAGTGGCGCCGGGCACGATGTCGGTATCGTCGAGCTCGGCGCCCGCGAGCGGTTCGACGCCCTTCGTGAAGACATCCACCGGCTCCACGACCTGCCTGCTGCGTTCGATGCGAGCGCCGCCGGCGAAGCGGACGCGCGGCACCAGTTCGACGTCCGCCATCACGTAGGCGCCCGTCGTCATCTGATCCGCCACGTAGTTGTCGGGGCGGAAGGTGGCTTCCTGGATCTCGAACTGCCGAGGGCCGAGGCCGATGTTCTCCGGTGAGAAAATCCCGTCGGGCGACGCGGCCTTGACGTCATCCGGGATCGACCGGTTCGGGATGAACCGGAAGCGTCGACTGAGCACGTCGCGGTCACGCGTGAGGGTCGTGGCGCCAACCTCGATCGTCCCCGTCCGCCCGTGCAAGCGGACCGGGAACTGCACATCGACGTTGAGGTTGATCGCGTCTTCCGTCAGGTCCTGGTGGAAGATGCTGCCGCTCTGGATGAAGTTGTCCCACAGGAAGACGTCGCCCGACTCGCGGTACAGGACCTCCCGGGTGTTCGGTTCGTAGCGGCTGGCGCGCGAGTACGCGGCCTTCCACTCCGCCGTCGTGCCGCCGAAGGCGTTGAAGTAGTGCTTCCCGCTCAAGCGCCCTTGGACCAGGGAGTTCTCGACGTACTGGATCCGCGTGTTCCGCTGGTCCGTGTTGGAGTCGAGGTTGAACCCCTGCAGGACGCGCGCCTGGTCCTCCGTGACGCGATTCAGGAGTCCGCTGAAGGAAATGCGGTGGCTCGGCGCTAGCGGGTAGTCGGCGTTCAGGAGGCCGCCGAGCGTGACGGTACGCGTGGACTGGTCGCCCGCGTAGTCCACTTCCGGGTCCGCGAGGCCGGAGGAGCCGAACACGCGCTCCACGTAGCCGTCGCGCCGGTTCCACGAGTCGTCCCAGTGCGCCGTCGCGAGTATGCCCAGGTTCTTCGAGGCAAGCGGAAACTCGGTCGCGAAGGCGAGTTCGCCGCTCTGTCCGAAGGGGAGATCGCGCGAGGTGCCGGCCCAGCCCGGAGAAAACGATTCTCCGATCTCCTCCAGCTCGGTGCGCGTGAAGTTCGCGCGGTTGACCGCCCGGTCCGTCGGCACGATCTCGGGCAGCCCGCGGCGCCCGTCATCGATGCCGAGGAAGTCGAGCCCGGCGCCGGCGTAGTCGAGTCCCCCCTTGCCCGTCGTCGCCGACTCCGCTCTGCCGCCGATCCCGACCTTGAAGAAGTTCTCTCCCGGGACCTTGCGCGTCTTGATCTGGACCAGCCCGCCGGCATAGTCGGCCGGCTGACGCGGCAGATAGCTCTTCGAGGTCGAGACGTTCTCGATGAAGCTGGCCGGGACGAGGTCGAGCGGCACCGCCTTGCGGTCCGCGATCGGGGACGGCATGACCGCGCCGTCGAGCGTCGTGTTGCCGTAGCGTTCGCCAAGACCTCGGACGAAGACGAACTTCTTGTTCACGATGGAGACGCCGGGGACGCGCGCCATCGCCGCGGCCGCGTCGGAGTCGGGCGAGTCGGAAATCTGCTCGCGACCGATCGCGTCCGTGACCGCGGCGGCGGTCTGGCGGTTCTGGAGGATCGCGGCGGCCGTGCCGCGTTGATCCGCAACGGTGACCGACAGCTCGTTCAGTTCGATCGCCCGGGCCGGCAGCGAAATGTCGATCGTCGCGATCTCTCCGGAAACGACGAGCACACCCGTGACCGTCTTGCCCGCATAGCCGATGAGCCGGACGACGATGTCGTACGTTCCGGCCGGGATGGCCGGCAGCGTCCAGCGGCCGTCGACATCGCTGAGTGTTCCCTTGTTCAGCGCCGGGATGGAAATCTGTGCCAGACTCAGCGGCCTGGCCGTGCCCTCATCGACGATGCGGCCGGAGATGCGGCCCGGTACCTCCTCCTGCGCGGCGAGCGTCGTCGCCAAGCCGAGCAGGAGACAGGCGGGAAGTACCGCAAGACTGGCACGAAGCCGCCGTTTGCGCTGTAGTCCTGTGCGATCCATGGGTTCGATCCTCCGGGGCAACTACTCGGGTGCCTGCTACCGGCGCGGAGGATATGCAGGTTGGGTAACGTCTCCAGACAAGGAACTGTCACGAGTTGGTCACGGGTCGATACGCCTTCCGTGACGCGGTTCGACGGGCGACCGGACCCGCGAGGAGGGGTGGGCGCGGCGGACTTCGGACGTCGTTCACGAGATGGTTACGAATGTGTTACGATACCCCCTGCAGACCTTGCTCAGGATGTAGCAGGCCGTGGTGCGACCCCGCGTCAGCGCCTCTCGAACGCAACGGGGCTTCGGCACGGCCTGCCGGGGGGATCGGGTCCGTGCCGCAGACGATGCTGCGTCCTGGACCCGCTGGACGCGGATGGAGCGATGCCGGACGCACAGATCCTGGTTGTCGACGACGAACCCGATATCCTCAGCGTGCTCGTCTATCACTTGAGCCGCGAAGGATACCGCGTCACGACGGCGGTTAATGGGCAGGGCGCGCTGACAACGGCGGAGGCCGAGCAGCCGGACCTCATCATCCTCGATCTCATGCTGCCCGGCATGGACGGATACGAAGTGCTGCAGCGGCTGCGGGGCGCCGAAAGCACGAGTTCGATGCCCGTGATCCTGCTCACGGCAAGACGGGAGGAAGACGAGCGGGTCAGGGGATTCGAGGTCGGCGCGGACGACTATATCACGAAGCCGTTCAGTGCCCGCGAACTCACGCTTCGAGTCGAGGCGCTCCTGCGGCGGTCGAAGGCGGAACCGGTCTCCACCTCGCGGCGGATAACCGTGGGACCGGTCGTCGTCGACCGGGAGGCACACCGGGTTTTCTCCGAGGGCGTGGAGGTCGACCTGACGCGGCTCGAGTATCGTCTGCTCGAAGTGCTGCTGGAGCGGCGGGGGCGCGTGCAGACTCGCCGGCAGCTGCTCCAGGCCGTCTGGGACACGAATGCGGCGATCGAGACGCGCACGGTCGACATGCATGTCGCCCGGCTGAGAACCAAGCTCGGCGATGCCGCCTCCCTCCTCGAAACCGTTCGGGGGATCGGCTACCGATTCCGCGCTCTCGACAAGTAGACCCCGCTCGGTGAGACTGGCGAACCGCTTCTTTCTGGCTGCGGCCGCCGTGCTCGTCGTGGCGTACCTTGCCGCCCGGTTCCTCCTCCGGCTCGACGCGACGGGCGTGGTGGTCGAGGCCGCCGTCCTCGGGGGCATCCTGCTCCTGCTGTGGCCGGCCGCCTGGCTGGTGGCCCGCAGAGTCGAGAGGGAACTCGGAGAGGCACGGGAAGCCGTCGACCGCATCGCGTCCGGCGACCTTGGTCCCTCCCCCGGGGCGAGCGGCTCGGATTCGGTCGGTTCCCTGGGTCGGGCGATCGACCGCATGGCCGGGGAAGTTCGTGATCGCGTGAAGGTCTCCGAACGCGAGTCCAGCGATCTGCGGGTGCTGTTCGACCGGTTGGACGACGGCCTGGCCTTCATCGACCGGGAGGGACTGGTAAGCCTCTGCAACCCCGCCTTCGCGCGCTGGGCCGGACGTGATGTCGCACTCGGGGCTCGCGTCGGCACGCTCTTCCGTTCGCCCGGCATCGGCGAGGCGGTGAGCGCGGCGCAGCGGGGAGAATCCACGACGGCGGAGGTGGAACTCGGCGAACACACCGTGCTGATGTCGACCCGGCCGCACCGGTCGGGAGCCATCATCGTGCTCCACGACCTTACGGTCCTGCGGCGACTCGAGGGGGTGCGCCGAGATTTCGTGGCCAACGTGTCGCACGAACTGAAGACCCCGCTCACGAGCGTGGTGGGGTTCGCCGAGGCGCTCGTCGAGGAGGGCATCGACGCGGATCAGGCAGGTGGCTTTGCCCGGCGCATCCTCTCCAACGCCACGCGCATGCGCCATCTGGTCGACGACCTGCTCGACCTCTCCCTGCTTGAGTCGGGCAGCTGGAGCCCCGAGCCGGAGACGGTCTCGGTCGGGGCGATCGCCCGGGAGGTCTGGGAGACGCTCTCACCGAAGGTCCGAGCGGACGGGATCGAGCTGCGCGTGTGCGTGACGGAGGAGTCCGCCTGGGCGGACCCGGATGCTGTACGTCAGGTCATGCGGAATCTGCTGGACAACGCGGCGCGCTACAGCGACGAGGATCCTGACATCAGCGTGCGGGTCCAGTCGGATGGACGCTTCCAGCGCGTGGAAGTCTCCGACCGCGGGCCGGGGATCGCCTCCGTCCACGTCGAGCGCGTATTCGAGCGCTTCTACCGGGTCGATCCGGCCCGTTCGCGCGCGGGGGGAGGGACCGGACTCGGACTCGCGATCGTGAAGCACTTCGTCGAGGCGCACGGCGGTGAGGTCGGGATCGAAAGCGCGCTCGGCCGGGGAACGACCGTGTGGTTCACGCTCCCGGACGCCGCCAGGATCCCGGCTTTCACGCGGAGGCCGGACACCGCGCGGATGCCGGACGGAAAGAGCTTCGATGTCCCGGCCTGACGGACGGTTGCGGCCTCGAGGACCGCTTCGATTCGGCGGGCGTCACCGACCCGCTGCGACGTGGGTGGTGGCGGCGATCCTGCCTGCGGGTTGCGGCGCGGATCCGGACGGAGGCCTGTCGGGCCTGATCGAAATCGACGGCTCGAGTACGGTCTTTCCGATCAGCCGGGCCATGGCCGAGGAGTTTCAGATCGCACACGGGCGCGCGGTACGCGTGTC
>CAZDZJ010000075.1:0-3311 GCA_964509895.1 uncultured Gemmatimonadota bacterium
CAACGCGCTCTGGCTGGGCTGGAACAACGAGGGGCCCGGAGACGGCGAAGCGCGGCGGCCGCCCGCGAGCTACGCGATCTCGCTTCCTGCTGGACTGGCCGCGTCGTGGGGCGTGGACTCCGCCTCCCGTCTGGACGTGCAACTCGGAGCGGTCGAGGGGAGCCCCTCCCCTCGGGGATCCGGGGACGCCGACGAGGAGGACTCCGTCGGCGGCGGGGAGCAGGCCGATTTCGGCCGGCGCGGCGCAGATCGGGACGAAGACGACGGGCCGGTGGACCTGTCCGTAGTGGTGACGGACGCCGGGGGGGAATCCGCGAGCGTGCGGCTGTCGGACTACGGGCCCATCCGACGACCCCTCGAGACCGTCGTCCGGCGCCGGAACGACGCGGAATCGTTCGACAACCAGTGGGAACTGGTCCTCCAGTCCTTCTCCATCCCGCTCGCCGACTTCGTCGAGGCGAATCCCTCGTTCGATCCGGCCGGAGCGCGGGAGATCCGTCTCCTCTTCGACCGCACGGCGGCCGGCACCGTCGTCGTGGACGACATCGGCTTTTCCGGAAGCTGAGGAGCGGGGGCCGTCAGCCCGCGAACTCCAGGCGGTGCAGACGGGGGGCGATCCGGCGGGCCACGAACCGGGGCATCAGCGCGTTCGCGATGGTCAAGGTCACGATGGTCGAGATCGTCCCGGCGGTGCTTGCGTAGGCGGCGTGGAGGGGCAGGGGCAGTAGCCCGATCAGGATCCCGGATACGACCATCGCCGTGAACACGCCGACGCTGAAGCCGCCCTTGGCGGGCGGCTCGGAGAAGGGGAGGCGTGGCGCCAGCAGCAATCGCGCCTGAACAGCCAGGTTGGAGACCAGCCCCAGAACGACGGCGTGCGCGACGGCGTGCAGGATGTCCCCGAAGGCCCACACGAAGACCCCGCCCAGGATCGTCAGGTACGGAACGAGTACGAAGAGCGCGATGCAGTGCCCCGCACCGGTGACGAGTTTCGCACGGTCCACCGGGGAGGCGAAGAAGATCCAGCCGGCACGAAAGGACTCGCTGCGGAAGAGGCTCTCCAGCAACATCTGCGGCCCCCCGATCGCCACGAAGTGGATCATCCAGAGGCGACCGGCTCCGAACCCCAGCTCGACGAACGGATCGGGCAGCGACCCCTGGCGTAAGGACATGTAGACATAGAGGAGCGTCATCGGGATGATGCCCAGCACCGTCATCCTGAAGTTCCTGTCATGCCTGAAGTTGCCCCTCAGCAACGTGGCCACGGCCCGCACCTCCACGGGGAATCGGCGCCTCGCGGACCGCATTGGCGAGACCTTGCTGCGGTCGGAGGCAGAGACGGTGAGCAGGGCGCCAATCCGCTCGGCGTAGGAGAGCGACAGGCGCCGGCCCACGATATGGAAGAGACAGACGGTACTTCCCGCCGCGGTGAGGACGGCGAGCACTCCCGTCACGCTCCACTGCCCGTTGGCCAGGGGCAGGGCGCTGGCGAACCAGGCGGCGGGAAGGGCAAACAGGGCGGGAGACGTGCCGATCTCCACCGCTTCCAGCCGATCCTCCAATTCGCCCAGGAGCAGCGGCGCGGCCACGACGGTCGTCACGAGCAACACCTGGATGTACGAGAGGATGCGGTCGAATCGGGCCGGCCGCACGACACGAACTAGCCACGCGTATACGGACACGATGGCAAGGGCCGTCCAGGCGATGGCGGCGGCCGCTGTCACGGGGAAGACGACCGCAGTGATGAGGCCGTGCCTGACGCCGAGGAAGATCCACGTGGGTCCCGTGAGGAGGGCGCCGATCATCCCCGCGTAGAGGAGGACGTTGGTGAGCTTGACGAGAAAGTAGGTGCGCGACGAGACGGGCTGGTGGGCGAGGATCTCGTAGTCGGTCGGCGAAATGACGACGGATCCGTAGTCGATGAGAATGACCATCGCCACCACGAGTCCTGTCATGCTCAGTGACCAGACGGCGGACAGAAAGAGATCCGGAAGCACGAGCGCCACGGCCAGGACGTAGAGTCCGAACGCGCCGTACAGGAGTAACGTCATCCACTGTGTGCCGGCTCCTTCGCGGGCGGGAGAGTTCCCCATCTGCAGTGCGGAGGCGGAACGGAAGTCCGTCTTCAGCATCACGCGCGTGAGCACCCGCCACTGGGTGAAGTCCGCGCCGAGTTTCTCGACACACCACTCGACGAGCCCGGCCGCAGCTTTCATGCGGGACGCTCGGCGGCCTCCGGGGAGTTGGCGGCCGGACCGGAATCATCGAGCGCCCGAAGGAGGTCTCGGGTAACGTCTCCGGCATCTCTCACGCCGGTAAGCTGGGCGAACGCTCCCTCGAGGCTTTCGGCGCCGGCTTCGGCGGCGATGCGGTCCGGCACGCCCTCGATGATCTTTCGGCCCCCGTCGACGATCACGATGCGCGTGCAGATCCGCTCCACGACTTCGAGGATATGCGAGCAGAAGAGGATCGTCCGTCCCTTTGCGGCGAGTTCGCGCAGGAGTTGCTTGACGACGAGGGCGGCGTTGGCGTCGATCCCGCTCAGCGGCTCGTCGAGGAACAGTACCTCCGGGTTGCCCAGCAGCGCGGCGCTGATCAGGACCTTCTGCCGCATCCCCTTCGAGTGCCCGACCAGCCGCCGGTCCCGGGCGTCGAGAACGTCGAAGAGATCCAGCAATTCGTTGATCTTCCGATCCGCGCGCTCTCCGTCGATGCCCCGCAGGTTCGCGACCATGTTCAGGTATTCGCCGGCGGTGAGTGTTTCGTACAGCGCCCCCGCCTCCGGGACGTAGCCGATCCGGCGCTTGACCTCCAGCGGATCCGCCTCGACATCGAAGCCGGCGATCGATGCGGAACCGCTCGTCGGCTTGATCATGCACGTGGGGATCTTCACGGTGGTGGTCTTGCCGGGGCCGGTCGGCCCCAGCAGACCCAGGATCTCGCCGGGCTCGACGTGGAGATCGAGATCCTGGACGGCCTTCGTGGCGCCGAAGTGCCGGGTCAGACTGCGGGTCTCGATCAACGGCCTATCGGAGGGTGAGGCCGAAACGGTGGGCGTTTCCGTCCACGTCGAAGGCCTGGAACGCGTACTCGAGGGTCAGGGCGTCGCCCGTGAACGCGAGACCGAAGGTGAACGGGCTCCTCTTGTCCTCCACCACGCGCTGGAGTCCGGCGCGGAGGCGGAACGTGTAGCCCTGAACCGGCCAGTAGGAGACCTCGACGCCGCCGGCCGGGACGATCTCGCCGTCCCGGCGCCTGGCGATCTGGCTGGTGAGGAACATGTCCAGTACCCCGACCTCGAAGCTCTCCGT
>CAZDZJ010000076.1:0-3925 GCA_964509895.1 uncultured Gemmatimonadota bacterium
CTGGAGGACATGGATTCGGTGCGCATCTTCTCGCCCGCGCCCCCGCCCATGCCTCCACAGTGGAAGCCCGTGAGGAGGTTCTCGCCCCAGATTCCCGTGACGGGCGCGTGCGAGAAGATGCGCACCGAATCCATGTCCTCCAGTTGCTCGGCGAGAGCGTCCGTCTCTCCAGCGAGCGGGCGGCCCTCGCGCACCCGCCAGTCGAGGTGTCCCCCCAGCCACGGCCGCCGCTCGAACAGACACACCCGCAGGCCGAGCCTCCCCGCCGCGAGCGCCGCGGACATGCCGGCGGGACCTCCGCCGACCACGGCCACGTCGGCGTTCAGGTAGCGCTCGGCCCGCTCCGCCGGCTCCGGCGCGTCCACGCGCAGCACGCCCAGGCCGGCCAGCCTGCGCATCCTCTCCTGGAAGAAGCGGGCGGCCCAGGCGGGCCGGTGGAACAGCCGGTAGTAGAAGCCCGCCGGCATGAGCCGATCCAGGCGATCCAGGAAGCCGAAGGCGTCGAAGCGCGGATCCCCGCGCACATTCTGCGCCCCGACCACCATCCCCTCGCGGAGCGGCGTCGTCCCCGCCGACTGGTTCGGTATCCCGTCGATCGAGACGAGCTGGCTCGACCCCTCGCCCTCCAGGTCGTAAAGCCCCCGCGGCCTGTGATACTCGAAGCTCCGGCCGAAGGTGCGGACCCCCGCGGCCCACAGCGCCGACGCCACCGTGTCTCCCTCGAACCCCTGCAGCGCGCGCCCGCACCAGTTGAAACGAAGCATCCGGGAGCGGTCGATGCGCTCGGTCGGGGAGGGAGGCAACCGGCTCATGACGAATCTCCCCCGCTCGCCTCGGCGCCACGGGGCCGTCGCTCCCGGTTCGTGGCCGGGTCGCGCCACGTCGAGAACCAGACGCCGCACCCCGCCCCGTGATACCACCATTCCTCGCGCATCTCCGGACGGTTCATGCGGAACTGCGACCAGCGGAAGTGCGCCTCCGCCGCTGCATCGAGGTCCGCCTGCGCCGCCCCGAGGTCCGATCCCGCCTCGGCATCCGCCTCGGCCGGCCGCGGGCCGCGCTCCGGGCCGCCGTACGTGAACTCGTACACGTCGCGCTTCCCGCACACCGGGCACGTCAACCGGAATGTCACGGCGTGGCTCCTCCCGCCGATACCACGATCCCGGCCTCACCCGGACGCGCACCCGGTTCCGCCGTGGCGCGCACGGTCAGTCCCATTGTCCGTACTTCATGGTCGCGGCCGTCTCGCCCATGTACCGGTTCTCGAGGAAGCGGCGGAGGGCGAACGGCCGAAGGATCTCCGGCGCCTCCTCCCGCGCCATGAATTCGGCCATGTACTTGCCCGCCACGGGCCCGGACTTGAAGCCGAAGTACCCCCACCCCACGTCCAGGTAGAGGCCGTCGTGGGCGAAGTTGCCGTCGAGGATCGGCGCCATGTCCGGCGTCATGTCGGCGAGCCCGGCCCACACCCTCAGGAAGCGCACCCCCTTCAGGCCGGGCATGAGGTCGGTGAGCGCTTCGGCCTGGTGCTTGAAGTAGCCCGCGGTGACGTCCGTCGTGTAGTTGACCTGCGGGTCCATGTGGGCGCCCGTGGCGATCTCCCCCTTGAGCGTCTGGTTCGCGTAGATGTGGTATCCGCCCGAACTCACGACGTGGTGCAGGAACGGCTTCAGCGGCTGCGTCACCATGGCCTGGATGGTGAGCGGGTTCACCGGCAGTTCGATGTCGAGCATGGCGGCGATCGCGGGCCCATACCCGCCGGCCATGATCCCGAGCTTCCGGCAGCCGATCGGCCCCGCGCTCGTCCGCACGCCCGTCACCCGCCCGCCCTCCGTGTCGATCCCCTGTACCTCCACGCCCTGGTGAATCGAGGCCCCGTGCAGGCTGGCCCCCCGCGCGAGTCCCCACACCACCGCGTCATGCCGCACGACGCCCCCCGGCGGGTGATACATGCCGGCCTGGACCGGGTGCGCCGGCCGGTCCGACACGTCCAGCGCCGGGATCAGCTCCTTGCACTGCTGCGGGTCGAGCAGCTCCGAGCGCACCCCGCAGAAGCCCGCCGTGTTGATCGAGAGCCGGAACGCGGCCACCGCCGCCTCGCTGTGCGCGAGGTTGAGGTTGCCGCAGTTGTGGAACATGAGGTTGAAGTCGAGTTCGTCGGTAAGGATGGGCCACAGCTTCAGGCCCTCGTCGTAGAGCGGGACGTTCTCCTGCGTGCGCTGGTTCGCCCGCACGATCGCCGTGTTCCGCCCGGATCCCCCGAACCCTATGTACTGGCTCTCGAGGACGGCGATGTCGCGGATCCCGTGGTCCCTGGCGAGATAGTAGGCCGTGGCCAGCCCGTGGATGCCGCCAC
This sequence comes from uncultured Gemmatimonadota bacterium, assembly GCA_964509895.1. Taxonomy (GTDB): domain Bacteria; phylum Gemmatimonadota; class Gemmatimonadetes; order Palauibacterales; family Palauibacteraceae; genus Palauibacter. The sequence goes on from CAZDZJ010000076.1 coordinate 2,357, forward strand.
CGATGATGACTACCTCGTAGTGACGCCTGAGCGGCCTCTCCTCCCACAGCCGCGCCGGGCGGAAGACCCCGGCTCCGAGCGCGGACTTCAGCCTCCCCAGTCGTCCGGGGCTCATCGAACGCGAGTCGAGTGGCGGTGGCTCAGCCGATGACCGAATAGGACGAATCCGGGTTCATCGTCCGCAGCCGGCTGAAGAACCCGAGGTTACAGTCCCGCCTCGTATACTTCATATGGAACTGTACCGGATCCGCGTCGTGATCCCGACCGCTCTCCACCTGCTCGATGAGTTCGGCCATGAGTTGGCCGGCGACCGGGGCGTTCTTGAACTGGTTCCCCGATGTGCCCACGGCCATGTAAAAGCCGGGAAGGTCCGACTTGTCATAGATGGGGATCCAGTCGTCCGACACATCATAGAGGTCGACGAGGCCCTGCCGCGCCTCCGGCAAAGGAAGCCCCTTCACGCGCTGCGCCTCGCGCAGGACCTGTGTCCTCCACTGATAACTGAACGTGTTGTCATAGTCGTCCGGGTCCTCCACCCACTCCAGATCGTCGCAGGGAGGATCCTCGGAACCGATCAGGATGTGATTGCCGACCTCGGGCCGCGAATAGCAGCCGATATCACTGTCCGAGATCAGCATGCCGACCACGTTGTAGTCGACGCCCTCCGGCGCGGGGACGTGGCACACCTCCTGCTTCAGCGCGCGCGTCCTGATGTTCATCCCCTCCTCGACCCCCGCCATGCGGTTGATGACGAAGGAATGGGGCCCGCCCACGTTGACCACCACGGGCGCCCGGATCTCGGATCCGTCCCTCACGCGCACGCCCGCGACCCTGCCGTCCTCGCGCAGGATCTCGGCCACTTCGGTGTTGAAGCGGAACTCGCCGCCGTGCGCCTCGCAGCCGAGTTGCACGTTGTGGCAGCACAACTGGGGATCGTTGATGTAGCCCGATTCCGGAATGTAGAGAGCCCCCGCGACGTCGCCGCCCGATGGACGCCCGAAGCCCGGATCCTCCTCCGTCACCGGCGGTCCGAACTGACGCGTGTCGAGGAACGAGAGCTTCTCGCGCATCCCCTCCGCGTCGAGGTCTTCGTACGCGACATGAAGCTCGTCGAGGCTCGCCATCACCTTCTTCAGGTAATCGTTCTTCTCCGTCTTCGTGACGAGGCACCCGGTGCTCACGTAGCGAGCCAGCCCCGAGGGATCCGGCCCGCCGACGTATTTGCCCCAGTCGAGCCAGTAGAAGTAGGACTCGCGCGCCATGGCCACGCCGTCGGGCGTCGAGTAGTGGAGCCGGATGATGGCGCAGGTGTTCGAGGTCGAGCCGTATCCGGCGGCCGGGAGCTTGTCGACGTTGAGCGTGCGGAACCCGCGCTTGGCCAGCTCGAACCCGGTGCAGACGCCGATGACGCCGGCGCCGATGACGATCGCGTCATAGTCCCTGGACATCGCTCCCCTCACCCGCCGATGCGCTCGTACACGGCGTGCGAGACGCGCTCGTTCCCCTCCGTGTCGGTGCTCCGGTACTCGTTGTCGATCCGGTTCCCGTCCTCCGACAGCACGTTGATGA
>CAZDZJ010000077.1:0-12660 GCA_964509895.1 uncultured Gemmatimonadota bacterium
ACAACATCGCGCTCCCCGCGCGCATGGACCCTGCACGCCGGGCCCGGCTGGACGGCGCCGGCGTGCAGGGTCCATGCGCGCGGGGAGCGCGATGTTGTCGAGCACCGACAGGTAGGGGATGAGGTTGAACATCTGGAAGACATAGCCGATGTGCTGCGCCCGGAAGGCGTCGCGCTGTGCGCTCGAGAGCGAGGCGAGATCCTCGCCCAGCACCCTGACCTCGCCCTCGTTCGCTTCCAGGACCCCCGCCAACACCCCGAGCAGCGTGGTCTTGCCGCTCCCGCTGGGGCCGAACAGGAACGCGCGCTCGCCGCGTTCGAGAGTCAGCTCGGGGATATCCAGCACCCAGGGGCCTCCGCCGTAGCGGAAGCGCAGGCGCCGAAGGTCGATCGCGAGGCTCATCTATTGGGTCTCCCTGCGAACGTCGCCTCACCCAAAAAAACGCGCCCTCGACTCAGGCGAGGGCGCGCTCGATGCAAGCGGCTGGCTGCATCGCGGATCAGGAACCGTACGGATAGACGCGCTGGCCGGTGATGGTGAAGCCGACGTAGCCGTACACGCTCTCCGTCATCTCGATCTCCAGGACGCCCTCGACCCACACCGGGTTCCACCCGTCCATCGTCGCCCGCTTGCCTTCATCCATCTGGATGTAGACGAGCTGGTTGGGCGGCGGAGGCGGAGTGTGGATGCAGGCGCCGACGTAGGGCACGAGGAGGAATTCCGTCGCCGAAGACGCCCAGTCCTCGAGCGGCACCGTGAACCCGGGAATCTTGACGAGCTTGCCGGCAAGAGCGGCCAGCTCCTCGCCCGTCTCGCCGGTGCGGTAGTTGAGGCTGGCCAGAAGGCGCCAGCCCACCTCGGTGGGATCGTCGGCGGAAACAACCAAGGCTGCATCGGCCGGCGGTTCCGCTACGGTCTCCGGCAGGCCGCCCGCGCCGGCAAGGGGCACCACAAACAGCATGGCGGCGGCGGAGAGAAGTCTGCGGCTGGCGTCGATCATCGGAAAACTCCGTTTGTGGGCGTCCTCAGTGCGATCCCGGGGTGTCCTGCCGGTCTTCCTGGGAAACCGGCCGCGAGAGCGTCGGATACGTGATCCCCAACTGCTCCAGATACGTCTCGAAGCGGGTTTCGTCATAGTAGAACTGCTCGAGGAGCGGACGATACGCGTCCATGATCTCCTTGTTGAGATCGATGGGCGGCGGGTCGTCGGGGCCGATGAAGGGGATGTACTCCACGGCCGCGGTCTGTTCCTCCCGGAAGTAGGTCCACGCCTCGTCGACCAGCTCCGGCTGAGCGAAGAGCTGGAGAGCCGTGCGGGCCATCACGCGCGCACCGGCGACCGCGCCCTTGTGCGCGATCGGGGTGGCCATCGCCATGGCGCTCGACCAGTGGTGACCCGGAAGCCCCGGCACGTTGGACGGAAAGCGCAGGGTCACGGTGGGCACGTTCCACGAGATGTCGCCGATGTCGTCGGATCCGCCGCTCCGGCGCGGCCCCGGCTCACCCAGGGGCGACAGGGTGCTCGGCATCCCCGACGGGACGCTTCCCACCGATTCCTGCACCGCGCTCGCGAAATCGTGGTCGTCGTCGGTCCACTCCGGAAGCCCGACGTCCTCGATGTGTTCGTACATCGTCTCGGCGACCACCCTGTTGAAGTGCCGCGGCCAGGCGGCTCCGATGATCCGGTACGACATCTCGGTGTCGGTCATCAGGGCGGCGCCTTCGGCGATGCGGATGGCGGTGTCGAAGTTGCGCCTGATGTCCTCGTAGTCCATCTCGCGGATGAAATACCATACCGACGCGCTCGGCGGCACGACGTTCGGCTGATCGCCGCCGTCGCTGATCACGTAGTGGGAGCGCTGGTCGGGCCGCAGGTGCTCGCGCCGGAAGTTCCAGGCGACGTTCATCAGCTCGACCGCGTCAAGCGCGCTGCGGCCCCGCCAGGGCGCGCCGGCGCCGTGCGCGGCCTCGCCCGCGAAGGTGAACTCCACGGAGACCAGCCCGGTGCCGCTCCCCTGTCCCCAGCTCACCGACAGGTTGCTGCTCACGTGCGTGAAGAGGGTGATGTCGATGTCCTCGAGATAGCCGTCCCGCACGTACCAGGCCTTGGAGCCCAACTGCTCCTCGGCGACCCCGGGCCAGAGCACGAGCGTGCCCTCGATGCCCTCGGCCTCCATGACGTCCTTCAGCGCGAGCGCGGCCACCACGTTCACGGCCTGCCCGGAGTTGTGACCCTCGCCGTGGCCGGGTGCGCCCGGAATCAGCGGGTCGTGGTAGGCCACGCCGGGTTTCTGGTTGGCCTTCGGGATGCCATCGATGTCGGACCCGAAGGAGATCACCGGCTCGCCACTGCCCCAGCGCGCGAACCAGGCGGTCGGGATGCCGGAGGGTGCGTGCTCGATGGTGAAGCCGTTCTCCTCCAGGATCCCGGTGATGTAGGCCGATGTCTCGATCTCCTGCTGCCCCAGTTCGGAGAAGGAGAAGATCTTGTCGACCATGACCTGGGCCAGCTTGGCGCGCTCGAGGACGCCCTCTTCCACGCGGGCCAGGAGGGGCGCCAGTTCATCGTCGGAGAGGGTCTGGGCGGCCACCAGGACGGTGGGAGTCGTGAGGAGGGCGACCAGTGCTGCTGCCAGTGTTCGTTTACCCATGGAGGCACCCGGACGAAGGAACCGAAAGGGAAATGAACCCGCAACCTAGTGTCGTGTCCCGGAAATAGCACGGCTATTCGAGCGCCGATGCATCCGGTTCCGCGGCGTTGCGCCTCCTCGAAATGGCGCTGCCATTCCTCGTCGGAGCGCCTTGCGGAAGCCGGCGCCTCGGCACTCCCGGTAGCTCGCGTATTTCCGGGACACGACAGTAGACACGGGCGGCCCGAGTCGGAAGCTGGCGATCCGAACGTGCAGGCCCGCCGTGACGATCCGGGGTTGCGAGGACGAGAGGAACCCTCCCCCGCTTGACGTGTACGACACCGTGTCGCATACTACGACAACATGTCGTTGTTCACCGGTACAGGGAGAAGGTCGCCGATGATGGTACCGAAGCTTGCGAACGCCGAACTCGCGGTCATGGAGCGGCTCTGGGAGGAGGGAAGCCTGACGGCCCGCCTTCTGCGCGAGCAGCTCTATCCGGAGGCCGCCAATTCAATGCACGGAACGATCCAGCGGCTGCTGCAGCGGCTCGAAGACAAGGGATTCGTACATCGGGACCGCGACCGCGCGGCGCATCTCTTCACGCCGTGCATCGGCCGCGACGCCTACGCGGCCGGCCGCCTCGAGGCTCTGGCGGATCAGGTCACCGGCGGCTCGTTCGTCCCGATGATCACGCACCTCGTCGAGGAGCGGAAGCTCTCCGACGCCGACATGGAACGTCTGCGCCGGCTGCTGGAGGAGAGATGACGGATCTCGCCCTGCAGATCGCCGGCAGCAAGCTCGCGATCTCGATCGTCCTCGGCGCCGCGGTGTGGCTCGCCGCGCGGGGCAACGAGCGGCCGCGCTTGAGCCATGCGCTCTGCCTCGCGTTGCTCGCGGCGCTCCTGATCCCGCCGGTGATCGCCTTGCCGGTGCTGAACCCGGCCGTCCCCGCTCCAGGCCCTGCCGAGGCGGTCACGTTCAGTGCCGTGCAGTCCGCGGGCCTCTCCCAAGCGGCGGCAGGGAGCGGGCTCACGCTGCAAGGAGGGTTCGGACTCGTCCTTGCGTGGATCCTTGGTGCGGTCGCCATGATCGGATCGACGATCGGACGGGCGCGGGCGTTCAACGGCTCGCTGAGACGTGCGTCGCGCGGCGCCTGCCCCGACCTGAAGCGGATGGCTTGCGAGATCGGTCGCACGCTCGGTCTGGAGAGGGTGCCGACGATCGAGACGACCGACGCGGTCATGTCCCCCATGGTGTACTGGAGCGGCGGGGCCGTCCGCGTCCTCATCCCGTCCGCCCTCGTCGAGGGGATGGAGCAGTCCCAGTTGCGCTGGATTCTGGCGCATGAACTGGCCCACGTCCGGCGCCGCGACCACCTCGTGCGCTGGTTGGAGTGGTTCGCGTGCACGGTCTTCTGGTGGAACCCGATCGCCTGGTGGGCGCGCCGACGCCTGCGCGCCGCCGGTGAACTCTGCTGTGACGCACTCGTCGTGAACGCCTTCGGCTGTGCCCCCCGCGACTACGCCCGCTCGCTGGTCCGGGCGCTCGACCTCGTGCGCACGGGGCGGACGACCCGTCCGCCGGTGTTCGCGAGCGCCGCCCACAGCGGCCGCCGAACAAGACACCTGGAAGGGAGACTTCGAATGATCATCACGGACAGGCCCGCCGCGACCGCATCACCGGCATTTCGCGCGGCGATCCGCGGCGGCATCGTCGTCCTCCTGGCCTTCGGTCTCGTCTACTGCAGCGAGGGGAGCTCGCCGACGGCGGCCGAGGTGCCCGACATCGACGCGCCACTCATCGACTTGACGACCGCGGACCTCGAAGTCGTCGAGTTGCCTCCAGCTGAGGGCCTGGTATCCCTCGCGGAAGCGGACGCCGGGGAGCTTCACGACGACCTCACGATGACCGGCAAGACGTATGGCGAACTGATGGACTCGCTCGACGGGCTGCAGACCTTCTACTACGGGCAATCCGAGGAGCCGGCCGCCCGGCTCGGCGCCCTGTCGTGTGCGGCCTGCCACGCCGACGCCCCGAAAGTCGACGGCCGGACCGGAGCGTTCAGCTTCAGCTTTCGCGCGTCGGCAGCGTCCACGGATGACGGTGGCTGGGAACTTCAGTGGCATCTGTCCCCCAATCCGCATCAGGATGCGCCATCCCGGAATCCGGGGGCGGCCGGCCTTGGCTCGACCTTCACTCAGTGGCTCCCGCCGGGGACCATCGAACGAGTCCTCCAGGATGCACCACCTCCCCCGCGGCGGTAGCGGTGGAGAACCCATGAGCGCCGCCATGAAGGCACACTCCGTTCAGCGGCCCCCCGGTCCACGTGCAAACCGAACCGGAGCGTGGGCCGCGATCCTGCTCGGCGCGGCCTGCGCGGGCGGCGACTCTCCGGCCGTGCAGACGGAGGTTCCGGTCTTTGAAGGGGTCGTCGACCTCGAGATCGGAGAACTCGACGGGGAGGATCCATACCTCTTCAGCCGCATTTTCTCGGTGGCCGCGGACCCGCTGGGGCGGATTCTCGTGACGGACGGCCCGGCGCACGATGTCCGGGTCTTCGATCCCGATGGGGGTTTTCTGTTTCGGATCGGCGGTGAAGGAGACGGTCCCGGCGAGTTCAGGTCCCCGTGCTGCGTCGGCTTCTCGCCCGATGGCGAACTGTGGGTGCGCCAGGAGCCGCGCTTCACGGTGTTCGATCTGGAGGAGGCCGGAGCCCGTTATGTCCGCACTGTGCGCCGGCTCTTCACCGGGCAATTGGGCGGTTACCCCGTCGTGTTCGACGGCGAGGGACGGATCATCGATCTCGGGTTGTTGCCGGAAGCGGGCGGCCGGTTCGTCGAGGCACGCATCCATCTGAGTCCCGGCGGGAGCGCGGACACGGTCAGCGTGCCGGAGCCCGCGGCGGCCGCGGCGGGGCGAAGGACGGTGGAGTTCGACAGCGACCGCGGGTTCGGCTTCATGTACTTCCATCAGCCGTACGGACCCAGGTGGCTTCAGGCTTGGGGTCCCGGCGGCTTCTGGGCGAGTGCCGTGAGTTCCAGCTACGAGATCGAGCTTCATGGCCCCAATGGCGCTGTCTCCCAGCTCGTCGGTCCGGCCGACCCGGGCCCGGCCCTCAGCCCGGATGAAGCGGAATCCGCACGGGAACGTTTGGAGGGGGACATGGAACGCGGCAACTTCGACCAGCCTCCGTTCGATATCCCCGAGCGAAAACCCCCGCTGGCCGCGCTCTTCTTCGATCGCGGAGGCCGGCTTTGGGTACGGAAGACGGCGGCGGACGGGGCCGAGGCGACCGAAGCGGACGTTTACGAAGACGGCGTCCTCGTGGCGCGATACCGATGGCCCACCCGTGTGCGGACGGGGGGGCTGCCCTGGGCCACGAACTCGGCCCTCTACGGCACCACCACCGACGCGCTCGGCGTACAGAGGGCGGCCCGCGTTCGCTTCGAACCAGACCGCTGACCCGCGACTCAATTCCCGCCTGGCTCAAGCAGCTCCACCCGATAGACGATCACGGGCCCTTCGTCGAACGCCCCCATGTACCGGCCCGCCACCAGGTGATCGTTGCCGTCCATTAGGCGCACGTTCTCGGGCGCCTCGACCGTCCCGAGGTATTCGTACGTGTCCGGATCGAACAGGTCGTACAGCCGAAACACCGACTGCAGCATGACGTCGACCGGCGGCGAATGCTCGTCGTCCACGCCGAGACGGCGCCGCACCCAGATCGTACCGTCCGGCGGGCCGGAGAAGACGTAGGCGACGGCCGGGAACGTCGATGGCCATACCGTCTCCTCGATCCTGTCCTCCGGCTCGCCGCCGTCACGCATCAGCCCGGTCCAGTAGTCCTTGAACCGGTTGTCCGGCCCCCGCAGCCGCACGTCGCGGGCAAGTCGTCCCACCGGTGCGCCGGCGCCGTCGACTATCGACAGGTCGTACTCGTCGGTCATGCCGACCGCGATGGCGCCCGGGCCCAGGTGGGCGAAGAGGGGGAAGGCACGGAACGGACGCGGCGCATCGATGAAGGACGGTTCCCGTTCCGAAGTCCAGACCACGTTCCCTTCCGGCCATCGCGTGACCTGCCGCGGGGACCCGTCCGTAAGCGCCTGAAAGGACGAGGAAAGGGCATGCACGAGGATGTGCTCGACGCCATCGAACGCCAGGCCGAAGACTGCCCTGCCGTCTTCGCCGTAGGTCTCAAGGTGTTCGCCATCGAGCGTAAACGTGTTGATGCGTCCCGTCGGGCCGTTCAGCGCCACGCGTCCGTCGGCCGACACGGCCAGTGCGGCCGGCGCGGGCGCCGAGAGGTCGGGCGAGGGTCGCCACCGCGAGCGTTCGTCGCCGTCCGGTCCCAGCACCACCACCTCCTTGTCCATGCCGTCCAGCACGACCAGCTGATCGTCCGGTGCGAACCGCAGGGTAGAGACCGCGGCGAAGGCATCGATGCGGTACGCTTCGGTGAAGGTGGCTCCCAGACGTGGCGTGTCGGGGGGTGCGGACGCGGGGCCGGAGCAGGCCGCGAGCCCAAGCGCGAGCGCGCCCGGGCCCGCGGCCCGCGCTGTTAGAAGAATGCGCATATGAAGGCCTGAAACCAGAGTTCGCGGCAGAGTCCCTCCAAGTCGCGGGCCTGCTCGTGCTGCGCGGGCGTCTCCGCCTCCGCTGCCGCCAGCTCGGCGGCGAAGCACGTCGCGCGGGCGGCGTTCCGGATCGCATCGCACGTCTGGACGGCAAGGACGGTGCTCGCCGCGGTCGCGCTCGACGCCGGCTCGATCTCGACCGGCGGCGCCTCCGCGGCGGGCGCGACGCCGACCATCGTCACCAGCATCAGGCATGCGGCGAACGCCGCGCGCCCGCGGCGCCTCGTGCGCACCTCTCCGGGGGTCGATGCCCCGCCGGAGCGGAGCGGATTGAACATGAACATCGTGGTCCTCCTCGAGGTAGGGTTGTCGGTGAGCTTCCACGCACAAGGATGCGACCCCCGATCAACGGGGTCTCAACGGCTCCGCTCCCTACATCCGCCTCGTTGGCGGCTTGACGACCGGTGCACCCGGCGAAGATCATCTCGGGGTTCGGGACCACGCGACTTCAACGCCTTCATACGCTTCCCATGTTCACGCCGGCCCGGAAAAAGCTGCTGCTGGCCGCGCTGGTCCTCTCCTTCGGAGTCCAGACGGGGCTGGTGTATTCCGACGAGCGCAGCGAGCCGCTGTCGGAGGCGGCGCGTGAAGGGCGTGAACTCTGGCAGCGCCATGCCTGTCAAACGTGTCACCAGTTCTACGGTCAGGGGGGCTTCCTCGGACCGGATCTGACGAACGCCGCGAGCCGGGTTGATTCGACCCGGCTCGTTTCGTTGTTGACGGTGGGGAGCGGGCAGATGCCGCCGCTCGGCTTCAGCGATGAGGAGACGGCCGCGATGGCGGCCTTCCTGCGCGAGATGGACCGGCCGGAGATCGGCCGCGGCGAACTGAGGATGGGGACGCCGGGGGAGGGAGCCGGGGCGCAGGCGGCGTTCGAGCGCGTGATCGAGGCGGCCGTTGCTGCCGGTGAAGGCGGGGTCGCGGCCGAGAACCTGGCCGAAGTCGGCGCCGGGTTCGCGGCCTACCGCATCCGGCCGTGCGCCGCATGCCACTTCCCGTTCCGCGACTCGCCCGTCGGGGCGCCGGATCTGTCGCTCGTCGCGGCGTCTCTCGCGCCCGATTCGCTGGATCAGGTGCTGGCCGAGGGGCGCCCCCTGATGGGCATGCCGCCCCCGGTCCCGCCGCTCGATGCAACCGATCGCGCCGCGCTCACGGCGTTCCTCGCGTTCCTGCATGCGAACCGCGAGCAGCTGGAGGTGGCGACCGAGGCGCTCGCAGCGGACCGCAGCCTCGACTGGGGCGCGCTGCCGTGGTGGGAATTCCCGTGAAGCGGTTCGAGGCCGGCCACCCCGCGCACCAGTTCGCCGTTCTGACCTTCATCCGGGGCGGGCTGATCGCGATCGCGATCACGCTCCTGGGCGGCATCCTGGCCGCGTTCTACTCGGTGCCGTCGCTCGCGCCGTGGTTCCAGCAGGCAGGGCTCGATCTGCGGCAGCTGCGGCCGATCCACACGGTCTTCGCCTCGGCCTGGGTGTTTCTGGGCGGCGTCGCCGTCGTGTACCGCTTCCTGCAGGACGAGGGCCCGCCGACGATGGGCGATCGCCGGCGCCTCCGGATCCAGGTCCTGACCTGGTTGATCGCCGGACTCGGGATCCTCCTCACGCTGGCCATGGGCGTGGGGACGGGCCGCGAGTACGTGGGTTTCCACCCCGCCTTCTCCGCGCTGATTCTCACAGGCTGGATCTGCTACGCGTGGAACTTCTTCCGCGTGGCCGGCCGACGGTTCTGGGAACGTCCCGTCTACGTGACGATGTGGGGCGTGGGAATGCTCTTCTTCATCGTCACCTTCCTCGAGCAGCACGCGTGGCTCATCCCGGGGATCTTCGGGGATCCGGTGCAGGACATGCGGATCCAGTGGAAGGCCACCGGCACCCTCGTCGGCAGCTTCAACCTCTTCGTGTACGGCTCGGTGATCTATCTCGGGGAACGGATCTCGGGGGATCCCGCCTACGGGCGCTCGACGACGGCCTACATGCTGTTCGGCGTGGGACTGCTCAACTCGTTCACGAACTTCGCGCACCACACGTACCATCTGCCGGGGCGGGAGGCGGTGAAATGGATCGCCTTCGTCGTGAGCATGATGGAGATCATCGTGCTCGCGCGGGCCATGTTCGATCTGTGGCGGGCGCTCCGGACGCCGAGCGACCCGGCGTTCTGCGCGGCCCGCGGCTCGTTCGCGGCGGCGAAATGGTGGACGTGCGCGATCCTGTTCGGCGCGATCCTCATCTCGGTCCCGCCCTTGAACGCGGTGATTCACGGGACGTACGTCGTCACGGGACACGCGATGGGGGCGATGATCGGCATCGACACGATGATCCTGCTGGGCGCGGCGATCTGGATCGTGAGCGAGCACTTCCAGGCCCGCGAAGGGGACGAAGCCTGGGACACGCTCCATACCCCGGCCATGCGGTGGTCGCTCATCGGGCTGAACTTCTCCGTGGCGGGGCTCGTGCTCTGGCTGCACGTAGTCGGGACGGCCGTGGGGGTGACCCGGGCCGTGCACGCGCCGGGCGAGACCTACGTGCCCCCCGACTGGGTGTCGACGTGGAGCGGGATCGGGTTCGCCGCGTTCGGAACGCTGTCGTTGGCGTTCTTCGTCTGGCTCCTCGCACAGCTCATGCCCCCCGCCTTCCGGTACTTCCGGGTGTCGGAGGAACGGGCATGACGGCGCTGCGGGCCGGAAGGGGCAGCCGGGCGTGATGGGCGAGAAACGGCCGCTGTGGACGCCGGACCCCGCCTTCGCCGCGACGACGAACATGTCGCGGTTCACGCGCTACGCGAACGAGCGCTGCGGGGCCGGGGCCGACTCCCCGAGGGCGCTGTGGCGCTGGTCGATCGACGAGCCGGAAGCGTTCTGGAACGCGGTGTGGGACTTCTGCGGCGTCATCGGCGAGCGCGGGGAGCGGGTGGTCGTCGACTTCGATCGCCTGCCGGGGGCGCGCTGGTATCCCGACGCCCGGCTGAACTACGCCGAGAACCTGCTGAGGCGCCGGGATGACGCGCCCGCGATCAGGTTCCGGGCCGAGGATCGCGTCCGACGCGATCTCACCTGGGCGCAACTCCACGACACGACCTCGCGGCTCGCGCAGGCACTCGGAGCCCTGCGGATCGAGCCCGGCGACCGCGTGGCCGGCTACGTGCCGAACCTGCCGGAGTCCATCGTCTACATGCTCGCGTCGGCGAGTCTCGGGGCCACGGTCTCGACCGCATCGCCCGACTTCGGCGTGCAGGGCGTGCTCGACCGCTTCGGCCAGATCGAACCCCGCGTCCTGCTGGCGGCCGACGGCTACTTCTGGCAGGGGAAGCGGTACTCCAGCATCGACCGGCTGCCCGAAATCGTGCGGCGCCTCCCCTCGGTGGAACGGGTGATCATTGTCCCCCACACCGATCCGGATCCGGACATCTCCGCCATCCCGAACGCCGTCCTGTTCGACGACGTCATCGATCCCTGGAGCGCGCGAGAGATCGAGTTCCGCCGGCTCCCCTTCGACCACCCGCTCTACATCCTCTTCTCCTCGGGCACGACCGGGGTCCCGAAGTGCATTGTCCACGCGGCGGGCGGGATCCTCCTCACCCACCTGAAGGAGCATCAGCTGCACGCGGACATCCGGGCGGGCGACCGGGCATTCTACTACACGACCTGCGGCTGGATGATGTGGAACTGGCTCTCGTCGGCGCTGGCAAGCGAGGCCACCGTGGTCCTGTACGACGGATCGCCGTTCCACCCCGGCCCGCACATCCTGTTCGACTATGCGGACGAGGTCCGGATGACGCAGCTCGGGGTGTCGGCGAAGTTCATCGACGCGATCGGGAAGGAAGGCCTGCGCCCGCGCGAGACACACGACCTCTCCTCGGTGCGGACGATGATGTCCACGGGGTCACCCCTCGTCCCGGAAGGGTTCGACTACGTGTACCGGGACGTGAAGCCCGACGTCCACCTCGCCTCGATTTCGGGTGGGACCGACCTGTGCGCGGGGTTCGTCGTCGGGCACCCGCTCCTCCCCGTGTGGAGGGGAGAGATCCAGGCGCCGTCGCTGGGGATGGACGTGGATGTGTGGGATGACGAGGGACGGTCGATGCCGACGGGGAAGGGAGAACTGGTGTGCAAGTCGGCCTTCCCATCGGTGCCGACGGGATTCTGGGGGGACGAGGACGGGAGCCGGTTCCACGAGGCGTACTTCGACATGTATCCGGGCGTTTGGCGCCACGGGGACTGGATGGAATGGACGGCGGACGGCGGCGCCGTGATCTACGGCCGCTCGGACGCGACGTTGAATTCGGGCGGCGTGAGGATCGGGACGGCGGAGATCTACCGCCTGGTGGACCGGATGCCGGAAGTCCTCGAGTCGATCGTCATCGGGCAGCCGTGGGAGAACGACACGCGCGTCGTCCTCTTCGTCCGACTCGCCGAGGGACGGCATCTCGACGAGGAACTGGAGGCGCGGATCCGCCGCGAGATCCGGGAGAACGCCTCGCCGCGACACGTCCCGGCGCGGATACTGCAGGTTGCGGATATCCCGCGCACGAAAAGCGCCAAGATCTCGGAACTCGCCGTGCGGGCGGTCGTATTGGGAGAGTCGGTGAAGAACGTCGAGGCGCTCGCGAACCCCGAGGCCCTCGACGACTACCGCGACCGACCGGAACTCGCATGACACTTTCGACTGCCGGTGCCCTGGTCTCCTCTTTCTGCGGGAGGGGTTCGGTTGCGCTCCTGATCGGACTTTTCGGTGCGGCGGGGTGCGGCGAGTCGGGGCTGGGGCCGGATGTCCCCGAAAACAACGTGGTTGTCGCGGGGGACGGCGACTGGGGAGACGATCCATATGTCGCGCACTCGGCGTCGGTCGACGGACACGGGTTGACCGTCGAAGTCTCCTACGCGGGCGGTTGCCGGAGGCACGTCTTCACCCTCGTGATCTCGGAATCGTTCATGGAGTCGGATCTGGTGCAGCTTTCGGCGGAACTCGTCCACGAGGCGAACGGCGATGCCTGCGAGGCCTGGCTGACCAACTCACGCGTCTTCGACCTCGCCCTGGTCAGGGCGCGTTACCGGCAGTTCTACGGACCCGGACCGGGCACGGTCGTGCTGCAGATCGAGGGTCTGCCGAGGGAGAACCTCGTGTACGAGTTCGCCGGATAGGATGGCGATGCGGATGAGACCCGAGTTCGCCGGCTTGTACGTGGCGCGGGGCGTCGTGCTCGCGGCGGCCGGGGCGCTTGGCGGACTACTCGCGGCGGGAGGGGGCGTGGCGCAGGAGACACAGGAGACACCGGGTTCGGCGGGGGGCGGGATCACGGCGGTCGAGGGGCTCGCGCTGGGGCATTTCACGCTTGAGGAGCGGCCCACGGGCTGCACCGTCGTTCTCGCCGAGGACGGCGCCGTGGCCGGCCTGGAC
>CAZDZJ010000078.1:0-17134 GCA_964509895.1 uncultured Gemmatimonadota bacterium
TCTGGTACGACGAGGTGGCGTCGATCCTCCTCGCCTGGCTCACCTACTACGGGGCGGCGCTCGCGGCGCTGCGCCGGGCGCACATCGGCGTGCCCACGCTGGCCCAGCGCCTGACGGGGCGCGCGCAGCTCGCCGTCGTGCTCGTGGCGGAGGGCGCCATCATCGCCTTCTTCGCCGCGGTCGCGTGGGCCGGGTGGCAGGTGGTGCGCGTTCTCGAGGGGACCTCGCTCGTGAGCCTTCCCTCCGTGCCCGCCGCGCTGGCGCAGTCGGTGATCCCCATCGGGGCGGTCCTCTTCATCGTCGCGCAGCTTCTGGGGCTGAGGGACGCGCTCTCCCCGCGGGACGCGCCTTCCCCGGGGGAAGCCCGCCCGGAGGAGACGGTCCCGGCCGGTGAGGACGAGCCGTGACGCTCCTCGTTCTCTTCGTCGGCCTGCTGCTCCTCATCGCGCTCGGCGTCCCCATCGCGGTCGCGCTCGGGATCGTCGCGCTCGTCGCCATGCTCGCATCGGGCGGCGTCGCCATGCTTCCGAACGCGGGCCTCGTGCTGTTCGACGGGGCGACCTCGTTCCCGCTCATCGCGATCCCGCTCTTCATCCTGGCGGGCGCGATCATGAACGCGACCGGGATCTCGCGCCGGCTCATCGCCTTCGCCTCGGCGCTCGTCGGGTTCATCCGCGGCGGCCTCTCGATGGTCGGCATCTCCGCCTCGCTCTTCTTCGCGGAGATCTCGGGCTCGGCCGTGGCCGACGTGGCCGCGCTGGGCTCCATCCTCATCCCGGCCATGAAGAAACGCGGCTACCGGACGCCCTTCGCCGCGGCCGTGATGTCCTCGTCGGCCACGCTCGCCGTCATCATCCCCCCGTCCATCCCCATGATCCTGTACGGCGTGATGGCCGAGGCCTCGGTCGTCGAGCTGTTCGTGGCCGGCATCGTGCCCGGGGTGCTCGGCGGCCTCCTCCTCATGTTCGTGGCCTGGCTCTACGCCCGGCGCCACGACTTCCCCGTCGAGGGACGGTTCGAACTCCGTCGCGTGTGGACGACGGCGCGCGAGGCGGGCTGGGCCCTCCTCCTGCCCGCGATCATCCTGGGCGGGATCTTCAGCGGCTGGGTGACGGCGACCGAGGGGGCGGGGCTCGCCGTGGTCGCGTCGCTCGTTGTGGGCGGGCTCATCTACCGCGAACTCGACCTCGCCCATCTGCGCGAGGCGATGCTCGAGGGCGGCGTGCAGACGGCCGTCGTCATGCTCCTCGTCGCGACCTCCGCCCTGCTCGGCGACTACCTCACGGAACAGCGGCTCCCGCAACAGGTCGCGGCCGGGATCATGGGACTCACCGCGAACAAGTGGCTCATCCTCGCGCTGCTCAACGTCTTCTTCCTCGTCATCGGCCTCTTCCTGCACTCGGCCGCGGCGATCATCCTCGTCGTCCCCATCGTGATGCCGCTCGTACGGGCCGCCGGCATCGACCCGGTCCACTTCGGCCTCATCGTCACCCTGAACCTGGGCATCGGCCAGCAGACGCCCCCGGTGGCGAGCGTGCTCGTGACCGCGTGCTCCGTCGCCAAGGCGGACATCTGGGAGGTGAGCAAGGTCAACCTTCGCTTCATCGCCGTCCTCGTCGCGGTGCTGCTGCTGGTGACGTACGTGCCGGCGATCCCCCTCGCCCTCGTGAACGTCTTCTACCACTGACGTCTCGGGGCGCTGATGTGACGTTCCCCGCACTCCCGCCGTCTTGGAGCGAAGCCCTGCGTTCGAGTGTGCCGCGAACCGCGAAGAAAGCGCGTTCCGTAGTGAGAGCCAAGCCTGTGGTGGTCGTTTTCCTCTTTCTCACGCTCATCCATGCCGCCGGGTCCCCACCCCTCGCCGGACAGGAGTCCGCGGACTGCGGCGGGCTGGCGTCGCTGCAGGTCACGGTCGTCGACGAATCCGGGAGCATTCGGCTCCCTGGCGCTATCGTCGTCGTCCGCTGGTCCGACCTCGTGAAGCAGCCGGTTCGGGCAACCGCCGGCACCGATGGTCGCTTTTCCCTCTGCGTCACGGAGGATGCGGAGGCGGCCACCCTCTGGGCCGAGTTCGGCGACCAGTCGAGCCGGCAGTCGACGGTCACCTTCGAGTCGGGCATGGTCCGCGAGGTTGTGTTGCGGATTCCGAGCGATGGAGCCGGGTCGGGACGCCTCCTGGGTCAGGTGCTCGATGCCTTGACCGAAGCCCCCGTTGTTACGGCGGCGGTATCCATACGTGGCCGCCCCGCCGTGGTGGACACCAACCGGCGCGGCCGCTTCGTCCTCAGCGGTGTCCCGGCCGGCCAGCACGAACTGGAGGTGCGCCGGATCGGCTACGCGCCCCTGAGACACTCCATTACGGTCGATCGGGGACACACGACGGAAGTGGAGATCGGTCTCGTGCCGGCGCCCGTGGAGATGGACCCCATTGTGGCGACCGCGACCAGACTGCGCCGCCTCGAAATCAAGGGCTTCTATGAACGCAGACACTGGAGCGAACTTCTCGGGCTCGGCCACTTCCTGACGGCCGACGACATCGAACGTTGGCGTCCGCTCTCAGTGTCAAGCTTCATTTCCATGATGGTGCCCGGGATGTCCGGGCTGACCAACCGGCGGATGTCGGCGGGTTTCTCCGGCCAGCCTTGCCCGATGAAGGTCCTTCTCGACGGCATCCAGGTCGGCGGAGCGCTGGACTACTACGTGAAACCCGTCGAGGTGGGCGGGATCGAAGTGTACAGGGGGCCGGCCTCGCTCCCGGCCGAGTTCGGAGGATCCGACGCGCGGTGCGGCGCGGTGGTCGTATGGACGAAGTGAGGCGCCGTCGTCATCCGGACGAGGCAGGTCCCGCGCTTTCGCGCACTACGAGCACCTGACAGGTTGAAGGTGTAGCGCAACCTGCGCTCCCCGCCGGGACGGAAGGAGAGAGGCCCATGGGCGACCTGCCAGGACGACCTCGAACGCTTCTCCCCGCCCTCGCGCTTGCGGCCGCCGCCTCTTCGGCCGCCGCACTCCAGGTTCCGCAGCCGCAGACGCAGCGGGAGGCCACGGGCTGCGGCGAGCGGGCCTCTCTCTCGGTCACGGTTAGGGACGACTCCGGGCTCCTGCCCATGCCCAGCGCGACGGTCGTCCTGCGCTGGACGGACGCCGTGCGGAGGCCGGTGCGGGAAGCGGCCGACGGGGAGGGGCGCCTCTTCCTCTGCGTGCCACGGGATGCGGATGCCGCCACGCTGTGGGCCGAGTTCGGCGACGCCTCGAGCGAGGAGGTGCGCGTCGTTCTCGTCCCGGGATACGCGCACGAGGTGGAACTGCGGCTCCTGTTCGGCGACCTGAAGACGGGGCGGCTCATCGGACGCGTGAGCGACGCCGGGACGCAGAATCCGGTCGCGGCGGCGGCGATCTCCGTCGCGGACCGCCCGGAGGTCGTGGAGAGCAACCGCCGTGGATACTTCGTCCTCAGCGGG
Organism: uncultured Gemmatimonadota bacterium; assembly: GCA_964509895.1. Classification (GTDB taxonomy): domain Bacteria; phylum Gemmatimonadota; class Gemmatimonadetes; order Palauibacterales; family Palauibacteraceae; genus Palauibacter. The sequence goes on from CAZDZJ010000078.1 coordinate 3,462, forward strand.
CTCCCCGTCGGCGAGCACGAACTCTCGGTCCGGCACCTCGGGTACGCGCCGTTCACCCACGTCGTCAGAGTCACCCAGGGTTCCACCACCGAGGTCCGGGTGGGCCTCTCCCCGGACCCCGTGGAACTGGCTCCGCTGGTCGCGACGGCCACGAGACCCCGGCGGCTCGAACTCAAGGGCTTCTACGAGCGCAAGTACTGGGGCGAACTCATCGGCGGCAGCACGTTCCTGACCGCCGAGGATATCGAGCGGCGGACTCCGCTCCGGATCACGCACATGATCGCCGAGGCCCCGGGGATCAAGCTCGGGAACTGCACCGTCCGAGGACACGGCTGCAAACTGTACAGCACGAGGTCGGGCGTCGGCATCAACGCGGGCGGCTGCGAGATGAGCGTGTACCTCGACGGCCTCCCCGTCCTCGAAGGGAGCAGTCGCTTCCGGACCTCCGCCTCCACGAGGACCTACAGTTCGGGGGGATCCGAAAACGCGGGCCTCTCCATCAACGATTTCGTCATGCCCAATGAAATCGCCGGCGTGGAGATCTACCGGGGCCTGGCGAGCCTCCCCGCCGAGTTCGGGGGCCACACCAACCGTTGCGGCGTGGTCGCCGTCTGGACGAGGTAGCGGGGGAGGCCGCACCTGCCGCACCGAGGCATCAACGACGGTCGCCGTATGTAGCTGTTCGTTCGTCAGTCGCTTCGTGCCGGAGTCAAGGCCGCCTCGCCAGTTTGCGAGGCGGCCTGACCTCCTGGCACACGTCCCGGATCGGGGCGGCTATCGGTCCCCCCCCGGCACTTGCCGGCGATCATGCCCTCGTCCCGACCCTCTTTCGGCCCGCTGCGGGACGCCTTCTTAATTCGTTGTCAGTGCACATCTTACAATCCGCACAGGACGGGAGGCGGGCAGGAGGGGCGCCCGGATCGTCGACGGAGCATGTAAGATCGCATCCCCTCCCGGCATCTATTAGAGAGGGTGTTCGTGCATCCGAGCTGTGCCTGCAATTCAGGTGCGAGCCGCAGAAATCGAACCGCGAGTCCAGGAAAAACTCCAACGATGGCTGGCTTCAACGTAAACGAGGGCGGACCACACGTCCGATCGCATGCGAAGGGTGCGGTGCGCGCCGCGGGACCGCATCCCGCCGGACGACGTTGCAGTGATTGAGGCGAATCGGGAGGGGCAGCTGATCCGACGGGCCGCGGCTGGCGACGGCGAAGCCCTTCGCGCGCTGTACGAGGAGCACTCGGACATGGTGTTCGGCGTTGCGTACCGGCTCACCGACTCGTCGCCCGACGCGAGAGACGTGCTGCAGGACGTATTCGTACAGTTGCCCGGCGCCCTCAAGACCTTTGACGAAAAGAGCTCGCTCGGAACGTGGCTGCGCGTCGTGGCGACCCGTGAGGCGCTGCAGTTGGTCCGGACGCGCCAGCGCCGCGGCGAGATCCCGATCCACGAAGGCGTTGCGAGTCGTCCTCCCCACGTTCTGGACACGATCGCACTCGAACGAGCCCTGGCCGCGCTTCCGGACACCCTCAGAGCCGTGATCATCCTGAAGGAAATCGAAGGCTACTCTCACAAGGAAATAGCCAACTTCCTCGACATCACGCCCACGGCCTCCGCGGTCCGACTGAGTCGGGCCCGGGCGTCGCTGCGGGCCACGTTGGGAGAGCAATAGAAATGCACATCGACTATCCGACGCTCAGCGCCTTTGCCGATGGCGATCTCGACCGGGCGCATTCGGAAGCCGTCAGCACGCATCTTCGCACGTGCGCGACTTGCCGCGCGGAGGTCCAGTTCATCCGGTCGCTGGGCGATGGGCTCCGTGGCCTGCAGACCCCCTTGGCCCCCCGCAACGCGATCGACGCGATCCTGCCGAAGGCGCGCGACACGACGCCGGTCTCCGGTTTGCCGCTCGAGGGGCGGAAGCCCACCAGGCGAGGCTCGGTGCTCGCCCTCGCCGCCAGCGTGGTGGGACTGTTGGTGACGGCCCTCGTCCTCACGTTCGGTGCCGGGCGCGTGGCGGCGGGCTCGAGTTCGCTGACCCTGGAGCCGGCCCGCGGCGGTGCGATGACGGTTCAGTACGAGACGATCTCCGCGCTGGCCGGCGAGCGCCGCGTTCGCGCGCGCATCCGGTACTGGGTCCCCGACCCACTACGGTTCGTCCAGAACGATGGAGGCTTCCACGAGATCGAACTCGCGCGGACGGCGCCCGGGAGGTTCGAGGGCGTCGCCGGTCTCCCGCCCGGTGCGGTCTACGCCGCAGCCACCGTCGAGGCTCTCGATGGGAGCTACGTCGAGAGCGATTTCGGTCGGTTCTGGGAGTACCTGGAGACGGGGGCGGACGGACGTCCCACCCTGCAGGCCCGCCGTTACCAGGTTCTGGCCGCCCTGGAGTTCAATGTGCCCCGCGCCGCGCGCCTGGCCGAACTGGGCTCCACGGAGTTCCCCGGCGAATCCGTCTTCTGGCTCTGGCGCCTTTCGTTCGAACTGGCTTCGCTCCCGTCCGACGGGATGGACACGCTCTTGCCGGATCACATGGCGCGGCTCGACGAACTGGACCGCGCAGCCCGGGCGGAGAATCCGGGGGCCGTGGAGATCGATGCGCTCAGCCGCTACGCGGAACTTCTCGAGCGCCCCGAAATCGCCGACTACTGGCGGGGCGAACTGCGCGCGCGCCACCCGCGCCACGACGCGACCTCACTGGTCAACCTGCAGGAAATCCAGCTCTCGGGCACTCCGATCGAGGCGCGTCTGGCGGCCCTTGAGGAGGACTGGACGAGTCTCGGGACTCCGGCCACGGCCCAGGTCGGGTTGCGATACTCGTACGGATTCGCCGACCCGGCCCTCACCGGGAGGTGGCTGGACCGATACGAGGCCAGTTCCGCGGGGCGGACGCTGAGTTCCGACACGGAAGTAGCGCGTAACATGATGGAGGTGCCGGCGCTTTGGCCGGTCGCGGAGGGCTGGATCCTCGACCGCCTCTCCTTCAGCGGGGACTGGGTGGGTCCCGCGCGCCGGCTCGATCAGTCGCGCTACAACTTCGAGGCGGAGACGCACGAGAGCCGGGCCAACCTGTACCTCGACCTGTCCCGCGTACGCCTCGGCCTCGGCGACGCGGCCGGCGCGATCGAGGCGCTGGAACGTTCCGTCGAGGAGGCCTGGAATCCACGGGTCTTCGCGCGCGCTGCCGAGATCTATCGCTCCCTCGGTTCCGACGAACGCGCCGCCGAGTTGATTGCGCTGGCGCAAGCGGATCCGATAGCGGCCGTGGAGCCGTATCTCTCTCCGGGCGCTGACGCCGAGCGCCGCGAGCTGACCGACGCCCAGCGGGTTGCGGCACAGGCAGCGATGCGCGAACGGATCCTGTCGGGGCTGCTGGACGAATACGTCAACCTCGAGGTGCCCCTCCGGACCGAAGCCGGAGACGGGACCACGCTCGAACGGACGGTTGGCACGGATCCCGGCGCGGTGCTCGTCGTCTATACGATCCGCCCGGATGTCGTCCCGGAGGAGGTGGGTGGGCTGCTTGCGTCGAATGCCGGCCGGTTGACCTCGGCGGGAGTGCGAACGGTATGCGTAGCTGCGGAGCAGCACGCGTCTCCCGTCGATTGTCCGGGGTCGGACATCCGCTTTCACCACGACCCGGACCATGACGTGTGGAACGAGCTTCGGGCTTGGCGCTCCTTCCAGTACTTCGTCCTGGATCGGGGAGGCAGGCTCCGTCACCGGGGGGAAGACCTTGAGACCGCACTTCGCATTGCACTCGTGCTCGCGATGTGAGGTCACCCGCCCACCGCTCACCCGGAGTTTCCACAAACCTGAAAGGAAAGAGTGATGATCCGAAGACGCCTCCTGGCCGCGGTGATGATCGCGGTCGCTGTGATGTTCCTCCCGGTCAAGCGCGACGACGAAGCGGCGCTCGGCGTGGGACTGGCGAACGCGGCGTGTGCGCAGGGAGACTGCGGCTACTGGAATCCGATGATCGACTGCGTTTGTCCGGACCTCCACATCCCCAACTACTGGCCGCGATGCGCATTGGACGCCGATCGGTGAGCGGCGCGGTGCCAGCCCGCTGGGGAATCTGGCCCCTTGCCGCCGCCGTCGCGTGGGCGTGCACCCCCGTGGACGGCGCCACCCTGGCGGACTACGATCCACCCGACGCGCTCGCCGCCGACGCGGTGCACTCCGACGACGCCATCGGGTGGATCGTGGATCTCGCCCTCGTGGGCGACCGGATCGTGGGGCTCGATGCGATGCTCAACCCGAGCGTTCACGTGTTCGACGTCGAGAGCCTGCAGCGCCGCGCTTCCTACGGCCGGGCCGGCGACGGGCCGGGCGAATTCAAGGATCCCGAGCAGATCGTGCATGGAGCCTCGGACATCCCCGGGGACGTGTGGATCCTGGACGGTCATCACCAGCGTCTGACGCAGCTGTCTCTCGATGCGTTGGAAGCGGGCTCCGGCGGTATCCCGGCGACGCTCCCCATGGACGGGCCGAACGCCGGATCGCTCGTGCGCATCCCCGATGGCCGCTGGTTCGCCGGAGGCTGGATCACCGGGGGCCGGGTCGGCCGCTACCATGTCGACCGCAGCTACGATCGCACGATCCTGGGATTCCCGTCCGACGCGTCAGCGCCCGGGATGACGCTCCCGCAGGCCTACGAGAGCCGGGTCGTGGCCCACCCGGAGGGAGGTCGCCTGGCCGCGGCGACGCTGCTCGGAGGACTGCTCGAGATCTTCGACGACGACGGCGCGGCCATCGCGCGCGCCGCCGTGCCCGATCCCTTCCGCCCGTCGTGGGTCCAGGGACGATCCCGGTCCGACAAGGCCGTGATGTCCGTGGGCGCCGAGACCCGCTACGGCTTCACGGATCTGGCGGCGACCAGCCGCTTCGTGTACGGCCTCTTCTCCGGCGGGAGAGTGATGGAGGAGGGGATGCCATGGGCCACCAACGAGATACAGGTCTACACATGGAACGGCGAGCAGGTGCGAACGCTTCATCTGGACAGAACGGTGCATGCGATGACCGTGGACCCGTCCGATGCGTGGCTGTACGCGAGCGGAGCGGAACCCGTCCCGTGGGTCGGCCGGTTCAAGCTGCCGGAGCCCGGACAGTGACGACGAAGATCTCCTTTTCGGACTGGGTGGACTGGCTCGCCTTCGAAACGATGTTCGTCGAACTCTACGAGTCGGCGACTGCGGCGGGGAAGCGGGACATGGTGCAGACGGCCCGCCGGCTCTCCGGGGGCCTCGCCGAATCCGACCTTGCCGCGTTCACCTCCCGGGTGCCCCGGTTCGACCGGACGCTCAACAGCTTCCCGGCGGAGGAGCGGAATCGATTCGAAGACCAGTTCTCCGGGTCCGTGTCCGCCCTCTCGCGTCTCCTGGTCGGGCTCTATGAGCGAGCGAGCGAGTCCGCGCCCTGAAAGCCTCCTGCTCTCAAGACAACCCCGAAAACGGGGGGCGCCTCGAACGGCGGGAGACTCAGGTGCCGGGCGGGCCTGCAGTGCAAAGATGTCCCGTTATCAAAAGAATCGTCCCCAATACACGCGGAATGCCGTCTTGATGCGGCATAGCCTCATACCTACGCTTGGCGTCGTCCGGTTCCTCTCGCCCGAGCGAGAGGAGGAGTCCACGAAGCGATGGTGCTTTTCCGGCAGCGAAGGCCTTGAGAGCTATGAGCCGACAGCGCCCGGGGAAGAAGGGCGAGGCGGGCCGCGAAGACGAGGCCGAGCCATCGAAGCGGATGCGTCCGCCACCCCCGCGACGGTTCAGCAGGGCATGGTTCGTCAGTTGGGGGCGCACCCTGGTCGTTGCGGCCGCCCTCTTCCTCCTCGTCCGGACGTTCCTGCTGGCCACCTTCGTCATTGATTCCGGCTCGATGGAAGAAACGCTGCTGGTGGGCGACTTCCTGCTCGTGAACCGCGTGTCGCTGGGTACGCCGATCCCGTTCACGAATCGACGCGTGCCCGGATACCGGGAGCCGATGCACGGCGACATCGTCGTGTTCCGGGCAGACCACGCGCCGGGGCTGGACATCGTCAAGCGCACGGCGGGCCTGCCCGGCGACACCCTCCGCATGGAGGACGGCACCCTGTACCGGAACGGCCTTGCAGTGGACGAACCCTACGTGCGGCGGCACCTCCGGACCCCCGACTCGCCGGACCCGCAGATGCTGTGGCAGGCCGAGCACCTGGTGCGGGACTCGCTGCCTGAGGCGTATGTACCCACGCGCAACGACTGGGGCCCCATCGTCGTTCCCGAAGAGCGGTACTTCATGATGGGCGACAACCGCGACGACAGCTTCGACTCGCGCTCGTGGGGCTTCGTGGAACGCGGCAAGATGCGGGGTACGCCGCTCTTCGTCTACTACTCGTACGACCGGAATGTGCTGAAGCCCGTGCGCTTCTTGACGGCGATGCGGCCGGGAAGGATCGGGCCTCCGCCGCGCTAGGGTACCATACCCTTCCTTCTCCACCCGCCGTTTCATCTGAGCGGGCCGAATCCTCCCGGCTCGACACCTCCCCCGCCAGCCTCCCGGGAGACCACGCCGACGCTGCTGCCGCCGTTCGCGCCGCTTCCGCCGGGCCACGCGCGCGTTGACGGACCGAGGAGGAATCTCCGTCCGCAGAGGCGATGTAAGATTTTTCGGGCCAGCGGCATATGTGTATCAGGAGCGCAGTTCTCCCTGCGCAGTTCTTACGGTGAACGACAAGCCCAAAGGAGTGAGGCATGCGACGCAACCACGGCCGCGGTGTCATCCGTCTCGGCCGTCGCTTCGCAACTGCCACAGCCCGGGCACGGGTCCCGGCAAGGCCGGCGACCGTGCTAGAGGCGGGCAGGGATGCGGAACTGGCGAGGCGAGCAGCGGGCAGTGAGCGCGAGGCCCTGCGGTGCCTCTACGAACAATACGCGGACGAACTCTTCGCGGTCGCGCACCGCCTGACGGATTCGGCGGCCGACGCCCGCGATGTCCTTCATGACGCCTTTTCCGGTCTGCCGACAAGTCTGCAGACCTTCGACTACGAGCAGCCCGTGGGCCCCTGGCTGAGAGCGGTAACCTCGCGCGCCGCCCTGATGCTGCTCCGCACGAGATCTCGCAGGTGTGAGGTCTCGATCTCCCGCGATGACGTGGCTTGCAGCCGCCCGGTTGGCGTCCTGGACTCCATCGCCCTGGAACGGGCGCTGGCCTCACTCCCGGATCGCCTCCGAAGCGTCCTCATCCTCAAGGAGATCGAAGGCTACTCCCACAAGGAAATCGGCAAGCTCCTCAACATCGACCCATCGGCATCCGCGGTTCGGCTCTTTCGGGCACGGGAGAGACTGCGGGCCCTGCTGGGCGAAAGGTAACCGCCATGCACCTGGAATTCCGGACTCTGAGCGCCTTCGCCGACGGGGAGATCGGTCCGTCGTCGCTAACCGCGGTCCAGGCACACCTCCGTGCATGCGCGAGCTGTCGCGATGAACTCCGGTTCATCCGAGGGCTCGGACAAGCTCTGAGGAGCCTCCCAAGTCCGGCCCCACCTCGCGGACTGATCGATGAGATCTTCCCGCAGGAATCCGGTCCGGGAAACGTGATCGAACTCTTCGATCCCCAATCTCCCTTCTCCACTTCGCGTTCGCGCAGGCTGGCGTTGTCGCTGGCGGCAAGCGTGGCGGGACTCCTGGCGACGTTCCTGACTCTCACGATCGGTGCCGACCGGGCCATGGCGGGCTCAAGTACGATGACCCTCTGGCGAGCCGAGACCGGGGTCCTGACGGTCCGGTACGAGACCGCCACGCCTCTGTCCGTGGAACCAGGCCTTCGCGCGCGCATCCGCTACTGGGTTCCGGATTCCCTCCGGTTCACCCAGACGACGCCCGGTTTCGCCACAATCGAGCTCGGCCGGAGGGAGGCCGGGAGTTTCGAGGGAATAGCCAATCTGCCTCCGGACGCCGTCTACGCGATGGCCGCCGTCGAAGATCGGCGAGGAGATCGCATCGACACCAACCGGGGCCGCTTCTGGGAGTACATCGAGGCGGACGAGGGCGGTCGACCCACCCTCCAGGGTCGCCTCTACCAAATGCTCGCGATGTCCGATATCAGCGTATCGCGCGGCATTCAGGTGGCGGAACAAGCGGCCGCCGAGTTTCCGGAGCGGATCGAGTTCTGGGCCCACCTCCTGCTCTTCACGACGGACGCGGCGCCCGCATCCTCGAATGACGCGGCCCTGCGAGCCAAGGTGGAGCGCCTCCAACTCTTCGATGCGGCGGCGCGGAGAAGGAATGCCGGACCCAACGAAATGTACGATCTGAGTCGCTCCGCACGGCAGCTCGGAAGGAGTGACCTGGAGACGTATTGGGACTCAACCCTGAATGCCCGGTACCCCCGGCACGAGTACGCGTCACAATCCCGATTGTGGGAGATCGTGCTCTCCCCGGACTCGGATCGGCAGAAACTCAGCGCCCTGGACCGGAATTGGAGGTTCTCTCCCATGCCGGCGGTGGCTCAGCTCGGACTGGAGTACTCGTACGAGTCAGCCGACTCCGTCGTCACGCGCACCTGGCTCGAACGCTACGCCAGCGAACCGGCACTTCGCAGTTCGGGGCTCGATGGGACGGTGGCGGAACGGCTGAGCGAAACGCCGGCTTTCTCGGCGATCGCCGAACGCTGGATTTCGGAACTGTTGGGCGGCAACGGGGGCTGGCTGGATGCCAAACGTCCCCTCGAACAAACACGGCGCAGCTTCGAGTTGGATACTGCCGAGAGACGGGCCCGTCTGAATCTGCTCTTTGGTCGACTGCGCCTGGACAGCGGCGACCTGGCGGGGGGGCTCACCGCGCTCGAACGCGCCAGACAGTTGACCTGGAGTCCGGGAACGTTGGTGGAACTGGCGGAACTCTACCTGGACGCAGGTTCTCCGAATCGTGCCTCGGAATTGCTGGCCCTTGTACAATCCGATCCTGTCGTTCCGATCGAACCGCATGTGATTCCAGGCGATGACCGGGAGAAAGTCGGACCCAGCGAAGACCACCTGAACTCGGCCAGTCACGCGTGGCGCGAACAAGTCGCATCATCGCTACTCAATGAACAGATCGACCTCTCGGCACGCATCCGGACCCCGGCGGGAGAAGAAACGACGCTCCGGGAGGTGGTCCGTGGCAGCGTGACGCTGGTGATACAGGTCAACTGGTCGACGCCTACACCACTGCCGGGCCTGCAACTCCTCCACGCGAACGCGGAGAATCTCGAAGCGAGCGCCGCGCAGACCATCCTGATCGGCGCGGGTGCCGCCTCTCCGACTCAAACCGAGTCTCACCCAACGCCCCTCGCCCGCCGGCCCTATTACGACGAGAGATTCGAAGTGTGGGAAGCCCTTGGGGCTGTCCGCGAGTTCCGATACTCGGTGTTGGACGTCAATGGCAACCTCAGGCACCGGGGAGAAGTGTTGGCGACAGGTATCCGCGCTGCGCTTCTATTGGGAACGGCCCAGGCGCACGCTGAAGCACCCGAAACAACCAAACCGAAAGGCAGAGAGGAATGAGGAGAAAATGGGCCCTGATCGCCGTCGCGCTAACCGTCACTGGCATCCTGATCCCCATCGCTCCGGATGCGGACAGCCCCCTGGGAGCCGGGCTGTCCGACGCTGCTTGTGAAGAAGGGGTCTGCATGCTTCCGTCCAGGATGGACTGCGTCTGTCCGGATTACCAGGAGCCCCGCCGCAAGCCGGCATGTTACTGACTGTGCATCTCGGTCGCGCCGACCGGCGATCGGCCGTCGGCGTGCTGGGAGTCGTCCTGACCCTGAATTGTGGACCTCGCGAAGGCATCGGAGGAAGGGGAGAGACTGCGGTTGCCTTGACTCCCAGCGCGGTCTTCGCGGACGACTCACTCGGGTGGATCATCGAAGTCGGTCTGGTCGCGAACCAGCTGATTGCACTGGACGGAATGTTGAGTCCGGCCGTGCATGTCTTCGATCTCGCGACTACGCGGCGCCTCGGTTCATTCGGCCGGAAAGGAGAGGGCCCGGGCGAATTCCGGGATGCGGAGCAGATCGTACTTGGGGCTGCGGAGACTGCCGACGAGGTGTGGATCCTCGACGGTGTTCTACAGCGCCTTAGTCGTCTTTCGCTGAGAGGCATCGAAGGGGATACAGCGAGAACGCTGGACACGTTCCAATTGAGCGGTCCCAACGCCGGGTCGATGGTTCGTGTCCCGGATGGCCGCTGGTTTGCGGGTGGCTGGATCACGGAAGGACGGGTGGCCCGCTACCACGAAGACCTTGAGTTCGATCGTACGATCGTTGGCTTTCCTCAGGAGGCCGGTGAGGCGCCGGGCATTACGCTCTTCCAGGCGTACGAGAGCTGGATTGTGGCAGATCCTGACGGCGGTCGCCTGGCAGCGGGGACTCTGTTGGGAGGGCTACTGGAGATATTCGACTACGACGGTGTCGTTCTCGCCGAGGCGGAGGTGCCCGACCCCTTCCAGCCCGCGTGGCTGCAGGGGCGATCCGTCAGCGGAAAGCCCCTAATGTCCGTGGGGCCCGACACGCGCTACGGGTTCATAGACCTGGCTGCGACCGAGCGCTATCTCTATGGCATATTCTCCGGGAGGAGCGTGCACGACCAGCCTGCCCCGTGGCTCTCCCGCGAGGTGCAGGTCTACACGTGGGACGGTGAGTACGTGAAGTCTCTGTACCTCGATCGCGGCGTGGAGGCGATCGCCATCGACGACTCGGATACCTGGCTGTACGCGGCCGGTCTCGAGCCCAGTCCGTGGGTCGGCCGCTTCCGGCTTCCCGAGCCGTAACCGCGTCGCCCGAGCCGACGGCCCGCTGCAGCACCTCCTGGATGTCGAGGCCCAGCACCGAGGCGAGCCCCTCCATCGTCCCGTCGGTGCCGCGCACCCGCTCGTGGCCATCGTCGAGAAGCGCGTTCAGGGTGGCGTCGGCTTCAGTTCCAAGATCCGGCAACACGTCGCCCCTGATGGGGCCCGAGGACGGACCCACGGGACGGTGGCGGGGCAGACCGACGAGGACCTCAACACGGTGATTCTTCAGGTGGCTTCCGTGACGCGCGAACGCCCGGCGAGCGCCTGTGTACTACGATCGGAAGCTCATCGGGAAGACCGCCGGCTGGGGGACGAAAACTGCGCGGCGACGCGGGTTCCCGACGTGCGCAGAGTCCGCTACAATCATCAATATCGTCACAAAACTCATCGAGTTTGCGGGTAGATCCGAATCCCGGCCTGTAACACCAGCCAGGCCGGCCCGATGGCGTGTGAAGGCACCGAGGTCGATGGTGCAACTGCCGCCTGCTCGGATGAGGCCGAAGCCGCCGCCACGAGGGCGGCGGAGATTCGTTGCGAGGAGCTTGGCGGGGAACTGCACAGCATTGAAGTGACATGCTGGTCTCTGGGCGGAGGAGGGGAGTACTGGCGCGGTGACGCCTCGTGTCGGGGTGTGCACTGAGATGCTGCGTGTGTCGATAGCGTTTGTTTCACTGGTCTGGGCGGCTTCGGCTGCCGCCCAGACCGGCGAATTGCGTCTGGTCCAGGAGTTGCGTCTCGGACGAGTTGACGGGTCGGGACCCGACGTGTTTGCGGACATCCACGATCTCGCGATCGATTCATTCGGCCGAATTTACGTGCTCGACCCCGGCTGGAGGGATGTGCGCCTGTTCGACCGCGAGGGTCGTTTCATCCGCCGGCTCGCACCGGAGGGCGATGGTCCGGGCGAGGGGCGACACAGGCCCCAGTTTCCCGCTCGCGTGACCTGGGATGAAGCTCGTGGTCGGCTATGGATTGACGACAGGAGGTTTCTCTCAATCCTGGATTCGCTTGGGGCCGAGTACGCGCGGGATACGTACATGCCAAGTTATCGCGAACGGGGTCATCCGACCGGTGTAGTGGTGGCTGTCGACGGGGAAGGTCGGGTGTACGAGCAGCAGTACAGAGTTCTCAACGATTCCGTGTACAGCTACGTCGCCCGTGGCCGGGATACGCCGCCGGACTATGTGATATCGGGTGACACGCTCCATATCGATACGCGGGCACTCGTCCAGAGGGGTTCACCGCAGACCCAGGCATCAGGCGGAAACGCCCTGACTGTCACGTTCCTGGCACCCGAACGGGACCACATCGCCTGGTCGCTCTCACCTGAGGGTACGGTATGGCTGGCCGACCTCAAGGAACCCCGGATACATGAGGTGACCATATTGGGCGACACACTCAACACGCTCGATACCCCGAAGAAGGATGTGGCAGAGCTGGACACATCACCCGAGGGCTGGATCTGGGCGAGACGCGTGGCCGAATCCGACGAGTCGACTTGGGATGTGCTTGACAACTGCGGGGCGCACCTCGGTTCCGCGTCCGTACCCTACGTTGTGACGGTGACCGAGGTCGGCTCCGCTGGCGTTATGCATGTGGTGGCGTCCGATCAACTGGACATTGACTTCGTTGTGCGTCTGCGGCTCAATACCGAAGTTCATGCGCGGAGTTGCTAGAACAACTCTGGCTGTGCGCTTTGCGGTACTTTCGATCTGTCTAATGGAGCGATCGCGACCGGGACGCCCGAGTACGGATACCACGGGACGGTGGCGGTGGAGGCCGACGAGGATCTCAACACCGTAATTCTGGGCTTCTACGACCGGATGGAGGAGGGCTGGGTGGGTTAGGGGTCCGATGGGAACTTCCACCGCGGCCCCTTGTTTCTTCTACGCTAAGCCGGCGGAAGCTCCGGGGCTGACCCCTCCCCTCCGTCCGCGTCCCCGGATCCGACCGCCCGCTGCAGCACCTCCTGAATGTCGAGGCCCAGCACCGACGCGAGCCCCTCCATCGTCCCGTAGGCGCCCCTCACGCGCTGGTTGAGCGCGTTGGACACGCCCTCGCCCTGGCCCCCGTCCATCACGACCACGCGGTCGATGTCCACGCCCTCCACCGCGCCCACGGCGATCTCGAGCAGTTCGGGGAGCTTCTCGGCCATGAACACGGCGAACGCCGCCTCGCCTCCGGTCTGGACCTCCGCGTAGAGCCGCTTCAGCACCTCGACCTGGGCCTTCCCCCGCTCCAGGATCGGGGCCGCCTCGGCCTCGGCCCGCGCGAACGCGGCCATCTTCTCCGCCTTCGCCGGCTCGATCACGTCCGCCCGCAGCCGCTGCTCCTCGCGCTCCACACGCTTCATCTCGAGCACCTTCTCGGCCTCGACCTCCGCCTCCTCCGCCTTCACGCGCGCGATCTTCTCGGCCGTGTCCCCCTCGCGGTGCAGTTCCGCCTTGCGCACGCGCAGTTCGTTCTGGGCCTCGGCGATCTTGATCGAGGCCTGCGCCTCCCGCACCTCGGCGCGCCGCTTCGCCTCGGCCTGCGCCTCCCGCGTGTCCGCCTCGGCCTGCGCCTCGGCGATCTCCGCCGCCCGAATGGCCTCGGCCGACTTCTCGCGCCCGATCGCGTCCAGGTAGCCCCGCTCGTCGCTCACGTTCTGGATCTTGAGCACGTCGAGGTGGAAGCCCAGCGACGCCAGGTCCTCACCCGCGTCCTCCGACAGCGCCTTGGCGAACCCCAGCCGGTCCTCGTTCACGGCTTCCGGCGTGAGCGTGGCGAGCACGCCGCGCAGGTTGCCGGTGAGCGTGTCCTGGGCCAGTTCCCGAACCTCATCCTCGGTCTTCCCGAGCAGGCGCTCGACCGCGTTGTTGAACACCC
>CAZDZJ010000079.1:0-9357 GCA_964509895.1 uncultured Gemmatimonadota bacterium
GGGCGGGGGAGGGGGCGTCGGCGGTTGCTTGCTGGTGAACGCCGCGACGATGCAGCGATGACCGGGGCGCCGATCGTCGCGAGGGGTGCATGGCGGGGGGGCGGCGAAGCCGCGGGCGTTCAAGGCTGGCGCAACCGCCGACGCCCCCTCCCCCGCCCCATCGCCGATGAGATGGGGAGCGGTGGCCGGGCGGGCACGGTCGGTGCGGTCGCCCTGCGAGCCGGGGCGCTGATCGGGTACCGTCCGGTCGACCGGCCCCGCGCCGGTCGGCGCCCCGGTCATGGCGGCATCGTGGCGGAGCGTCGCCGGGCGACCGTGCCGGTGCGGAGGGGAGGCGTCGGTGGTTGCGCCAGCCTTGAACGCCCCCGTCTCGGCTCCCTGGTGGAACAGCCCGCCCCGCGCCGATTTGGCACCGCGGTCAGGGGGGCATCGTCGCGGAGCGTCGCCGGGCGACCGTGCCGGTGCGGAGGGGAGGCGTCGGTGGTTGCGCCAGCCTTGAACGCCCCTGTATCGGCTCCCTGGTGGAACAGCCCGCCCCGCGCCCGATCGGCACCGCGGTCAGGGGGGCATGGCCGCGGCGTTCACCAGCAAGCAACCACCGACGCCTCCCCTCCGCACCGTTGGTGACCGAGAAGCTCCCGCACCACGCTCGCCGGATCTTTCGATGACATCACCGCGGAGAGGACCGCGATGCCCGCTCCGGTCGCGAGTACGTCCCCGGCGTTGGCGACAGTGATGCCTCCGATGCCGAGACAGGGGAGCCTGCTGACCTCCCGCACGAGCCGGACCCGCTCCGGGCCTATCGCTTCCTCGGCCAGGCCGGGCTTGGAGCGGGTGCCGAACACCGCACCGACGCCCAGGTAGTCCGCTCCGGCGGCCGCCGCGCGACGAGCTCCCTCCGGATCATCGGTGGAGTAACCGATGATGAAGTCGCGCGGGGCGATGGCGCGAGCGGCCGAGACCGGGAGGTCGTCCGGGCCCAGATGTACGCCGTCCGCTCCGGCGGCCAGGGCGACGTCCAGGCGATCGTTCACGATCAGGCTTGCGCCGGCGGGCTCGGTGATCGCGAGGAGTCGGGCGGCGGTCGCGGAGAGCGCGCGGGTGTCGGCGCTCTTGTCGCGCAACTGAATCGCGGGCGCGCCGGCGTCCACGCACTCGGCGACGACCTGCTCGAGCGGCCGGCCGCAGACGGGCCGGGGGTGCGTGATCACCATGAGAGGCCAGCCACACGGGGTGGATGAGCCGGGCAAGCGTCGCGCCTGCGCTAGCGTTCGGCCGCCTCGCGGCCGAGGCGAATCCGGTTTCTCGCGTTGTTGTGTTCGCGCAGCGTCCGGCTGAATTCGTGCGAGCCGTCGTTTCGCGCCACGAAGAAGATGTAGTCGTGGTCGGCGGGCTGGAGGGCGGCGCGCAGCGATGCCGCGCCCGGCGAGGCGATCGGGCCGGGCGGCAATCCCGGCTGCGTATAGGTGTTGTAGGGGTGGTCGGCGACCGCGTCGATGTCGCGGTACAAGAGGCGCGCGCGGGGCTCGCCGAGGGCGTACTGGACCGTGGGGTCCGCCTGCAGGAGCATGTCCATCTGCAGGCGGTTCCAGTAGACGCCCGCAACCACCGGGCGCTCCTCGCCCCACCGCACTTCCTTCTCGACGATGCTTGCGAGCGTCACGATCTCCCGCTCATCGAAGCCCAGAGCGGCGGCCTGCGCCCGCTCCTCATCACCCCAGAAACCCCTGTACCGCCCGACCATCGCCTGGACGATGATCGAGAGGCCGACGCCGTCGGCGAAACGATACGTCTCCGGAAACAGGTATCCCTCCAGCGTGGGTCCGGGTACGCCGAGTTCGGAGACCCGCTTCGGGTCCGTCAGGTAGGCGAGGACGGTCTCCGTGGAATCGCCGACATAGGCGGCCAGGCGTCCGGCCACCTCCGGAACTCGAAGACCCTCCGGGATCGTGAGGGGCGTCGTAACGACTGCTCCGGTTCGGAGCACCTTGAGCAGGTATCGGTAGGAGGCGCCGCGCGGGATCTCGTATCGGCCGGCTTTCAGCTCCCGCCCCTCGCCCCTCAGGCGCGCGTACGCCTCGAAGATTCGGGGATGGAAGATCAGCGCCTCGGAAGCCAGGATCTCGGCCACTTCGAGCGCCGCGGCGCCTTCGGGCACGCGAACCTCGACGACCGACCCATCCGGCGTGCCGCGGCCCCCGAACTCGGTGGAGAAGAACCCGTACGCGACCGGAGTCGCAGCGGCGAGGGCCGCGAGGGCCAGTCGAAGGCGCGTACCCTTCGGCAGGCGCTTCATGAGTCCCCGGCGATGCCCGAGCCGGTCGCGATGCTGCGCAGGTAGGCGGACAGCATCAGCGCTGCGGCCATCTCATCCGTCCGACCCTTCTCGCGCCGCCGGCCTCGGGGCAGGTCCATGTCGAGGATCTCCCGTTCCGCCCTCGCCGTCGACAACCGCTCATCCCATTCGATGATCCGCACGCCCGTCGCATCCTCCAGCGCCCCGGCGAAGACTCGCACCTCCGCGGCCATTTCCCCCGCGGTCCCATCCATTGAATAAGGTATGCCCACGAGGATGGCGGCGGGATCCAGCTCTGCCACGAGCCGGACCAGGTCGCCGGGAACGTCCGCTGCCCGAGTTCGTCGGCCGGGCCGCTCGACGACACCTCCGGGCGCCGCGATCGTCCGCGTAGGATCGGTGACGGCCACTCCGATCCGGCGCCGGCCGTAGTCGAGCGCCATCAGACGGCCGCGGGGCACGTTCAGTGCTCCCGCCTCCCGGCGCCGGGGCGTTCCGAGGCCTGGATCCGATGTATCGTCTCGGCGGATCCGAAGAGGAACCAACAGGGCTCCGTTCCGGCGCCGCAACGCACCTCGGCAACCTCGACGGCGCGACCCGCGGCGTGGCTCAGGGCACCGCGCAGGAGCCCGATCGCGAAATGGCAGCGAGCGGCACCCGGCGCGCTCCCGGTCGATCCCGTTGCGGCCTCGGCCGAGTCGCGCCACGCGATGGCCGCGGACGATCCTCCTCCGGGCTTGAACGCCACCGAGCCGAGGCCCGCGATGCGGAGCAGTTCGTCCAGCAGGGTCCAGAACTCGGCCGCGGGCAGCGCGCTCGGCGAGTCGCCAAGCATGGTGACCGCTTCGGCGCCCGTCCGATACCCGGCTTCGTTCAGCGCCGCAATACCGGCGTCGCCCAGACTCGCGCAGCGGCGAAAGAGATCCGAGAGGACCGACCTCGGGAGGATGACGGAGGGGGCCTGCGTGGAGGAGATCATCGCAAAAAAAGCTAGACAGGGGCCGGGAGGCGGACAAGGTTGGCGCCCCATGCTCGCCACCCGGATCATTGAGAAGAAGCGAGACGGCGAACGGCTCTCCGCCGATGAACTCGCGGCTTTCCTGCGCGCGTACATGGACGGCGGCGTCGCCGAGTACCAGATGTCCGCCTTTCTCATGGCCGCGTTCATCCGGGGGCTGGATTCCGCCGAGCTCTCGGTGTTGCTGCGGGAGATGATCGAGTCCGGTGCGCGTTTGCGCTTCGCCGGGGACGGCCCGCCGGCTGTGGACAAGCATTCGACCGGAGGGGTCGGAGACAAGGTTTCCCTCATCCTTGCGCCCCTCCTCGCAGAGGCCGGGCTTCGCGTGCCCATGATGTCCGGTCGAGGTCTCGGTCACACCGGAGGGACGCTCGACAAACTCGAAGCGATCCCGGGCTTTCGCGTGCACATGGACCTGGACCGGTTTCGGACCATCCTCGATGAAGTGGGGTGCGCGATGATCGGCCAGACGAAGGAAATCGCGCCGCTCGACGGGCGTCTCTACGCGCTTCGGGACGTGACCGGGACCGTCCCCTCCCCGCCGCTGATCGCGGCATCGATCGTCTCCAAGAAGGTGGCGGAGGGGATCGGCGCGCTCGTGCTCGACGTGAAGTGCGGACGCGGGGCCTTCATGACCGATCGTGAACAGGCGCGCGAACTGGCGCGCCAGATGGTCGACCTCGCCACCGGCGAAGGACTCCGGACGAGCGCGCTTCTGACCGGAATGGACGCCCCTTTGGGCCGCACCGTCGGGAATGCCCTCGAGGTCCGCGAGGCGATCGACACCCTGAGGGGCGCCGGCCCCGCGGACCTGCGCGAAGTCACCCTCGCGTTGAGCGCGGAGCTGCTCGTGTCCGCCGGCCGCGCGGCCGAGGCCGGCGAAGCCGTGGCGGCGCTCGGCGCGATTCTGGACAGCGGAGCCGCCCTCGAGCGCTTCGAGCGCCTGATCGACATCCAGGGCGGGGACCCGCGTGTGGTCGGCGATCCCGGCCGCCTTCCCACCGCGCCGGTCCGCGAGCCCTTCCGATCGCCCGGGGCCGGCTGGCTCGACGTCCACGCCCGCAAGGTGGGCGTGGCCTCCGTCGCACTGGGGGCCGGCCGCCGGCGCGTCGAGGATGCCGTCGATCCGGCCGTGGGGTTCGAGTTTCACCGGCAGGCGGGCGACGAAGTCTCCAGGGGGGAGCCCATTCTCACCGTACACGCGGGGGACGCGGCGAGCGCCGCCACGGCCATGCACCGCCTCGCGGACGCGATCCGGCTAACGGCGGCGCCGCCCCATCCGCAGCCGCTCATTCTGGAGCGGATCGCGTGAAAGGGGACCGCCGTTCGGCTAGTTCGGGGCGCGGTTCCGCTGGATGGCGGCCCGGGCGGTCCAGGGGCCATGCGCGTCGCACGTCTCGGTCGGCTCCGTCCCCTCGAGGTAGATCTCGACGTAGCTGACGTCGATCGGACACCAGCGCGTCGACAGCAGCCCCGTGGTCTCGTCCACCGTCCGCTCGATGAGGCCGGGCGGCCGTTCCCAGGCCTCCGGGGTCTCGTGCGCCTCGTAGTAGTGCGCGAGTACCGCCGCTCCGACCGGAGCCGCGGTGCCTCCCCCCGTAGCCCCGTTGTAGATCCGCCGGGGCCGGTCGAGCCCGACCCAGGTCGTCGTCACGAGGTCGGGCGTAAACCCGACGAACCACGTGTTCGTGGCGTCGTTCGTCGTCCCCGTCTTGCCTCCCACCGGCACGGTGTAGGGAATCGCATAGCGGGATCTCACCGCGAGCGTTCCGGTCCCCCGGTCCACGGCATCACGCAGCATGGACTGGGCGATCCAGGCGATATCCGGCTCCAGCACGCGCTCCCGCTGCACGCGGCTCTCCCACAGGACCCGGCCATCCTTGCTCTCGACGCGGAGGATCCAGCGAGGAGTGACCCGGACGCCGAGGTTCGCGAATGTCGTGTAGGCGGTGGCGATCTCGATCGGACGCACATCCATCGATCCGATCGCGGCCGAGGGCACCCTGGGCACATGTGACGAAACCCCCATGCGCTCTGCCATCTGCGCGAAAGACTCTTCGCCGACGCGCTGTCCCAGCTTGACCGCCACGATGTTGATCGACCGCGCCAGGGCGCGCCGAAGCGTCATGGGGCCCTTGAAGTCGTTCTCGAAGTTGCGCGGAGCGTACGGATCGCCGCCGATGTTCTCCAGGTAGTACGGCTGGTCGTAGATGATCTCCGACGCGGGAATCCCGGACGCGATCGCCGTCGTGTAGACGAACGGCTTGAACACGGATCCCGGCTGCCGGATGGCCTGGGTCGCGCGGTTGAACTTCGAGTCGCCGAAATCACGGCCGCCCACCATCGCCCGCACGTCGCCGGTCGCGGCGTCGAGCGCGACGAACATCCCCTGCACGTACGGCATCTCCGCGCCCCCCCGGCTGGCCCGATAGAGGCTGTCCGGCGGCCAGGCGCGCACCTCCTCGTACGTGACGCCATTGTACGCCGGGTGCCGGTCGACCCACTCCAGCTGGGCGCGCAGCGCAGAATCGGCCACCGCCTGGAGATCGGGATCGAGAGTCGTGTAGACGCGGTATCCTTCCTCGAAGATGGCCATCCCGTACCGGTCGCGGAGCCGCTCCCGCACCCATTCCACGAAGTACGGCGCTTCCTGCTCGATGCGGGCGCCCCTCACGAGTTCCAGCGGGTACGCCTTCGCCGCTTCGGCGTCGGCGATGCTCACGAGTCCCTGCGCCGCCATCAACTCCAGGACGAGGTTGCGACGGCCGATGGCCCGCTCGGGGCGGCGGATCGGATTGTAGCCGGCCGGGTTTCGGGGGATGGCCGCGAGCAGCGCCGCCTCCGGCAGGTTGAGTTGCGCGGCCGTCTTCCCGAAATAGCGCTCCGCCGCGGCCTGGACCCCGAACACGCCGTCGAAGTTGATCTGGTTCATGTAGGCTTCGAGGATCTCCCACTTGCTGTAGGCGCGCTCGACATCGATCGCGACCCGCATCTCGCGCAGCTTGCGGCGGACGCTGATGTCGCGCCGGTCCACGGAAGCCTCGAACATGTTGCCCGCGAGCTGCTGCGTGATCGAACTGCCGCCCGCCGCCCCGTACCCCCTGACCAGGAAATCGAGGAAGGCCCGCGTCGTCCGCAGCAGGTCGACCCCCGCGTGCCCCCAGAACCGCTTGTCCTCGACCGCGATGAAGGCGTTGTAGACGTGGCGCGGGAGGTCCTCCATGCGGATCGGCGTCCGGCGCTCGATGGCGAGTTCCGCGAGGAGCGATCCGTCCGCCGCGAAGAGCTTCGTCGCCTCCTTCGGTTCGAAGGCGTAGATCTGGGCGATCGAGGGACAGTCGTCGCACAGGTGCGTCCACCCGCGCCAGGCGACACCGCCCCCCAGCCCGGCGCAGACCAGAAGGGCGAGAACCAGCGTCCGGCGAGGTATGAGACCGGCCCAGCCGCGAGCGGCCTTCCGCCGCCGCCCCTTCGCGCGCGTCCGTGGAGCGTCTCTCCGCCTGCGCGGCGTTCCCTTCCCGGATCGCCGTGACCGGCGCGCGGCTCTTCGTCGACGCCTCATCCCCGTATCCCCCCCTGCGATCTCCCGGCGGTTCACCCTCTTCCCCGGTCCCCCCTCGCGCCGAACCGCCGCCGACCCGATTCTATCGTCACCTCGCCCCCGGCGGGAGCGACCGCCGGCGGGGAACGAAAGCAATATACCGACACCAGGCCCAGATGTTTCTCCCCGTGGAAGAACAGATCCGGCGGATCCGGGAGGGGACCGAGTCCATCGTCCCGGAAGCCGAACTCGCGCACAAGCTCGAAGGTTCCGTCCGCGAGGACCGGCCGCTCATCATTAAACAGGGGTTCGACCCGACCCGGCCCGACCTGCACATCGGCCACGGCGTCTCCATCCACAAGCTGCGGACCTTCCAGGAACTCGGCCACCGCGTCGTCTTCGTGATGGGCGACTTCACGGCGCGGGTGGGCGACCCGAGCGGAAGGGACGAAACGCGGCCGATGCTGTCCGAGGAGGAGATCGAGGCGAACCTGGTCACGTACGAGGACCAGCTGTTTCGCATCCTCGATCCGGAGGCCACGGAAATCCGGAAGAACAGCGAGTGGCTGGCCGGCCTCAGGCTGGCGGACATCCTCCGGCTCACGTCGCAATACACCGTGGCCCGCATGCTCGAGCGCGACGACTTCGCCGCCCGCCACAGCGAGGGACGTCCGATCAGCCTCGTCGAGTTCCTCTATCCGATGATGCAGGCGTACGACTCCGTGGCGCTGAGGGCCGACGTCGAACTCGGCGGCTCCGACCAGCTCTTCAACCTGCTCCTCGGGAGGACGCTCCAGGAGCGCGCGGGGCAGGAGCCGCAGGTGTGCCTGATCATGCCGCTTCTTCGCGGTACGGACGGGCACCGGAAGATGTCGAAGAGCTACGGGAACTACGTCGGCCTCGCGATGGAGGCGAAGGAGTCGTTCGGGCGCGTCATGTCGATCCCGGACGCCCTGCTCGACGAGTGGCTCGTACTCGTGTCGAGCGCTTCCGGAGATGAGCTTGCCGCCCGTCGCGCCGAGGCGGACCGCGACCCGCTCGCGGCGAAGCGCTGGCTCGCGGAGGACGTCGTGGCCCGCTACCACGGGGATGCATCGGCCGTCGGGGCCCGGGAAGCGTTCGACCGGCTCCATCGGCGCAGGAAAGTCCCCGAGGATGTCCCCGCCGTGGCCCTCTCTCTCGGGGAGCGGGAGACGATCTGGATCGCGCACATCCTCCGCGACGCGGGACTCGCGGCTTCCACTTCGGAGGCGGGTCGACTCATCCGGCAGGGGGCCGTGCGGGTCGATGGGCGAGTGGTCCGGCAAGGTGACCTTCAGCTTGGCGAAGGCGAGTACCTCGTCCAGCGCGGCAAGCGAACCTTCGCGCGCGTCTCGCTGGGATCCTGACGTCTCGAGGTCCGGCAGCCGATGGCGTTAGGCCCGGCGTTCCGAAGGGTCTCCGCAGGGGTCTTGCACGTGCCGAAGCTGGCGCTCATGTTGCCCGGTCCCGTTCGTCGGGGAAGTTGCGGGTGTGCGCCGAATGGCCGCGCACCACGAGCAGGAATCGTTGCGATTCGGAGGGTGCCGGGCGTGCGTCCCGATCCCCGAAGCGCGGGTTTCGGCGTCGCCGTTGCCGGGTGCGTCGCAAAACGGTTCCGCCATTCGTTGTAAAGGAGTAGTGGTACGGCACGACGCGCAGGAAACGAGAATCGGAAGACCTTTTTCGGGCTTGGTCTCGACGCGATGTACTGACCCGGTCGCGTCGGGCGGGGGCGAGTCCCCCGAACAATTTCGGGTCGTAGAGGATCCCACTGCCACAGGAGGGTGATCCATGTTGTTTCACTTGTCAGGAGGGCGGAGGCGCGCGAGCGCGCTAGCCGCCACTGCAGTGAGCGCCTGGCTCTTTATCGGCGCGGCTCCGCTGCTCGCTCAGGGAGCGGTATCGGGGACGGTGACCGACGCGGAGTCGCTGGCCCCGGTAGCCGGCGCGCAGGTGTTCGTTGCGGGCACGGTGATCGGTACGCTGTCGGGTGCCGAGGGCACGTATCGGTTGGAAGGGGTGCCGGCGGGCGAGCAGACCATCACGGTCCGCCTGATCGGCTACCACGAGCTGTCGCAGACCGTGACGGTGTCGTCCGGTCAGGTGGCGACGGCGGACTTCGCGGTGGAGCAGACGGCTCTGCGGCTGCAGGACATCGTCGTCACGGGAGTGGTCGGCGAGACGCCGCAGGTGAAGCTCCCGTTCACGGTGGAGCGACTCTCGGCGCAGGACATTCCGGTCCCGGCGGCGGACGCCTCGTCGCTGCTGGCGGGGAAGGCCTCTGGCGTCTCGGTCATCTCCACCTCCGGCCAGCCCGGGCAGGAAGCGTCGATCACGCTCCGCGGCCCGACGTCGATCAACGCCTCCGGCCGGAGCACGTCGCCGCTGATCGTGATCGACGGCGTGATCCAGTCCGAGGGCGCATCGCTTTCGGACGTGGGCGCGCTGGACATCGACCACGTGGAGATCGTGAAGGGCGCG
>CAZDZJ010000080.1:0-42843 GCA_964509895.1 uncultured Gemmatimonadota bacterium
AGGACGAGCACGTCGCCGCTCTCCACCTCGATGACCTCTGTCACGCGCGGGAAGCCGGTGTAGCTCGCGATGTAGGAGAAGGGACGCGTGAGACGCGTCGCAATCACATGCCGTCCGTCGGGACTCGCCGACAGCGACTCCCACATGCCCGGTGCCCCGATCCGCCGGGCGGGACGGCCGGGCGCCAGCTCCACGATCTGGCTGCGCGTGTAGTGCTCGAACAGGTCGGCGCCGTGCTCGTCCTCGAGCAGGAAGGGCATCGTGCGCGTCGGCGTGGCATCCGCGCGCGTGTGACGGATCGTGGGCCCCGAGGGGAGCGCCGGAGGAGGCGGCGGGTCTCCTCGATCGCCCGGCTCCGCGAGCGTGAGGATCGAACCCGAGGGCGTCCACTGCAGCATGCGGGAGGGCGCCGATCCCTGGCCCCGCGACGAACTCCCGATGGAGCTGATCACATGAACGTCGCCGGCCGGCGTCACGCTGCCGTCGCTCGCGTCGGCGATCCACACTTCCGTTCGCTCCTCGAGGTGCGCGAGGAAGGCGAGCCGCGAACCGTCGGGCGACCACATCGGATCGCTCACGTAGATCCCCGCGGGCACGTCCACCTCGGTGAAGCTGCGCTCGCTCAGCGAGTAGAAGCGGAAGCCGTACAGCCCGTAGATGTCGAGATGCCACGGGCGATCCGTGCGCGCCCGGATCTCGAGCATGCCGAGGCGAAGCGTCTCCTCCCCGACTTCCGCCAGCGTCCCCAGTTCGGTCGAGAGCGGGATGAGGAAGTGGTCGCCGTTCGGGCTCATCCGGTCCAGCGTGGCGAAGTTCGGATCGGTGGAGAAGAGATCCTGAACGGTCTGATCCGGCAGGATGTACCCTCCCGGGATATCGAGCCCGGACGCCTCCTCGCCATCTTCCCGTGCCTCCTGGGCGGGGAGCGAAGCCGGAGGCACCAGCGGCAGGGCCAGCGCGAGCAGGACGGGGACTGGAGGAAGGCCTCGGAAGATCCTCATGGTCTGGCTCCTCGGGTTGGTGGCAGGGCGAGGGGTCAAGCTGGAGCGGCCCGCGGACGCTTGGCAAGCGGCATGCGGCCCCTCTCCGCCGTGCCTACGTTCGTGCGATCCGCGACCGCGATCCGTGACCATCCGTGGAGGACCCGTGAAAGCCGATTCACCTGTTCGCAGATCGATGGTGCCCGCCGCCTGCCTCGCCCTCTGCCTGGGCTTCGGGTGTCAGGCGGATTCGGCGACGCTCACGGCGGCGCGCGCGGCGGCGATCCGCGACAGCGTGGCGGCGGAACTGGAGCGTTTCCGGAGTCTCGGTGCGGAGGCGGACTGGGAGGCTGTCGGGGGCTTCTACTCCGAGTCGCCGCGGTTCCGCTTCTACGAGAGCGGGGAGCTCCGCTACCGGAGCGCCGCCGATGTCCGGGCCGGACTCGAAGCCCTGGGGGCCGGGATGCGCATCGAAACCCAATACAGGGATACGGAGATCATCGCGCTCGCGCCGGGCCTCGCTCACGTCCGGGCGCTGTTCGAGAGCACGCTGGTCGGCGAGTCCGGCTTCAGCGTCAGTTTCAGGGGTGCCGTGACGATGCTATGGACACACGAATCCGGCGGATGGCGGATCCTCGGCGGCCACTCTTCCTCACCCGTTCCGCGCGGCGGATAGCGCCCCGTGGCCGAACCCGACGCCCCCGCCGCGACGAATGGCCCCCGCGAAGCCGTAGAGTCGCTCTTTCGGCGCGGGATGGCCGCGCGCCGCCACGGGCGACCCGGCGAGGCGATGGGACACATGAAGGCAGCCGTCCGCCTGGCGCGCGCGCACGGCGATCCGGTGGCGCTCGCCCGCGCCCTTCACGGCCGGGCAAACGTCGAGCGCGACCTCGGACGAACGGCCGCCGCCCTCCGCCTCTACCGCGAGGCGGTGCCCCTCTGCCGGCGGGGGGACGAGCCGCTGGTGCTCGCCCACACCCTGCGCCACCTCGGGGACGTGCTGTGCGAACTGGCCGATCTCGAGGGGACGGAGCCCTGCTACGCCGAGGCGCTCGCGCTCTATCGGGCACATCCCTCCCCTCCGGTCCTCGATCTCGCGAACGCGGTGCGGAGGATGGCCATCCTCCGGGAGGCGTTGGGCGAGGACGAGGAAGCCCGGATCCTGTGGAGAGAAGCCGGCGAGCTGTACCGGGAGGCCGGGATCGAGGCCGGCGTATCGGAAAGCGCGACCCACCTGCGGCGGTTGGGCTGACCCGCACCGGCGCCCGGGCCACCTCATCGTCTTGCCAGACCGGCATGTTTCGCCCACCGTGATTCGGATGAGCGGTCGCAATCCACCACGGGCCGCTGCTACCCGCGAATGTCGAAGGAGGACTCGCTGATGCGGAACCACGGGCTGAACCGTCGCGCGTTTCTCAGGAACACCGGAGCCACCGCCGTCCTGGGCGCCGTCGGCGCGCGTTCGGCGCTCGCGAGCGAGGTGGCCGCCACCGACCTCGGCGCCACGCCTCCGGTCTCCGGCCGCGAGGACTTCGACTTCGACGAGGTCTACGACCGCCGGGGGACCGATTGCGTCAAGTGGGACCGCGCGATCGAGCAGTTCGGACCCGAGATCGAGGTCGGCATGGGCATCGCCGACATGGACTTCCGCGCCGCACCCTGCATCACGCGGGCGATCGCCGAGCGCGCCAGTCACGAGAACTGGGGCTACCAGCACCGCGACAGTTCGTTCACCGACGCGGTCGTGGCCTGGAACCAGCGCCGCTACGACCTCGACATCGACCCCTCGACCATCGTCTGGACCTCGGGCGTCCACCCGGGAATCATCGCCGGGCTGCACACCTTCGCCCCACCGGGCAGCCGCGTCCTCATGACGACCCCGACCTACAACGGCTTCTACTCGGACCTGCGCTTCGCGCGGAACGTCGCCGAGGACAGCGAGATGAAGGTGGTCGACGGCGTCTACGAGATCGACTGGGACGACTTCGAGCGCCGGGTGCAGCGCGTCCACGCGTTCATCCTGTGCAACCCCCAGAACCCGACCGGAAACTGCTGGTCGGCGGAGGACATGACGCGCATGGGCGAGATCTGTCTCGAGCACCGCGTGCCGGTGCTCTCCGACGAGATCCACTGCGATTTCGTGACGAAGGGACAGAAGTACACGCCGTTCGCCAGCCTCGACCCGAAGATCGTCGACAACAGCGTCACCTTCAAATCCAACAGCAAGACGTTCAGCCTCGCCGCCAACAAGGTCGCCTGGTACTTCTCCACGAACCCCGCCTTCATGGAACGGCTGCGCACGTACACGCGCGCGGATCTCAGCACGATCGGCATGTATGCCGCCCGCGCCGCCAACAACGAGGGCGACGAGTGGCTAGACCAGCTCCTCGACTACCTCGACGGCAATCACGAGCTGACCGAATCCTTCATCCGGGACAACGTCCCCGGCGTCAAGTACACGAAGGCTCAGGGCACCTTCCTCGCGTGGCTCAACATGAAGGGGTTGATGGACCGCATCGACGCTCACGGGAAAGCCGAGCACGAGAGCCGGACCGCCGTGCAGCCGGTGTCGCCCGAAAGCGTCCTGCAGCGCTGGCTGGCGGAGAACGCCCGCATCTATCTCAACAACGGGCCGAGCTACGGGACGGGCGGCGAGGGGCACATGCGGATGAACATCGCGACCTCGCGCGTGCTGGTGCAGCGCGCCCTCGACAACCTCTCCAACGCGGTCGCCGCGCTCTGACGGAGCGGGGGCGGAAAGCGGGACGGGACCCGGCGGGCCCGGCAACGGCTCGCGCGGTCGCTTCGTTCGAGGTCACCGGTTGGGACCAGGGGGAACCCGAATCCGACGCCGGGGGGCCGACGCTCTCGCACGCCACCGTCCTCAAGCGCTTCGACGGGGACCTGGTCGCCGAGAGCGAGGCACGGCTCCTCATGTGCCAGGCCGACGTGACCGACATCACCGCGGGCGCCGGCTACATCGCGCGCGAGGTGGTGCGGGGCAGGCTCGCCGGGCGTCGGGGCACCTTCGTGATGCAGCATTGGGGGCTCAGCGCGGGCGGAAACGAACGGACCGGCGGCCAGATCGTGCCGGGCTCCGCGACGGGAGATCTCGAGGGGCTTACGGGCTCCGTCGAGATATCCGTGGACGGCGGCGGCGCACACACGCTGTCGATCGAATACGAGCTCCCGGACGCGTGACCTCGGGCCGTGTTTCGCCGTTCGCATCCCGCCGCCCGCGTCTTGCCGATTGTGCCGGGTTTCGGCACCGTAACTTCAATGCCGGACGAGGTAGGCCGGCGTTTCTTCCTGAGAGGGATAGCACGATGAAAAGATGGCCCATGATTCTCCCGGCACTTCTCGTCGGCGCGACGCTGTCGATGGTTCCCACGTCGGTGGAGGCGCAGTTCGATGAAGTCGGCTCGATCACTTTCCCCACCTCCGCCACGGGCGAGGCGCAGCAGCATTTCCTTCGGGGCGTGGCGATCCTGCACAGCTTCGGCTGGAAGCAGGCGAGGGAGCAGTTCCACGCCGCGCAGGAAATCGATCCGGACTTCGCGATGGCCTACTGGGGTGAGTCGCTCGCGTACAACCACCCGCTCGTTTCGCAGATGGACCCGACCGATCCGCGCAAGGCGCTCGAGCGACTGGGCGCGACGCCCGCGGAGCGGCTGGCCAAGGCGCCGACCGACAGGGAGAAGGGGTTCATCAGGGCGGTCGAGATCCTGTGGAGCGAGGCCGACCACGTCGATCGGCGCGTGGGCTACATGGAGGCGATGCGCGACCTGTACGACGCCCATCCGGACGACCCGGAGATCGCCGCCTTCTACGCCCTGTCCCTGCTCAGCGCGACCTCGGCCACGCGTGATCTGAGCCAGCGCTGGAACGTGATGGCGGGGGCGATCGCGCTCCGGCTGTTCAACGACAACCCGCTACACCCGGGCGCGGCGCACTACACGATCCACTCGTTCGACAACCCGATCATGGCCCCGCTCGCGCTGGACGCGGCCTACGCCTTCGCCGACATCGCGCCGGCGGTTTCGCATGCTCGGCACATGCCGACGCACATCTTCATCCAGCACGGCATGTGGGAGCGCGTGTCCGGCAACAACCAGTCGGCCTATGACGTGGCGCAGGAGCTGTGGATGCCCGGCGACGCGGTCGGCGACGCGGTGCATGCGCTCGACTGGGGCCAGTACGGCGACCTGCAGCGCGGCGACTACGAGAAGGCGGGGCTGTGGATGGACCGCCTCGCCGACATGGTCGACAACGAGGGCTTCGCGACGACGGGCGGGGCGCGCGGGGCGGCCGGCATCGCGCGGGCGCAGAACGCGGTCTCGCTCCTCAAGGCGCGCTACATCGTCGAGACCGAGCAGTGGGAGACTCAGCCGATCACGGAGGACTCCCCCGCGCACGAACTGCTCGCGACGGGACTCAGCGCCCACCGCACCGGCGACCAGGCCATCGTCACCGAGGCGGAGGCGGCCCTGAAGGAGCTGTCGGACGGCGAAGGCTACACGCACGTCATGCACAAGCAGGTCGGGGCGCTGCGGCACGCCGCCATGGGCCATCCGGACGTGGCGATCGGCCTCATGGACGAAGCCGAGGCGGAGGTGATGAGCATGGCGCCGCCGCGCGGCTCGGCAAGCCCGGTCAAGCCGCTGCACGAACTGTATGGCGAAATGCTCCTCGAACTCGGGATGCCGGACAAGGCGGTCGAGAAGTTCGAGACCTCGCTGCTGCGCATGCCGAACCGGCCGCGTTCGCTGCTCGGCCTGGCCCGGGCGCACGCAGCCAACGGCGATGCGGTTCTCGCCGCCGAGGCGTACGCGGAGGTCGTGGACCTGTGGGGCGGTCTCTCGCACGCCGGCCTCATGGAGGCCGAAGCCTTCCTGAACGAAGCCGAGAGCGAGGGCAACGGGGGGAACCGCTAGCTGCAGTGCCCCGGGCTGATGCCGGCTCAGTAGAGCGCGAGCAGATCCAGCACGGGGACCTCGAGTAGCGCCGACCGGCCCGTCCGGACCCTCACCAGCATGTCGAGGGTCTGGAGGGGCCGGAGCTTTTCCGTCGCCTCCATCAGTTCCGGCGGTACCGCGATGTAGACCAGGCCGTCCCTGGGATCGGGGGCGCGCGCGAGCAGGAACGGCTCTCCTTCGTAGAATTCGATCCGTTCCGGCTCCGCCCTCTCCAGCGACAGAAACCGCACGGTCCAGCGAAGGCGCGCGCCGGCGTAGTGGTCCGGGTTCGCGCGCAACTCCGCGGCCGACACGTCCGACAATACGGAATCGCCGTTCATCGGCCCGGGGCCGACCCCGGCCGCGGGCCCGAGCGCGGCCTCCCGCACCCATCCCGACCGGCGAATGCGGCTCCACTCCCCCCGCTCCTCCAGCCGGTCGACGAGGAAGCCCTCGAGGAGCAGTCCGGTCACCGACCCTCCCGGTTCGGATCTGAGACGCTCGCCTCCCCGGCTGGCGATGACGCCGTTGTGGCCCTCGCGCGTGGACGGGGCGATGGAACCGGACGGGACCCAGCCCCCGATCTCCACTTCCGCCCACATCCCCTCGGTACGCTGGACGATGACCCGCGCACGCCGCGCGAGTTCGGCCAGACGCCGCCCCTCGGCCGTCCTGCGGAAGACCTCGCCCTCGAGGACGATTTCGCGCACCTGCGCCGAGGCGGGTGGCGCCAAGGACGCACACAGCAGCACGGCCGGGACGAGGAGCCGGCGTCGCAGGCCTCGGCGACAAGACGTTTTTCTGGTAAGGACCTGGTCCTCCACCTACATTCCTCGCGCCGTGACCCCGTCGCGGTCGTGAGACGGGGCGGTTCCTGTTCCGGGTCCGACTCATCCAAGATATGGAATTCGCGTCAACCCAGTGTCAAACAAACTGATCTTCGTCGTTGGACTCGCCTTGCTCGCCGGCGTCCCGGCGACGCTCGAGGCGCAGGCCGAACGCATCGATTCACCGTTTCGCTGGCGGGAGAAGGGCTTCCGCGTGGGCTTGTTCGGGGGCCACCACGGCGGGAACCGGGGGGAACTCGAGTTCGCGCAGGGACCCACGCCCGTGTCCGGCGCCAGAATGCGCGTCCGGGCGTCGAGTCCGCTCTCGCTCGAACTCGGGGCCACGTATGGCGCGGCGGACCGCTGGACGCTGGATATCCTCAACGAGAGTGGCCCCGCCATTGTCGACACGGTCGCCGCGGGCTGGTTGCGGGCCGATGTAGGCGCGCAGATCGGACTCACCGGCGCGCGGACCTGGAATGGGATCCACCCGTACGGACTCATCGGGGGCGGGTTCGTGTTCGGCATCAACGAGGGCGCCTCGGAACATCTCGCCGATCAGGCGCTCGAGCCCTTCCGTTACGACATATCCACGGCGCCGCATATCTACGTGGGGCTGGGCTTCGAGATCTTCCCGTCGGAGACCATCGGGATCGGCTTCGAGGCCCGCGACTACCTTGTGCGGGTGACTTCTCCGGAAGGATACCTGTTCGGGAGCACGCTCGACCTGATCGAGGCGTCCGGGGGCCCGGCACCGCGGAGTTCCGTGTGGGGCCACAACCCGGAGTTCAGCATCTCCATCTGGTACTACTTCTAGCGCCTCGCTTGGGGCGAATATGAGCGACGCGGACTGGATCGCTTTCGAGGAGGCGCTGGCACTCGTCCTGGACTCCGTGTCGCCGCTGGGGTCGGAGCGGGTACCACTCTCCGCCGCCCTCGGACGTTCCCTCGCTCATCGCGTCGAGGCGGTCGCCCCTCATCCGCCCTGGGACAACAGCGCCATGGACGGCTTCGCCGTGCGCGTGGACGAAGTCCGGGGCGCCAGCCCGGAGCGACCCGTCGTCCTCCCGATCTCCGACGACATCCCGGCCGGTGCCTTTCCGCGGGGACCGCTCGAGCCCGGCTCAGTGGCGCGCGTGATGACGGGGGCACCGGTGCCGGAAGGCGCCACCGGCGTCGTGCGCGTGGAGCACACGGACGGCGGCGCGGGCGGACGCGTGACGATCTTCGACGACGCGGACGGCGAGCGGCACATCCGGTTCCTCGGGGAGGACGTGAAGGCGGGCGATGCGATGGTCGAGCGCGGCGAAGAGCTCGGGGCCGCGGCGGTGGCGCTGCTCGCGTCGGCCGGTCTCGAGGAGGTGGAGGTGGGTCGGCGCCCCCGGGTCGGCGTGCTCGCCAACGGTGACGAACTCGCGGACTTCGACGAGTTCGACGAGGTGCGGGCCGGGCGGCGCATCATGAACTCGAACGGACACGCGCTGGCCGCCCAGCTCGCGGATTCCGGAGCGGAACCGGTGCCGCTCGGCATCGCCCGGGACGACCCCGCCGACCTGCACCGGTGTCTCGCGCGTGCCGGATCGTGCGAGGCGATCGTTTCGGCCGCCGGCGTGAGCGTCGGCGAGCACGACTATGTGAAGCGCGTACTCGACGAACTCGGGTTCGAGCGCGCGTTCTGGCGCCTGCGGATGCGGCCGGGGAGCGCAACGGTCTTCGGCCTGCTCGACGGCCGGCCGTTCTGGGGCGTCCCGGGCAATCCGGCCTCGGCGCTCGTCACGTACGAGACGCTCGTGAGGCCGGCGATCCGCAAGATGGCCGGGTTCGCGCGACCCTGCCGCCGTTCGGTCCGGTGTGTCGCGGCCCACGACCTCCGCGGGCCCCGGGACGTGCTCTCGTTCCTGCGCGTGCTCGTCGGCCCCACGGGGACGGGGGCCCTCGGCGCCCGTTTGAGCGGCCCGCAGGGGTCGGGGAACCTGGGGTCCATGCTGGCCGACGGACTCCTCGCGGTCCCGGTCGGGGTCGACGCCATAGCCGCCGGCGATCCGGTGGACGTGATTCCGCTCAGGGAGTGGGCGAGCCCCGCCTGAAATGGCAGGGTCGGGGGGCGGGCGGCAGCGGCCGCCCGTCACTTCCGAATCAGATGCGAACGACCGCCGCGGCCATCGTGTATCCACCGCCGATCGACGTGAGGACGATGGTGGCTGGCTCCGGCACCGGTCCGTGTCGCCCCCGCAGGACTTCGTCGAGCGTCACGGCGACCGTGGAGGCGGACATGTTCCCGCGATCCTCGATATTGTGGACCACGCGCCCCTTCGGAAGCACCAGCCTCTGCTCGAGACCGCGCGTGATCCGCATGTTCGCCTGATGCGGGATCACGAAGTCCACGTCCGACCAGCCCAGGCCCGCTTTCTCGAGCGCCCGCTCCCCGACCTCGGCCATCTTGATGATCGCATTGCGAAGGATGCGCGGCCCGCCCTCCATGTGAAGGATCGGCACCCGGTCGTCACCCTCCCGCCAGCTCTGGCCGACGAGGTACAGCGGATCTCGTGCGAACTCGCCCGACATGGCCGGGGGACCCATGACGCCCCCGTCCCCGTTGGAGCGTTCGAGCACGGCCGCTCCGGCCCCATCCGCGAACACCACGGCCGTGCGGACGTCGGTGTAGTCGATGAGGCGCGTCAGCGCATCCCCCGACACGACGAGCACCCGCTCCGCCATGCCGCTCACGATCGACGACCACGCCGCGCCGACGCCGTACACGAAGCCCGCGCAGGCCGCGTTGATCGCATACCCGCCCAACTGCGGGTTGCCGATTCGCGTGGCCACGGTGCACGCGATGTTGGGGACTTCGTCCGACGGCGACACGCTCGCGACGTAAAGCATGTCGATCTCCGACGCTTCGCGGCCGGCCGCCTCCAGCGCCGCGCGGGCGGCGTGGGCACACATGTCCTCCGTCGTCAGGTCGGTGTGGCGCGCGATATACCGGCGCGACCGGATGCCGGTCAGCTGGAACGCCCACTGGTCGAAGACGTCGGGGGCCGAGAGGGAATCCGCCCCCTCGATGCCCTTTAGCGCGGACCGGGCCTGCTCGATGTCGAACGACTCGCGCAGGGTGCCCATCTCGAGGAGCTGGAAGTTGTCGAGGGTGTCCGGGGGCAGGTAGCTCCCCGTCCCCGTGACCGCCGCGGTCACTCTCGCTGCCAAAGCCGCCTCCATCACGGTGTTGCGCCCCCCGTTTGCGGAGGGCCCGAGAGTATAGGCAGGGACCGGTAGTGCCGCTAGAAAAGAGGCAGCTCGGCGCGGGCCAGAAGCAACCCTGCCGCCGAGCGCGCCGCGTCGGCGAGCGCCCGGGTTGGACAGGGGCGCGTCGGCATGACCCGGGCGCATTCGCGCACCGTCGCGCGGGACCAGCACGAGTCCGTCTGTTCACTCCCACACTCGCGCACCACGAGTTTCACGCTGGCGGGCAGCCGCAGCACCGCTTCGCTGTCGAACTCCTCGGACACCGCGTAGCGAACGAGATCCTCCGCGAGGCTCAAATCCACGCCCGCATCCAGCAGTTCTTCCAGGGAGACGACAAGCAGGGGGAAGTCGCTGGCGCGGTCGCGCCCCAGCCTTGTGAGCAGCCCGCGTCCCACGCCGCGGCGCAGTGCATCCGCCGCCTTCTCGAGGGCGATCGGCTCGGCACGAGGGCCAACAACCGACACCGCCTCCCGGAGTTCGTCCGCGAAGGTGTCGACCGCCTCCAGCACGGTCTCCGGAGGCATCCGCTTGGCGACACCTTCCATTGCCTTGTCGATGAGGAGACCGCGAGGCAAGCCGTCCTGCACGCCGGCCTCAATGACGGAGAGGGTCCGCGCCGCATATACGGCGCCCAGATGTTCGCTGAAGCGGGCGCGGGCGTCCTGTGCGGCGAGCGGTTCGGCCGCGAGGACCGCGATGCCGAGAAGCACGACGCCGACGGACGCGGCGCCAGGAACACGGCGCACGGTTGCTACGGGGCCAGCGAGCGGGCGCCCGCGCCGCCCGTGATGGCGATCACGGCGTTCCGGTTGCCGTAACCGTCCTCCACGTACCGTTCCGCGTTCGGGTCCGTGATCCATGTCTCCCCGTCCACGAGGAACATGTACTTGTGCACCCCCGGCGGGAGCTTCACCCGTCCGACCCACTCGCCGGTCCCGTAAGGATCGGCGAGTGCGACCTCGGGCTGCCAACCGTTGAAGTCACCCGCGACATGTACCGACGACGCACCCGGTGCCGCGAGACGGAACTGCACGTAGTGGACTTCTTCCCCCACGAGCGCCGTCGCGGCCCCGGCCGGTTCGGTGAACACGTTCTCCCGCGGCAGGATGAAGAACGCCGCCAGCGTCGCGGCCGCCGCGAGACCCAGCCACGGCCGGATGCGAACGGAGCGGGGATGCACCCACCAGTCCACGACGTTCGACCACGGCCGGCGAACCTCCTGGCGCACCGCGGCCATGACCCTCGATTCGAGCCCGACCGGCGCACTCTGCACCCCCGAATCGCGCACGTCCGAAAGGAGGGCATCCCACCGGTCCGCCTCTCCGCGAAGCTCGCGGGAGAGTTCCGAACGGTCGATATCTCCATCCAGGTACAGCTTCAGATCGTCGTTCATCGGTAGTTCTCTAACAGCACCTGTAACTGATCCCGAGCCCGGTGGACGCGCATCTTCAACGCGGACACCGAAGCTCCAAGTCTCTCCGCCATCTCTTCATACGACCAGCCCTCGACGTGCTTCAGGACGAAGGCTTCACGCTGCTCATCGCTCAATGCCTGCAGGGCCCGGAAGATCTGCTCCCGTATCTCCGCCCGTTCCGCCCGTGCCTCGGGCAAACCTCGCGTCGCCGTGAGCGGGCCGGCGGCTTCCAGCGACACCTCCCGCCGAGCCCGCCCCTTCAACTGGTCCTTGCACAGGTTGACGGTGATTCGAAACAACCAGCCCCCCACGCGTTCCCTGTCGCGGCAGCGGTCGAGGCTCCGATAACCGCGGATGAACGTGCGCTGCACGATATCCGCCGCGTCATCCGCCCGTCCGGTCATCCGCTCCGCGTAGCGGTAGAGCACATCCTTGTACCGGCGCACGAGCACCCCGTACGCCTCGCGATCGCCTTCAAGGACGGCGGTCACGACATCCGCATCGCTCGGCTCCGTGTCCGGAACCCGACCCTCCGGCCCGATCCGAAAGATCTTCTCTTCGTGAATAAGACGACCCCTGCGGCTTTACGGTCACTCGATCCGCCGTCGGCCCGCGACGCTCTCCATTCCGGCCAGGACGGGCGGTTCCAACTTAGCGGAAGCGTGATCCTCCAACTACCTTGGGGGCGTGAACGCCGGGAACCCCGCCCCCGACGCGCCGGAACTGTTCGGTCTTCGTACTCCGGCGCTCATCCTCGATCTCGATGTCCTGGAGAACAACCTCCGGGTCATGCAGGATCGGGCGGACGCTCTCGGCGTCCGGCTCCGCCCTCATGTAAAGACGCACAAGTGCGTGGAGATCGCGCAACTCCAGCGGGCTCGCGGAGCGGCGGGAATCACGGTTTCCACGCTCGCCGAAGCCAGGATCTTCGCCGAGGCGGGCTTCGACGACATCCTCTGGGCCTTTCCGCTCAATCTCTCCAGGATCGAGGAAGCGGCGGCGCTTTCCCGCCGCGTCGAACTGGGGGTGACGGTGGATTCCCTCACGTCGGTTCAGGTGCTGGAAGCCGCGGGCGCGCGGTTCTCGGTATGGTTGGAGATCGACTGCGGTTATGGACGCTCCGGCGTGCCGCACGACAGCACGCGCGCGGTGGAGCTCGCGAGGCGGATCTCCGGGGCGGACCGGCTTTCCCTGCGCGGCTGCCTCACGCACGCCGGCCACACGTATGAGGCGGACTCGCCCGCCGCCGTCGCCGGAGTGGCGGAAGCGGAGCGGCAGGCGATGGTCGAGGTGGGACAGGCGCTCCGCGCGGCAGGACTCGAGCCGGGAACCCTCTCACTTGGGTCGACCCCCGGCATGAGCCGCGTAGACACGCTCGAGGGCGTCGACGAGGCGCGTCCGGGCAACTACGCGCTGTACGATTATATGCAGACGCAGCTGGGGTCGTGCGGGGTGCGTGACTGCGCCGCGACCGTGCTCGCGACCGTCGTTTCGGCGCGTGACGGATCCGGCCGGGCGATCGCCGACTGCGGCGCCCTGGCCCTCTCCAAGGACGTGGGACCGGACGATCCGCCCCACTACGGGTGGCTCTTCAGCGACCTGTCAGCCTCGGGGCTGAGCGACGACCGGGTAACCTCGGTAAGCCAGGAACACGGACGCCTCTCCGGGCGGTTTGCGGTTGGCGACCGGGTGCGCGTACTCCCCAATCATGCCTGTCTCACCGTCGCGCACTTCGACCACTTCGAGGTCGTTCGGGGACGGCACCTGGTCGATCGCTGGAAGATCCGGCGAACGCGAGATTGAGCCGGCGAACGCGAGCCTGGTGTAGGGCCGGTCGGCGTCAGGGGGCCCGTTCGAGGGCGATGAGCTGCGCGAGGATCGAGACGGCGATCTGCTCGGGCGAGCGGGCGCCGATCCGCAGCCCCACCGGGCCGTGTATGCGGTCGCAAGCCGCCGCGTCGACGCCCCGCGCGAGGAGCGCCTTCCTCCGTTGCCGCTGGGTGCGGCGTCCGCCGAGAAGGCCGACGTAACCGCAGCGCGAGGCCAGCGCCGCCTCGAGCGCGGGCTCATCCAGTTTCTCATCGTGCGTAAGGATGACGACGCTGGTGCGGGGGTCGAGATCGAGCGCGGCCATGGCCTCGTCCGGCCAGCGCGAGTCGAGCGCGGCGGCATCCGGAAACCGCTCCGGCCGCAGGAAGGCGCCGCGGGGATCCACGACAACGACGTCGAAACCTGTCCGGTGCGCCATGCCGCAGAGCGCGTGCCCGATCGGCGTCGCCCCGACGATGATGAGTCGAGGCGGCGGCACGAAGGACTCCACGAAGACACAGCTGCCCGGGTCGTCACGCAGGAGGTCGACGACGCGGGCGTCCGACCGGCCGAGCCATTCGTCGACGCGGGAGCGTGCCACGCGGTCGAGCTCGGCGGACCCCAGCGTTCCAAGCGACCGATCCGGTTCGATGAGCATTTGGCGCGCACGCGTGGGTGGCGTCGCGCCGGTGAGAAGGACGCCGGGCGCGCCGGCCTCCTGGAGCTCCCAGAGGCGGTGCCAGACGGGGTCGCCCGGATCGTAGTGGTCGAGGAGGACGTCGATCTCCCCGCCGCAGGAGAGTCCCACGCCCGCGGCCATTTCGTCGGTGATCCCATATGTGACGGCGGCCGGCGCGCCTCCATCGAGCAGCGCGGTGAGCCGTTCGTGCAGGTCGCCTTCGACACAACCGCTGGAGATCGAGCCGCTCAGCTCTCCGGCCCCCGAGATCGCGAACCGCGCGCCCGGCGGGAGCGGGGCCGACCGGCGCACCGCGATGAGCGTCGCCATGGCGATCGGATCGCCCTGCCGCCCCCAGCGCGCGAGGTCCGCGCGGACGGCCCGGAGACTCACGCCGGCTAGTGCCCCTGCCGGGCGTCGCGAACCGCCTCGGTGAGAGCCGGCAATACCTGGAACACGTCCCCTACGAGCCCGTAAT
Organism: uncultured Gemmatimonadota bacterium; assembly: GCA_964509895.1. Taxonomy (GTDB): domain Bacteria; phylum Gemmatimonadota; class Gemmatimonadetes; order Palauibacterales; family Palauibacteraceae; genus Palauibacter. Next base: position 14,386 of record CAZDZJ010000080.1, read on the forward strand.
CCGCCACCCCGAAGATCGGCGCGTCCGCGTCGCGGTTGATCGCCACGATGACCTTGGCCGTCCGCATCCCGGCGAGGTGCTGGATCGCTCCGCTGATCCCGACCGCGAAGTAGAGATTGGGCGACACGGTCTTTCCGGTCTGGCCGACCTGCTCGCCGTGCGGACGCCACCCGGCGTCGACGACGGCCCGGCTCGCCCCGAGCGCCGCTTCATCGCCCAGCGCCTCCACGAGCGCCTCGAGCAGCGGCCAGTGCTCCGGCCCCTGCATGCCGCGCCCTCCCGACACGACGATCGTCGCCTCGCTCACATCGAGGCGGTCGCGGTCGCCCTGCTCCAGGGCGATCGCGCGCGTCCGACCCTCGAGCCCATCGAGATCCAGCTTCGCCATCTCTCCCGCCGCGGCTTCCCCGGCCGGATCAAAGACGTTGGCCCGGATCGTCATCACGGCCGGTCCCGGGGTGAAGCGCAGCGTAGCGATCGCTTTCCCGGCATACATCGGCCGCCGGACGACGATGGCTCCGTCCTCCCGCCGGCACTCGATGACTTCCGAAGCCACGCTCCTCCCGAGCCTTGCGCCCACGCGGGGGGCGATGTCCCTCCCCTGAGCCGTCGCCGCGAAGATGACGGCGTCGTACTCCCCCGTCTCGACGAGCCGCGCAATGGCTCCGGCCGCCACGTCCGGCTGGCACGGCGAAAGAGTCTCCGACTCACCGACATGGATTCGATCCGCGCCGAAACGCGCGAGTTGCGCCGCCGCCTCCTCCGTACCCGGCGGACCGAGCGCGACGACGTGCGTCTCGCCCTCGAGGTCGGCGGCGATCCGCCGTGCCAGCCCGACCGCCTCCCTGGACGCCCGGCTCACCGCCCCTTCCCGGATCTCGGCGTACGCCAGCGCCCCGGGCATCAGAGCACCCCCGCTTCGTCGCGCAGCGCCCGCACCAGATCGGGTACGGCGGCCGGCCCTTCTCCGATGATCCGTCCCGCCGCGGGCGCCGGCGGCTCGTCGAGGCGGAGGAACTCGATCGTGGGGGCCTCGAGCGTTACCTCCCGTTCCTCGAGCGGCTTCCTCTTCGCCGCCATGATCCCCTTGAGACTCGGATACCGAGGCTCGTTGAGTCCCTTCTGCGTCGACACCACGGCCGGCAGCGGGAACTCGACGACCTCGTGCCCGCCCTCCACCTCGCGGCGGGCCGTCGCTTCGCCGTCCGCGATCTCCAGCCCGACGACGACGGTCACGCAGGGGAGGCCGAGGAACTCCGCCACCATCTGCGGGACCTGCATGTTGTCGTCGTCGATCGCCTGCTTTCCGAACAGGACGAGATCGACCTCGCGGCCCCGGATCTCGTCGGCGAGCGCCCGCGCCACGGAGAGGGCATCGTGCGAACCTTCGCACACGAGCAGAACGCCTTCATCGGCCCCCATCGCGAGCCCCTGGCGGATGGATTCCGCGCTCTGCGGCGGACCGAGCGCGATGACCGTCACCTTGCCCTCCCCCGCCTCTTCCTTCCGCCGGATCGCATCCTCGAGCGCGAACTCGTCGTACGGGTTCACGACATACTTCACGCCGGCCGGGTCCAGTCCCGCGCCGTCGGGCGTCACTCTCACGCGCGTGGCCGAATCCGGCACGCGCTTCATGCAGACTATCGTATTCATCCGCTTGTTCTTCGAATGGAATCAGGCGCTCTGGTAGGTCTCGATCTCGTCGGAAGTCAGGGAGCAGACGCGAAACGCGATGAGGTCGATGAGCGCGTCCGTCACATTCTTCTGACGGAGGTTCCGGGCCCGGGCATCCTCCTTGGCGGGCCGCGCCTCGCGCAGGGAGACGAGGCGGGCGGCCAGCCAGTCCAGGAAGTCGTGTACGACATCGCGGTGTTCGCGGTCCCGGTCCGGCTCCCCGTTCGGAGCCCTCGGCAGGAACGCGTCGATGAGGGCGAGCAGTCCCGGAAAGATCATCTCCGTGAGTTCCTCGTCTCCCACCAGTTCCTCTTCGGTGAGCTCCTCCCAGCTCATCTCGTTCCAGTACAGCTCGCACGCTTCCTCGAAGAGATGGCGCCGCACTTCCGGGGGCGACCTGCGCAGGACGAGGTCGCCGGGCGCAAGCCGCCGCCCCACGACTTTGCGCATGCCGCGGATACGTTCCTGGATGAGGATTCGGCCCGCCAGCGCGTGTGCGCGCTCGGGCGCTTCGGCAGCCGGGGATCGGGCTTGCGTTTCGTTATTCACGGAGCCGAAGATGCGACGGCTTCGGGGAAGGAACAAGCGCCGGGGCCGACGCCGCCGGGAGCCGGTGCAACGGCCGGTATCGAGGGGGTGTTACCCAAGCGATGGGGACGTCTTTGGCGGAGGAAACGCGAACGCGCGGCGCGCTGCCGGCCGGCTCGAAGGGCCCGGGTTCCGGACCGGCGGAGCCGCGGGATCCCGGTGCCGACGAGCCCGGCCTCGTGGAGGCCGTGCAAGCCGGTGACCTGAACGCGTTTTCCCTGTTCGTCACGCGGTACACGGACCCGGCCTACGCGGTCGCGCTGTCGATACTGCGGCACGAGCAGGACGCGGAGGACGCGGTGCAGGCCGCGTTCATTCGCGCGCTGGAGCGGATCGGGCAGCTGCGGCCGGGAAGCCGGTTCGGCCCCTGGTTCTACCGGGTGCTGAGGAGCACGTGCCTGAACCTCCGGCGGCGGGAGCTGCTGCGGACCCATTCGGAGTTGACGGACACGGCGGCGTCGCGGGATGACCCGCACCGCGCGTTCGAGCGGGGGTATGCCCGGGAGCGGGTGCTCGGAGCGCTCGGGAAGCTTCCGGAACGACAGAGGACGGCAGTCATGATGTACGACCTGGAGGGGTACGACCACGCGGAGATCGCGAAGATCCTCGGGATCGCGGTCGGCACGTCCAGGGCGAACCTCCACCACGGCCGACAGGCGCTGCGCCGGATTCTGGGCGAGGCGTCGGAGTCCGGTGCCGAAGGAGCGGAAGAGGATGAGTAGGAGAGATCAGGACCGGAACGGCGTGCGAGGACCGGCGTGGGCGGAGTATCTCGAGCCGCTGCGGCCGGACGAACTCACGCGGCGGCGCCTGCGCCGGAGCGTGATCGCCGCGGCGGAGGCGCTGCTCGACCGGCGGCCGCTATCGTGGCTCGACGTCACGGCGAGCTGGTCCGCGGCCCTGACGCCTCTTGCCGCGGGGCTGGTGGTCGCGGCCGGCGTCCTCCTCTATCGCATCTCCATGCCGGATGCCGCGGAGTTCGCCGCCGACGTGGACCCCGAGCCGGTCGGGCTCGTGCGCTCGCTGGCGCCGGACGCCGAAGCGCCGCCGGCGCTGTTGATCGACCTCGCCGAGCCGAGTCGCGACGCCGTGCTGACGGCCGCGCTCATCAACCCGTAACGCGCTGAAACGCGACGAGAGCCGGGTGCGTATGGACACCTCAAGATTCCGGGCGATCCTGCTGCTGATGCTCGTCTTCGCGGCGGGCGCGACGGTCGGCGTGGCGGCGGACCGCCTCGACTTCTTCGCGGGTGAACCCGAGGCGGAGCCGGCGGCCGCGGCCACGCCTCCCGAAGCGCGAGAGCGCGATGGCGGATCGCGGAGCCGGCAGACCACGATCGAGCAGTTCGCCGATGAACTGGGCCTCACGGCCGGGCAGCGGTCGGAGATCGAGGGCTTCCTCGACCACTACCGCGACGAGGTGCGGGCGATGCGCCGGGCGGTTCAGCCGCAGTACCGGGCGTTGCTGGACTCGGTTCGAACGCAGATCGAGTCGGTGCTGACGGAGGAGCAGGTCGAGAACTACCGCGAGTTGCTGGAGCAGCGCTACGGCGGCGGGCGTGACCGGGAGCGCGGACGGGGAGAGCGCGAAGATTCACAGCGAAACGACTGACCGGCGAGAGAAGTCAACCGGCTCCCGTCGGGGCGAGGAAAAACAATGACGATTCGACATAGATCCGGATGCGGAGGCCGGCCGAGCGCCGGTCTTTGTCGATGGGGGTCCGTTCTGCTCTCGGCCGCGCTGCTCTCGGGGATCCTGCCCGGGACGGCGCGCGCGCAGGTGCAGGCGAGCGACAACGTCCGAGCGATCACGGTCGACGAAGCGGTCGAGATCGCGCTCCGCCGCAACCCCCAGCTCCTCCAGGCCTACTCGGCGATCGAGATGGCCGAGCACAATCGGCTCACCGCCTACGGTTCCCTCCTGCCGGGAGTGAACGCCTTCTTCAGCTATTCGAACTCCTCCACGGGGCGTCTCGACGCCCTCAGCCAGGGGATCGTCGCGACGAGTTACTCCACGAGGATCAACGCCGGGTACACGCTCTTCGATGGCTGGGGCCGATTCTCGAACCTGAAGAGCGCCCGGCTCGGGGTCACCGAGCAGAACGCCCGCTACCGCGAAACCGAGTTTCAGGTCATGCAGCAGGTGAAGCAGGCCTATGCGGCGGCGGTGGCCGCGCGCGAACTCGTGGCCGTCGAGGAACGTCGCGTCCAGCGCCAGTCGGACCAGCTCGAGTTCGTGAGACAGCAGCTGGAGCTCGGGCGGGCGACCCGTTCGGACTCCCTCCGGTCTCAGGTCGACCTCAACAACGCGCAGCTCGCACTTCTGAACGCCAACAACGACGCACGCACGCGAACGTTCCAACTCACCGAAATCATCGGCTCCGAGACGCTGGTGGGGCCGACCCCCGACGCGGAACTCGCGGTGACGGCGATGCCCTTTACGCGTGACGAGCTGTTCGCCATAGCCGACATTTCGGCTCCCGCGCTGCAGGCGGTCTCGGCGGCCGTGGAGGCCGCCGAAGCCGCGGTCACCGGGGCGCGTTCCAGCTACCTGCCGACCATCTCCCTCAGCGGCGGTTATGGCTGGTCGAACCAGGAGTTTCCGCCCTCCAACCGGTCCTGGTCGGTCGGGCTCTCGGGCAGCTATCCGCTGTTCAACGGCTTCCAGCGCGAGACGCAGGTGTTTCGCGCCCGTGCCCAGGCGGACCAGGCGCGGCACCAGGAGCGGGCGGCCCAACTGAACCTCAGCTCGCAGCTCGATGAGCGCTACGCGACGGCGCAGTTCGCGCTCGCAAGCGTGGACCTGGCGGAGCAGAACGTCGAACTCAGCGAGGAGAGCCTCCGGGTCGTTCAGGAGCGGTATCAGCTCGGGCTCGCCACCATCCTCGAACTCCAGGATGCGCAGATCACGCTCACGCAGGCGGAGGTCGATCTCGTGAGGGGACGTTTCGAGTACGACGCCGCGGTCGCGGCGATCGAGGCCCTCCTCGGCCGGAGGCTCGACCAGCCCTGACGGCTCGCGCGGTCCGGGGTAACTTTCTTCAACGCCGGACAGGTTCGGGGTGTCCTCTCAGCGTGCCGCGTTGCGCGGTTTCGCCGCCCCGATCATCCGGGAACGGACCCGACACGAGACGAGATTCCGATGTCCATAATCGCTTGTAGCCGCTCACGCCCGATGCTCCGCGGAACTCCGGGCCGCGTGATCGCCCTCTCCGCGCTGGGACTTTCGGCCGCGGGCTGCGCGACCGGCGAAGCGAACGAACCCGAGCAGACGCTCCAGACGCTGATCGCCGGACTGCAGACCATCGTCTCCAGCGTAGAGGCGACGGGGACGATCGAACCGATCCGCGTGATCGAGGTGAAGTCGCAGGCCGGCGGCGAAGTTCTCGATCTTCCCGTCGAACTCGGCGACAATGTCGACCAGGGCACCCTCCTCGTGCGGATCGATCCGCGCGACGTGAACAACGCGCACGCCCAGGCGCAGGCCGACCTGGATGTGGCGAAGGCGCAGGCCGATGTCGCGGAACGTCAACTCGAGCGGATCGAGGCACTGCACGAGTCCGACATCGTCACCGCCGAGGAACTGGAGAGCGCCATTCTCTCGGCGGCCAACGCGAGGGCTTCCCTGGTACGCGCCACGACCAACCTGGAACTGGCCGCGGACAAACTCGACGACGTGACGCTCCGGGCTCCGATCACGGGCACGATCGTGGAACGGACGGTGGAACAGGGGCAGGTCGTGACGGGGACTCGCGACCTTACCGGCGGCACCGTCCTCATGCGGATGGCCGATCTCACCGAAGTTCAGGTTCGCATGCTCGTCGACGAGACGGACATCGGCCGGCTCGAGCCGGGACTTCCCGCCGACATCACGGTCGAGGCGTATCCGGACCGGACCTTCCGGGGTTCCGTCCTCAAGATCGAACCGCAGGCCGTGGTCGAGCAGAATGTGACCATGTTCGCCGTGCTCACGCGCATCTCGAACGAGGAAGACCTGCTCCGGCCGGGGATGAACGCGGATGTCGAAGTCGTGATCGGCCGGCAGGAGGAGGTGCTGGCGGTGGCGAACAGCGGCATCAAGTCCCAGCAGGAGGCGGCTCAGATCGTCCGGGCGCTGGAGATCGACGCCGATGTCAACGCGCTGCTGCGCGAGTTCCAGAGCCGGGATCAGCCCGCGGGGGGCGCGGGCGACTCGGCGGCCGGAGGCGAGGACGAGCCCATGATCGGCGGGGTCCCGATGTCCGAATTCCAGTCCATGTCGCAACAGGAACGCATGCGGGTCTTCCAGAACATGTCCGACGATGAGCGGCGGGAGATGATGCAGCAGTTCCGTAGCCAGGGTGGCGGCCGTCCGGGTGGCGGCGGATTCGGAGGCGCCGGTGGCGGCAACCGCCCGCGGGCCGGCGAGCCGCGGCCGGCGTTCGTGTTCCGGTACGACGCGGACGGGCTGCTCGACGTCAAGCCCATCATGATCGGCCTCAGCGATTTCGATCATACGCAGGTCGTGCGCGGACTCGAGGAGGGCGAGGAAATCGTCGCCGTACCCGCCTCCCTCATCAGCCAGCAGGAGTTCCTGGACCGGATTCGCAGCCGGACGGCGCTGCCGGGCATCGGGGGAAGGTGAGGGCCGCCCGATGATCTTCTTCGAGATCCTGCGGGTCGCGATGGACGCGATCCGCGCGAACAAGCTGCGCTCGTTCCTCACCATGCTCGGGATCGTGATCGGGGTCGGGGCCGTGATCACGATGGTGGCGCTCGGGGAGGGCGCCCAGCGGCAGGTCGAGAACCAGATCGAGTCGCTCGGCACGAACGTGCTCACGGTTCGCCCCGGGCAGGGGATGTTCCGCGGCGTGCGCGGCGGGTCGAACGCCCGGCTGACGACCGAAGATGTCGAGGCGGTGCGGCGGGGGGCCCCGGCCCTGGTGGAGGTCGCGCCGGAGATGCAGGGCCAGTTGCAGGTCCAGTTCGGACGCAACAACGCGAACGTGCGGATCCTGGGCACGACCCCGAACTACGCCGAAGTCGAGAACCACACGCTTCACCTCGGCCGTTTCTTCGATGAGTCGGAGAATCGCGGCCGGCGGCGCGTAGCGGTACTCGGCGGCGCGGTCCCGGCGGTGCTGAACACGGACGCCGCCGAGCTCGTCGGCCGGACGATCTCGATCCGGAACATTTCCTTCGATGTCGTGGGCGTGCTGGAGGAAAAGGGCGGGTCGGGGTGGTTCAACCAGGACGAACAGATCTTCGTCCCGCTGGAGACGGCGCAGTTCCGATTGCTCGGAACCGATCGCGTGAGCCAGTTCAAGGTCGTCGTCGAGAGCGAGGCGGCGATCCCGGTCGCGATGGTTCAGATCGAGGAGGTGCTCCGGCGAGAGCATCGTCTCCCCCTCGGGCGGGAGAACGACTTCTGGATCTCGGACAGCGTCCAGTTCCTGGAGATGGCGCAGGAAACGACCCAGACGTTCACGATGTTGCTCGCGGGGATCGCGGCGGTCAGCCTCCTAGTCGGGGGCATCGGCATCATGAACATCATGCTCGTGTCGGTGACCGAGCGGACGAAGGAAATCGGCGTCCGCAAGGCGCTCGGCGCGACGAGGAAGGCCGTCCTGCTCCAGTTCCTGCTCGAAGCCACCACGCTCTGCATGACGGGCGGCATCCTCGGGGTCGCGTTCGCCTACGGTGCGGCGGAGATGCTCTCGCGTTCGGCGGGGTGGACGATGGCCATCGCGCCGCAGGCCATCGGTCTCGCCGTGGTCTTCGCCGCAGCGGTGGGTGTGTTCTTCGGCCTCTGGCCCGCCCGGCGCGCGGCCCGGCTCGATCCGATCGTCGCGCTCCGGTACGAGTAGCGGGCTAGTCTAGCAGGCCGGGGGAAAACCCCGCATTCACGCCGAGAACGGCCCGCGCTGATTGGCGGGACGTCGCGGGCCGACGTATGGTCCCGGCATGAGCGTTCCGCTGACATCGCTGCCGGATTCGGCCCGCGTCTGGGTCTACGGCACAGACCGTGCGCTGACCCGTGAGGAGCGCGCGGCGTTGCTGGACGACCTGCGTGCGTTCGTCGACATCTGGACCGCCCACGGAGCCGCCCTCAGGGCGGGCGTGGAATGGGTCGAAGACCGTTTCGCCGTGGTCGCCGTGGATGAGGCATCCGCTCCCGCCTCGGGGTGTTCGATCGACGCCATGTCGCGGCGACTCGCCGCGCTGGAGGCGCGCCTGGGCTGCTCACTGCTCGACAGCACCCGCGTGTTCTACCGCACCGAGTCCGGCGGCATCGAGAGCTGCGCGCGGGCCGAGTTCCGGACGCGCGCCGAGGCCGGGGCGATCGGCGAAGCGACCCCCGTCTTCGATCCGACGATCAACACGCTGGCGGCGCTGCGCGCCGGCAAACTGGAGCGGCCGGTCGCCCATTCCTGGCATCGGAGACTTCTGAGCCGCCCCGGCGGACGGTCCTGACGCGGAGACCGGCGTGACGGGGGAAGCCGGGGTGGGTGCTTCCGGCGCCGCGCGAGGGAAGCTGGCCTTCGCCCTCTCGGGCGGGGGGGCGCGGGCCGCATATCAAACGGGCGTTCTGAGCTACATCGGCGGGCGACTGCCCGGCCTTCGCATCCCGCTGCTTACCGGCGTTTCGGCGGGCGCGATCAACGTGGGCTTCCTCGCCTCCTACGATGGAGACCTCCGGCGGGCGACCCGGGCGCTGAAGCGGCGCTGGCTGTCGCTGACCACCGAGGAGGTGCTGCGGACGAACCCCACGTCCTTCCTCAGGGCGGGGATCCGCCTCGGAGGTTCGCTCCTCGGGGGCGGGACCGCGGTCAGCCCCCGCTTCCAGAGCCTCGTCGACACGTCGCCGCTGCGGGAGTTCATCGAGCGCGACGTCGGGCTCGGGACGATCGGAAACCGGATCGAAGCGGGGCATCTGGAGGCGGTGGGCCTCACGGCGATGTCGTACCAGACGGGACGGGCGGTCCTCTTCATCCAGGGGGAGCCGCAATCCGCACCCAGGCCCGCAAGCTCGCACTATCGACTCGTGCGGACCACGATCTCCGTGGACCATGTGCTCGCTTCCGCTTCGATTCCGCTCGTATTCCCGGCGGTCAAGCTCGGACAGCAGTACTACGGGGACGGGAGCTTCCGAACCGCCGCGCCACTGGCCCCCGCGATTCACATGGGGGCGGACCGCATCTTCACGATCTCGGCCCGCTACCGACGCTCCGAACTCGAGGCGCGAGCACCCGACACGACCAGGTATCCGCCGCCGGCAAGGGTTCTGGGCCTGCTTCTGAACTCGGTCTTTCTCGACACGCTCGATTGGGACGCGGCCGCTCTCCGCCGCATCAACCTCCTGGTCGACAACCTCCCGCCCGGGGTTTCGGAGAGGCAGGGGCTGCGCCATGTCGACCTGCTCATTCTGAGGCCCTCCCGGGATATCGGGAGACTGGCGCGAGACTTCGAGATCGAACTTCCGCCGGTGCTGCGGTTTCTCCTGCGAGGACTCGGGACACCGGACATCAAGACCGCCGACTTCGTCAGCTATCTCCTGTTCGAGAGTGAGTACATCCGCGCGCTCGTGGAACTCGGCGCGGCCGACGCGGAGACGAACTGGGACCGTATCGAGGCGTTTCTCACCTGACCGTGCAATTCAAGATCGTCCACTTCGCGGATCTCCACCTCGACTCGGCCTTCGCATGGTGCGAGGCGACGGGAGACGTGGCGCGGCGGCGGCGGGAGGCCCTTCGCGAAACTCTGCTCCAGATCGTGGGTCTGGCACGCTCGGCGGGGGCCGACGCGATCTTCTGCGGGGGCGATCTCTATGAGCATGATCGCGTAACGCTGGACACGTCGAAGTTCCTTCGGCAGACCTTTGCCGACCTCGAACCGGTACGGGTCTACATCGCCCCCGGCAATCACGACTGGTACGGACCGGCCAGCATCTACGCGACCGAGGAATGGAGCCCGAACGTGCACATCTTTCGCGAGGATTCGCTCCAGCCGGTGGAGCTCGCGACGGGCATCACGCTGTGGGGCGGCGCGCACCTCGGGCCGGCCAACACGGACAATTTTCTCGGAAACGGGTTCCGGGTCTCCGGGCCGGGGGCCCATTTCGGGCTCTTTCACGGTGCGGAACAGTCGTGGCTGGCGGCCCAGGGCGAGGGGAAGCGGCCGCACGCCCCGTTCGAAACGGACGACGTCCCGGAGAGCGGGCTCCGCCACGCATTCCTCGGCCACTATCACCGGCCCGCGGACCGCAGGTTTCACACGTATCCCGGAAACCCGGATCCGCTTCAGTTCGGGGAAGACGGGACGCGGGGCCCGGTCGTCGCGACGATCGATGCGGAGGGGGGCGTGGCGTGCGAGCGGCATGTGGTCGCGGTCACGCCGGTCCACGATCTGCGGCTCGATGTCACCGGCCTCACGAGCCGGCAGCAGATTCGCGACGCCCTGCGGCGGATGACGGAGAGCCTCGCGGGGCTCGCGCGCCTCACGGTGTGCGGTGACCTCGAACCGTCGCTCGACCTCCAGGAGGAGACGATCCGGGAGCAGCTGCTCGGGTGCTTCGAGGCCGTGCAGATCCGCAAGTCGGGGCTGCACCTCGCGTACGACCTCGAGGAGATCCGGCAGGAACCCACCGTACGCGGGCAGTTCGTGGAGGACGTGCTGGGGTCGGACCTGCCGGAAGTCGAGAAGCGCCGGGTTCTGAGAATGGGACTCCGGGCCCTCGACGGACGCGACGATCTCGAGGTGCTGTAATGCGCTTCGAGGCCGTACACGCCCATGAGTTCGGCCCGTTCCGGGACGAGACGCTGGAATTCGGGCCGGGCATGAACGTCGTGTACGGCCGAAACGAGGCCGGAAAGTCCTCCTGGCATGCGGCCCTCTACGCCGGACTCTGCGGGATGCGGCGCGGGAAGGGGGCCATGCGGAAGGAGGAGAAGGCCTTCGCGGCACGCCACAAGCCGTGGGACAGCGACGAGTGGGAGGTCGGAGCGATCGTGACGCTGGAGGATGGGCGGCGCGTGGAGTTGCGGCACGACCTCGCCGGGCGGATCGGGAGTTCCGCGGAGGACACGACCGTCGCGGGGCAGGATTACGCGAACGAAATCCTGTTCGACGGGGCCCCCGACGGTTCGCAATGGCTGGGCCTCAACCGACGTTCGTTCCTCGCAACGGCCTGCGTGCGGCAGGCCGACATCCTCAAGGTCCGGGAAGATCCCGACGCGCTGCAGGAGGACATGCAGCGCGCCGCAGCGACGGCGGGCGCGGACCAGACGGCGGCCGCCGCGCTGCAACGGCTGGAAGAAGTGCTGCGCGAGCGTGTGGGCTCCGCGCGGGCCCCCACGAAACCGCTCATGACGACGGCACGGGAGGTCGCGGCCGCGCACGCGGCGGTGGAGGCGGCTCGGAAGGCACATCGCGACTTCCAGGACCGTCGTGCGGAGGTCGAGACTCTGGAGCGGGCGGCGAGGAAGGTGCGGCTTCGCCTGGAGGCGGCGGAGGCGGTGCTCGCGGAGGAAGAGGCGGAGGCTGTCGCGGAGCGGCTGCGGGAAGCGCGGGCCCTCCAGGAGCAGTTCCCCGAGGGGCCGCCCCACCCCGTCCCCGAGGGTGGCGGACTCATGCGGGAGGTCACCGAGGCCCTCACCATGTGGAGGAACCTCCCCGCGGAAGTCGAACTGACGGGGCCCTCGGCGCACGAAATCGAGGCGAGGATCGCCGGGGCCGACCGGGACCTCGCCGCGGCGCGGGCCGTCGTCGCGGAAGCCGCCGCCGCACAGGCCGAGACCCGTCTCGCCAGCGCCCGTGAGCTGCTGGCTCTATTCCCGGAGGGCGGGCCGCGGACCTCGCCGGACGAAGACGCCATGATGGGTGGGATCCGGGACGCCCTCCAGGCCTGGGAGTCCCTTCCCGCGGTCGAGGCGCCCACCGGGCGGAGCGTGGAGGAACTCGAGGGTGAACTCGGCGATTTCGAGGCGAGGCGGCGGGCCACGGCGCTGCCACATCAGCCGACCCGCAGCGCGAAGTGGTTGCCGGCGTTCGCCGTCGTGGCCGTGGGAGGGGCCGCCTCGGTCCTGCTGGCGCCGGAACTTCGCCTTCCGGGCGTGATCGCGCTCGTCGCCGCGGCCGTGTTCATCCTTTTGCACTGGCTCAAGCGGCCGCGTGCGGACCGCTCGGAAGTGGGGCTCGCACTCGACGTGCATCTGGGCGGCCTCCAGCGCGAACTCGTCACGGCGCGTGCGGAGCGGGAGCGGCTTGAAGATCGGCTCGGGCGGCGGCGCGAACTCGTCGCGCGCATGCGGGAGCTCGCCGATGCGGACGACATGGCGGCGCCCGACCCGGCGGCACCCGATATGGCGGCGCCCGACCCGGCGGCGCTCGCGGAGACGCTGCGTCGGCGGGAAGCGTCCTGGCGGAGCGGGAAGCAGGCCGCCGCCCGTCTTGGCGCGAAGTGGGACGAATTGCAGGGGCTGCTGGCCGGGGCATCGATCGATGAACTCGCTGCCCGGACGGAGGAGCTCCGCGCGCGGGCCGACGCCCTCCTCGCGGCGGCGGACCAGGAGCGGCTGGACGGCATGCGGGCGCGAGACATGACCGCGGGCGAGGTCGCCGAGTTCGAACAGCGGACGCTGGAACAGCGTCGCGCGTGGAGCGACGAGCGAGCCCGGCGTCTCACCGCGGAGGCACAGCACGCACAGCATGCCGAGCAGGCCGCTTTGGCGACGGAGGGACTGTGGGCCGTTGCCAACCGGATCGGCGTGACCGCCCGGGATGCGTCCGATCTGGCGCCCGCGCTGGAGGAGTGGCGTGCTCGCCGGGAACGGGCACTCGCGGAAACCGGCGAGCGCAACAAATCCTGGGATCGCCTCCAGCAGCTGCTCGGCGAGTACACGCTGGAAGAGTTCGCCGAAGAAGTGGAGCAACGCCGACTCCGGGCTACGCGGCTCATCGGCCGGATCGCGCCGGCCGCGTTCGCCGAGGCCAGGGCGGGGCGACCTACCGCGGAGACGCCGGACGACCTCGGGCGGGAGGCGGCCGCGGCTCGCGAAAAGGTGGTGCGCGCGAGCGGTCAACTCGCCGAGCGCGAACGCAACCTGTCAAGCGTGGCGGACGCGGAGGACGCGCTGAAGGCAGCCGAGCGCGAAGAGAAGCGAATCGCGCGACTCAAGGGCACGCTCGACCGCACGATCGACTTCCTGAGGCAGGCGGAGGACCGCGTCATGCGCGACATCGCGCCGATCCTCACGCAGACCGTACTCGAGTGGCTGCCGGAGGTGACGGACGGCCGCTACACCGGATGCCGAATCAATCCGGAGTCCCTCCTCGTCGAAGTCCGGGCACCGCGGGGACGCTGGCGCCGCGCCGACCTGCTATCCCATGGCACGGCGGAGCAGATCTACCTCCTGCTCAGGTTCGCGCTCTCCCGCCATCTCACCGGCGAAGGCGAGAGCTGTCCCCTGATCCTCGACGATGTCGTCGGTGCGTCCGACGCGGAGCGGAAAGAGTCGGTATTGGCGACGCTGCGGGCGCTCGCTCGCTCGACCCAGGTGATCCTCTTCACGCACGAGGAGGATGTGCGTGACTGGGCGAAGGGGAATCTGCCGGAATCGGATGGCCGCCTGATCGAACTGCCCGGGCGGCGGCGCGATGCGGGAGGGAACGGACGGGCCGAGACTACTTGAAGACCTTGTAGTCGGTCGAGTGGCCCGGGTTCACCTTCGCGCTCGGGTCCAGGTAGTGGACCGCGTTGTTCACCGCGATCGCGGCCTCACCGAATCCGGTCGAGATCAGCTCCAGCTTCCCGTCGTAGGTCGCGATATCCCCCGCCGCGTAGACGCCCGGGACGTTCGTGCTCATTCGCGAATCGACGACGATGCAGTTCTTCTCTAGTTCGAGCCCCCATTCGCCGATCGGACCGATATTCGGCACGAACCCGATCAGGGCGAGGATCTCGTCTACCTCGAGCCGCTCCGTCTCCTTCGTCCTGGTGTGCCGGATCGTGGCCGCCTCGACCCGGTCGCGACCGTGGATCTCCGTCACCGTATGGAAAGTCCGGAGTCGCAGTTCGCCCCTCTCATGCGCACCCTCGACCTGCGCGACGGTGCTCTCGTGCGCTCGATACCGGGCCGACCGGTGGATGTGCGTGAGCTCACCGGCGACGTCTCGCAGCGCCCAGCTCCAGTCGAAGGCGGAGTCGCCCCCGCCGACGAGGAGAACGCGTTTCCCGCGAAATGCCTCGGGGTCCCGGACCTGCGTCGCGAGTCCCCGGTTCAGGAACTCATCCCAACCCGGCACCCGCAGCGTCCGGCTCTTGAAGGCGCCCTTGCCGCCGGCTATGACGACGGTGCGCGTCGGGCGCGGCCCCTTGTTCGTGAGCAGGTCGAAGCCGCCATTCCGCGGATTGAGTTCGAGGACGCTCTCCTCGAGGCAGACCTCCGGATCGAACTGCAGGCCCTGCGTCACGAGCTCCCGGGCCAGGTCCTTCGCGAGCACCCGGGGGAACCCGGCGACATCAAAGACATCCTTCTCCGGATACAGCGCCGTCAGCTGGCCGCCGAGTTCGGGGAGAACATCGATGACGCGCGCGGACACGCCGCGCATGCCGGCATAGAAGAGGCCGTAGAGGCCGGTCGGACCGCCCCCGATGATGGTAATGTCGACGGTTTCTTTTCCCACGCCAAAGCCGTTCAAGCCATCCGGTGGTCAGGCCGCGCTCTTCCACTTCCTCCGGAGGCAGTGTGTGCCGTAGTCGATGATCGCCCACGCCGACGTGACGCCGACGAGCAGTACGAGTGCGGGAACATATCGAGGGTCGAAAATGAGGGCGAGGAGCGTCAGGAACTGCAGGCCGGTGGCGATTTTTCCCGGCCACCGGGGTTTGAAGGGGATGATGATGGAGACAAGCCGGGCCAGGAGATAGCAGCCGGCGGTGTACAGATCCCGCAGGATCAGGATGAGGAACGACACGCCGTCGAGTCCGCCCGCCGCCAGGAAGCCGGAGAGCGCGAGCAGGACGAAGAGCTTGTCGCAGAGCGGGTCGAGCAGGAGTCCGATCTGGGAGCGCGTCCCGCTGACTCGGGCGATGAACCCGTCGAGCACGTCCGTCGCCCCCGCCGTGGCCACGAGTACGGCCATGAGCCCGGGGTCCGAGACCACAAGGAAGGCCAGACCGAGTGGCACGCGGCTCAGCGACAGGAGATTCGACAGGGTGAGAAACCCCGGATCGTGTGTCTGTATCGGAATCCTCCGCCTCGAACTGGTCGCTGGGCCCGCCCCGCGCACGGGAAGATGCATGTTGGTGGGGCGGGTCTCCAGTGCGCCGGCAAGCGTCGCGCAGGGTTCGCCGATGGCGGCGCTCGAATGGCCGGCGGTGTCGTGCGGTACCAACCCGGGCACGAACCTGCCGATCTACTGAGGCAGTTCCCTGCTTCCGGCTCCGATATCCTCGGTGTCCGGTCGCGGGTCCAGCAGCACCATGTCCTCAACGACCACATCCACAGTGGGGATCGCGATGCCGTCCCGCTCGAACGATCCGTACTCGAGGTGGCCCTCGATGTAAAGGCGCGATCCCTTGTGCACGTACTCGCCGACGGTCTCCGCCTGTCGGCGCCAGAACGTGAGACGGTGCCAATCCGTGCGGCGTTGCGTCTCCCCGTTCTTGCGGAATACGCGATTCGTGGCGAGCGACAGGTGCGCGACGGCCGTCCCGGAAGCCGTCTCGCGCACATCGGGGTCGCTGCCCGCGTTTCCGACCAGTATGACCCGGTTCACCGTTCTAGACATGGTCCTTCTCCTTTCTGAGGTGTGGGTTGGGCATGGTTGGGCCGTGAGGCAGGCGAATCTTCGGTGCTGCGGGGGGACGTCAAAGACACTCTCCGCCACTACGGGCGCTGGCCGGTCGCACCTTGACGTCGCGACGGGAAGAGGGTCTGCTCAGGCATGATCCGGGACGACCCGTCTTCTCGCGCGACACGCATCCGGGCCCGGCGGGGCTGGGTGCTCATCGTTTTCGCCATCGGCCTGTCGGCAACCGTTTCCATCAGCGAGGTCATCGTGCGCGCGGCCATAGAGGGCCCCAGAATCACGGCCCTGGCCCATTCCGCCGAAGGCGTCGGACCCGGTTCCGAGGTCTGGGTGGCGGGAAGGGCGGTGGGGCGGGTCCTGTCCGTCTCCTTCCAGCCTCCCGAGGCGGATCGAACCGATGGGGGCTGGGAAAGCCACGTCGTGATCGAGGCCGTCATCGACCGGGTCGCCGAACCCATATTGCGGGCGGATGCGACCGCCGACCTGCGACCCTCGGACTTCGTGGCGCCCGTCGTCCTCGCGGTGAACCCCGGTACGGGCTCCGCACCGCCCTGGAACTACGCGGACACCTTGCGTGCTTCCCGGCCGCCGATCGAACCGGAGACGGTGATGGAGCTGACGGATTCGCTCCTGGCGGCGATTCGAATGGTCGAGGTCGGCGCCTCGGAGGCACAGGAGGCGCTCGGTTCGGACCGGGGCTCGCTCGCGCACTTTCGCGAGGATCCGGGCACGCTGGCCGGGCTCCGAACCAGCCTGGAGTTGCTGGACGAACTGATGCAGCGAGACCTCCGGCGATCCTCGCTGATGCGGCTTGCAACGGATACGGTCGTCAGTCCCGCCGCGCGGCGCGTGCAGGAACGGGTCGCGGCCTGGGGGGCGGAGCCCCGACTCGCGAGCGCCAGACGCCACGCCGGGGCCACAGTGGAGGCGCTCGACGCCGCCATGTCCCGACTCGCGGCCATCGCCGAGCGGCTGAACCGTGGCGAAGGCACGGCGGGTCGGACCCTGGTGGATGGGGAAATCCGGCGGCAACTGGCCCTGCTGCGCACCACGATCGAGGAGTTGGCGCACGATCTCGGTTACAACCCGTCTCGCTGGCTGCGCGTCCGAGTCTTCTAGTCTAGTGTAGTGTCTGCGGCTGGTGCCGGGCCGCCTCAGATCCTCCGCCTCGGAAGCCCGCCGTGGACGGCGAACCTCAGGAGTTCCGTCTTGCGGCCGCGCTTCCGCCGAACCCCGATGATGACGTGGTCGACGATCTGGTCCCGATCCTCGATCGAAACCGCCACATCGACCGATCCATCCGCCGCGCTGATCCGGGTGCGCACGGATCGGCCAGGTTCCGCGTCCGCCGTACGTGCCGGGTTGCGGCACAGTGTGCGGGAGGAGCGGCGCCCCCCGGGCACGGGACGCGACAACTTCACAAGGCGGAACCAGTCGGGCTGATAGCTGATCCGCCAGAGATTGCCGAGCTGGTCGAGTCCTCTTCCTTCTCGATTGTGTCTGGCCATCCGGTGCTCGATGTCGCGGTTGTGGTTGCGGTGCGGTCGCTTGACCGTACCCGGCGGCACCATTATGGTCGGTGGGTCCATCTCGGACCACATCCCCCGGCCGCAAGCAGGACACCTCACGAACCGACCATGCCGCACGCGGCGTGGCAGCAGCCCGGCTCATTCTCTCTCCCGGAGGAAGGCGTTGGATATCGCCGAACTCAAGTCGAAGTCGATCGGCGAGCTTCACGACATGGCCGAAGAACTCGACATCCACAACTTCTCGGGGCTTCGAAAACAGGATCTGATCTTTCGGATCGAACAGAATCTTCTCGACTCCGATGTCGTCCTCCGGGGCGAGGGCGTCCTCGAGATTCTGCCGGAGGGCTACGGCTTCCTGCGGAGCCAGGATTGGAACTACCTGTACGGACCGGACGACATCTATGTCTCCCCGTCGCAGATCAAACGCTTCGACATGCGGACGGGCGATACGATCCAGGGCCGCGTGCGGCCGCCGAAGGAAGGAGAGCGATACCTCGCCCTCCTGAAGGTGGAGACGCTGAACGGAGTGGACCCGGACAAGGCGAAACACCGGATCGCGTTCGACAACCTCCGCCCCCGCTACCCCGAAGAACGGCTCGTTCTCGAGCAGGAAGACGGGGATGTGTCGATGCGGATTCTCGACCTCATCGCTCCGATCGGGAAAGGGCAGCGCAGCCTCATCGTCTCTCCCCCGAAGGCCGGAAAGACGATCCTGCTACAGAAGATCGCCAACGCGATCGTTGAGAATCAGCCGGACGCGAAGGTGATCGTCCTCCTCATCGACGAGCGGCCCGAAGAGGTCACGGACATGGAGGAGAACGTGCCGGCCGAGATCATCTCATCGACCTTCGACGAACCGGCCGACCGCCACACACAGGTCGCCGAGATGGTGATCGAGAAGGCCAAGCGGATGGTCGAGTACCAGCACGATGTCGTGATCCTGCTGGATTCGATCACCCGCCTCGCGCGGGCCTACAACACGACGGTCCCCCACTCGGGCAAGATCCTCTCGGGCGGCGTCGATGCGAACGCGCTCCACCGGCCCAAGCGCTTTTTCGGGGCGGCCCGGAACATCGAGGAGGGAGGAAGCCTCACCATCATCGCGACGGCCCTCATCGAGACGGGCAGCCGGATGGACGAGGTGATTTTCGAGGAATTCAAGGGCACCGGAAACAGCGAGGTTCTGCTGGATCGCCAGATTTCCGACAAGCGCATCTACCCGGCCATCGATCTCAACCGCTCCAGCACCCGCAAGGAGGAACTCCTCCTCAACGAAGTCGAACTCAACCGGATGTACCTGCTGCGGAACTTCCTCTCCGACATGCCGCCGGCCGAGGCGATTCAGTTCATGATCGAACGGCTTCAGCGCACGGACACGAACCAGGAGTTCCTCGACTCGATGGCGGGCGGATAGCCGATCTCACGGCGCCTGGAGCCAGCGGTCCTCCAGCACTTCGAGCAGGGCCGAGCGTGTCGCTTCGCCCACCGTGAGCGTGACGCGGTAGGTGCCCGGAGGCACGGGCGGCCCGGCCCCACCCTGCCCCTGGACGTCGGGGTTCGAGCGCAGATCCCACGCCACGCGGTTCAGGCCCGGCTCGCCGGTCCCTTCGAGTTCGCGCACGACTCTCCCCGTCGCGACTTCCGAGACCTCGATCGACACGCCGGCCGCGGACGCAAGGTGGTACTGAATCATCGTACCGGCGGGGGCGCTCTCGCCTGTCCAGTTCTTGTCGCCCGTGACGGAGCGGCTGCGTCGGATATCGTTCTTCCAGAGGACGGCGGGACGCGGCTCGAACAGGTGTGCGTCGCTCGCCAGGATGCTGTCGGTCATCGCCTGCAGGGCGGTGACGTCGTCGAGCACGTAGACGCTACGGCCATGTGTCGCGAGCACGAGGTCGTTCTCGCGGGGATGCACCAGCACGTCGTCAATCCGCACGACCGGCAGCCCCGGCATGAAGTCGTGCCACTCCCCGCCCTCATCGAACGAGACATGGAAGCCGAACTCCGTCCCGGCGTAGAGGAGACGAGGGTTCCGCGGATCCTGCCGGACCGTGTTGACATTGCCGAACGCCGGCAGATTCGAAGTGATGTTCTCCCAGGTCGCGCCGTAGTCGCGCGTCACGTACACGTAGGGCAGCAGGTCGTCGTTCTTGTGCCCGTCGATCGATGCGTACGCGGTCGCGGGATCCGCGTATGAGGCCTCCACGCGGGATACGTAGTGTCGGGTCGTACCCCCGGGGAGGTTGCGGCTGACCTCGGTCCAGGTCGCCCCGCCGTCGCGGCTCACCTGGATGTTTCCGTCGTCGGTTCCGGCCCACAGCAGGCCCGGCACGATGGGCGACTCGGCGATGGACGTGATGCTGCCCCACATCGAGACGCCGTCGTTCCGCGACAGGGTGCATTCGGTCCCGCGCTCGAACTGGTTGCACCTCGGGACGCCGTTGGCCACGCCCATCACGACCTCCGCATCCCGATCCACGTCCTTCGTGAGGTCCGGGCTCATCGTCCACGTCTCTCCCCGGTCGCGCGAGGTGAAGAAGCGGCTGCCGCCCGCGTGCAGGATGCGCGGGTTGTGGGGGGAGAGGAGGAAGGGCGTGTTCCAGTTCCAGCGGATCCCGGTGTCCGGAGAAGGCACCGGGGCGATGTTCGTGTCCGTCGGATCTTCCTCATCCGGAGCCTGCGGCGTGATGGACCGCGAGACGCCCTCGCGCAGATCCACGCGCCGAAGACGTCCGTTCTGGGATTCGACGAACACGATCGCCGGGTCCGTCGGATCCACCTGCGTGTAGAATCCGTCCCCGCCGCCGACGCGATACCAGTCCTGGGAGAGGATCGGCCCCGAACGGACGGAACTCGGTCCACACCAGCTCCCGTTGTCCTGCAGGCCCGTACACACGAAATAGGGGCGGCGCATGTCCACAGAAGCGTGATACGGCTGGCCAACGGCCCATGGGCGCAGGGACTCCCACGTCTCGCCCTGGTCCCAGCTCACGTCGACCGACCCGTCGTTGCCGATCACGAGGTGGTCGTGGTCGGCGGGGTTTATCCAGAACGCGTGCTGGTCGACGTGCCCGTACCCGGTCAGCACCTCCCACGTGCGACCGCCATCGCGGGACTTCGACACCCGCTGATCCACCGTGTAGACGAGATCCGGATCCTCCGGGGAAACGCGGATCTGGCTGAAGTACATGGGGCGGCCGTTCTCGTTGCTGCGGAACTCCCATGTACGGCCCTTGTCCGGGGATCGCCACACCCCGGACCACTGGGGATCGGGCGGGAGCGAATCCGCCCGCGCGAGCCGGCGCCACTCATCCTGCTCCTCCTCGGAGAGCGGAGACTCCCTGTCGGCGGCAACTTCGATCTGTGCGTAGACGACATCGGGATCGGCCGGCGTCATGGCGAGGGCAATGCGGCCCAGCGTGCCCCGGGGGAGTCCGGCTCCCATGACGCGCGACCAGTTCTCCCCGCCGTCCCCGGACTTCCAGATCCCGCTTCCCGGTCCTCCTCCAACGAAGCAGCACACGGTGCGCCGACGCTGGTAGGTGGAGGCGAAAAGGACATCGGGGTCCGACGGATCCATGACGAGGTCGGTCGCGCCCGTGTCCTCATCCACGGCGAGCACATGGCGCCAGGTCTCCCCTCCATCGCTCGACTTGAACACACCGCGCTCGACGTTGGGGCCGAACAGGTGGCCGACCGCCGCCACCCACACGACATCCGGATTCGCCGGATGAACGATGACGCGTGCGATGCTCTGCGTTTCGCGGAGTCCCACGTTCGTGAAGGTGGCGCCTCCGTCGGTGCTCTTGTAGACACCGTAACCGAACGACGAACTCTGCCGGTTGTTGGCTTCGCCCGTCCCCACGTAGAGGACGCTCGGAGCGGAGGGCGCGATGGCGAGGGCGCCGATGGAGTGCGTCTCGTAGCTGTCGAAGATCGATTCGAACGTCGTTCCGTTGTTCGTCGTCTTCCACAGGCCTCCCGTGGCGAAGCCGGCGTAGAAGATCCGCGTGTCCTCGGGGTGCACCGCGAGGTCGTCCACGCGACCGCCCTGCCCCGTCGGGCCGATGGATCGCCACCGGAATCCCTGGAGCAGCGGGTGCGCCGGGGCGTTGAGGACGGCCTCCGAACCCGCGTCCCCGTTGCCGTCCTGGGCGTGAACGGAAGCCGCCGGCGCGAGGGCGGCCGCGAGAAGCGCGAGAACGATCGCCGAGGAGGCGTATGGGCGTGGGGCGTATGGCATGGAGTCTTCTCTCGGTGCGGGCCGGCGTGGCGATCCGCCATTATCCGACGAGCGGTCGGAGTCTGTCAAAGCTGATGCCGCGCGCGCCGTCGCGTGCCCGACCGCGACTTGCCCGCCGGACCCTCGAAAAGCATGCTGCGGAGTGCCCCGCGACCGGAGGATCCATGCCGATATACGAGTACAGGTGCCGCGAGTGTTCGCACGAGTTCGAGCTGCTCGTCCGGGGGGCGATGACGGCCGTGTGCGCTTCCTGCGGCAGCGTGGAGCTGGACAAACTCATCTCTCTGCCGCGCGTACACTCCGACGCCCGCAAGGAAAGGTCGCTCGCCGCCGCGAAGCGGCGCGACGCGAAGCTCGGGAGCGAACGTACGCGGGCGCAACGGGAGTACGAACTGAGCCACAACGACTGAAAGCCTCCGAGCCATGCGCCCGGGGACAGGTGAATGTCGCCGGTGCGCCGACGATCCGTGAAGCGGGCGGGGCAGGTGCGGAGTGGGTGAGCGGATGGAGACGGAGATGACGGAAGCCTACACGCGGGCGTTGGCCGAACATGGGATCGAGGACGTGCAGCCCCGCTACCGGCAACTCCTCCTGCAGTTGAAGGCGCGCGATGGCGCTGCCTACGAGCGGGCCGTCGCGCGATATCGGTCGGATGTGGAGGGCGCGACGGAGGCCGGCGGGGCGCTGGAGGCGTGGCTCTCCTACGGAGCATGGCTCGCTTCCAGCCTCGAGCCCGGTGGACTCTTCACGATTTCGAAGGAAGGACTCGCGGCGCGCGCCCAGGACCCGGTCCCCACGGGTGCCATGCTGATCCACCTGCCGGATGCGGGGAACCGCAAGGGCTTTGTGGTCGCCATGCCCTCCGCGCCGTCCGAAGCACAGCGCATGACGGCCAACCTGCTGTGTGAGTAGAGGGGCCCCGTTGCACGGCGGTGGAGGACGAGGATGAGGAAGTGGATGATGATGAGGATGGATGAGGTGGAAGAGGAGGCACGGCAGTGACCCAGGGCACCCTGCAGCACGAACGCATCGAACGCCGTGCGCTGGAGCAGGAGATGCGCGAGTCGTTCATCGACTATTCGATGAGCGTCATCGTGCAGCGCGCGCTCCCCGATGCCCGCGACGGCTTGAAGCCGGTTCATCGCCGCATCCTCTACGCGATGCTCGAGGAGGGGATGCGCCCCTCGCGACCGCACAAGAAGAGCGCGACCGTGGTGGGCGACGTGCTGGGCCGGTATCACCCGCACGGGGACGGTGCCGTGTACGACACGATCGTCCGCATGGTGCAGGACTTCTCTTTGCGCTATCCGCTCATCGACGGCCAGGGCAACTTCGGCTCGATCGATGGCGATTCCGCCGCCGCCTACCGTTACACGGAAGTACGGATGACGCCGGTGGCGATGGATCTGCTGGCGGACATCGAGCGGGACACCGTGGACATGCGGCCCAACTTCGACGGGCGCCTGACCGAGCCGGAGGTCCTGCCCTGCCGCCTGCCGCATCTTCTCCTGAACGGCAGCGACGGGATCGCGGTCGGGATGGCGACGAAAATCCCGCCACACAACGCTGGAGAACTGCTCGCGGCCGTCGACCACCTCGTCGCGAACCCGCAATGCGACACCGACGAGCTGATCGCCCGCCTGCCCGGGCCGGACTTTCCGACGGGCGGATACATCTGGGGCCGGGCCGGTATCGAGTCCGCCTACCGGACGGGGCGCGGACGACTCGACATGCGCGCCAGGGTCCACCTCGAGGAGGGCCGGTTCGGGAAGAGTTCGCTCATCGTCACCGAACTCCCGTATCAGGTGAACAAGACGCGCGTCATCGAGCAGATCACGAAACTGGTGCGCGCCGGCCGAGCCGATGCGATCACCGATCTTCGCGACGAGTCCGACCGGGACGGGATCCGGCTCGTGATCGAACTCAAGCGTGACGCGAAGCCGGAGAAGGTGCTCGCGACGCTGTTCAAGAAGACGCAGCTCCGGTACACCTTCGGCGTGATCATGCTTGCGCTCGTTGACGGCAAGCCCGAGGAGCTGGATCTGAAGGCGGTCCTCGGCACCTGGATCGACCATCGTCTCTTCGTGATCCGGCGCGGCGCCGCGCACGACCTCGCCCGGGCCCGAGACCGGGCCCACGTCGTCGAGGGGCTGCAGGCAGCCCTCGACCAGATCGACCGCGTCATCGAGATCATCCGTGCCTCGAAGACGCCCGCGGGCGCGCGGAAGGCGCTCCTCGCGGCCTTCGACCTTACGCGGCGCCAGGCCGATGCGATTCTCGCCATGCGGCTCGCCCAGCTGACGGGGCTCGAGCGGGACAAGCTGGCCGAGGAACTGACGGCGCTGCGGGAGGAGATTACGCGCCTGAGCGCACTGGTGGAGGACGAGACGGCCCGCCGGGGATTCCTGCGCGAGGAAATCCGCGATCTCGCCAAACGCTACGGCGATCCCCGGAGGACCGAGATCCTGAAGGGGGATGCGGAATTCCGGCTGTCGAAGGGGAGCGGAGGCGAGGCGCAGCTGGTGCTCGTCAGCCGCGGCGGCTACGTGAAGGCGCAGCCGGCCGCAACCGGCGGAGGGATGGCGGGCGCCGAGGTGCTGGCAAGCCGCGAAGGAGACTTCGCCCGTCACGTCTTCCTGGCGAGTGGGACGCACACGCTTCTCGCCATCACCGCGCGCGGCAACGCCCATGCGCTGCCCATCTCGGTACTGCCCCGGGGCACGCGCAGCTCCCGGGGTCGCCCCGTCGAGGAGTTCGTCGAACTCGAGCTGGGCGATGAGATCGTCTCGCTGCTCGCGGTCGAGAACTTCTCGCAGGACCGTTTCCTCGTGGCCGCGACGAGGCAGGGACACGTGAAGCGTTCCGCGCTGTCGGAGTACGCGAACGCGCGAAGCGCGGGGATCATTGGAGCGGGAATTGCCAGGGGCGACGAGGTGGTGGCCGCTTTTGTCACCGAGGGTGGCAGCGACGTCCTGTTCGCGACCCGATCCGGCCAGGCGATCCGCTTCTCCGAATCCGCGATTCGCCCGATGGGCCGAACGGCCCGCGGCGTGAAGGCCATTGATCTCGCCACAGGCGATGTCGTGGTCGCCGCGGCGGCCCCGCGCGTGGATTCCGACCTGCTCGTCGCCACCGCGGGGGGCTACGGGAAGCGCATTCCGTTCACGGAGTTCAAGGTTCAGGGGCGCGCGGGCAAGGGGTTCACGGTCCTCCCCGAGAAGAAGCGGACGGGCGGTCTGGTGGGATTCGTCGAAGCCCACGACGCGGACGAGGTGGCCTGGGAATTGTCCGACGGAACCGTGGAAGCAGTGGCGGCGGCAGGCGTGATCCGCCGCGCTCCGCGTGAAGCCGGACGCCCCGTCGTGCGGCTGCGGGCCGGCGTCGCGGTCGAGGCGGTACACCCGATGCATTCGGGGCGCCGGACGGGTACCGGGTCACGTCCCGCGGGGGCAACCGGAGATCCGCCCCTCCGGGAGCCACCCGTGGACGACGAGGAATCGCAGGCCGAGTTCGAGTTCGAACACTAGCGGCTGCTCGAATGGCCGCAGGATTTCCGCGACACTACACTGGACTGGTGTCGCATGTGGAGCCCGTCAGGAGAGGTCCATGCACAGATTTCTTGTGATGTTGGCGGCGTCCGCATTCGTCGCGTGTGCCGGCGGGTCACCGGAAGACGGCGGCGGGGGAGCGGCCGCTGCGGCGCCGGACGACCCGGCGGCCATGCATGCCGCGCGCTTGATCGAGAGTCTCGGTGGACGGGAAGCCTGGGATCGAACGCGATACCTGTCCTTCCGCTGGATCGTGGAGCGCGACGGCGAGATCGTGGCCAACCGCGAACATTCGTGGGACCGATACGACGGACGGTATCGCGTGGCCTTCGAGGCGGAGGGGACTCCGCATCTCCTCCTCTTCAACGTGAACGCGGTCGAGCCGCACCCTGAACTCGACAGGGTTCCGGCGGGACGCGCGTGGGTCGGCGGGGAGGAGTTGGCCGGCGCCGCGCGGGATTCCGCGCTCCGTCGCGGCTACGGGGCCTTCATCAACGACACCTACTGGGCGATCATGCCCTTCAAGTGGGAAGACCCGGGCGTTCACCTCACCCATGAAGGCTCTCGCACGCTCTCCGACGGCAAGGTGTACGACGTGATCCACCTCGGCTTCGACCAGGGTCTCGGTACGACCGAGGACGAGTACTGGGGCTTTCTCGACGAATCGGGGCGCATGGCGGCGTGGCAGTACCACCTCGGGCGCGCGGAGGCCCCGGGAGACGTCATCTGGTGGTCCGACTGGGAGCCGGTCGGCGAGATCCGGTTCGCCATGACCCGGAACCGGGATGGCGGCGGGCGTTTCATCTACTTCGAGGATGTGGCCGCGGGCGAGACCGTGCCCGAAGGCCGCTTCGACCCGCCGACACCTTGAACCAGCAGCCCGAATCCGGAGCCGTGGCGCCTGACGCGATCGCCGCGAGCGATGAGGAGAGCCGCAGCTACCGGGACGGCATCTACGAACCGCTCGACGAGAGCACGCTGCCCGACGCACCGGACAGCGAGGCCTTTCCGCACCGCGGACACGGGCCTCCGTTCAAGTTCGTCCGCCGCATGTCGCGGGTTCCCAACCTCAGGCACGTCATCGGCCCATCCGTCATCGCGCTGGGAATGGGGCTGGGCAGCGGCGAGTTCCTTCTGTGGCCCAACCTCGTGGCGGCCAACGGGTTTTCGATCTGGTGGCTGTTCTGGCTCGGTGTCGTGACGCAGTTCGTCGTCATCGGCGAGATCGAGCGCTGGACGATCGCGACCGGCGAGTCGACGTTCGCCGGCATGGCGCGGCTCGACCGGCTGGGTTTCTGGCCGTGGCTCTTCCTCGTGGCGACGCTGGTGAGCTTCTTCTGGCCCGGTTGGGCGTCGCAATCCGCGGAGTTCGTAGGCCAGATCGTGGTCATCAGCGGCGGGCCCCAGATCCAATGGCAACCGATGGCGCTGCTCATGCTCGCCTGCATCTGGTTCGGGCTCGCCGTCTCGCGGATCGTCTACAACGTCCTGGAGCGCTGCGAGATCGCGCTGGTGGCCGGGTTCTTCCCCCTACTCCTGATCACGCTTCTCGTCGTGGGTCTCGTACCATCGCACCTGCTCGAACTGGCCGTTGGCGCGGTTTCCTTCGGTAGCGCACCGGCGGAACTCTTCACGGGCGACCAGTTCCCCACACTCATCCTCGCGGTGGCGTATGCGGGGACCGGGGGCACGCTGCTCCTCGCGCAGTCGCTCTGGCTGCGCGACAAGGGCTTCGGGATGGCAAGGTTCCAGGGTCGCATCGCCGGCATCCGGGGCCGCAACGAGGACATCAGCACGACCGGCTTCGTCTTCGACGCGAACGACGCGACCCAGCTCGGGCGCTTCCGGGGGTGGATGCGGATCGTCCACCAGGAATTGCTCGTCACCTTCGTCCTGCTCACGCTTCTGAGCGTCGTGATCACGTGCATGCTCGTCGCCGCGACGCTGGGAACCGACAACCCCGGAGTCGCGGGCGACCTGACCGCGATGGTGACGCTGCAGGGCGAGGCCATCGAGCGCGTCGGCGGGCTGTGGCTGAGGGTCGCGTTCCTGCTCGGAGGGTCCTTCGTCATCTTCTCGACCCAGCTCGCGATCCTCGACACCGTGACGCGGATCACAGGCTGCATCTTCTACGAGCGCTTCGGGCACAGGACGCGCTTCTTCACGCAGAAGCGGACCTTCCTCGTCTTCCTCACGATCTTCGTGCTGGCAGCGATGGGGATCATCACCGCGTCGTGGATCGGCGGGGAGGCGCTCGATGTGCTCCAGCCCGACTTCCTCCTCCTCATCGCGGGTCCGTTCACGATGTCGAGCATGTTCCTGTTCACGCTCGTCGTCGGCTACATGAACGTGCGTCGGCTGCCCGCCGAGCTGGGGCCGCCGACGTGGAAGCGGTGGAGCCTGCTGTGGGCCGCCGTGCTGTGGGGGTGGTTCACGGCGGAACAGCTGTCGCGGACGGTGATGCTGGTCGGAGGCGTGGACCCGCAGTTCCAGGAATCGCTGGCCCTGCACCCCGTGCGGATCGTGTTCTACGCGCTGTGGATCGCTTCCCTGGCCTGGTTCGCGGCGCGCACGCTTCCGGGGCGGACGACCGGACGGGCGTAGGCGCGGGCGGGGCGGAGTCGCGGTGGCGCCTCAGGTCGCGGGTTCCGGTACCGCCTCGGCCATCTTCCCGGACATCTCCTCCGCGCTCTTCATCTGCGAGAGATCGAGCGAGAAATCGGGCCGCTCCCGGCGGGCCAGTTTGTCCTTCAGCTCGCGGATTTCTCGAGGCGCCAGACCGGCCGCCTTGAGGTCGTCATTCGTCGCGATCCCCTCGGCACGGATCGATCCCGACTCGGCATCCACCCGGAGCAGTCTCCGCAGCGCCTCGAGTTCGCCAGCGCTCACACGCGCTCCCATCACTTCGTAGTCGATCCATGCTTCGTAGCTGAGCGGAGCGACCCGCTGGAGCATGCCGGCCATCACCCGACCGTACTCCTGGATCTCCCACTGGGCATGTGAGTCCACACGCAGACGAAGAAAGTGGAGCAGGTTGTGCAGGTCGATCTTCCAGTACCACTGCGTATAGGTGGAGAGGGGGAGG
>CAZDZJ010000081.1:0-8682 GCA_964509895.1 uncultured Gemmatimonadota bacterium
TCGGGCCTTCGGGCCTTCGGGCCTTCGGGCCTTCGGGCCTTCGGGCCTTCGGGCCTTCGGGCCTTCGGGCCTTCGGGCCTTCGGGCCTTCGGGCCTTCGGGCCTTCGAAGAGGGAGAATACTGCGGTCATCGCTTTGTCAAGCCCCGGCGGTTACACGGCCTCGGCAGCCCTTCCGTCACGAGAGGGCAACGACCTGACAAGATACGGAGGCGCGTGGGTTTGCGCCTCGTCGTTCGCCATGAAATGAAAGCGTCCGCCGCCGAGCAGTGCGTGCCGGACCCGGTCGCTGGCAGCGTCGTCATGAAGACCTGACACCTTCTGAGACGTCCTGAAACGTCCTGACACAATAGGACGTTCGCGACCGGTTGACTTCCCTGCGATCAGTCCTTCACCGTCCAGGCATGGAGACGCCGAAACACCGGTTCGACACGCGGGTCTGCACATCCCCCGTGGACACCTCCGCACCGTCTGCCACGGCATTCGTGGCGAAGCCTTCGATCCGGATCTTGCGGACGGTTCCGTCCCCGAAAGCTCCCGGGATGGGCGGGGATCGGCCTCCGCTGCTTCGGCCCCGGCGGCTGGATTGAAACCCGTGAGGGATGAGACTCGTAGGGTGCCGCCCTTCGGGTCACCGAAGGGTAAAGGACGGCACGACCAGGCCCATCGAGGCGCAGAGCCGGAGGAGGCGCAAGTAGTCAGGTTTATCCGCCCCAAGGCGGAACCGGTGCCCTGCATCGCTGGCCTTCGTCGGACCGCCAGCCGCGCCTCGTGAGGTCCGTCTGAACGGGTTCCCCCGAGCGTGCGTGTCGGTGGTGACGGAGCCGTTCGGTGTCTCGCCGAGGAGCGTCCCCCGGTGTCGGTGTGTTCCCGGTCGCGGCGGTTCCCCGAGCCAAGAGGGCTCGGAAGAGGGGACCCGACGGTGATCGCCCACCTCAAGGGACGCGACCGGGCGCTCAGGTCCTTCGGCCTGAAGGGCCGCCGGGCCGAGTGGATCGCGCTGGCGAGCCTGCACGGCGGCGTCTTCACCCGCGCGCAGCTTGCGTACTGGCTCGGGGCCAGCCGCTTCAAGGTGCTTCGGCTCGTGCAGGCCTTGAAGGACCGAAGGTTGGTGGCCGAGGAGACGGTCGGGGGCCTGAAGGTCTGCCGGGTCTGCGCTCGCGGCGTCTACCGCGCGCTCGGCGCCGAGGATGTCCGCTTTCGGAGGATCACCTCGGCCGAGGTGGTCGTGCGCCGCCTGCTCTCGTTCGACTACGTCATCGAGCACCCGAACCTGCCTTGGCTTCCGACCGAGTCGGAGAAAGTCGCCGCGTTCGAAGCTCTCGGCATCGACCGTTCCCTGCTGCCCGTCCGGGTCTACCGGGGGGCGGCCGGGGGCGCGCGGCGCTGCTTCCCGCGCGGGATGCCCGTGGCGCTGAACTCCCGCCGCGCCGTGTTCGTCCACGCCGATCCCGGCTACGACACCTCGACCGCGCTCCACTCGTGGCGGGACCGGCACCGGAGGCTCTGGGAGGCGCTGCGGGAGGATGGCCTGCCGGTCGAGGCCGTCGGGGTCGCGTGCGCCCGGCGACCGCTGGACCGGGCGCGGACGATCCTCGGGAACTGGACCAATGCGGGCACGGCACCGCGTCCCGTGCATCCGCCCGGGACCGTCGCCGCGGCCCGGCGCGAGATCGCGCGCATCGAGGGCGCCATCCTCGGCATGGACGACGAGGCGGTTGCGGAAATGGGCGGCTTTCAGGCCTGCCTCCGCCGGATCGCCGAGATGCGGGAACTGCTCCGATCTGCCCGTCCCGAAGGCACGATCGACGCCCATTCGGTGTGGCGGTCGGGCCGCCTTTCGGGAGTCCGGATTTGAGCGTCGTTCGGCGGAGCCCGTTGCCGATCCGGAGGTGCGAAAACGACATCGGGGTGCTTGTGCAGGGAAATCGCGCTTTGGCGTGCGGAACGCGGGTTCCGCAAGTCGCCGGACGGCATGGGGTTGTGCCACGGTCTGCGGATCGCCGCTGACGATCCGGGTCTCCGGGCCGTGGACGGTAGCGACCCGGCCCTTCGGTATGCCCGGTGCGGCATAGGGGCGGTTCGGCATGTGCACGCCCATGCCGCCCCGCCCCGCCGGGTCGCTACCGTACCAACGATCCCTCCGGGAAGGGTGTTTCGCTGATGAAGAACTCGACCGTCGCCGTCATCGGAGCCGCCATCGGAACGGCGGGCGCATACGCGCTCGAACGTCCGTTCCCCGGAATCGGCGACAACATGTATCTCGACCTGATCGCCCAGAACGATCCGGGCATCCACGCCGCCATCCGCCTCTGGTATTACGCCGCGCCCGGCGTCGCGGTGATCCTCGCGGGCTCGGTCGTTCTCTCCGCCTGGCGGGTCTGGTTCCAGCCTCTCTTCAGGTTCCGGC
This sequence comes from uncultured Gemmatimonadota bacterium, assembly GCA_964509895.1. Classification (GTDB taxonomy): domain Bacteria; phylum Gemmatimonadota; class Gemmatimonadetes; order Palauibacterales; family Palauibacteraceae; genus Palauibacter. The sequence continues at coordinate 2,409 of CAZDZJ010000081.1, forward strand.
GTCGCGGCAGGCTGCCCGAGTGGCCCACCTCGCCGAACGGGGACGCGCCGTCGCTCGTGATCGGCGAGACGCACCATCCGACCGTGCCGCGAGAGAGCGAGCAGCCGTCCTGGCTCGTCATCCCCGAGAAGGGGCTCTATACCGGCGTCCTCGTCGTCGGGGCGGTCGGCACCGGCAAGACCAGCGGCTGCATGTATCCCTTCGCCCAGCAGCTTCTCTCGTGGCGGGCCGACGATCCCCGCAAGCGCGCGGGCGCGCTCGTGCTCGAAGTCAAGGGGGACTTCTGCCACCAGGTTCGGAGCATCCTCGACGATGCCGGACGGGATGGCGACTATCTCGAAATCGGGCTCGGCGGCTCATGGCAGTGGAACCCGCTCGACGATCCGCTCCTCGACTCCTACTCGCTGGCCTACGGCGTCGCGTCCCTCATCAACCAACTCTTTGGCAAGTCCCGCGAACCGTTTTGGCAACAGGCGTACACGAACCTCGTCCGGTGGATCATCGAGCTTCACCGGCTCCTGCCGGGCGGCTGGGTCACGCTCCGGGACATCTACCGCTGCACCGTGGACGCGGAACTCCTTGGCCGGAGGATCGCCGAGGCCCGCAAGCTGGCCGACCGGCTCCGTCCGCTCCGCGCCGTCATCTCGCAGGAGGACATGATCGCCCACCCGCAGGCGTTGGAGAAGTGGGCGTGGGAACGCGTGCCCGGCACCGGCAACGTGGGGTGCCGTCTCGTCCCGGAACTCGAAAGCCAGCTCGACGAACTCGGCGTCGGCTACGAGACGGAAGAGGCCGGAGGAGGCGCGGGCCAAGAGGTCGTGGAACAGGTCGAGGCCATCGCGCGGTGGTACGACAAGGACTGGATGGCGCTGGACCCGAAGCTCCGCACTTCGATCGTCGAGGGCATCAGCGTGTTTCTGTCGCTCTTCGACCAACCCGAGGTCGCGGGCGTGTTCTGCCCGCCGCCGCCGAAGGAGGATCCCCCGACCGCGCGGACGGAGGACGAGGAGGAGGCCCCAGGCATCCGGCCCATGCCAGGGCTCCGCCGTAGGCTGCCGCCGCTCTCCGAACTGATCGATCAAGGGAAGGTTCTCGCCCTGAACATGCCCGCCGGAGCGAACCCAGCGCTTGCACGCGCCATCGGCGTCCTGCTCAAGAACGCTTGGATGCAGGCCCTGCTCCGAAGGCCCGCAGAGGCCGCACGCCGCCCCGAGCGCTACATGCGGCCCGCCGTGTTCATCTGTGACGAATATCAGGCGTTTGCGACCGTGGGCCAGGACGACCCTTCGGGCGACGAGAAGGCGTTCGCTCTGACCCGGCAGTGTCGGTGCATCCCCATCGTCGCCACGCAGTCGCTCTCCTCGCTCCGCTCGGTGCTCCCTTCGGGCGAGGCGTGGCGCACGCTCGTCCAGACGCTCCGCACCCGGATCTTCCTGTCGCTGTCCGACGAGGCGTCGGCCCGGATCGCGTCGGAGATGTGCGGCAGCGTCATGAAGACGCGGGCATCCTACACGTTCACCGAGACCACGGGTAGGCCCGAGCTCTCGCTCTTGTCCGGCCGCGCCGGGGGCGGACGCGGCACCATCGGCGCGAGCAAGTCGTTCCGCCAACAGAGGGAGCCGGTGTTCACGCCGCGCGAATTCGGGCTCTTGGCCAACTACCAGGCGATCTGTCTCCCCTACGACGGCGTCAAATCGCTTCCGGCCCGCCGAGTCTACCTGAAGCCCAACTACCTGCCCAGGGAGACGGGCTACTGGCGGCTCCGCGAGAAGGGCCGGATATGAGGCCTGCGACGAACCCGCCCGCTGCGGCGCGAGCCGGTCGCACGACTGGCGGACGGGCCGCTTCCCCGCGAGCTTTCGGTCAGGCGGATCGTGCAGTCCATCGAATCGAGAGGAATCGAACGATGGCACGCACGAAACGAGTCCGGCGCTCCTACAGCGCCGGAGAATGGGGCCGGAACCGGGTCCGGGTCTTTCCGGATCCGAAGACCGGCCTGCTTCAGATCGAGTGGCGGGAGAACGGGCGCAGGCTGAGCCGGTCGCTGAAGCACCGCGATTGGGCTCGCGCGAAGCGGCAGGCCGACGAGGCCGCAGCGGGCTTCGCGGTCCACGAGCCCAACGGCAAGGCCGAAGCCGAGCCCGAGTCGCTCACCCTGGAGCGGCTTTTTGAAATGTACGGTGACGAGGTGACGCCCACGAAGGGCGAGCGGACCCGGCGGCGCGACCGTGTCGCGTCCGCGATGTTCCTCGACTTCTTCGGCAGGGACCGAAGGCCGGAGACACTCTCGCAGCGCGACTGGGACCGGTTCATCCAAGCCCGGAGAGCGGGCAGGGCCGGCCTGTCAGGCGAGCCCGTGGGCAACCGAACCATCGCATGGGACCTGACGTTCCTCATGGCCGTCCTGAACTGGGCCGCGAGGTCGCGGGACGAGGAAGGGAATCTCCTCCTCGACTCCAACCCGCTGAGGGGTCTCCGGAAGCCCGTCGAGAAGAACCCCAACAGGGTCGTCCTCACCGAGGACGAGTACCGGGCGCTGCTCGGGGTTTCCCGGAAGGTCGGGTGGCGCTTCCGCGTCGCACTCGTGCTCGCGCACGAAACCGGGCACAGGATCGGAGCCATCCGCAAACTCAGGTGGCCCGACATCGACTTCGGGGACAAGACCATCCGGTGGCGGGCGGAGCACGAGAAGACGGGGTACGAGCACACCACGCCCCTGACCGACGAGGCGCTCGCCGTCTTGGAGGAAGCGCGGGGCATGGGCCGTGCGACGAAGAACGGCCCGGTGCTGCCTTCGTCGAGCGATGCCGCGAAGAGCACGAACCGCGTTTCCGCCTTTCTGTGGTGGAAGAAGGCCCAGAACCTCGCGGGACTGGAGCCGAAGCCGGGCCGGGGCTGGCACTCGCTGAGGCGCAAGTTCGCCACGGACCTGATGGAGTTGCCGCTCAAGGTGCTTTGTGAGCTTGGCGGCTGGAAGAATCCCCAGACGGTTCTGCGCTGCTATCAACAGGCCGACGCGGGACAGCTTAGGAAGGCTCTGGAAAGCCGCCCGAGGGTTCGCACCTGAAATCCCAATAGGAGGGAGTCATTCGGAGGGAATCGAGCCAGCAAATCCCGTAAGCTCAACGACCACAGATAGATGCGAATCTGTGTTAGTGTGCGGGGTAGACGTAGTCGAGCGAGCCGGTCTGTCCTTCGCCCAGCGCGCCTGCGGTCAGCGAACCGTCCGCGGCGAGATTCCAGCTGCGCCGCTCCGTCCCGGGCACCGGCCAGTCCGCGAACGTTTCGACCCAGTTGGGCCTGAGCTCCCCGTCGACGACCCCGGTCTCGAAGAGCACGGTCACATCCGGCTCGTCCTCGATCCCGTTCTCCTCGCCCTTCAGCCAGCGATCCATCCAGCGAAGCACCTGCTCGTGGGCCAGTGCATTGCCGCCCACCCCGTGACCGCCGTTCTGCAGGATCAGCTTGCGGGGACTGGTGAGCCGCTCGAAGAGGCGAGGACCCCCCATCGCGGTCTGCTGGTCCTGGTAGCCCTGGATGATCATCATGGGTACCTCGACCGCGTCCACGTAGGTCTCGGTGGCACGGCCCTTCCAGTACTCGTCGTCGTACTCGTGATCCCTGACCTCGTGGAAGGTCATGGCCGGGGGCTGCGCCGCCTGTACGGCCTCGCAGTGCGTGTCTCCGGCGCCGATCCGGTGCGCCACCCCGACGCTCTCGATCCACGGCTGCGCCATCTCGCCCCACCAGGCCGCGAATCCGACGTTGAACATTCCGCCGGGGCGGAACGCCTCGCGGTAGAGCGACGCGGTCAGGCCGCCCGCGGCCAGCGCCTTCAGGTGCTCGGGGCGCTGGGCCGCAGTGAAGAACTGGGTGTGGCCCGGATAGGAGACGCCGTACATGCCCACGTTGCCGTCGCTCCACGGACGCGTGCCCAGCCATTCTACGAGGGCCGCGCCGTCGGGTCCCTGCTCCGGGTGAAGAATGCTGAACGTCGCGCCCTCCGAGCAGCCGCTCCCGCGCACGTTCGCCCCGACAACCGCGTAACCGTTCCGGACGGCTTTCTGGAACCAGGCGTTCGTGGCAATGTCCGCGCCGCCGCTCTCGTAGGCGTCGTAGTCGAGGATGACGGGGTACTGTCCCTCCTCCGCCGGGCGGTACGCGATGTACGCGAGGCGAACCCCGTCGGGCATGGGCGCGTACCCTATCTCCCTGAAAACCCCTTCCATTCCCTCGTCCTCGAGGACCCCGGCCGACACGACTTCGGCCATGCCTCCGCCGCCCACCACCGGCGCCGCTGCCGCCGCGGGGCTTTCCTGCTCCGGCGCCCCGCCGCCCGAATCGCACGCCGCGAGACCCACGGCCGCCACGACAGCCAGAAGAGTGATGCGCACACGCATTGTTCAACCTCCCCAGACCTGCTGGTATACCCGGAGCCAGTTGGCCCCCATTGCCTTGCGGACCTCTTCGTCAGTCCACCCGCGCCGGCGCAACCCGTCGATCAGGTTGGGCAGCTCGGCGATGCTCTCGAAACCGCGGATGAATCGCCACGGCTCGCTGACCATGTCCGTGGTGATGATCTCGGCGTTGATGCCGCCCCCGTACGGAATCGCCATCCCGCCCACGAAGTCGGTGCCCATGCCCACGTGGTCCACGCCCACGCGGTTCCTGATGTAGTCGTACTGGTCCACATGCTCCTCGATGCCGACATGCGGCGTGGGCCCCGTGTTCCCACGGCCGCGCACGTGGAAGTCGTTGACCGCCGTGATGCCGATCACGCCGCCGGTCCCGGCGATGGCATCGATGACCCGATCACTGATGCAGCGGTAGTTGTCCGCGATCGCGGCGATGTTGGTGTGACTGCAGATGACGGGAACGCCGTCGGAGATCGCTATGGCGTCGAGCGTCGTGCGTTCCCCGGTGTGCCCACCCACGTCGAGGATGATGCCCAGCGAGTGCATTTCCTCCACCAGGCGGTGGCCGGCTCGCGTAAGCGGCCCGTCGGGCTCGAGACAGCCGGACCCGAACGCGTTGGCGACGTTGTAGCAGAGGCCGACCTGCCGGAGACCGACTTCCTGGAAGGCGCGGAGCGACGTGGCCGCATTGCCGAGCGGTGAATTGAAGGAGTCGCCCAGCACGGTGGCCGACTGCCAGCAGAACACGTTGGAGATGAGTCCCCGCGCGTGGGCCGCCCGGATCTCGGCGACCGATTTGGCCAGGACGACTTCGTCGGCATACTCGTCGAAGAAGCGGAGCAGCGCCGCGAAGCTCTCCATGTCGGAAGGACCCCCGGCCACCCCGCAGTGAGCCCCACCCTCCTGCATTTCGCGCAGGTGGGAGAGACGCATGGCCCCGGCGAAAAGGCCGTCTACGACGATGTCGTCCTGCGCGAGGGGGGCAGCCGAATGGGCGATCGGCTGGCCGGTGGTGCGGTCCCGCGAGGCTTGTGCGGCCACACCCGTCGAGCCCGCCGCGGCGCCCGTCATGCCCGACGCCGCCATGGCCACCCCCTTCACGAAGTCACGTCGCTTCACGATTCCTCCTTGTGGCAACCGCCGCGGTGCGCTCCGCCGCCCGCTGCCAGACCATGTCGAACATGGGCTCGGTCAGCGTCCCCGTGAACGTATTCTGCTGACTGGGGTGATAGGACGCCAGCACGGCCACCGCTCCCAGGTCCACCTCGACACCGTGGGAGAAGCGCGGGCGCGGACGCGGGATCTCCAACCCTCTCGCGGCCAGCGTTTTCAGGACGACGGCGTAGGCGAAGCTACCCAGCGCGACGAAGGTGTGGAGTCCGCCCCACAGGATATCGGTTTCGCGGTGCAGAAACGGTGCGCAGCGGTCCCGTTCCCGTGTCGTGGGCCGGTTGCCCGGCGGCGCACACCGCACACCGGCCGTCACGTAGGCGCCCGTGAGCGCGAGTCCGTCGGTCCGGTCGCGGCTCAGCGCCTGGTTGGCGAACCCGGCCTTGTGCATCGCGCGATACAGCCAGTCCCCCGCGCGGTCGCCGGTGAACATGCGCCCGGTCCGGTTGGCCCCGTGCGCCGCCGGTGCGAGCCCGACCACCATCACCGACGCTTCCGGATCGCCGAATCCCGGGACCGGTCGTCCCCAATAGTCATCGTCGCGGAACGCCGCCCTCTTCTCGCGCGACACCTTCTCGCGCCAGGCGACGAGGCGGGGACACGCGCGGCACTCCACCAGTTCGTCACGCAGAACCCGAAGCCGGCCGCCTGGGCTCGCTCCGCCGGCATCGCCAGCGTCGGCCCTCAGT
>CAZDZJ010000082.1:0-3803 GCA_964509895.1 uncultured Gemmatimonadota bacterium
GTTCGGGTTCCGGGTCCAGACGCTGCAGCACGGCGTCGAGGCCTACAAGATCGCGCCCGAACTCGCCGCGTCCGGGGTCGCCGCGGTCGTCTGGAGCGACTGGGGCGCCTTCAAGCTCGAAGCCTACGACGCGACGGTGTACAACGCGCGCATCCTGATCGAGGCGGGGGTCGTGACCTCGCTGCACTCCGACAACAGCGAGATCGCCAGCCGCATGAACTGGGAGGCGGGCAAGCTGCTCCGCACGGGACTCACCCCCGAACAAGCGCTTTCGACGGTGACCAACGGGTCGGCCCAGGCGATGGCGATCGACGACCGGGTGGGCTCGCTGGAGCCGGGCAAGGACGGAGACTTCGTGATCTGGAGCGGCGACCCGCTTTCGCAGTTTACGCGGGCCGAGCAGACCTGGATCGACGGCCGCCGCTACTTCTCGCTCGAGGAAGACGCGGCCATGCGGGATCGGATCGCACAGGAACGCACACAACTCATCCAGGCCATCCTGTCCGCGGAGGGCGGCGGCGGCCGGAACGTCGATACGGGGAGCAACTGATGACCAGGACGCAGCGAAGAGCGAAGAGGGGAATACTCTCACGGGGGGCGTGGGCGGCCGGCGTGGCCGCAGTGGCGGTTTGGGCGATTGCGCCGGCGTCGATCAGCGCGCAGGTACGGATGACCGTGCCGCCGCAGTCCGAACCCGTGGCACTGCGCGGGGCCACCATCCACACGGTCACCAGCGGTGTCATCGAGAACGGGACGATCCTCCTCGAAAACGGGCTGATCACCGCGATCGGTACGGACGTGGACATTCCGGCCGGGACCCGTGTGGTCGACGCGACGGGCAAGCACATCTACCCCGGCCTCATCGACGCCTTCAGCACAGTCGGGATCGCCGAGATCGGCGCGGTGGGCGTCTCCAACGACGTCAACGAACTGGGCGACTTCAACCCGAACGTGCGCGCGGACGTGGCCGTGAACGCCGAGAGCCGTCACATCGGCACGACGCGCTCGGCCGGCGTGCTCACCACGCTCACGACGCCCGGCGGCGGACTCGTCTCCGGGATGTCGTCCGCGCTCGCGCTCGAGGGGTGGAGCTGGGAAGAGATGTCGATGCAGTCGGCCGCGGCGCTCAACGTGAACTGGCCGAACCCCAACCCCCGCCGGTTCCGCGGGTTCGGCGGCTTCGGGTTCGGTCCGCAGCGCGAGGACCCGCCGAGCTACGAGGAACAGGTCCAGCAGGTCAAGGACTTCTTCGCCGAGGCCCGGGCCTATCGCGACGCGGTTGCAGCCGGTGCCGAGGTGCGCAGCGACTCCCGCTACACCGCGATGATCCCGGTCATCGACGGGGTCCTCCCGGTCGTGATCGCGGCCGACGGCGCGGCACAAATCAACGACGCCATAACCTGGGCGCAGGAAGAGGACCTACGCATCGTCATCCGGGGCGGACGGGACGCCATCCATGTGGCGGATCGCCTGGTCGCCGAGGACATCCCGGTGATCCTGACCTCGACGATGGCCGCTCCCGGGCGTCAGTACGAGGGCTACGACGGGACGTACTCGATGCCCGCGCGTCTCCACGAGGCGGGCGTGCGCTTCGCGATTTCGGGAGGGTCGGGGTCGCTGTACTCGAACCGGCTGCCCTTCGAGGCGGGCGTGGCCGTCGCCTTCGGGCTGCCCGAGGAGGAGGCGCTGAAGGCGGTGACGATCAATCCCGCACAGTTCCTGGGGCTCGACGACCGAATCGGCTCACTGGAGCCGGGCAAACAGGCGACCTTCCTGATCACGACCGGCACGCCGCTCGACATGACGTCCGACATTGAGCAGGCCTATATCCAGGGCCGCGAGCTCGACATGATGGACATCCAGAAGTACTTCTTCGAGAAGTACATGGAAAAGGTCCGGCAGATGATGCGGCGCACGATCATGTAGCGGGCCCGCCCGGCCGGGAAACCCGCGAAGTCACGCCAGGGAGGGACGACCATACCCGCCGCGATTCCGGGAACCGGACGGCTGCAGGGGCTCGTCGGCGCGGAGAACGCGAGCACGCCGCAGGTGTTCCGTGCGCGTGCGGAACAGAGCGCGAGCCGGATCTTCCTGCAGTGGGAGGACGCGCCGGTTCGGGGGGACGCCCCGAGCCGGGAGGGCACTACCTGGAGCTACGCTGCGGCATGGGAGACGATCCGGCGCTGGGCGGGGTTCCTGCGGGGACTGGGGGCCGGACCGGGTCCCGGCGGCTCGCGCGTGGCCGGATACCTGCACAACCGGCCCGAAGCGCTCTGGGCCCTGCTGGGAACCCACGCCGCCGGCTCCGTCTACGTGGCGCTCAACCGCCAGCACAAGGGAGCGATCCTGGCGGACCACGTGTGCAGGTCGCGCGCCGGGATCCTGGTGACCGAGGCATCCGCCCTCGACGCGCTCCCCGACCTGGCCGACACGGCCGTCCACTCGCTCGTCGTCGTCGACCGCGCCACGACACCCGACTGGGTCGGCGGTGACGAAGCCCGGCGGTCGCCCCCCTGGAGCGGCCCCGATCCCGGCCCGGGCGATCCCGCGACCATCATGTTCACCTCGGGGACGACCGGCCGCTCCAAGGCGGCGGTGATCCCGCACAACCAGCTCTGCCGTGGCGCCGCCAATCTCGCCGAAGCGGTCGAGATGACATCCGACGACGTCTTCCACGCGTGGCTGCCGTTCTTTCACATCGCCGGGCAGCTGCACACGACGATGTGCACCGCGGTCGCGGGGGGAACCCTCGGACTCGTCCCCCGGTTCTCGGCGTCCCGCTTCTGGCCCGAGGTCCGGCGCTCCCGCGCCACCGTCATCACCGGGCTACCCGCGACCGCGCGCATCCTCTGGGAGAAGCCGGTCACCGCCGAAGAACGCGCGGCCACCGCGCACCTGCGCCTGGGCATCTTCGGCCCGATGACGCCGGAACTGCACCGTCCGCTGGAGGAGCGTCTCGGCATTCGCATCGCGGACACTTACGGAATGACCGAGGCCGAGCCCCTCACCGTTCCCGTACCGGGCGTCCGGCAACCGGTGGGATCATGCGGCGTCGCCGCACCCGACTTCGAGATCCGGATCGCTGCAGAGGACGGCGCGGCCCTGCCGCCAGGCGAGCGGGGCGAGATCCTGGCACGTCCGCGCCGCCCCGACGTGCTGTTCCTCCGCTACGAAGGCGACGAGGAGGCCACCCGCGCAACCTGGCGCGACGGCTGGTTCAGGACCGGCGACCTCGCCCACCAGGACGAGCACGGCTGGGTGTACTACGTGGACCGCCTGGCGCACTTCATTCGGCGGCGCGGCGAGAACGTGAGCGCGTGGGAGCTCCAGCGCCTGATCGAGGAGCATCCCGCCGTGGCGGAGGCGTTCGTGCTGGGTGTGCCGTCGCCGATGGGCGAGGAGGACGTCAAGGCGGTCGTGGTCCCGAGCCGCGGGGCCCCCCTGGACCCCGCGGCGCTGCATGCGTGGTGCCGCGGCCGCATGGCGGCGTTCATGGTGCCGCGGTTCATCGAAGTGCGCGCCGACATGCCGCATATTTCGGTCGGCAAGGTGGCCAAGGACAGGCTGCGCGGGGTGGCCGACGGCGTCTGGTCGGCCCCAGAGTAGCCGCAACCTAGCCCGGGAACCGCTGCCGAAGCGCGTCCCGGCGCTGCCTGTAGCCCGCGTGCGGCCGCCCGCCGAGCGCGTCCGCCGAGTGCCTGCTCCGGTCACGCGCCGACTCCGCGAACGCGGCCAGGTGGACGACCGTCTTATCGGCCACCAGCCCACCCGCCACCAGACCCTCGCCGACGACGCCCACGTCC
>CAZDZJ010000083.1:0-35110 GCA_964509895.1 uncultured Gemmatimonadota bacterium
CCGGGTGTCGATGATCTCGGCGTCGGGCGGGATCTCGATCTCCGCCGCCGGTCCCACCGCCACGATCCGGTTCCCCTCGATGACGACGGCCGCGTGGTGGATCGGGGGCACCTCGTAGCCATCGAGCAACTGGCCGCCGACAAGGGCGATCGTCCGGTCCTGAGCCGCCGCCGGCAGGGCGCCGTTCAGGACGGCGACGGCGGCCAGCGCGAAGAACGCTGTGATCCGCGTGGATCGGAGAGCGGGAACCATCTGTCCTCCTCTGACTCTTGCTGCTCCGGGTCGATTCGGCTTGGTCAAACGTGCGTCGCGCCTCCGCAGGGGGGCAATGGCGCGCGGGCTGACGCCCCGACGTTTCCGCGGGAACGTCTCACGCCATCATCTCGCCAGTTCGAACAGCCCGCTCCGCGGCGTCGGGTCCATGCGCCGGCCGTCGAGCGGTTACAGACCTCGGTAGACGGGATCCCGCTTCTGGGCGAAGGCCTCCAGGCCCTCGCGCCAGTCCTCGGAGGCCATGCAGGTGAAGAGGGCCTCCGCCTCCAGGCGCAGTGCCTCCTCCGCGTCGACGGATTCGGCCTGGTCGAGCAGGCGCTTGGCGAGGCGCATGGAAATCGGCGCATTGCGGGCCAGTCGCCCGGCCAGATCGCGTGCGGCCGGGAGGACTTCTTCCGCGGGGAGCACCTGGTTGGCGAGCCCCCAGTCGCCGGCCTCCTCCGGCGTGAAGTAGCGGCCCAGGAGAATCAGCTCGGCCGCGCGGGCGTACCCGACGCGACGCCTGAGGGTGTAGGCGGTGCCGCCGCCGATGAACGTCCCCAGCGCGACCTCCGGCATGCGGAGCTTCGCCTCCCGGGCCACGATCAGAAAATCGCACGAGAGGGCCATTTCGCACCCCGCCCCGATCGCGTGACCGTTCACGGCCGCCACGACGGGCTGCGGCAGCGTCTGGATGGCCCGGAACACGCGCTGGCTCGTCTCGATGTAACGGTTGCGCTCGGCCTGCGACGTCTCGTGATCGCGGTGGGCCTTGAGATCCGCCCCGGAGCAGAATCCCCGGCCCGTGCCCGTCAGCACGACGACGCGCGTCTCGAAGTCCGCCCCGATGCGCGCGAGTTCCGCCTCCAGCATCTCGTACATCGGGAGGCTGACGGCGTTGAGACGATGGGGACGGTTGAGGCGGAGGATCCGGACGGGACCCTCCGCCTCGACCAGAAGCGGCACCTCGGCGGAGGTGCTCAGTGCGAGGCGTCGTCCGTCGTGGTGACGGGCTTCGCCGGCTTCACGTGCATCTCGAGCCAGCGGTCGGTCTCCCACAGGACGTGCAGCACCGACTCTCGCGCCGCGTAGCCGTGACTCTCGGCGGGCAGGAAGACGAGTCGCGCGGTCGCGCCGAGGCCCTTGAGCGCCGCGTAGAAGCGCCGCGACTGGACCGGGAACGTGCCCGAGTTGTTGTCGTCCTCGCCGTGGATGATGAGGATCGGCTCGTTCACCTTGTCGGCGTGCATGAACGGCGACATGTACAGGTAGAGGTCGGGATCCTCCCAGAAGAGCCGCTGCTCGCGCTGGAAGCCGAACGGCGTGAGCGTGCGGTTGTACGCGCCGCTGCGCGCCACGCCCGCCCGGAAAATGTCCGAGTGCGCCAGCAGGTTGCCGGTCATGAACGCGCCGTACGAATGACCGCCCACGGCGACGCGCTCCGGATCCACGACGCCCCTCCGGACCCCCTCGGCGACGGCAGCCCGGGCGTTCGCCACGAGTTGCTCGCGGAAGGTGTCGTTGGGCTCCGCGTCCCCCTCGCCGATCACGGGCATCGACGCATTGTCGAGCACCGCGTAGCCCCGCGTCACGTGCGGCACCGCGCCGGAAAAGGGGATGCGCGTGAACTGGTACGGCGAATCCCGGCGCTGGCCCGCCGCCGCCGCGCTCTTGAACTCGGTCGGGTACGCCCACACGAAGGTCGGCAGCGGACCGTCACGCTCCTGGTCGTAGTCCGCCGGCAGGTACAGCGTGGCGGAGAGCGGTATGCCGTCCCCGCGCTCGTACTGGATCGCCTCCTTGCGGATGCCGGCGAACTGCGGGTACGGGTGCGGGAACTCGGTGACCGCGCTGATCGTCCCGCGCTCGAGGTCGCGCAGGAAGTAGTTCGGCGGCTCGTCCACCGACTCCCTTCGCGTCATCAGCCGCCCGTCCTCGAGCAGCGTGACCACGCCCTCGTAGTACGGCGCCTCGGAGCGGAACAACTCCTCTTCCTCTCCCGTCTCCAGATTACGCTTCCGGAGGAACGGGCGGTTGCCCTCGGGCGAGGCGCCCTGCCCCGCCAGGTAGATCGAGGCTCCGCCGTCGGCGGTCATCAGCACGCCGCGGCCGCGGTCGTTCGTCGTGAACATCGGGAAGCCGGGATCGTTGTACCGGTCCTCCGTCTGCAGATCGAAGATCAGGTCCATCTCGCCGGGCGCGTCGGGGTCGATGCGGTAGGTGCGCTGCTGGCGGGTCGAGAACCAGTTCTCGCTCACGAAGGCGAAGCCCTCCTCCGCCCACGTGACGCCGCCGTAGCGGAGGGGGAGCGCGGCGATCTCGACGGGTTCGCCGGCGAAGGGCGCCGCGTGCATGTACACGCGGTCGCGGATGTCGGCCTCGGCGAGGGCATCGCCGCCGTCCTGCGCCTCCGTCCAGTACAGCGTCGCGTCCGCATCGGCACGCCACGAGGTCGAGCGCACGCCCGTCGGAACCGACCCGAAGGAGGTGGGGACGCCGTCCTGGAGCGGGAGTTCGGAGACCTGGTGGACCACGTTCCCCTGCGCATCCCACACTTCGATCGTGCTCGGGAAGCGGGAAGCCGGAACCTGGTACGAGTATGGCCGGTGCGTCGTCTGAACGAGCAGAAAGCCACCATCGGGAGACGGCGTGGAACCCGAGAAGATCATCGGTTCGCCGATCATGGCCGCCGACCCATCGAGACCGACGCGAGCCAGCTGCGCGGTCGAGTAGTACTCGTAGAGGGCCTCATCGTGCTGGTTCTGCAGGAGATCCTGATAGGTCCGCGCGGGCGCCGCCTCCCCGGAGGTCTCCTCGATCATGGGCGCCGTCGGCACCATCGGCTCGGCAGGCGCCGCGCCGCGGGCGGGCGGAACCGCCCTTGCGTAGAGAAAGTCCCCTTCGGGCGACCAGTCGAAGGGGGCCCCGAAGCCCACGTTCACGAGGTCGAGGTCGGACAGGCGCCGCGCCGCCGCGGACGCCACATCCAGCACCCACAGTTGCACGGAGGAGTCGGTGTCGTGCGTGAACGCCACCGTGCTCCCGTTCGGGGACCAGCGCGTGTTACGGATGCGCGGGTTCTCGGGGAGGCCGGTGACCGCGCGCTCGTCTCCGTCCAGCGTTCGGAGCGCCAGACCGTTCGAGGGCCGCGCGCGGCTGGGACCGTTCGTGCGCGGGTTGATGCGCAGGCCCGCGATCCGCAGTTCGGGCGCCGCGACCTCGGCGATCGATGGCAGGCTGGGCCGCATCGTGAGCAGCATCACCGACTCGTCGGGGCTCAGGCTGATCCCCGGCGTGACCGGGGCATCCACAAGCGCGGCGAGTTCGTCGGCCGGCATCTGGTAGCCGTCCGCCCCTTCCTGCGCGGCGAGCCCCCCGGGGGCCGCACCCAGCAGCAAGAGGAGGGACAGGGGGAAGAGCAGGAGTCGCGGAAATCGGACGCTGTCGAAATCGGCACGCATGGCACAGGCTCCAGCTGGTGACCAGGGTCTTCTCTACCGGGCCTGGCATAGTCCGAACCGCCCTTTGCGGACGCAAGACGCGCCGCTGGCCGCTGTCGCGCGGGTCTCCCGGTCGATAGGGTTGCCGAGTCGGCGAGCCCCGCCTCGCGGTGGCACACGCGGCGCGCGGCGTCGGGCACATATCGGAAGATCAGAAGGGAGATACGGGATGATGTATGCGCGTGAACCCCGCCTGTTCCTGGCGGGCGCTCTGGCGGCGGCCGGGCTGGTCGCATGCGCGCCGCAGGCGGAGACGGGAGAGGCCGACGCCTCCGCCGAGCCGGGAGGGGATGAAGCCGCTCAGGTCGCGCTGGGTCCCGTGGACGGCCACGACCTGCCCCCGGCGGACCTCGAGCGCGTGCTGGCCGGCGACGCGGCACCCGACTTCACTGCCCTTTCGAGCACCGGCGAACCCATCACGCTGTCGGAGTACCGCGGAGAGAAGAACGTCATCCTCTTCTTCTACCGCGGCCACTGGTGACCGTACTGCGCAAAGCAGCTCGGAGAACTGCGTGACTTCATGACCCCCGAACAGCGCGAACGGACCCAACTCCTGGCGATCGCCCCGGACAGCCCCGAAGACATCGGGCTGATGGCCGAGCGCGTGCTGGAGGACTACGACTACGAACTCGACTTCCCGCTCCTGTCCGATGACGGATCCCTCGTCACGTACCGCTACGGACTCCTGAACGAGGAAGACGGGCGCGGACGCCACATCCCGCACCCCACCACCTACGTCATCGACATGGATGGGACGGTGCGCTGGAGCTTCACCGAAGTGGACTACCGCGTCCGCCCGGAGCACGAGGACATCCTCGCCGCCCTCGACGCGCTGGATCCGTAGCGCGAGCCGCGGGCGGCGGCCCGTGGCGCCTCAGGGGACGAGTTCCTCCTGCACGAGGCGGGCGATCCACAGTCCGGAGTGGAGGTCGGAGGTGAAGATCCGGCCCTTGAACAGCTGGGCGCCCCACGTCATCGACCAGTTGGGCACGGCGGCCTCGGGCGACGACGTCTTGATCGCTCCGATCTCGCGGCCCTGGCGGTAAAGGTCGCCGCGCAGCTCGCCCGAGATGTCGAGCACGCGCAGGCCCGCCTGATAGTAGCCGACGTAGAGGCGGTCGCGGTCGTCGCTCCACAGGTTGTGGGCTCCGGCTTCCGGCACGGTGTAGTGGGCGACCTTGACCGGGTTGTCCATGTCGGTCATGTCGAGGACCTCGACGAAGCCCCGCGCCTCGATCGGGCCGAACGCGTTCGGGTCCCAGTCCGACGGATAGATCTCCGCCGCCGCGAACAGGTACTTGCCGTGCCGCCAGGCGACGTGGGTGTTCCCCTGCCCCGAGACCCAGCGTGACACGAGCTTCGGGTCGCGCGCCGTGCCCCCGTGGGTGCCGGCCCCCGCGTCGAGGATGTAGACGCCCTCGTTCCAGAACGACGCGTACGCGTAGCCGTCCTGCACGATGACGTCGTGGAGGCTGCGGACGGGTTCGTCGTGCGCCCAGCGGTTGATCTCCCGCGGGTTGGCGGGGTCGGCGATGTCGATGATGACGATCTCGCTCGTCCCGTTGTGGCAGGCGTAGACGAGATCCTCAGCGCCCAGGATCCACACGTTGTGCACGCCGCCCGTCACCGTGTCCGTGTACTCCGAAAGGATCGTGGGGTGGGCCGGGGTCGAGAGGTCGAGGAGGACGATCCCGTTGCGCCGGCTGGAGGCTCCCTCGCGGGTGACGATCCCGAGACGGTTGTTGGGATGGATCTTCACATCGTTGATGCGGCGGGCATCCAGCCGGATCGAGTCGGTGAGGACGGGCTGCGCCGGGTCCGCCACGTCCCACACCTTCATCCAGTCGTGGTAGAAGGTGCCGAGGTAGGCGTAGTCGCGTCCGTCCACTCCCTCGAACACCCATGTGTCGCCGGCCCGGTGCGTGGAGTAGATCCCGCTCCCCACGAGTTCGAGGCGGGCCGTGTGGCGGCGGGGGCCCACCTGCACGGAGACGGTCCGGGCGATCGCCGGACCCGCGATGGCCGTCACGTGGTACGTCCCGGGCTCCTCGGCGACGAAGAGTCCGCGTCCGTCGACGGGTTCGACACCGGCCCCGCCGGGGGTCACACTCCACAGCGGCGCGAGGGCGAACTCATCGCCGTCCCCATCGCGGCCCACCAGCCGGAACGCCGCGACGTCTCCCGTCGAGAGCGAGGACACGTCCCCGGAAGCCACCAGCTCATAGTCCTCGGCCGGGTTGGGCATGACCGTGACGTCGACCCGCGTCGAGGCGTCGCCGGCGGAAACGGTTATCGCGGCCTGTCCGGGCTCGCGGCCGAGGACACGCCCCGCGGCCTCCACGGTCGCGATCGCCGGATCGGAGGACGTGAAATCGAACTCGATGTCCTCTACGGCGCCGCCCAACTCAGTGTAGGCGTCGAGTTGCAGGGCGGCGGTCGCTCCCGCGTAGACGGGGCCGGCCACGCGGGCCTCGATGCGGTCGGCTTCGAGGCGCGGGACGATGATCGTGACCCAGCTCGGCTGGCCGCGGAACATCGCCGCCACGCGGGACTCGCCTGGCCGCAGCGCGGTCACGATGCCCTCGGCCGTCACCGTCACGCCATCGTCGGCCGCGAACCAGCGTACTTCCTCGGCGGCGCCCTCCTCCGCGGTTCCCCGTATCTCCGCGCCGAGCTGGAAGGACGCGCCGACCTCGAGTTCCAGTTCGGCAGGCAGGACGACCGCGTACGCCCGCTCCTGGGCGCGCAGCGCATCCGGCGGCCCGAGGGCCGGTCCAACCACCGCGCAGAGGAGAAACGCCGCGCACGGCGAGAAGAGTCGGCGCCGCGCGGACGCCGGGATCGTTGTCCAGCTCATATCGACTCCTGAGCCCGCAGACTTGCCGACACTAACCCCCCGAGACGGTGAAGGAGTTGGTGCGGTACCAGCCGCGCAATGCCGGGATATGGGGATCCACCACAGTGGTCGCGTCATACACGAGACGGTATTCGCCGGGGGCATCGGCGCTGTGCGGGCAGAGCGCACCCGTGGTTCGTTCCGTGCCGTCGATGTCAGCCCATTCGGACGACGAGTCTGCCCGGCTTTGCCACTTCGATGAGTGGACCGTGTACACCCTCCCGTCCGGGGTTCGGGTGTTCACGATCGGCGGCAGACAGATCGAGAGGTTTCGTCCGCGCAGGGTGATGATCCCGTTGGAGACGGCGACGAGGGCCAACGGCGTGTACCCCGAGTCGTCCACGGTGACGGCGATTTCGTGTTCGGCGCTGAGCCCTCCCGGGTCCGTCGCGGCGAGCGTGAGCGTCCCGCTGCCGGCCCCCGCCCCGGTGAGGATCACGATCACGTGTCCCACGCTGTCGACCACCACCTCCGCCGCGACCAGGCTGGAATCGCTCAACCGAACCGCGAAGGTGAGCGAATCGCCGTCGGGATCGGAGAAGTAGGCGGGGGGCAGCAGGGAAACGGGTCCGCCGCCGACGGATAGCGAGATGCTCTCCGGGGCGCCGGCGCCTACGGACGGAGGCCGGTTTTCTCCTCCCCCGTCGTCGGCCACCGTGAAGGAAGTCACGCTGCGGTAGTCTCCCGTGAGCGGATCCTGATGTTCATCCGCCCTGAGGCTCATGTTCAAGGCGAGCCGATACTCACCGGGCGTGGTCGTTTCGTAGGAGCAGAGGACGCCGGTCGTCCGTTCAGTACCTGCGATGTCCGCCCAGTCGTCGGACGCGTCGCCTCGGCGCTGCCACTTCGAAGTGGACACGGTCATGAGGAATCCGACGCGGGTGGTCTGATCCACGAGCGGTATGGTGCAACCGCCGACGATGGCCCGGCCGCTGAAGTCGAGCCTGTTCAGCTCCACGCTCAACCCCGGCAGCGGAGTGAATCCCGACTCCTCGACCGTCAGCATCGCGGACTGGCTGGCGGACAGACCGCGCGGGTCCGTGGCGGTCACCGTCACCTCGGTCGTCCCGGCCGCCACCCCCCTCATCACGACGCTGGAGTGGCCTTCTTCGTCGACCTGCAGTTCCGCGGAGGCGACCGCTTCGTCACCGACCGCGGCCATGTATTCGAGGTCTGCGTCGTCGCCGTCGGGATCTGTGAAGGACGGGGCGGGAAGGAGCAGCCAGGGCCCGCCTCCGGTGGACAGCGTCACATCGGGGAACGGCAACCGCGTCATCGGGGGTGCGCCCGCGTCGACCGCCACCGAGGCGGTCGCACTAAGGGTCTGGAAGGAAGCCTGCACGGTCCCCGATCCGTTCGCGATCGCGGTGACGACGCCGTTCGCATCCACCGTGAACGCTTCCGGAGCGCCGCTGGACCAGGAGACCGTACCCTGGAAGGGGGCGCCGAACTGGTCGGTGATGCTGGCGGCGAACTGCGCCGTCTCGCCTATGGTCGTCAGCTCGACCGCCTCGGGCAAGACGGCGATCGCCGCCGCCATCGGCGGATCGGGCTCCGGCGGCTCCGGCTCCGTCGTGGTGTCATCGCCGCAACCGGCCAGCATGATCACGCCGGCCAGAGCCCCCAGCCGTCCAAGGGTCGGCGCGCCGCCCCGCATCTCCCAACACCATCTGCTTTCGCTCATCACGCCCCTCTCTTCGAACGAAGTGCCCAAAATGTCGCCCAGCAGCCCCTCGGGCCGGCCCCTAGTTGAATCCCTGCCTGTGCAAAGATCAAGCGCTTCGAACGGCTGGGGACCCCGGCCCACCCGCTGAAGGAGGTGGTGCAGCGTGCAGGGCAGGCAGTTGACCCTCCATGAGGTGGCCTTGAGGTTTGCTCGGGCGGGAGTCCCGCGGTGGGGCCGTCGAGGAGGAAGCGTCCATGGAAACACTCGAGGCCGGGTACTCGGAAGGACGGGCGTCGCTATCGGGGGCGGGGGCCGCGCGGCTGGTTCGCAGGCACTGGGGCTTGGATGGAGAGGCCCGCGAGTGCGCGAGCGAACGCGACCGGGTGTTCGAGATCTCGGATGCATCGGGGACCCTCGGATATCTGAAGGTCTCCAACGCGCTCGAACGGAGATCGGCGCTCGCGGACGAGGCCGATATTCTCGCGTGTCTCGCGTCCGCGCAGTCCTGCTACCGGCTGCCCACCTGGCGCGCCAGCGTCACCGGCGATTCGCTGATCGAGCACCCCGCCGATGGACGCGCCCATTATTGCCGCCTGCTCGATCCCGTACCCGGGGTGTCTCTGGACCGTTTCCGGCCCCACGGGCCCGAACTCCGCCGACAGATCGGGCGTCTCGCCGGGATATTCGATCGTTCCGTCTCGTCGGGGGCGGGGGCGGACCGGCCGATGATCTGGGACCTTCGCGGCGCCGCCGCCCTCATCGCCGAGAATCCGGGCGTGATCCGTGGACGGGACCGACGGAAAATCCTCGGCCGCATCCTCGAGCGCCACGCTGCGGTCGTGGCGCCGCGGGCCGGCGAGTTGCGGGAAAGCCTGATCTACAATGACGCGAATCCGGCGAACATCCACGTCGATCCGGGGCGGATGAAGGATGGGACGCCCCACCTCGTGGGCGTCGTCGACTTCGGAGACGCGATCCGTTCGTGGACGGTGGCGAACCTGGCGGTGGCCTGTGCGTACGCCGGCTTCGGAACGCGCGATCCGGTGGCCGCCTTCTGCGACGTGGCGCGCGGGTATGCCGCGGAACACGATCTCACCGAGACGGAGGCGGACGTCCTTTATGAACTGGCCCGGCTGCGTCTCGCCCTCAGCGTGACCGTGTCGTCGGTGCGAAGCGCGCACGAGCCGGATAACGACTACCTGCTCGTAAGCCAGGCGCCGGCCTGGGAGGTGCTCGAGCGGCTGGACCAAACGCCCGCCAACCTGGGCCGCTACCGGCTGCGGGAGGCGTGCGGACACCGGCCGTGCCCCTCGACGGCGCGGGTCATCGCGGCGCTCAAGCTGGCGGCGCCGGCGGCAGCTCCGGTGCTCGATCCGGATCCGCGCGGCGTTCCCTCGGTCACGCTGGATCTCAGCGTCGAGTCGGGGGACGACGGGGGGACGTTCGATCCCACCGACCATGCCGCCTTCTCGCAGCGCCTGTTCGACCAGATGCGGGACGCGGGGGCGGCGGTCGGCATCGGCCGCTACGACGAGGTGCGCTGGTGGTACACGGGCGACGCCTTCCGCACCCCGGGGAACGAGATGGACGAGTGGCGCAGCGTCCACCTCGGCGTCGACCTCTTCGCCGTGGCGGGGACGCCGGTCCTCGCCCCGCTTGCCGGTCGCGTGGTGTCCGTGTGCGACAACGCCGAGCGACTGGACTACGGCCCGACGATCATCCTCGAGCACGAACTCGAAGCCGACACGTCGGATGGGGAAGGGCCGGTGCGGTTCCGCACGCTGTACGGACACCTGTCCGCCGAATCGCTGACCTCCGTCGCGCCGGGCGAGTTCGTCGAGGCGGGCCGCACGATCGGCTGGCTCGGCGCCCCGCCGGGCAACGGCGACTGGGCGCCCCACCTGCACTTCCAGATCTTCGTGGATCCGCTCGACTACGACGGAACGTTCCCGGGCGTCGCCGCCCCGAGCGTGCGCGATGTCTGGACGGCGCTGAGCCCGGACCCCGACCACCTGCTGCGGCTCCCGTGCGAGGCCACGGCGCCACGATCCCGGAGCCACGCGGATCTCGTCGAGGACCGCAACCGCCGGCTGGGCCCCTCGCTCAGCCTCTCCTACCGGCGGCCGCTTCACATCGTTCGTGGACGTGGCGCCCGGCTCTACGACATCGACGGCCAGTCCTTCCTCGACTGCGTCAACAACGTGGCCCACGTGGGACACTCCCACCCGCGCGTGAACGAAGCGGCGCGGCGGCAGATGGCCTCACTGAACACGAACACCCGCTACCTGCACGCAGCGATCCTGGATTACTCCGAGCGGCTGGCCGCCCTCTTCCCGGCGCCGCTCGACGTGTGCTTCCTCGTCTGCTCCGGGACCGAGGCCAACGAACTCGCCCTGCGCATGGCGCGGACGCACACGGGCAAGGTGGGGGCCGTCGTCCTTGATGGGGCGTATCACGGCAACTCGAGTTCGGTCGTCAACCTGAGCCCCTACAAGTTCAACGGCCCCGGCGGCAAGGGACTCCGTCCCTGGGTACGGATGGCGCCCATGCCGGACACCTTCCGCGGACTCCACCGTGGACGGGACGGCGAGGTCGCGCCGCTCTACGCGGCCTACGTCGGGGAGGCGGCTCGGGCGCTCGAGACGGAGCCGACGTGGTTCGGGAACCGCCCGCCCGGCGCGGCCGCCTTCTTCCACGAATCGATTCTGAGCTGCGGGGGCCAGATCCCGCTCCCGGCCGGATACCTCACGGCTTCCTACGCGGCGGCCCGCGAACACGGTGCGGTGTGCGTGGCCGACGAGGTGCAGGTCGGCTTCGGCCGCGTGGGATCGCATTTCTGGGCCTTCGAGGAGCACGGGATCGTTCCCGACATCGTCACCCTCGGCAAGCCCATCGGGAACGGTCACCCCCTCGCCGCGGTCGTCACGACGCGCGAGATCGCCGAGTCCTTCGCCAACGGGATGGAGTACTTCAACACCTACGGCGGAAACCCCGTCTCCTGCGCCATCGGCCTCGCCGTCCTCGACGTGATCGAAGAGGAAGGCCTGCGCGAGAACGCCGCCGTCGTCGGCACACGCCTGCTGAAGGGGCTCGAGTACCTGCGGGACCGCCATGCGCCCGTGGGAGATGCCCGCGGCCGGGGCCTGTTCACGGGGATCGAGTTCGTCCACGAGGGAGAGGATCTCGAGCCGGCCGCCAACCTGGCGGACGCCGCGGTCCAGCGCATGCGCGACAAGGGCGTCCTCCTGAGCACGGACGGCCCCGACCACAACGTGATCAAGATGAAGCCCCCGCTCGTCTTCTCCGAAGCCGACGCTGATCTCCTCGTCTCGGGCCTCGACGAGGTCCTCTGCGAGACCGCCTTCCTGCCCTGACTCGCGCTCCCGGCACTGCGACGCCGCTAGCCGGAGTCGGTCGCGGCGGTGCGCTCGTCGTCGTGGGTGCCCCAGCGCTCGAACCATTTTCGCAGGATGAGTTGCGTGCGCAGGAAGTTGGACGGCAGCCGCGACGTGCCGTGCCACTCGCCCTCGAACTGGACCATCGCCGTCGGCTTGTTCTGCGCCTTGAGCGCCTGGTAGAACTGCTCGGTCTGCGACATCGGCGTACGCAGGTCGAGGATGCCCGTCATCAGCATCGTCGGCGTGGTGACGTTGCCCACGTAGGTGATCGGCGAGCGGCGGATGTGCTCGCTCGGATCCACCCACGGGAACTCCCGGAAGTCCGCGTACCAGCGCAGGTAGTTCCCGTCGACCTCGTTGGGGAAGTTGAACCAGTTCACGACCGGGCAGTTCGCCGAGGCGGCCCGGAAGCGGTCCGTGTGGCCCACGACCCACGACGTCAGCACGCCGCCGCCCGAGCAGCCGTACACGAACATGTTGCTGTCGTCCACGTAGCCCCGGGAGATGACCTCGTCCACGCTCGACATGAGGTCGTCGAAGTCGTGGTTCGGATAGTCGTACTGGATCGCGTTTCCGAACTCCGTCCCGTAGCCCGAACTGCCGCGCGGGTTCGTGTAGAGGACGACGTAGCCGTTCGCCGCGTGTTCCTGCCACGAGAAGTTGAAGCCGCCGTTGTACATCCCGTGCGGTCCGCCGTGAATCACGAGGATGAGCGGATATTGGTTCGATGCATCGAAGTCCGGCGGCTTGATGACCCAGCCGTGGATCGGGAGTCCGTCATGCGATGACTCGGCCCAGACCTGCTCGACCTCGCCCAGCGTCACGCCGGCCAGGACGTCCGCGTTCACGTCGGTGAGCCGCGCGCGCCCGTCGGGCCGGTCCACCGGGAAGGCATAAACGTCACCGGGTTCGTGCGCGTCTCCCCACAAGCCCACGGCCATGCCGCCATCGCTCACGTCGTTGAGGCCGAACATCTGCGGGCCCTCGGTCATCGCGCGCACTTCGCCGTCCACCGACGCGAAATGGATGTTGCGATAGCCGTCCGCCGTGACGTCGAAGTAGACGCCGTCTCCGTTCGGGGCCCAATGCAGCGCGCCCGGGCTCCGGTCCATCTCCGCGGTGAGCGCGCGCGGATTCGATCCATCCGCGTTCATCACATAGACGGCGGACTCAATGTAGTCGAACGTCGTCGTGTCGTGGCCCACATAGGCGATCATGCTCCCATCGGGCGACGGCACGGGCCGATTGTCCGGACCCTTCCGCGTCGTAATCTGGCGCAGTTCGCCGGACTCGGCGTCGAGCCGATAGACCTCCGTCTCCTGCCACCGGTACACGGCGTCCTCGATGATGAGACCGCTGAACAGGAGCGACTGGCCGTCCGGCTCCCAGACCGGGACGCCAAAGTTGAAGTCGCCCTCGGTGAGCTGGCGTGCGGTACCGCCCTCGGCGGGGACGACGAATATGTGCTGATACCTGTCGCCCAGGAATCCGACGCGGTCCTGCCGGTAGACGAGGCGTTCGATGATCCGCGGGCCCGGCGTCCACGTCGCCCCCTCCGGCTTCGGAAGCGAAATGGACCAGTGGCGCGCCGTGGGCTCCTCCGCCCCCACGCGCATCGTGAACGAGAACCGCGTCCCGTCGGGAGACCAGGCGAGGTTCGAGGGGCTGTCGGTGAGGCGGGTCACCTGCGACATGGCGCCCTCGGCGTCCATCCAGCGCACGAAGATCTGCGAATTCCCCTCGTCATCCGGCGCGAAAAATGCGAGACGGCTCCCATCGGGCGACCAGCGCGGGGAGGACCCGTTCACGAGGTGGCGCGGCCTGCTGCCGTCCGAGTTCACGATCCAGATCGAGGACTCCCACGCATCGTTCATCTTGTCGACCCAGAGCTGCTCGTAGACGACCGAGCCACCGTCCGGCGAGATCCGCGGATCCTGGACCCGCTCCCAGTCGAGCCAGGACTCGAGCGGGAGGGCGCCGGGGGCTCCCTGCGCGACGAGCGGCGCGGGCGGTACGGCGACGGTGGAGAGCACGCAGAGCGTTACAAGCGTGACGAGATGCCGGAATGAGACGCAGGGGAAAGCGGGGGCGCGCGTGTCCATGGGTACCTCCTGCTGTGATGGGCGCCGGGCCTTTTGCAACATGGTGCGCGTCTCGTCGCGTGCATAGACCGCGGCCGCGCGGCGGGAGTGCCCCCATGCCGCCTGAAGTCGCGCGCCCTATGTTGAGTCAGGAACGACTTCGGTTGCCGCGCGGGACGCGGCGGCCCACAGGACGGGAGGTATCCGTGACGATTCGCACGCCCACCGACGCGACCCGGCTCCCCGACCGTCGCCGATTCCTCAAGCGTGCCGCAGCGGGAGCAGCTTTCGCCGCCACGCCGGCCTGGACCTTCGCCCGCTCGAAGCCGGCCCTCAGCGTCGAGGACCTGTCGGCGCGACGGGACCTCCTGGGGACCGAAGACGAGTCTTTCTGGGAGATGGTGAAGGGTCAGTTCCCGCTTCGCCCCGGCCTCATCCTGATGAACGCGGCGAACCTCTGTCCTTCGCCCTGGCCGGTGCAGGAGACGGTGTTCGGCTACACCCGCGACATCGATCAGGATGCGTCGTTCCACAACCGGGCCAAGTTCAACGCGCTCGCCGGGAAGTCCGTGGAGGCTCTGGCCGAGCTGCTCGGCGCCTCGCGCGATGAGATCGTGATCACCCGCAACACCTCCGAGAGCAACAACGCGGTGATCAATGGTCTGGTGCTCGGCGCCGGAGACGAGGTCGTGCTCTGGGACCAGAACCACCCCACGAACTACGTAGCCTGGGATGTCCGGGCCGACCGCTTCGGCTACAAGGTGATCCGCGTGGAAACGCCTCCGGTGCCGCAGACCGAGGATGAGTTGATCGACGCCTTCGTGAGCGCCTTCACGGACCGTACCAGAGTGCTCGCGGTGACCCAGATCTCGAACATCTCCGGGGTCGAACTGCCGGCGCAGCGCCTGTGCAGCATCGCGCGTGACCGCGGCATCTACGTGCACATGGACGGGGCCCAGAGCTTCGGTGCGGTGGCGGTCGACCTGCACGCAATGGGGTGCGACTCCTACACGGGGAGCGCCCACAAGTGGTTCTGCGGGCCGAAGGAAGCCGGTGTCCTCTACGTCCGGCGCGACCGGGTCGGCGAACTGTGGCCCAGCGTCGTTGGCGTCGGCTGGGACGGTGCGATCGCCGGGGGCGGGGCCGACAAGTTCGGCACCTTCGGGCAGCGCGACGACGCCGCGGTGGCGGGTGTGGGGAAGACGGTCGAGTTCCACCAGGCGATCGGGGCGGCGGCGATCGAGGCCCGCATGCGCCAGCTCGCGGCCGGGCTCAAGGCGGCGATTCGCGAGCGTTTCCCCGACGTCAGGTTCCATTCGTCGGATGTGCCGGGCCTCGCCGGGGGCGTGGTCATCGCGCAGCTGCCGGTCGACGATCACACGGAGATCTACAACCGCATCTACGAGGAACACGGCGTCGCGGGCGCGCTCCGGACGGCGCGCTTCCCCGGCATCCGGCTCTGCCCGCACATGTACAACACGATGGCGGAGATGGAGCAGGTCGCCGACGCTCTCGCCGCTTCCGCCTAGAGCTCTCCGCGGTTCTTCGCCCAGAGCGCGTAGTGGCAGGCGCGGGCGGTGAGCGCCATGTAGGTGAGTGACGGGTTCTGGCAGGCGGAGGAGGGCATCGCCGCGCCGTCGATCACGAACAGGTTCGGCGCGTCCCAGGCCTGGTTGAAGCCGTTGAGGACGGAGGTCGCCGGATCCCGTCCCATCCGCGCCGTCCCCATCTCGTGGATCGTGAGGCCCGGCGCCGTGATTTCCGTCAGCAGCTCGACATCGGCTCCGCCGCCGGCTTCCAGCATCTCCGCGGCCCGGTCCGCGCTGTCCCGCATCATCAGGCGCTCGTTGTCGCTCCACTCGCAGTGAATGCGAAGGGCCGGGATCCCCCACGCGTCGACCCGCTCCGGGTCGAGTTCGATGTAGTTGTCCTCGCGCGGAAGGCATTCACCGAAGGCGCCGAGTTCGAACTCCCACACGCCGGGCTCCGTGAGTTGCCGCTTGTACTCCGCCCCGAATCCCGGCATGTCGAGCCCACGGCTCCAGCCCTGCCGCGTGGACCAGCCCTGGTAGCCGTAGCCGCGGATGAAGTCGGGCGATGGTTCCGTCACGTTCCGGAAGCGCGGGATGTAGATCCCGTTCGGACGTTCGCCGGTGTAGCCGTGGCTCTCCCAGCCCGGGAACTTCGCCTTCGCGCCGGTGCTCATGGTGTGATCCATGAGATAGCGGCCGAGGACGCCGCTCGAGTTCGCGAGCCCGTCCGGGAAGTCGGCGGACTTCGAGTTGAGGAGGATCCGCGTCGATTCGAGCGCGGAGGCGCCGAGCATGACGATCTGTCCGAAGAACTCGAGATCCTCCCCCGTCCGGCGGTCGATGACGCGCACGCCGGTGACGCGCCCGCGGGCGGGATCCCAGATCACGCTGTGCACGACGCTGTCCGGCCGCAGGGTCATCCGGCCCGTGGCCTCGGCGGCCGGCAGGGTGGCGTTGAGCGAGCTGAAATAGCTCTTTGTGCGGCAGCCGCGGTGGCAGGGGCCGCAGTAGTGGCAGGCGCTCCGCCCCTTGTGGTCGCGAGTGAGGACCGCGGTGCGCCCGATCGTCATCATCCGCGTCTCGCCGAAGTCGCGCGCGATCGCCTCCTTCACGGCGTTCTCCACGCACGTCATCTGCATGGGCGGGAGGAAGACGCCGTCGGGCACCTGGGGGAGGCCCTCGACCTGCCCGCTGATGCCGACGAACTCCTCGACGTACGAATACCACGGCGCGAGGTCCGCGTAGCGGATCGGCCAGTCGACACCGATCCCGTCGCGAGCGTTGGCCTCGAAGTCGAGATCGCTCAGGCGGTAGGACTGACGCGCCCACATGATGGAGCGCCCGCCGACCTGACGGCCGCGGATCCAGAGGAACGGCTTCTCGTCGGGGGTCGTGTACGGGTTCTCGATGTCGTTGACGAAGAACTTCCGGCCCATCTCGTCGCAGGCGTAGCATTCGCGCTGGACGGGCTGCTCGGCGGCGAGCGCCTTGCGGTCGTTCCAGCCGCGGTACGGCATGCGGTACGGGGGCACGTGTTCGACATAGTCCCGTTCGGGAACGATCATGGGCCCGGCCTCGAGGACGAGCGTCCGGAGGCCGAGTTCCGTGAGTTCCTTCGCGGCCCAGCCGCCCGTGATGCCCGAGCCGACGACGATCGCGTCCCACGTCTCCTGGCGGCGACCACTCGCCCGGGCGCGGCTCACCGCTCCCCCCCGGCGCGGTTCTGCCGCCCGCGCTGCTCGCCGGGACGGCCCTCGCCGGTGCCGTACTGGTCGAGGATGACGCACCCCTCGAAGGCGCCGGGGATGATCCGGTATCCGAGCGTGCGAAGGCCGGGCTGCGAGGTGAAGTAGCCGGCGAGGGTGAAGCGCTTCACGTCGTAGAAGAAGGTCTGCCGCTCGTCCTCGCCGGGGTTCCGGCGCCGGCGGTCGAGGTCCTCGTCCATCCGGGCGACGAGATCGGACTGCTGGGCAGGCGTGCAGTCGGCGAAGTCGGCGCCGTGCGCCGCCCGGGCTGTGGGGTCCACCTCGTCCAGGCCGGCCAGGAAACGGTCGCGGTCCGACGCGTCCAGCCACCCGGTCAGGAGGGCATCGACGAATGCGGTGACGCCCGCCTCGCTCGCGCCGGGCGTGTCGGTCGGGGGTATGATGACCTCGGCGAGCGCCGTCACCGTCCGAGCCTGCGCGGGCGTGAGCGTCGCGGGCGGCGCGCCGCCGACCGGTCCGACGACCGCCCGGATGCGCTGCCCCAGCGCCAGCGCCTGCGCCACCGCACCCCCCGGCACGAGGAGCGGCGCGCCCGCGGCCGCACCGATGATCTCGAGAGCCCTGCGACGCCTCACAGTCGGTCCTCCTGGCCGCATCGACCCGCGCGGGCGGCGAGAGTGCCGCCGCGCTCCGCCATTATAGGCTGCGACCCGCCGGCGCGAACACCGCCCGTCGGCCCGGCGTTCGACGGCGACGGCGGGGCGCGACATATTGCGGGCATGAGCAGACAGCTGAACCGCCGCAGATTCGTCGAGAACTCCCTCGGCGCCGGACTTCTTCTCACCTGTGCCGGTCCTGCGGCCGCCGCCGCGGGCCGCACCCTGCCGGAGCCCGGGGGGCGCACGCTCCCCGAAGCCTGGGGCGTCCAGCTCTACACGCTTCGCTCGCTGATGGCCCGCGATGTGGAGCGCACGCTCGCCGCCGTCGCCCGCATCGGCTACCGCGAGGTGGAGTTCGCGGGCTACTTCGGCCGCTCGCCGGCGGAGATCCGGGCCGCCCTCGACGCGCGGGGACTCACGGCACCCGCCGTCCACCTGTCGCTCGAGGAGCTGCGGTCCAACTTCGAGGAGGCCGTGGACGCGGCGGCCGAGATCGGGCACCGCTACCTCGTCCTGCCGTATCTGGCGGGCTCCGAGCGGCCCGGTAGCGGCGGGGCCCAGGGGGCGGCCGTCGTCGACGGATACCGCCGACTCGCCGACGAATTCAACCACCTGGGGGCACGCTGCCGCGAGGCCGGGCTCCTCTTCGCCTACCACAACCACGATTTCGAACTGGAGGAGGTGAACGGGCTCCGCCTCCTCGACGTGATGATCGAGAACACGGACCCGGAACTGGTCCGCTACGAGGTCGACTTCTTCTGGCTCGTGCACGGGGGCGGAGACCCGTTCGACTACATCGAGCGTTATCCGGGCCGCTTCGACCTCTGCCACGTGAAGGATCGCACGGCGGACGGCCAAATGGTGGACGTGGGCGCGGGCGTCATCGACTTCGCGGCGATCTTCGAGCGCTCGGCGCAGGCCGGACTCATCCATTACTTCGTGGAACACGACACGCCCGGGGATCCGATGGCGTCGGTCCGGGTGAGCTACGAGCACCTGGCCTCCCTCGATGGCTGACGGATCCGCGCCCCGCGACGGGAGACCGGTCAGCCGACGCGACGCACTCCGCGCAACCGGCGCCGCTTCGCTCGGCTTTCTGGTCGCAGGCGCGGGAAAGCCGGCATCGGCTGTCCGGCGGGGACCGCGCGCGTCCGCCGCTCCGGGGCAGGTGGCCGGCATCACGCAGTCGGTGGCGCGCTGGTGCTTCGAGGAAATCCCGCTCGTCCCCTTCTGTGAGGGCGTGGCGGAGATGGGCCTCACGGCGATGGACCTGCTCCTGGTCGAAGAATGGCCCGTCGCGCACGACCACGGCCTCACCGTTTCCTGCGGCGACGTCGCCGCGGGCACGATCGAGGACGGCCTCAACGAGCCGAGGAACCACCGCGGCATCATCGAGGCGTTCGAGCGCCACATCCCGCAGGCGGCGCGCGTCGAGGTGCCCAACGTCATCTGCTTCTTCGGCAACCGCCGCGGGATGGCGGACGCCGTCGCGATCGAGAACTCCATCCGCTGCCTGCGCGAGTGCGCCCCGATCGCCGAGTCCGAGGGGGTCACGATCCTCGTCGAGGTCCTGAACTCCAAGCCGGGCGGGCACGTCGACTACATCGGCGACCACATGGACTACGCGCTCGAGATCATTCGGGCCGTGGATTCGCCGCGCGTGAAGATCCTGTACGACATCTACCACATGCAGATCATGGAGGGGGACATCATCCGCACGCTGACGGATGCGAGCCCCTGGATCGGCCACTACCACACCGGCGGCGTCCCCGGCCGGGCCGAGATCGACGAGACCCAGGAACTGAACTATCCGCCGATCGTGCGGGCGATCGCGGACACGGGGTTCGAGGGGTACATGGCGCACGAGTTCATCCCGCGCAGCGGCGATCCCCTCCGCTCGTTGCGCGAAGCCGTGGAACTCTGCGCCGTCTGACTCCCGTCCAGGCCGCGGCCCCGCTCAGCCGGCCGCGGCCACCTCGGCTTGATCCGCGCCGCCCCGCGCCAGTTGCGCCTGTTTCTTCCCCAGCCAGAGAGCGATCGCCAGCCACAACCCCGCCAGCGGGACCATGCTCAGCGCCAGAGCCGAACTTCCAAGACCGAGCGCCCGCAGTCCGGCGAAGGACCACACACCGATCTGGTCGCCGGCCCGGTAGACGAACAGGTCGTTGAAGTTCTTCGCCTTGTACTTGTCCCTTCTCGGGAGGACGGTGTAGAGCACTTCTCTCGTCGGCACCGCCAGCGCGAAGTTCCCCGCCCTCCGCAGCACCTGGAAGACAACGAACACCGCGAATACCGGCGCCATGCCCAGCACGAGAAAGCCGAGGATGCTGATCACGGGCAGGATCCCGAGGGCCAGCCGGACGCCGAACCATTTCAGGATTCGTCCGGTCAGGAACAGTTGCGTGCCCAGCGTGAGCAGGTTCACGGAGAGGTCGATACGCGCGAAGACCGAGGTCCGCTCCGCCGCCGTCGCGAACGTTCGCGAGACGATGTCCGCCTGGATGTTGTAGAGGAAGGTGGAACCGATCGTGAACAGCAGCATGAAGGCGCCGATCCCCAGCAGGTAGGGCGACGCCAGGACCCGACGGATCCCTTCCAGCGGCGAACCTCCGATCACCTCCTCCGGCGCCGGTCCGCCGGAGGCGTCCGCACCGCCGCCCGAACCGCGGTTCGCCGGTTCGCCGGCCTCGCGGTCCGGAGTCTCGGCGGCCGCCGGAAGCGTCGCACAGCGCGAATCGAGCGCCTTGAGGCAGACCACCGCGCCCTCGAGCAGGAGCACCGAGAACAGGAGGAGGGTGGCGGGCGACAGCAATCCCACCAGGAAGGCGGTGATCGAGGAGCCGAGGATCCCTCCCACGGTTCCGCCCACACCGATGAGACCGAACAGGCGCCGGCTCTGGCGCTCACGGAAGATGTCCGTCATGAACGACCAGAAGACGGAGACGATGAACAGGTTGAAGACGCTGATCCATACGAAGAAGGTCCTGCCGATCCACACCGAGGCGGAGCCTTCCGGCACCAGGCTCAGGAGCGTGTAGTAGACCAGCAGGTTGAGCATGAAGAAGCGGTACGTGAGGGTCACGAACCGCCGGCGCGTCCACCGGGAAACGACCGCGGCGAAGATGGGGTGAACGAGTAGCATCGCCGCCAGCGTGCCGGTGAAGAGCCAGGGGATGTTCTCGACCCCGCCCGCGACCGCCATCTCCTCCCGGATCGGGCGGACCACGTAGTACGCGGAGAGAATGAAGAAGAAGTAGAGGGCCGACAGGAGCACGAGTCCGGCCTCTTCCGGACGGGCGCCCGTCAGCCGCGCGGCGACCGTGGCAGCCCCGCTCTCGGGTGGCCGGGTCATGCGGGGGGAGCTCCGGGATGACGCTTCATCGTGGCTCTGCTTGCCGGTCAATGGAAGAAGCGATTCTCTTCAGAGGATCTCGGAACCTAACGGCGGGAGCGCACGTGGCCAGCTTGCTGGAACTTTTCCTCGGCTTCGCGAGGCGGATCCTCAACATGAAGCGGGGCGAGTTCAGTCTCGCATTGTTGTCCGCGCTCTTCTTCTTCCTCGTGCTCTGCGGCTACTTCTTCCTCCGGCCCGTGCGGGAGGCGATGGGCGTGGCCCGCGGGATGGACGACCTGCGCTGGCTCTTCGCCGTGACGTCGCTGGCGTCTCTGTTCGCGGTTCTCGTCTTCGGGGGTGTCGTCGCACGTACGAACCGGCGGCGTTTCATCCCGATCGCGTACCTGTTCGTCATCGCCTGCCTGATCGGCTTCGCGACACTCCTCATCCAGGACGTGCGGGCGGGCGGCGGCCTGATCGGCACCGACGCGGAGACCGGCCTCGCGCGGGGCGTCGGGTACACGTTCTACGTGTGGCTGAGCGTCATCAACCTCTTCTCGACGAGTGTGTTCTGGGCCTTCATGGTCGATGTCTTCAACGTCGACCAGGGGAAGCGCATGTTCCCCTTCATCGGGATCGGGGGTACGCTGGGAGCGCTCGCCGGGGGTCGCGGCGCGAGCCTCGTCAGCGGCCTGACCGAGAGTCCGTACCTGCCCGCCGGGCTCATGCTGATCGGCGCCGGCTGCTTCGCGCTGGCGATCGCCGTCATGCTGATCCTCGACCGGCGGGCCGGGGCGTCGAACCTGTCCCGGCTCGGAGCGGCTCCGGCGGGCGGACCGGCAGCGGCGGACAGAGGAGCCACGAACGGCGGGGCATCGGAGACCGGACCCGGGCGACGAAGCCGTTCGAGCGAACGGATCGGGGGCGGCGCCCTGGAGGGGCTGCGGGCCGTCTTCACGTCGCCCTACCTGCTCGGCGTCGGCTTCTGGGTCGTGTGCATGGCGATCTCGAACACGCTGATCTACTTCACGCAGGCGAACGTGATCCTCGAAGCCACGGACACGTTCAGCCAGCGGGTGGGGAGCTTCGCCGACTTCGACTCGCTGGCGCAGTTCGGGACCCTGCTGACGCAGATCTTCATCACGACGCACCTGATCCGGAAGCTGGGGGTCGGCTGGACGCTCGCCATCCTGCCGCTCGTCACCGTGCTCGGCTTCGTCGTGCTGGCGGTGTGGCCGCTCTACGGCGTGATGATGATCTTTCAGGCCGTCCACCGCGCGACGCGGTACGCGATCTCGCGGCCCTCGCGCGAGACGCTGTTCTCGGTTGTGCCGCCCGCCGAGAAGTACAAGGGGAAGCCGATCGTCGATGTCTTCCTGTACCGGGGTGGCGACCTGGCCGGCGCCGGCATCGACAGCCTGTTCGCGATGCTCGGGCTGACGCTGGCGTGGGTGGCGATGTCGACGGCGCCGCTGGCCGGCATGTGGATCGTACTCTCCATTGCGCTCGGGCGTGCGCAGGCACGACGGGTGGATGCCTGAACCACCGGGGTCGCGGCTTCCCGACGACCTCTTCGGCCCCGGTTCCCCGCTGCGCGTCATCGGCCACCGGGGCGCCGCGGCCTTCGCGCCGGAGAACACACTCCCGTCCTTCGAGCACGCGGTGCGGGTGGGGGCAGACGCGGTGGAACTCGACCTCCACCGGAGCGCGGACGGCCGCCTCATGGTCATCCACGATCCGACCCTCGACCGGCTCACCGAGGGGACGGGCCCGGTGGAGGAGCGGGCGCTGGACGAACTGCGCGCCTTCGACGCCGGGTACCGCTTCACGACGGACCACGGGAAGACCTTCCCCTTCCGGGGGAAGGGTGTGGGCATCCCCACCCTGGAGGAGGTGCTGGAGGTGCTCGGGGATCTGCCCGTCGTGGCGGAGATCAAGTCGGCGGCCGCGGGTCATGAGCTGGGCGCGTGGCTGCAGCGGGGCCGAAACAGCCGCGACCGGGAGCGGATCCTCGTGGGCGGGTTCGAGCGCGAGCAGGTGGAGCCGGCGAGCCGGCACGCCCGCTGGCACTGCGCCTACCAGGACGAACTCCGCACGTACGTCCTTCTCGGCAAGGTCGGCCTCGGCCGCCGGTTCGCCCCGGCCGGTTGCGCGGCCGCCATGCTGCCGGAACGGCAGGGCGCGCTGCGCATCGTCACACCGCGCTTCGTGCGCCGGGCCCACGCCGACGGCATGGGCGTCTTCGTGTGGACCGTGAACCACCCCGACGACATGCGGCGCCTCCTCGACTGGGGCGTGGACGGACTCGTGAGCGACGCCCCGGGGCGGGCCCGCCGGATCCTGGACGAGAGAGCTGTGGGAGGCGATGCCGGAGCCTGAGGGACGCCCGCGGACGATCCTTCACGTGGACATGGACGCGTTCTATGCCGCCGTCGAGATCCGCGAAGATCCCTCGCTGCGCGGTAAGCCGGTGATCATCGGATCCGCCCCGCGCAAGGGCCGCGGCCGGGGCGTCGTCTCGACCGCGAACTACGAGGCCCGGCGCTACGGGATCCACTCCGCGATGCCGATCTCGCAGGCGTGGCGCCGCTGCCCCGGCGGCGTCTACGTGCGCCCCCGGATCGGCTTCTACGCCGAGATCTCAGCGCGCATCTTCGACATCTTCCGCTCGTTCACCGACCAGGTCGAGACGCTGTCGCTGGACGAAGCCTTCCTCGACGTGACGGCGAGCCGGCGGCTGTTCGGCACGGGACCCGAGATCGCCGCGCGCATCCGCCGGCGGATCGCCGGGGAGGAACGGCTCACGGCCTCCGTCGGCGTCGCCTCGAACAAGTACGTGGCGAAGGTGGCGAGCGACCTCGAGAAACCGGACGCGCTCGTCGTGGTGCCGCCGGGGACCGAGCGCGCGTTTCTGGCGCCGCTCTCCGTGTCCCGGCTCTGGGGGGCGGGGCCGAAGGTCCAGGCCCGGCTCGCGCAGCTCGGCTTCAGGACGATCGGGGATGTGGCGCGCAACAGGCCCGGGTTCCTGGAGGCGTCCCTGGGCCGGAAGCTGGGGCGTCGTCTGCACGAACTCGCGAACGGGTTCGATGTTCGGCGCGTCGATCCCCGGCCGGGACGGAAGTCGCTCGGCAAGGAGGTCACCTTCCCGAGCGATGTGGAAGACCGCGCCCGGGTGGAGCGCACGCTGCTCGGCCTGTGCGAGGGAGTGGCCAGATCCCTCCGGAAGAAGGGGATCGCGGGGCGCACCGTGCAGCTCAAGTTGCGCTGGGACGGATTCGAGACGCGCACGCGCCAGCGTACCCTGGAACGGCCGGCGGACATGACGGAAGCGATCTGGCCGGTCGCCCGCGAGCTGTTCCGCGAGGCGGACGATCCCCGTCGTCTCGTGCGGCTGATCGGCGTCAGCCTTTCGGGCTTCGATCATCCGGGGGCCGAGCAGCTGGGACTCCTCGATTCGGACGGCCGGGCCGTCTCGGACGACGACGCCCAACGAGAGCTGGCGAAGACGATGGACGCGGTGGCGGACCGTTTCGGCCGGGACGCGCTCAAGCGCGCCGCCCTGCTCGACTCCAACGCGCGAGGCACATGACGATGCAGGTATTTCCGATTCCGCCGGCCTCCGGGCGCGGCATCCTCTGGTTCTTCATCATCATCATCGTGGTACTCATCGGCGTGACGATGATGCTGGGCTGGGCCGCCTGGTCCACCCGAAACAGCCGCGCCGAGGTCTCTCCCTCCGGACTCAAGCTGGTGGGAGACCTTTGGGGGCGGACGATCCCGCTCGACCGTCTCGAACTCGATGAGGCGCGCGTCGTGGATCTCCGCGGCGAACCCGACCTCGTCCCGCGCCGGCGGACCATGGGGACGGCGCTCGGCGGTTACGCCTCCGGGTGGTTCCGGCTGCGAAGCGGCGAGAAGGCTCTGCTGTACCTCACGGACCGGCGGCGGGTGGTATACCTTCCCACGCTCGACGGGTACTCGCTCCTGCTGAGCCAGAGCGAACCCGGCCGTTTTCTGGACGCCCTGCACGGCGCCACCGGCAGCTCGACCGGGGACGCCGCCGAAGCCAGCGAAGGAGAGTGAGGACGGATGCTCCCGACACGGGATGAGGCGCTCGCGATCGTCCACGAATACACCGAGAGTCCCGGCCTCCGGCGCCACATGCTGGCCGTGGAGGCCGCCATGCGCGCCTACGCGAAGAAGTACGGCGAGGACGAGGACCGCTGGGGGGTGGCCGGACTCCTGCACGACTTCGACTACGAGCGCTGGCCGAACCACGACCACGCCCCGGATTCGGAGCATCCCTCGACCGGGGTGGCCATCCTGCGCGAGAAGGGCGTGGACGAAGACATCCTCGAGACGATCCTGGCCCACGCCGACTACACGGAGGTCGAGGCGACGACGCTCATGTCGAAGACGCTTCGGGCCGTAGACGAACTCACCGGCTTCATCGTCGCCTGCGCGCTCGTGCGGCCGACCCGGCTCGAGGGGATGAAGACGCGGTCGGTGCGGAAGAAGATGAAGGACAAGGCGTTCGCCGCCGCGGTGAGCCGCGACGAAATGCTCGAGAACTGCGCCGCACTCGGCGAGGACATGGGCGAGCATATCGCCTTCGTGATCGCCGCGATGCTGGTTGCGGCGGAGGATCTCGGCCTTAACGGCCCCACCCCCGGCTGAACGCCGTGGAGCGCGCCGCCCGCTTTGGAGGTGACCGAACATGACCACGACGACGGTAATCATGATGGTCGTCATCCTCGGATTCGTCTGGGGAGGACTCGCCACGCTCGCGACCATCGCCTGGCGCAAGGAAGGCGCCAAGCGAGGCGGAGAGAGCTAGCCGTCCGCCATGAGGGAGAGGCGCCAAGGGGGGCGGATCCTCCTGGCGACGCTGGCCGCGCTGGGCGTCGGGTCATGCTTCCTCCCCCGCGCGATGCACCCGCCCGAAGCGCCGGATGCGGTCGCGGACGCCGCGCGACGGGACTCGATCGCGGGGGCCGACCGAGAGGCCGCGCGCCGGGACTCCATCGCGAGGGCCGAGCGAGAGGCCGCGCGCCGGGATTCGATCGCGAGGGCCGAGCGAGAAGCCGCGCGCCGGGACTCGATCGCGAGGGCCGAGCAAGCCGCAGCCGCGCGGCGGGACTCCATTCTCGAGGCGGAACGGGCCGCCGCACGACGCGACTCGCTGGAAGCAGCCCGGCGCGACTCGCTCATCGCCGCCGCCCGACGCGACTCGCTGGCCAGCATCGAGATGGCCCGCGCCGCCGCCGCCGCCGAATTGGCAGAGCTCCGCGAATCGGGGCCCGTGTATGTCGCCTCCGAGGAGCCTGCCCGCCTCGTGTGGGACACCGACGCCGAAGCCACGCTGGCGACAACCCTGCTGCCGGTGATCCGTGCCGAGGGGCTCGACGCGAACATCGCGGCCTCCATCTGGATCCTGGTGCGGGCCGACGGAAGGGTCGAAGCGACCGCGATTCAGGTCTCATCCGGCGACCAGGCTTTCGACGCGGCGGCCGCAAGGGCGGCCCACGCGCTGCTCTTTGCCCCCGCCCTCCGCGCCGGTCGCGCGGTGCCCGTCTGGATCCTGCGCGAAATCTCGCTTCTCATGCGTTAGCCGCGGTCTTCTCCGCCCGCTGCCGGGGGGCTGCGATCCGCCGTCGGACCGAATAGCTTGCGCGCCCGATGCCACGCCGCGACGACATCTCTTCGATTCTGCTCATAGGCTCCGGACCGATCGTGATCGGTCAGGCCTGCGAGTTCGACTACTCCGGTACGCAGGCCTGCCGCGCGCTCCGCGAGGAGGGGTATCGAGTCATCCTCGTGAACTCGAATCCCGCCACGATCATGACGGACCCGGACATCGCCGACGCGACCTACATCGAGCCGCTGACGGCCGACTGGGTGCAGCGCGTCATCGAGGCCGAGAAGCCCGACGCACTCATCCCCACGATGGGCGGCCAGACGGCGCTCAACGTCGCGCTCGAACTCGCCGAGCGCGGGGTGCTCGACGAGCACGGCGTGGAGCTGATCGGCGCCGACGTCCGGGCGATCCAGCTCGCCGAGGACCGGGAGCAGTTCGCCGAGGCCATGGAGCGCATCGGGCTCGCGCTCCCCGCCGGGGGCTTCGCCCGCTCCCTCGACGAGGCCCTCGTACTCGTCGAGGAGACCGGCTTCCCCGCCATCATCCGTCCTTCCTTCACTCTCGGCGGCACCGGCGGCAGCACCGCCTACAACCGCGAGGAGTTCGAGGATCTCGTCCGCTCCGGCATCCGCTCGTCACCGATCGGGGAAGTGCTCATCGACAAGAGCATCATCGGCTGGAAGGAGTTCGAACTCGAGGTGATGCGGGACCGGGCGGACAACGTCGTCATCGTCTGCTCGATCGAGAACTTCGACGCGATGGGCGTCCACACGGGCGACTCGATCACGGTCGCGCCGGCGCTCACGCTCTCGGACCGCGAGTACCAGGCCATGCGGGACGCGGCGATCGCCTGCATCCGCGAGATCGGCGTCGACGCGGGCGGCTGCAACATCCAGTTCGCGGTGCATCCGACGACGGGCGAGATGCTCGTCATCGAGATGAACCCCCGCGTGTCCCGCAGTTCGGCGCTCGCGTCCAAGGCGACCGGCTTCCCGATCGCCCGCATCGGCGCCAAGCTCGCCGTCGGCTATCGGCTCGACGAGATCCCGAACGCGATCACGCAGGTGACGCCGTCGTGCTTCGAGCCGGTGCTCGACTACATGGTCGTGAAGATCCCGCGCTTCGCCTTCGAGAAGTTCCCCAAGGCGGACGCCACGCTCGGCGTGCAGATGAAGGCCGTAGGCGAGGTGATGGCGATCGGCCGCACGTTCCAGCAGGCGTGGCTCAAGGGTTTCCGCGCGCTCGAGAACGGGCGGGCGGGGTGGCTCCCCTCCCCGGACCCCGATGAGGACCGGCTCGAGGACGACGAGGTCGACACGGTACGCGCCGCGATCCGCACGGCGACGCCGGAGCGCCCCTTCCAGCTCTATCGCGCCTTCCAGACCGGTCTCTCGGTGGCCGAGATCAACCGGATCACCGGGATCGACCCGTGGTTCCTCTCCCAACTTGAGGAGCTGGTGCGCGAGGGGCAGGCCTTCGCGGCCGCCGCGGAGATGACCCCGGGGGTGGTCGAGCGGCTGAAGCGTATCGGCTTCGGCGATGCGGAGATGGCCCAGCTCCGCGGGATCACGGAGGCCGAGGTGCGGGAGGTGCGCCAGGCCGCCGGACTCTGGCCCGTGTACAAGACCGTCGACACCTGCGCGGGCGAGTTCCCCGCCGCCACGCCCTACCTCTACTCGACGTACGAGGACGAGAACGAATCCGAGCGTTCGGAGCGGCGCAAGATCGTCATCCTCGGCAGCGGCCCGAACCGCATCGGACAGGGGATCGAGTTCGACTACTGCTGCGTCTCGGCCTCGCTCGCGCTGCGCGACGAAGGGTTCGAGACCATCATGATCAACTCGAACCCCGAGACCGTCTCCACGGACTTCGACATCTCCGACAAGCTCTACTTCGAGCCCCTCACGGTGGAAGACGTGCTCGCGGTCGTGGAGCAGGAGAAGCCCGAGGGGGTGATCGTCCAGTTCGGGGGGCAGACGCCGCTCAACGTGGCCCGCAAGCTGGAGCAACTCGGCGTCCCCATCCTCGGCACGAGCGTGGAGTCGATCGACCGCACCGAGGACCGCCGCCGCTTCGACGAACTCTGCCGCGAACTGGGCGTGCCCATGCCGCCGGGCGGGACCGCGACGAGCATCGAGGAGGCGCTGGAGATCGCCGAGGAGATCGGATACCCCGTCCTCGTCCGGCCCAGCTACGTGCTCGGCGGCCGCGCCATGGAGATCGTCTACGACCCGGTC
Organism: uncultured Gemmatimonadota bacterium; assembly: GCA_964509895.1. Taxonomy (GTDB): domain Bacteria; phylum Gemmatimonadota; class Gemmatimonadetes; order Palauibacterales; family Palauibacteraceae; genus Palauibacter. Next base: position 28,900 of record CAZDZJ010000083.1, read on the forward strand.
TCTCTCAGGGAGTACTTCGTGCGCGCGGTGCAGGCCTCGCCCGAGCATCCCGTCCTCCTGGACCGGTTCCTGGAAGATGCCTTCGAGGCGGACGTGGACGCCGTGTGCGATGGGGAGACCGTCGTGATCGGCGGGATCATGCAGCACATCGAGGACGCCGGGGTCCACTCCGGCGATTCCGCCTGCGTCCTTCCGCCCTATCTCCTGCGCGACGTGGACATGGAGGCGATGCGGCGCTTCACGCGGGACTTCGCGCTCGCGCTCGACGTCCGGGGGCTCATCAACGTGCAGTTCGCCGTGCACCAGAAGACGGTCTACGTGCTGGAGGTGAACCCGCGGGCGAGCCGGACCGTGCCCTTCGTGAGCAAGGCGACCGGGGTCCCGCTGGCCCGGGTCGCGGCGCGCGTCCTTGCCGGCGTGAAGCTCGCCGATCTCGGCCTCGGCGACGAACTCGTCCCCCACCAGGTCTCCGTGAAGGAAGCCGTGCTCCCCTTCGACAAGATCCCCGACGCGGACACGGTGCTCGGGCCGGAGATGCGGTCGACCGGCGAGGTGATGGGATACGCCGACAGCTTCGGACTCGCGTTCGCGAAGTCTCAGATCTCCGTCTACCAGGGGCTGCCGACCGAAGGGGCGGTCGCGATCACGGTGCACGACCAGGACAAGCCGAACATGGTCCCAATCGCGCGGCGCTTCCACGAACTCGGCTTCTCGATCTTCGCCACGGAGGGGACGGCGAAGTACCTGCGCGGGCGCGGAGTCCCCTGCGAACGCATCCTCAAGGTGCACGAGGGCCGCCCGAATCTCCTCGACCGCATCGTCTCGGGCGAGGTCCAGTTGCTCCTCAACACGCCGCTCGGCAAGCACGCGCAATACGACGACTACATGATCCGCCGCGCCGCCGTGTCCCGCCGCGTGCCCTACACGACGACGCTTTCCGCCGCATCCGCGGCGGCCGACGCAATCATCGCCCTCCGGCACCGGCGCCACACGGTGCGGAGCCTCCAGCAGCGGGACGACGTGGAGGTGGAGGAGGACCGGATCACGAGGACCGCCGGTTCCGTCTGACGTTCCCGCGGGAGCGCCGGATTCTGGATGCGGTTGTGGCCGCTTCGTGTATGGGTCCGGGGTATCACCGAGCATCCCAAGAAGGACGATAGCCGATGACGAAGACGCGGCGATGCATGTTCATGGCGCTGGCCGGGCTCACGCTCGCAGGTTGCGACAGGGGAGTGGAAGTGAACGGCTTGTATCTCTCGAACCTGCCTCCGCAGGCATCAACCATCGCGCTTCCCGACCAGGTGATGACCGTCGGCCGATCGCTGACGATCTCGAAGGCCGAGAATCTCTTCTGGGACGACGACCCCCTGACGCTCTCCGCCACGTCTTCCGACACGACGGTCGTGGCGGTGTCGATGGCCATCGAGGAGGGTTCGTATTCGCTGACCTTCCACCCGCGGTCGCCGGGGATGGCCACCGTTTCCATCGTCGCGACCGAGCCCGAGGGCGATGGCAGCGGCGACGACCAGCAGCCACAGGGCCGGTCGGCAACGCGCACGGTCGGCGTGACGGTCGTCGAGTCCGCCCCACGGCGAGCACCGTGATGAGGGCCAGAACGGCCCTGCTCGCCGTCGCGGCATTCGCTCTGCAGGGTTGCGAGTCGCTCACGGACGACGAGTCGCTCATGGACGACGAGTGTTACGATCCCGGCTTCCCCGAGATCGTGCCGATCGACCTCACCGGCACCTGGACCGGCGTGGCGCGCGACGCGATTTCCATACGGTACGAGCTTCGGCAAGGCCGCTGGTCCACAGATGCCGGCCGGGATGAAGCCCGATTCACCGGGACGGTCCTGATTAAGATTCCCGGGCCGGTGGAGGCAAGCGATTCGGTGTCCGGATGGACGCTCACGATTCCCAACTGCGACGAGAGCAAGATCCTCCGTCAGTCCGTCAGGGTCTTCGCCCATCTGACCGTGAGGCCGACCGACCGGCTCGAATTCCCCCTGCATATCGACATGCTGTACGGATACGTGGAGGATGGCGAGATTGACGCCGGGCTGATCTACAACGGACCCACCGCGTTCACGTTCGATGCGAACGGCGAACTGACGGGCATAGAGCTGGACAGCTTCTCCGGCACGGACTTCAAGCTGACCCGGGACGACGGAGAGAACACCAGATGAGCCCGCATACCCCGCACCACCTCCTCATCTCCGTTCTGTCATCGCCGATTGGATCGACCGCTGGAGCGCGATACTTGTGGGCCTCGTGATGGGGGTCATTCACGCGACCCCGGAGGTCTAGCCCTTGCATCGGGACTCCCGCCATTCGAGTCCGGTTTTCTCGCTTTCGCGGCACGGTCCGGCAGGGTCCAATCCAACGGCAGGAAACGCAGATCGTGCAGTCCTGTATGACTTTAGACGATTTCCTGCCGGGATTTACGCTTCAGACAACCTGCCGTTCCCGCAGGAACGTCCCTGACCTCATTCCGCGTGGTTTCTTCCTTCCTGTTGCATGTTTATGCAATAAATGGTATGTATTTCCGCCCCGCATGAGAGCTGAGGCGCGGGACTATCGCTGTGAACGGTTGACGTAAACTGCCACCTCGGGATCGACGCATGACGAAGAAGAGCGTGAAGCGGGTCGCCCTGGCGTATTCCGGCGGCCTCGATACATCGGTGATGGTCACGTGGCTGAAGGAGAACTACGACTGCGAGGTCGTGGCGGTCGTGGTGGATGTCGGCCAGAGGGAGGACTTCGAGGCGATTCGCGACAAGGCGATGGCGACCGGCGCGGTCGCCTGCCGGGTCGTCGACCTCCGCGAGCGGTTCCTGACCGAGTGCGCCTTCCCGGCCCTCAGGGCGGGGGCCGTGTACGAGGGCCGCTACCTGCTCGGCACCTCGCTGGCCCGGCCCGTCATCGCGGCCGCCCAGGTCGAGGTCGCGCGCCAGTTCGACTGCGACGCGGTCGCGCACGGCTGCACCGGGAAGGGCAACGACCAGGTGCGCTTCGAGCTAACCTACCAGGCGCTCGCCCCGGACCTGACCGTCATCGCCCCGTGGCGCGAGTGGGAGATCACGTCGCGGGAGGACGCCTTCGCCTACGCCGCCGAGCGCGACATCCCGGTGCCGGGGAGCCCGCGCAAGCTGTACAGCATCGACCGGAATCTGTGGCACACGTCTTTCGAGGGCGGGATTCTCGAGGATCCGGGCGCGGCCGCGCCGGACGAGCTGCGCGAACTGACGGTCAGTCCGGCCGAGGCGCCGGACGCGCCGGAGGACGTCGTCATCTCGTTCCATTGCGGCGTCCCGGTCGCGCTCGACGGCGAAGCGCTGGATCCGGTGGCGCTCGTTCAGAGCCTCAACGAGAAGGCCGGGGCCCACGGCGTGGGGCGCGTCGATCTCGTCGAGAACCGGCTCGTCGGCATGAAGAGCCGCGGCGTCTACGAGACCCCGGCCGGGACGGTGCTCCTCGCCGCGCTCGCCGATCTCGAAGCGATCACGGTCGACCGCGATACGGCGGGCTTCAAGCGAGGCATCGCCGACCGGTACGCGGAACTCGTCTACCAGGGTCTCTGGTTCTCGCCGCTGCGGGCGGCTTTCGATGCCTTCCTCGATGAAGCGCACGCGATGTCCACCGGAGACGTGACGGTGCGGCTGTTCAAGGGTTCCGCGATGGCCGTCGCCCGAACTTCTGACTTCTCGCTGTACCGGGAAGACCTGGCCACGTTCGAGGAAGACGCGGTCTACGATCAGGCCGACGCGGGCGGGTTCATCCGCCTGTGGGGTCTCCCCTCGAGCCTGGCCGCGCGCGTGCGGGAGAGCGCGCAGACGGACTCCGGAGACTCCGGCACCGAGGGCGGCGCGGCCGACGACCGGGACTGGAGGGCGACCGCGGCCGCCGGGACCGCCCAGGGCTCTTCGATGTCGATGCGGCGACCCGCGCGGACGGTGGCGTCCGTTCGCGGCTGAGCCGTCCCGTGTCGGATGAGGCCCTGTGGGGAGGGCGCTTCACGGCCCCCGTGCATCCGGCGATCCAGGAGTTCACGAACTCTCTGCCCTTCGACCGGAGGCTGGCCCGCCACGACCTCCTCGCGAGCCTCGCGCACGCGCGCATGCTGCGCGAGACGGGGATTCTCTCGACCGGTGACAGCGACCTGATCCTGTCAGGTCTGTCGGAGATCCTGCGGGAGGTGGAGACCGGCGAACTCGAGGTCGCGGGGCCGGACGAGGACGTGCACACCTGGATCGAGCGAGTGCTCGTCGAGCAAGTGGGGGAGGCGGGCAAGCGGCTTCACACCGCGAGGAGCCGGAACGACCAGACCGCGATCGCGCTGCGGCTTTACGTGCGGGAGCGCCTCGAGGACATCCTCTCCGGCGTGGCCGGCCTGCAGCGCGTACTGACCGGCCAGGCGGCGTCGTTTCGGCAGACCTTCCTGCCGGGCTATACACACCTGCAGCGCGGACAACCGGTCAGCCTCGCGCACCACCTCCTCGCCCATGTGGCGGCCCTCGCGGCGGACGCCGAGCGCCTCCGGGCCGCGCACCGGCTGGCGGGCGTGTCGCCGCTCGGGGCGGGGGCGCTCGCCGGCACCTCCTTCCCCATCGACCCGGGCCGCAGCGCCGCCCTGCTCGGCCTCGACCGCACCTTCGCCAACAGCATGCACATCGTCGGAGACCGCGACTACGTGCTCGACGCGGCGTACGCGTGCGCGATGCTTGCCGTGCACCTGTCGCGCTGGGCGGACGAGGTCGTGCTCTGGTCGACCCGGGAGTTCGGGTTCATCGAACTCGAGGACTCCGTGGCGCAGGGGAGCAGCATCATGCCGCAGAAGAAGAACCCGGAGGCCGCCGAGATCCTGCGCGGCAAGTCCGCACGGGCGATCGGCAACGTGACGTCCCTGCTCGCGCTGATGAAGGGGATGCCGCTCACCTTCAACAGCGACTTTCAGGAGGACAAGGAGCGCCTCTTCGACTCGCTCGACACGGCCGACTGGTCGCTCGCGGCCGCCATCGCGATCGTCCGGGGGGTGAACTACCGCACGGATGCCATGGAGGCCGCGCTCGCCGGCGGGATGCTCACGGCGACCGAACTCGCCGACCACCTCGTCCGCCGCGGCATCCCGTTCCGGACCGCGCACCACCAGGTGGGCGAAGCGGTGCGCCTGGCCGAAGAAGGCGACGTGGAGCTGTGGGAGCTGGACCTCGCGGCGCTGCGGTCGTGCTGTCCCGCGGTGGCGGACGACGTGCACGACGTGTTGCGGCCGGAAGCGGCCGTCGCCGCGCACGACTCGCCGGGCGGGCCGGCGCCGGGGCGCGTGCTGGAGCAGTTGCAGACGGTCGACCGCGAGGTGGCGGCGCTCGAGGCGTGGCTCCACGGACGCGCCGAGCCGCCGATCCGGCGCGCCCACCTCGAGGAGCGGCTGCTCGACGCCGAACTGCCGTGACGCCGGTGAGCCGGAGGGCCCGCGAACGGGCCATCCTGCGGATCATCGACGAGCGGCCGATTCGGACCCAGGCCGAGCTCGTGGCGGCGCTCGCCGGCGAGGGAGTCTCGACCACCCAGGCCACGCTGTCGCGGGATATCCGACGCCTCGGCATCGTGAAGCGGCCGGGCGAGGGCGGGCCCAGGTATCGGCGCCCCGAGCGGGACACCACGCCGACCGATCCACGCCGCGTGCTGGCGGTGACGCTGAGCGAGTTCGCGCTGGAGGTCGGCCCGGGCGACGCCCTGCTCGCGATCCGCACGCTCAGCGGGTGCGCCAACGCCGTCGCGATCGCCGTCGACGAATCGCAGTTGGAGGGCGTCGTCGCGACGGTCGCGGGAGACGACACGATCCTCATCCTGTGCCGCGACGCCGGGGCCCGCTCCCGGCTCGCATCCGAACTGCGTTCGCTCGCCGGTCTCTGAGTTGCGGGGGCGCTAGTCCTTCCTGCCACCCCTTCCCGGCCGAACCCGTGCCGCGCGCAGCTTCGACAGGGGAACCGGCGGCCCGCCCCACTCCACGCCACGCACCATGGCGATGGTCGTTGAACGAAGCAGCGTAGATGGCGGTGCCCGCGATGCCGGCCCACACCAGGAGGGTGAGGGCCGCGAGCGCGAGGAGCACCGGGGCGGCGATGGGGCGTTACTGCGTGCCGCTGGTGATGGCGCGCCCCGGGTAGACGCCGGGCACGATCTCCCCATCCCGCACGACAGCGGTCCCCTCG
>CAZDZJ010000084.1:0-34737 GCA_964509895.1 uncultured Gemmatimonadota bacterium
TTGCCGGCCCGGCAGCGGCCGGCAGCTTTCGTATCTGGTTGTGGTGATTGTGGTTGCATGCGTGACGGGGTGTGATTCCCTCTGGTTGGCTCCCGCTACTTGCTACGTCAGGAGCGCGCCACGGCGGCGGTTGTCCAGCGCCTTCCGAAGCTGTCCCTCGTCGGCTTGCTGGTAACAACGTAGGACCGTCTTCGCCGTCTTCCAACCGCCGAGGTCGCAGAGCACCTTGAGCGGCTGGTCCATGAGGTCGGTCGCGAACTTCCGCCTCAGCGAGTGCCAACCCCTGCCGCGCCTGGGTTCCAGCCCGGCCAGCCTCTGGGCCTTGGCCCACCACGACCGCGCCCGCGACGAGCCCACGCATACCGACGGATTCCCGGGCGCGGGCAGCACCGGAGCGTCTGCGCCCCGGACCTTCCTTCCTCGCGCCTCCGCGAGCGCGGCAAGCGCGTCGGCGGTGACGGGCGTCGTGTGCTCGTAGCCCGTCTTCTCGTGCTCGGCCCTCCACCGGACGACACCGGCATCAAGGTCGATGTCGTGCCAGCGGAGCTTTCGGATCGCTCCGATCCGGTGGCCGGTTTCATGCGCCAGCACGAGCGCGACATGGAACCGCCAGTCCACCTTGTGGGACACCCCGAGAAGCGCTTGGTATTCGTCCTCGTCGAGGACGACCCGCGTCGGATTCTTCTCCCTCGGCGTCCTGAGCCCTCTGAGCGGGTTCCTGTCGAGCAGCAGCCTTCCGCGCTCGTCTCTGGACTTGGCGGCCCAGTTGAAGATCGCGATCAGGAGCTTGAGGTCGTACTCGACCGTCCGGTCGGACACCGGCCTCCCGCTCGGGCCGACCCTGCCCTCCCTCCGCGCCCGGATGAACCGGTCCCAGTCTCGCTGCGACAGCGTTGCCGGATCGCGGTCCCGACCGAAGAACCGGAGGAACATCTCCATCGTGGTCCGGTCGTGCTGCCGGGTGTGCTCGCCCTTCGTGGGCGTCACCTCTTCCCCGTAGATTTCAAAAAGCCGTTCCAGCGTGAGCGGTTCGGGCTCGGCGTCCTTCCTGCCGTTGGGCTGATGCACCGCGAAGCCCGCCGCGGCCTCGTCCGCCTGCCGCTTCGCGCGCTTCCAGTCGCGGTGCTTCAGCGACCGGCTCAGCCTGCGCCCGTTCTCTCGCCACTCGATCTGGTAGAGCCCGGTCTTCGGGTCCGGGAACACCCTGACCCGGTTCCGGCCCCATTCGCCGGCGCTGTATCCGCGCCGGACACGTTTCGTGCGTGCCATCATTCGATTCCTCTCTGGATGATGGACTGCACGATCTGCGCATTGATAATCTCGCGCGCGCGAGGCGTCCTGACCAGTGCCGGATCGTCCGGCACGGCGGGCTTGGCCTTCCGCCAAGCGCCCGGGCAGGATCTCGACGGATGCCCGGGCGGTCCGCCCCCGCTTCATATCCGGCCCTCCTTCCGCAGCCGCCAGTAGCCCTTGTTCCCCGGCAGGTAGTGGGGCTTGAGGTAGACGCGGGTGGCCGGAAGCGACTTGCCGCCGTCGTAGGGCAGGCAGATGGCCTGATAGTTGTCGAGGAGCGTGAACTCTCGGGGGGTGAACACGGGTTGCATGCGCCGCTGGAACGACTTGCTCGCGCCGATGGTGCCGCGGCCGCCTCCGGCGCGGCCCGACAGCAGCGAGAACTCGGGCCTGCCCGTGGTCTCGGTAAACGTGTAGGACGGCTGGGTCTTCATCACGTTTCCGCACATCTCCGACGCGATCCGTGCCGAGGACTCGTCGGACAGCGACAGGAAGATGCGGGTGCGGAGCGTCTGGACGAGCGTCCGCCACGCCTCACCGGAGGGGAGCACGGAGCGGAGCGAGGAGATGGACTGCGTGGCGACGATGGGGATGCACCGGCACTGCCGGGTCAGCGCGAACGCCTTCTCGTCGCCGGAAGGATCGTCCTGCCCGACCGTGGCAAAGGCTTGATACTCATCGCAGATGAACACGGCGGGCCGCATGTGCCGCTCGGGACGGCGGGCGGCCTCGGCCGGACGCCGGAGCAGCGCCTGCATCCACGCGTTCTTGAGCAGCACGCCGATGGCGCGGGCGAGCGCCGGGTTCGCGCCTGCGGGCATGTTGAGCGCCAGCACCCTGCCGTCCTCGATCAGATCGGCGAGCGGCGGCAGTCTGCGGCGGAGCCCCGGCAAGGGCGGGACGGTGGCATCGTTGGGGTCCGGCTCGGCTTCATCCGGCTTCCCGGCATCGGGCGGCGGTGGACAGAACACTCCGGCCACGTCCGGCTGGTCGAACAGGGAGAGGAACACGCTGATCCCCTCGACGATCGAGGTGCGCAGCTTCGAGTCGAGCGCCATCCAGTCCTTGCGGTACCAACGTTCGACGGCCTCGACCTGTTCGCGGAACTCGCCGCCCGCGCCGGTCCCGTCCGCTTCCGCCGTGAACTCGATCTTCCGTTCGGCGAGCCGGTTGCGAAGGTCGGCGTCGAGGCGGCATGCCGCGCTGGCCGCGCCGGGGACCGGCTCCCAAGCCCAGCCTCCGAGGGCTTCCTTGTGCTCGGCGAGGTCCGTGTTGGCGATCACGGCGCGCTGCGGGCACACCCGGTCGGCCATCGCCTTCGCCTCCCCGATCCTGTCGGCGAACAACTCCGCGTCCACGGTGCAGCGGTAGACGTCCCGGAGCGTGACCCACCCGCCCGGCAGGAGCCGGTGAAGCTCGATGATCCACCGCACGAGGTTCGTGTACGCCTGTTGCCAGAACGGTTCTCTGGACTTGCCGAAGAGCTGGTTGATGAGGGACGCCACGCCGTAGGCCAGCGAGTAGGAGTCGAGGAGCGGATCGTCGAGCGGGTTCCACTGCCACGAGCCGCCGAGACCGATTTCGAGGTAGTCGTCGCCGCGCCCCGCGTCGCCGAGGATGCTCCTCACCTGATGGCAGAAGTCTCCTTTGACTTCGAGCACGAGCGCGCCCGCGCGGAGCTTGGGATCGTCGGCCCGCCAGTGAAGCAGCTGGCGGGCGAACGGGTACATGCAGGCGGTGGTCTTGCCGGTGCCGACGGCCCCGACGACGAGCACGCCGGTGTAGAGTCCCTTCTCGGGAATGACGAGCCACGACGGCCGCTCGCTCGGGCGGGGAGCGGTGGGATGGTGCAGCTCCCCGACGACGAGCGAGGGGGTGTCGTCGTCTGGCGAGGTCGGCCACCGGGGCAGCCTGCCCCGGCGGACGATGCGCACGAGCGGCTGGAACCAGACCCTCCAGACCGCGAGGCAGAGGTTTCCGGCGAGGATGACGGCGGCGGCGGGAGCCGCATGATACCAGACGCGGATCGCGGTGTGGATGCCCGGATCGTGATATGCGATCAGGTCGAGGTAGGGGTTCTCGCCCAGGCCGGGGAACGGCGCGCCGATGGCGCGTCCGGCCGCCGCGCCGACGGCCGAGCCGATGATGACGAGCGTGCCGAGTCTCATCGTGAAGTCAACCTTCCCGTAGGGATTGATGCTGCGGTAGCGACCCCGAGGGATCGGGGGCAGGGGTGCGCAAACACACCTGCCCCCGAACCCGTGCCGAGCCCTTGGCGAGGGGGGTCGCTACCGCCACGGCAAGAGCGGCCCGTGTGCCACCGGGCACCCGGGCCGCGAAGCCGCAAGACGTTTCCGGGCGGGGGCTTCCGGCGCTGTGCCGCTGCGCATCGCCGGACGGCCGAAGTGCGCATCGGACCCCCGTGTCGTTTGCGCGGTCAGGTACGGTCATGGGACGCCCTCGGCTCACAGGTAGCGCACTCCCTGAAGGCGAACGGTCCGCCAAGCGTCGGCGCGGTGGATCGTGGCGAGCCTAGGCCCCTGCCGCGCCTCCTTTTCCAACGCCACGCTTTTCTGCATGGCGGCTTGCAGTCCGCCATACTCGTCGAGAACCTCGACCGAGCCCTCGATGATCGCGCGTTCGATCCGGGCAAGCTCGATGGCCACCATCGGGTCGGGCTCGGCGGTGCCGGAGGCTTCGGTCCAGTAGCGCATCACCTTCCTGGCCCGCCGGGTCTGCCGCGACGTGCGGGCGACCACGACCGCCTCGACGGACCGGCCCAACGTCGCGAGCGCCCGCCAGAGCCCCCGGTGCGCTCTGCCCCACGACCGGAGCGCGGTCGCGGTGTCGTGGCCGGGGTCGGCGTAGACGAACACGGCCCGCTCCGAGTCCAGCGCGACGGGCAGCTTGACGTGGAAGTAGCGGCGCGTGGTGCCCGCGGTGCCCCGGTACACCCGGACGGGCAGGAGCTCCCGGTCGATCCCGAGCGCGTCGAACGCGGCGACCTTCTCCGCCTCGGTCGGAAGCCACGGCAGGTCTGGATGCTCGATGACGTGTTCGAGCGACAGCAGGCGGCGCATGAGCACGACCGGGGAGGCGGTCCTGCGGTGGCGGACGTGCTCCGCGCCCAGCGCACGGTAGAGCTTCCGGGCGTAGATCCGGCAGACTCGCCCGATCCCCCGGACACGCGGGACGGTCTCCTCGGCCGCCAGACCCCGCGCGATCAGCGCATGGACCATGCGCCGCGCCCGTTCGTGGTGCGTCTTCAGGAACGCCGTCGCCTGTGTGCGGGTGAACACCCCGCTGTGCAGGCACACGAGCGCGATCCAATCGGCCTTGCGGCCCGTCCAGCCGAACGGCTTCAGAGCCTTGGCTCGTTCTTCGAGACGTGCGGTCATCGCTTCGCGATCCGGTCGTGCAGCCACGCCTCCAGTTCCGACTCGATCCAGCCCACGGACCGCTCGCCCAGCGGGACCGGCTTGGGGAACCGGCCCTCGGCCACCCAGACATAGATCGTGCTCCGCGACAGGCCCGTGCGGGCCATCACCTCCCGCAGCCGCACGAAGCGGACTGGTGGGATCGTCGGTTCCGTCCGTTGTTCGCTCATCGCTCTGTTCCTCGTCGATCTCTTCGCTTTCGATGCAGGCTTCCGGTGCCGGGGGCGGCGGGGCGGCTCGCGTGGGCCGCCCGGTTCCCGTCCGTATCCGGCGATGAACGCCAGAACCCGGTCCGCCGTCCTGAGCGTGAGCGAGCGCCCGCCGTCGATCTGGCGCATCAGGTTCGGGTCGCCCTACGCCATCCTCCCGAACCTCGTCCGGCTCACGCCCGTGCGGTCGAGGAACGTGCTAACCCGCGTGCCGAAGTACTCTTGCAGCGACTCCATGTCCGAACGCTGAAAGCCCTTCCGCAAGCCCGTCAACCTGTAGGAAATCGTCTACAGTCCGGGGACGTTTCAGGACGTTCCGCAGCGTTCTCGGCTCGGGACACGTCGCCGCCAGTGGCTCGGAAGAACACCCCCGTCGGGGCTGACTAGGCTTTCGTCGAGGATGGAGTAAAGCGCGGAGGAATACCCCGTGATGGATATCGTCACCACGAGTGTTTCGGTGTTTATTCGACCCTGTGAAGCCGATCTGGGAACGCCCGTTGACAGCGTTTCCGATCCTTGTATACTTCCGGTCGCTCAGGGAGACGGGCTCCCTGAGAGGCCCTTCCGCGCCGACATCCGCGGTGAGGGCGAACGACAAACCATCCTCGAAGAGGAGAAACCATGATGAAGAATGGACTGACCAGAGCACTGCTTCTCGCCGTGCTGGGGCTTGGGCTGGTAACCAGCCTCCCCGAGAACGCCCTCGCTCAGGACGAGCCCCCACCGCTTCCCGAGTGCTCGCTCTGCGTTCCGTACGGCGGGATCCGGCTCTGCATGCCTTTCGTGTCGGGGGCGGAAGGATGCAACTACGAAGGTGGGAGCTGCAACCTGACAGGATCCGCGTGCAACTCGCCCGAGCTCCAATCGTTGGCGGTGGCACCCGGAGACCGACTCGTCATTCCGACGGACGCCGGAAACGTGATGGTGCTGCGCCTCGAGGAAAACGTCTTCGGAGGTTGGGGATGCGACGGTGAACTGGACACTGCATACCGAGACTTCGGTAATGGGGTGGTCGTGGAGCTCTCACCGTCAGAACTCGTTCGCTACAGCGGTCGCTACAGTTTTGCGGCCTACAGCGAAGCGTTGGCCCTCAACTCCCGGCAAGCCGACGAGTTGCAGTGATGCGGTCTGGTCGGCTCCAGTATGTGACGACCGTCACACTGGCGTTGTCCACGGTCACTTGGGCGCCGAGACTCGGCGCCCAAGTGACCGCCGCCGAACAGTTCCAAGTGCGGGAGGTGTGGACTGCTGACGGCAACGAGATTGCCGACGGAATCACGTTCATCGGTGGACTGGTCGAGACGACCGATGGAATGATCTGGATGGTGGACCTCTGGGGGGCGGGTGGGAGAGTACTGGTGCTCGACCCAGCGACCATGCGGGCGAATGTCGTAGGTCGGCCGGGTGACGGTCCCGGAGAAGTGCGGATCCCTCTTCACATGACCGTCACGCCGGATGGCGGCGTAGCCGTGCTTGATGGCGGGCGGAGTGCCATCGAGATCTACGACGCTAGCCGCCAACCCGTCCGGCGGATTCAGTTGCCGGAACCAATAGTAGGTCACAAGGGATTCGCTGCCTTGGCGGGCGGCGGTTTTGTAATAACTGGATACCTGTCTAGCAGCGGAAACGCAGTTCATTACTTCGACGCCGACGGCGAGCGCATCATCGGATGGCGGGAGCACCCCACAATACCAGGCGCGCCAGCGCCGGGAACTCCTTGGAGGAATAACTTGGAGCGGGATGCAGCCATGGCACAGCTAGCGGTTACTGGCGGGTGGGTTCATGGGCTGCCGGATGGATCGTTCTTGTATTCTCAGGCTTCGCCGCACGAGATCGTTCTCTTTGAACGGTCACCGAATGGCTGGGTGGAGCGCTCTATCGTCAGCATGCCCAGCCTGTTCGAGGCCCCGGGAATGAGTGCCCTTGAGTACACTAGACGGGAGGACGGACAGACATCCGTCGGATACGACATGACATGGCCGCGATCCAGATCCGTGTTCCGCATGAGGAACGGCCACATCCTCAATGTCGTGGTAATGGAAGGAGAAGGACAGACCTTCTTTCAAGTCTTCGACCACCGAGACGAAGGCGACGGGACGAGGGCAGTGTTGGTAGCGGAATCCTTGGTTGATCGCCTGTACAGAACGTGGTTTCTGTCTGAGAATGACGACGTACTTGCCCACGTCAGTGATCCGGTCACCGGGGTTGACTCCGCCGTCCGGCTACGCTTGAGCGGTATTCCCGACCGGGGGGCTCACTCCCTCACGAGACGCTAAGTGCTAGCCGCGACGGATCGTGGTCCGTTCCCGGGATTCTCTCGGCAATTGATGCCGGTTTTCCTGCAACCCGGGGACTTTGGTTTCGGCTCTCGTTCATCGGCAAGGGGGGCAGATCGTGCAGTCCTGATTGAACTTACGTGATTCCTTGCCGTGATCCGCGATGCTGCTGTCCTGCCGGCCCGGCGACGGGAACTGGCTGCCGATGACGGCGGAGACGCGGACGCTGATCGTGCGCCAGACCTTCCTCGACCGGGAGACCGAGGCGCCTGCCGAGCTTCACATCGAGCGCATAGACTGCCCGGACGACGAGAAGCGGCCGCGTCCCCTCACGCCGGAACAGATCGACGAGGGATTGAAGTCCGCGGGCACGCTGGTCGCGGGCGCGGCGATGCTGTTCGCGAACTGGGCCCGCGGCTTCAGGAAACACTCGAACACCCTGCCCAGGTTCGATCCGGACGTATCGCTGCAGGCGGGCGGCGACCCGAATATCGCCTACTACCACAGTCATTGGGCGGTGGCGGAGGACGAGGCGCTCATCATCGAGGCCATGCCCCCCGAGTGCGAGCACTGGAACTTCCAGTTGAACAACTACTGGATGGAGTCGCTGGACTACCGCTATCACACCATCCACACGAACAAGCACCTGGCACACCACGAGGAGGACGGCTCCGTGCGCCTCGTGGTGGCCCCCGAGGATCCCGGGCTCCCGAACTGGATCGAGACCGCGGGCCACACGTCCGGGACGATGTGCTTCCGCTGGATCGGAGCGAGGGAACACCCGCAGCCGCGGACGCGGCTCGTGAAGCGCTCCGAGTTGCGCACGTTGCGCATGTCGTAGGCGAGGTGGACGACCACCCGGTGCGGACCTCGACGAAGTACCGCAGACCGTACCGGCCCCGGCCCGTGTCGATCTTCAACAGGGTGGGGCGAGCGACCCGGAGGCTCGGCTTCGGCGGCCCCCTCGAGGTCGACCGGATGATCGCCTCGGCGAGGCGAAGGACCGGTCTCTCCGACTTCGGCGATGAGTGGTTCCTCGAGCCGCTTGAGGTCCTCGTCCGCTCGATGAACGCCGAGGCGCGGCTGACTCCCCTTGGAGCGCGAATACAGCACGCACGAATCGTGTCGGCGCTCTCCACCCGGCTGCGGGTGGAGCGGCTGCTGCGGGAGAAGCCGGAGATTCTCGACATCCGACTCGGGAAGATCATCCTCATCGCGGGTCTTCAGCGGACGGCCACGACCCTGGTGCACCGGTTGATCGCTGCGGACCCCGGGATCCGCTCGCTCAAGTCGTGGGAGGCGTTGCATCCCCTCCCCTTCCCGAGCGAAAGGCCGGGCGACCCGCGGGGCCGCATCCGGCGGGCGAAGCTGGCCGTGCGGACCGTCCGGTTCCTGGCCCCGGAGTTCCTGGCCATCCACCCCATCGCCCATGACGCGCCGGAGGAGGACGTCCTCCTGCTCGACCTCTCCTTCATGAGCCAGGCGGCGGAAGCGGCGATGCACGTCCCGAGCTACGCGGCGTGGCTCGAAGGGCAGGATCACACGAAGTGCTACGAGTACCTGCGCACGATGCTCAGGATCCTGCACTGGCAGCGCCCGGCCGGCGGCTGGGTGCTCAAGACGCCTCATCACCTGGAGTATCTCGACGTCATCCGCGAGGTGTTCCCCGGTGTCCGTGTCGTCCAGACGCACCGCGATCCGAAGAAGTCCATCCCCTCGTTCTGCAGCATGGTCGCCCACGGGCGGGGGATCTTCAGCGACCACGTCGACCCGCTGCAGATCGGCGCACAATGGATGCGCAAGACGCGCCGCCTGATGGAGCGCTCGATGGAGGTGCGAAGCCAAGCCGCGGACGGCGGCTTCGTCGACGTGCCATACTACGATCTGCTTGCCGATCCGCTCGCGCAGCTGCGAAGGATCTACCGGACCGCGGGGACCGATTTCAGCGGGGAGGCCGAGGCCGCCGCGGAGGCGGAGTGGCGGCGCAGTCCGGCGGGTCGCCATGGCCGGCACGTGTACTCCGCGGCCGACTTCGGTCTCGACGACCGCATCATCGACGAGTACTCGGAGGCCTACCGCCGGGAGTACGCCATACCCGACGAAGCCGTCGTGTCACGGAAGAGGCCCGCAGCGGTTCACACCCGGCATCGGTGAGACATGCGAACCACGAACTACAACAGGAAGTTCAGCGCCTTCGCCAGCGGGGTCGTCGATCGGTTTTCGCTGCGCCCGACGCTGAGTCCCGTACCGGAGAGCATCCGCATCGACGGCAAGGTCTGCCTGGTCACAGGCGCCAACCGGGGACTCGGGAAAGCGGTGGCCGTCGACCTCGCCAGACGCGGCGGGACCGTGCTCATGGCCTGCCGGAGCGGGCATCCCGACGCCGGGGAAGAGGTCCGGCGGCTGGCCGGTTCCGACCGGGTGAGGATGCTCCGGGTGGACCTGGCCGATCTCGAATCGGTGCAGGCGCTGTGCGACGAACTCGAACGCGATCGTCAGCGGCTGGACATTCTCGTCCTGAACGCGGGGGTGATGCCGGCGAAGGCGCGCAGGTCGGCCCAGGGCTACGAGTTGATGTTCGCCGTGCATTTCCTGGCCAATCGGGCGCTGATCGACCGACTCCTGGCGGACGGGACGGTCCGACCCGCCGGTCGCGGCGGGGAAACTCCGAGGATCGTCTTTGTCGTGTCCGAGACCCACCGATCGGCCGACCCGATCGACTTCGATGACTTCGGCGCCTTCACCGACTACGGCATAAGGACCGGCCTGAAGTACTATGCGTGGAGCAAGCTGCACCTGTGCACCTACGCCCAGGAGCTGTCGCGGAGATTGAACCCGGACGGAGAGATCCGGGTCGCGGTCAACTCGCTGTGTCCGGGAGCCGTGGACTCCGACCTGATGCGGGAAGCGCCGTGGTTCCTGAAACCCCTGCTCTACCCGACGAAACGCCTGCTCTTCGCGGCGCCCCGCCGGGCCGCGTCGACCGTCACCCATGCCTGCTGCGCCCAGGACCTGGGCCGGCGCACCGGCGTCTACCTCCATCTCATGCGGGAGAAGGAGATGTCCGCGCTGGCCACGGATCCCGCCGCCGGCGCGAGACTCTGGCAGGCAAGCGAGGCGCTCCTCGCAGGATATGTGCCGAGCCGCGGGGACGGTGCCCGCCGATCCGCCGGGGGCGAATCGGAGTGAAACCACAGCGGAAGGGCATCGCCTTGTTCAAGGGGCACATCAGTTCGGACGCCGTGGAGATCGACGCCCCCATCGAGCGGGCGTGGGAGATCCTCACGGACGTCGAGCGCTACGGCGAATGGAACCCGTTCACGCCTTCGGTCGCGACGGACTTCAGGATCGGGTCACGGGTCGACCTGGACGTCACGATGGGGCCGTGGAAGCTGAAACAGGTCGAACGGATCGAGGCGGTCGAGTCCCCGAACCTGATCGCGTGGGGCACGACCATGGGCCACCGTCTCCTGATCTCCGCCCTGCGGGAGCAGCGCCTGGAAGCGGTGGGCGAGGGGCGCTGCCGCTACCGGACGACGGACGATTTCGCCGGCCTCCTCATCCCCCTCGTGATGCTCCTCTTCGGCGGCTTCGTGCGGCGCGGCTTCAACGACGTGGCGCGGGGGCTGAAAGCGCGCGCCGAGGCCACGCCCGGCGAGCGATGAGACGGTGACGAGACCGGTCCGTCAGTGTTCGATGCCGTACTTCCGGATCTTGCGGTAGATCGTGCGTTCGCCAATGCCAAGGAGTTCCGCGGCCTGGCGCCGGTTGCCCTCCGTGTGGCGCAGCACCGCGAGGATCGCTTCGCGCTCGATGTCGGCCATCGTCGTCCCCGGTCCGAAGGTGATCGGGGCACCCGGCTCCTGTTCGGGCTCGATGACCTCGGGCAGTTCGGGGTCCTCTCCTCGGGGAACGTCGACCGCACCTGCGTCGACCGCGTCCGTGATGTCGATCTCGATCGCGTCCGCGATGGCGTCGCCCGCCCTGCCCGGCGTCGCGATCGGGGGGAGTTGGCGGACGCCGCTCTTGTAGGCCTCGAAGTCCCGCCGCAGATCGTCGATGTCCACCTTCAGGTCGACGAGCGTGCGGAACACGAACTCGAGCTGTGGCGACCCCGGGACCCGTCCCCCGCCGGCGTCCACGGAGGGCACGGGAAGGTGGGGCGCCGGCACGAGGCTCACGCCGCCCGACCGGATCTCCGGAGGGATGTCCTCGGGACGGATGACGGAGCCCGGCGCGAGCACGACCATCGACTCGATCAGGTTGCGCAGTTCGCGGACGTTCCCCGGCCAGTCGTAGTCGAGGAGGATCTGGAGCGCTTCGGGCGCGAGTCCGCGGAACTCCCGGTCGTGCTGGCGGCTGAACTCCGAGATGAAGCGGCGGATGAGCACGGGGATGTCCCGCCGCCGCTCCCGGAGGGGCGGCACGTGTACGTGCAGGACGTTGAGGCGATAATACAGGTCGCGGCGGAACGCGCCCGTCTCGACCGCCTGCCGGAGGTCGCGATTCGTGGCGGCGACGACGCGGACGCTGACCCGAATCTCGTGGTCGCCCCCCACCCGCATGAAGCGGCGGCTCTCGAGGACACGGAGGAGCCGCGTCTGCGTCGGGAGCGGCATCTCCGCGATCTCGTCGAGGAGGAGCGTTCCGCCATCGGCGAGTTCGAACATCCCGCGCCGGAGCGAGGTCGCGCCGGTGAAGGCGCCCTTCTCGTGACCGAAGAGTTCGGATTCGAGCAGCGACTCGGGGAGGGCGGCGCAGTTCACGGCGATGAACGACTTCGCGCGGCGCGGCGAGAGCCGGTGGAAGGCGCGGGCGACGAGTTCCTTCCCGGTCCCGCTCTCCCCGGTGAGGAGGACCGTGCTCATCACCGGGGCGATCATGTGCACGCGGTCGAGGATTTCGCGCATGGCTTCGGTGCGGCCGACGATGCCGGTCTTGCGCTGGAGGTCGTAGCGGTCGAGGTGGGTCTGGAGTACGACCCGAATCTCGTCGGGATCGAACGAGATCGAGAGCACATCGTCGAGATCGAAGGAGCGGGCCAGCTGCCGGCGCGCATCCGGGTCGGCCTCCCCGGTGAGCCCGATCACGGGGGGCCGCGGGATCTCCGCCTCGAACAGGCCGCGCATGGCGGCGGCGCGCGATTCGTCGGGCGGGCCGGTGAGGACGAGCGCGACGTCCGCCGCGCCTCCCAGCCGTCCCTCGAGTTCACGCACGGACTCGACGAGTTCAACCTCGTGCCCGTCGGCCTCCACCGCCTGCCGGACCGCGATGGCGACCTCCACCGCGCGTCCGTCGACGAAGACGCGCGCCATCAGGCGCCGGCTGACGCGTGCGCGGTATCGCCGCGCAGCAGATCGACGGCGTGGTCGATGACGGGTTCGAGCGCGGCGAGGCCATCGGAGACGCCGCCCGGGCTCCCGGGCAGGTTGACGACGAGCGTCTCGCCGCGGATGCCCGCCAGGCCGCGGCCGAGCGCGGCGTACGGGGTGGACTCGGCGCCCGCCCGGCGCAGCATCTCCGCGATGCCCGGCGCCTCCCGCTCGAGGATCGAGCGGGTCGCCTCGGGCGTCACGTCGCGCGCCGCCAGCCCGGTCCCGCCGGTCGTCAGGACGACATCGACCCCCTGCACGTCGCACCAGTGCAGGAGGCGGGAGGAAATCGCCGTGTCCTCGTCGGGCACGACATCCGCCCCGGCCAGCGAACAGGCGCGTCCCTTGATCCACTTCCTGATGAGCTCCCCCGAACCGTCTTCGCGCTCGCCGGCGTACACGCCGTCGGAGATCGTGATGACCGCGATCCGCGGCGCGATGCGGTGCAGCGAGCCACGCGGATAGAAGGGCGGGCGCACGATCTCGGCCGCGATCGCCTTCCCCCGGATCATGATCGCGACCGGGTCGCCGAACCCGGCCTCGACCGGCAGGTACGCGGTGGCGATCCCGTGCCCCATGGTGGGACTCACGGTGCCGCTGCGCACCTTGCCCACGGTCTCACCGTTGAAGCACACGTCGTAGCCCGCCCGCGGGAAGCCCCGCTCGAGCAGCCGCAGGAAGCGCAGCTTGCGGGTGAGGCCGGCGGCGCGCTGGGCGGCGAGGGCTTCGGCCCCCATGAAGTCGCCCTTCGCGTGCTTCACGAGCCACCCCAGGCCGGCTTCGAGCGCGGTCGTCTCGTCGTCCACGTCGTTGCCGTACAGGGCGTATCCCATCTCCAGCCGGAGCGAGTCCCGGGCGCCCAGCCCCGTGGGGACGGCCCCGGCCTCGACGAGCGCGCGCCAGGTCGGCACCGCGTACCCGTTCGGCATGTAGAGTTCGAAGCCGATCTCTCCCGTGTACCCGGTGCGACTGATGACGCACGGGGCGCCCGCCACCTCGCCGTGGGCGAATCGGTAATAGGCGATCTCCGCCAGGGGATGATCCGTCAGCGTCTCGAGCATCACCTCGGCCAGCGGACCCTGGAGAGCGAGGAGGGCGATCTCGTCGCTCTCGTCCGTCATCTCCACCGAGAAGTCCTGCGCGAGCCCGCTGAGGTGCGCCCAGTCCTTCTCCATGTTGGCGGCGTTCACGACGAGGCGAAAATCCGCCTCGCCCATGCAGTAGACGATGAGGTCGTCGATGACGCCGCCGGTCTCGTGGCACATGGCGCTGTACTGCGCATCTCCCGCTTCGAGCCGCGAAGGGTCGTTCGTCGTCGCGTAGGCCACGAAGGCCCGCGCGTCCTCGCCGCGGACGCGGAATTCCCCCATGTGGGAGACGTCGAACAGGCCCGCCGTCTCGCGCACGGCATGGTGTTCCGCCCGGATGCCGGTCGGATATTGAACGGGCATCGCGTAACCGGCGAAGGGGACGATCTTTCCGCCCAGCCGGACGTGTTCTTCGAATAGCGGTGTCTCTCTCAGGTCCTTCACGAGGCCGCTCCCATGAGCATGGTGAGGATCGCCTTCTGCGAGTGGAGCCGGTTCTCCGCCTCGTCCCAGACGCGCGACTCCGGCCCGTCGATGACGTCGGCGGCAACCTCCTCGCCGCGGTGCGCGGGCAGGCAGTGGAGGAAGATCGCATCATCGGCGGCGCTGGCCATGATGTCCGCGTCCACGTGATACCCCTCGAAGGCCCGCGCGCGTTCCGCAGCCTCCTCTTCCTGTCCCATCGAGGCCCAGACGTCGGTCGTCACGACGTGCGCCCCCTGCGCCGCCTCCGCCGGCGCGCGGAAGAGATCCACTTCCGTCGCGCGTCCCGCCGCCGCCAGGATGTCGGGGTCCGGGTCGTAGCCCTCGGGGCAGGCGAGCCGGAACCCGAACCCGAGTTTCGCCGCCGCGTTCAGCCACGAGTTGGCGACGTTGTTCCCATCGCCGATCCAGGCGACGGTCCGCCCCGACAGGTCCGGGCCGAATTCTGCGCGCGCGGTCTGCAGGTCCGCCATGATCTGGCAGGGGTGGAGCAGATCCGTGAGCCCGTTGATGACGGGGATCGAACCGTGCTCGGCGAGGGCCTCGACGTCGCTCTGCGCGAACGTCCGGATCATGATCCCGTGCACGTAGCGCGACAGGACCCGTGCCGTATCGGCGAGCGGCTCCCCGCGCCCGATCTGGATGTCCCGCGCCGAGAGAAAGAGCGCCTGTCCGCCCAGCTGGTGCGTCCCCGCCTCGAAGGACACGCGCGTGCGGGTCGAACTCTTGGTGAAGATCATGGCGAGCGTCTTCCCGGCGAGTGGACGGCCCGCCGCGCAGGGATCCGCCTTCAGGCGGTCGGCGAGGTCGAGCGCCTCCCGCAGCCGTTCCGGCGACCAGTCGGCGATCGAGAGAAAATGTCGGGTCCGGTCCATGGGTCCGCAGGGTCTCGGGTCTCGGTCTAGAGGATATACCGTCTCAGGTCTTCGTCCTCAGCGATGCGCGACAGACGATCCCGCACGAATTCCGCGTCGACCGTGATCGTCTCGTCCGCGCGCGACTCCGGCAGGTCGAAGAGAATCTTCTCCAGCAGCGTGCTGAGGACGGTGTGCAGGCGCCGGGCGCCGATGTTCTCCGTCCGTTCGTTCACGTGGCTCGCGATGCGGGCGATCTCGCGTACCGCGCTCTCCTCGAACTCGAGGCGGGAGGACTCCGTCTCCACGAGCGCCTGGTACTGGGAGAGGAGGGCGTAGCGGGGCTCCTGGAGGATGCGCGTGAAGGCCTCGGCGTCCAGGCTCTCGAGTTCCACGCGGATCGGGAACCGGCCCTGGAGTTCGGGGATCAGATCCGAGGGCTTCGCGATGTGGAAGGCACCGGCGGCGATGAACAGGATGTGGTCCGTGCGGACCATCCCGTGCCGCGTCTGCACCGTCGACCCCTCGACGATGGGCAGGAGGTCGCGCTGCACGCCCTCGCGCGAGACGTCGGGCCCCGCGCTGCCGTGCTTTCCGGCGACCTTGTCGATCTCGTCGAGAAAGACGATGCCCATGCTCTCGGTCCGGCGGACCGCTTGTTCCGTCACTTCCTCCATGTCCACGAGGTTCGCGAGTTCCTCGGAGCGGAGGATCCGGCGGGCGTCGGCGACCGTGACCCGGCGGCGGCGCGTCTTCTTCGGGAGCACCCCCTTGAGGACCTCTCCGACGTTGAAGTCCACGCCCTCCATCCCGCCGCCCACGTCGAGCATCGGGATCGGGTTTTCGGTGACCTCGACTTCGACCTCGCGTTCGTCGAGCATGCCGTCGCGCAGGAGGGCACGGAGCTTCTCGCGGGTGCGGCGCTTGCGCTGGTCCGAAGGCTCGTCCGAGCGGGTCTCCGATGCCTGTCCGGCGAGCGACACGACGAACTGCCGGGGCTGCCCCGGGCCGGAGGCCGCGTCGGGCCCGGTCTCGGCCACGGGAGGGAGGAGGAGGTCGAGGAGGCGCTCCTCCACGCGCCGGTCGGCGATCTCTCCGTGCCGGGCCTCCTGCTCCTCGCGGACGAGCTTGATCGCGATCTCGACGAGGTCCCGGATCATCGATTCCACGTCGCGGCCCACGTAGCCCACTTCGGTGAATTTCGAGGCCTCGACCTTGATGAACGGCGCCCCGGCGAGCCGCGAGAGGCGGCGGGCGATCTCGGTCTTTCCCACCCCGGTCGGGCCGATGAGGATGATGTTGTTGGGGAGGATCTCCTCGCGCATCCCCTCCTCGACGTTCTGCCGGCGCCAGCGGTTGCGGAGCGCGATCGCGACGGCCTTCTTCGCCTCGTCCTGTCCGATGATGTACTGGTCGAGTTCCTCCACGATCTGGCGCGGCGTGAGCGCCGCGGCGATCCCCTCATCGCCGGGATCGGGGGCCGGGCTGATATCGGGGCGGTGCGTCAATCGACCGCCATCGCTCGTCGTCATGATTCCTTCCCGTTGCCTTCCTCGCTGCCCGTGAGTTCGAGCACCGTAATCTCCCGGTTCGTGTACACGCAGATCTCCGCCGCGATCTCCAGCGCCTGGCGGGCCACTTCCGCGGCCGGGAGGTCGGTCCGGCGGGCGAGCGCCCTTGCGGCGGCCAGCGCGTGCGGCCCTCCCGAACCGAGCGCCAGGATCCCGTCGTCCGGCTCGATGACCTCTCCCGTGCCGGCGATGAGGAGGCTCGTCTCCCGGTCCGCGACGGCGAGCAGCGCTTCGAGCCGCCGAAGATAGCGGTCGCTGCGCCACTCTTTCGCGAGTTCGACCGCCGCCCGGGTCAGGTGCCGCGGGTAGCGTTCGAGCTGCGCCTCGAACTTCTCGAACAGCGTGAGGGCATCGGCGACACCGCCCGCGAAGCCCGCCAGGATCCGCCCGTCGCGCATGGTGCGGAGCTTGCTCGCCTTCGCCTTGACGACGGTCTCCCCCATCGTCACCTGGCCGTCGCCCGCCATCGCGACCTCTCCCCCGATGCGAACGCAGAGGATCGTCGTGGCTCGGATCATTCCCTTCGTTTCTCCGCTCATGGTCCGGTCATTCTCCGCCGCGGGGATGGGCCCGGGCGTGTACGCGCTTGAGACGGTCCACGGATGTGTGCGTGTAGGTCCGGGTCGTGCTCAGGCTCGCGTGTCCCAGCATCTCCTTCACCGAGACGAGGTCCGCCCCGCGGTCGAGAAGGTGGGTCGCGAAGGAGTGTCGCAGCGAGTGCGTGGTCAGCCGGTCCCCGTCCGCGACGCGCGCCAGTTGCGCCGTGACGTCGCGCTGAATCTGCCGGCGGGAGAGGCGGGAGCCGCGAACCGAGAGGAAGGCGGCCGGGGACGTGCGTTCCGTCCGTTCGCCGAAGTAGGCGTCGAGCGCCTCCGAGGCGCGGCGGCCGAGAGGGACGACCCGTTCCTTCCCGCCCTTGCCGAGCGCCCGCAGCTGTCCCGTGTGGAGATCGACGTCGGTCAGGTTCAGGCCGTGCACCTCGGCGAGCCTCAGTCCGCACGAATACAACAGCTCGAGAAGCGCCCAGCGCCGGAGCGCCACCGCCGACCCGTCGCGCCGTGCCGCCTCGCCGGCGTCGTCGAGCAGTTCGCGCGCGTCTTCCTCGCTCAGGAACGCGGGCAGCGTGCGGTCCTTCCGCGGCGTGCGGAGCAGCAGCGCGGGACTCGACTCCACCCGGTCCGTGCGCTGCAGGAAGGCGAAGAAGGCGCGCACCGCGGCCAGCTTGCGGCCGATCGACGAGCGCTTCAGCCCACCCGCACCGCCGCTCCCGGGGCCGCGCAACTCGAGGGCGCCCATGAAGGAACGGATGTCCACGCGATCCACGTTCGCCCAGTCCCAGTCGTTCGTCCCACGGTGGTCGCTCATGAAGGCCTCGAACTGGCCGAGGTCGCGGCGGTAGGCGGACACCGTGTTGGGGGACAGCCGGCGCTCGGCACGGGCGTAGCGGAGGAAGTCGTCGACCCATGCGCGCCGGGTTCGCGCTCGCGCTTCGGCGGGCGCGGACGTCGGGGTCATTTTCCCGGCGACTGCTTGCGGGGGCCGCCGCGCCGCCCACCCGACTTCCTGGTCGCGTCGCGCGCCTTCCGCTTCCGCAGCAGGTCCAGCGCCACGTCCACGGTGACGTCCTCGGGCTCCATCCCCTTCGGCAGCGACGCGTTCGTCTTCCCGTGCTTCACGTAGGGCCCGTAGCGGCCCTTGTAGATCGCGATCGGCTCGTCGTCGTCTGGGTGCGCGCCGACCTCCCTGAGCGGCGTGGCGCTCGCCCGGCGGCCCTTCGTCTTGGGCGCGGAGAGGAGTTCCATGGCGCGCTCGAAGGTGATCTCGAGCGGATCGTCGTTCCCCGTCAGGGAGCGGTAGTCCGACTGGTGCACGACATACGGGCCGTAACGGCCGATCCCGACCTTCACCGGGTCGCCGCTCTCCGGGTGCGCGCCGAGCGGGGCCGGCATGGCGAGCAGCCTGAGGGCCGTCGCCAGCGTCACGTCCTCGGGCCGCATCTTCTTCGGGAGCGAGGCGCGCTTCGGCTTCGGGCCTCCGCTCCCGGCCTCGCCGCGCTGCACGTAGGGCCCGAAGCGCCCCTCCATGAGATAGATCGTCTCGCCGGAATCGGGGTCCTCTCCCAGTTGGTCCGGACCCTCCGCCCGCTTCCGGAGGAGGCCGATCGCCTGCTCCTCGCTCAGGTCGGCCGGGGCGACGTCGTCCGGGAGCGACGCCGTGAGCCGTCCGTTGTCGCTCTCGAGTTCGAGGAATGGCCCGTAGCGGCCGATCCGAACGCGGGGCGTGAGGTCCCGGAGTTGAACGGTCGAGGCCTCGCGCGGGTCGATGGCCGCTTCACGCTCCAGAAGCCGCGCTTCCAGCCCCTCTCCGCCGCTGTAGAAGTCCGCCAGATAGACGCGCCAGTCCACGTTCCCGCGCGCGATCTCGTCCAGCGCCTCCTCCATCTCGGAGGTGAAGCCGGTGTCGACGAGGTTCGGGAAGTGGTCCTCCAGGAGGCCCGTCACCGCGAACGCGATGAAGGTGGGGACAAGCTGCTTGTTCTGCCGGACGGCGTATCCCCGGTCGAGGACGGTCGAGATGATGGCCGCGTAGGTGGAGGGGCGACCGATCCCGTCCGCCTCCAGTTCCTTCACGAGCGCGGCATCCG
The DNA here is from genome assembly GCA_964509895.1 of uncultured Gemmatimonadota bacterium. Taxonomy (GTDB): domain Bacteria; phylum Gemmatimonadota; class Gemmatimonadetes; order Palauibacterales; family Palauibacteraceae; genus Palauibacter. The sequence continues at coordinate 19,228 of CAZDZJ010000084.1, forward strand.
TGAAGCGCGGGGGCGGCTTCGTCTCGTGCCGCCGGCTCTCCAGCTTGCGCTTCTCGAGCGTCTGGCCCTCCCGCATGGCCGGGAGCGCCACTTCCTGGTTCTCGAGCGCCGCGTCGGGATCGTCGGAGCCCTCGACGTAGGCCCGGAAGAAGCCGGGGAACTCGATCACCTTCCCGGCCGCGCGGAATCGCGCCCCATCCGCGTCCACCTGGACGTTCAGGTGCCGCAGCCGGGCGTCCGCCATCTGGGTCGCGACGGCGCGGCGCCAGATCAGTTCGTACAGCGCCTTCTCGCGGCCGCGGAGTCCGAGTTCATCGGCGGTCAGCATGTCCGTGCCCGCGGGTCGAATCGCTTCGTGCGCTTCCTGCGCCGAGCGGGATTTCGTCCTGTAGCGCCGCGGCGACGGGCTCAGGTATTCCTGGCCGTACCGCGTCGTCACGCGGCTGCGGATCGCCGCGATCGCGGCCTCCGAGAGCGTGACGGAATCCGTCCTCATATACGTGATGCGGCCGGCTTCGTAGAGCGCCTGTGCCGTCCGCATCGTCTCACGTGCGCCCAGGTTCAGCTTCCGGTTCGCTTCCTGCTGCAGCGTCGCCGTCGTGAACGGCGGGTAGGGGCTCCGCTTCGATCGCTTCTCCTGCAGGCTGCCGACGGTGAAGGTCGCGTCGGCCAGGCGTTCGCGGAGCGCTTCGGCGCGTTCCCGGTCCAGGAGGACGACGTTGCGGCGGGACTTGAGCGCGCCGGTGCGTTCGTCGAAATCCCGGCCGCGGGCGATCGCGACCCCGTCGAGGGAGGCCAGGTCGGCCGAGAAGGCGCGGCCGTCCGCCGCGAGATGAGCGCGCAGGCGCCACCAGGCGGCGCTCCGGAAGGCGCGCCGTTCCCGCTCGCGCTCGACGAGCAGGCGGACGGCGACCGACTGCACGCGACCCGCCGAGAGTCCCGGCTTGATCTTCTTCCACAGGAGCGGGGAAACCCTGTACCCGACGAGACGATCCAGAATCCTGCGGGCCTGCTGGGCCTCGATGCGGGGGAGGTCGATCTCTCCCGGCTGCTCGAGCGCCGCGAGCACCGCGCCCTTCGTGATCTCGTTGAAGGTGATGCGCCGGAACCGTTCTCGGAGCGTCTTCTTCCGCGCGGTCAGGGCCTCCACGATGTGGTAGGCGATCGCCTCGCCCTCCCGGTCGGGGTCCGTGGCGAGGAGGATGGCGTCCGCCTTCGCCGCCGCCGCGCGCAGCTTCCTGAGGACGGGCTCCTTGCCCTCGATCGTCACGTACTCCGGCTCGAACCCGTTGTCGACGTCGACGCCGAGGCCGCTCTTCGGGAGGTCGCGGACGTGCCCCACGGACGCCTGAACGCTGAACCCGGCGCCGAGATACGACTCCAGCGTGCGGGCCTTCGCGGGCGACTCCACGATGACGAGATTCACGGGCGGTCTCTCAACTCTCCTCCTGTCCTGCCGTTGTTCGTTCCTGCCCTGCCGGCGCCCGGGCGGCGAGACTCCGGAGACGCTTCACCGCTACCTCCACGACGTCCTCCGGTTCCCGTCCGTCGGTCTCGAGCGTCAGGTCCGCCTCCGAGTAGGCGGCCTCCCGGGCCGCGAGCAGCGCGGCGAGAGTAGCCGCCGGGTCGGGTCCCGCCAACAGGGGACGGGTCTCGACACCATCCCGCGAGAGGCGATGGATCGCGGTCTCGGGCCGGACGCGCAACCAGATGCGCACCCGGCCGCCGGAGGCGCGGTCGATGTCGCGGCGCGCCATCCAGCCGCCTCCGGTCGCGACGACCACATCTTCCTCCCGCGCCACGCGGGCGGCGACATCGGCCTCGAGCCGCCGGAACCCGGCCTCCCCCCGGCCGCGGAACACGCGGGAGACCGATTCACCGGCCTGCGCCTCGATTTCGCGGTCGAGATCGAGGAACCGATAGCCCAGCCGCCGCGCGAGGAGCGGGCCTACCGTGCTCTTCCCCGCGCCGGAGAGTCCGACGAGCCAGATCTTCCGGGGTACGCCCGCCACGTCACTCCGCGTTCCCGATGCGGGCAAGATAGCGCTCCACGTTGGACCGCATCTCCGGGAGGCTGTCGCCGCCGAACTTCTCGATCCACGCGTCCGCCAGCACCAGCGCCATCATCGCCTCCCCGACGACCCCCGCGGCCGGCACCGAGCACGTATCGCTGCGCTCGAGGACCGCCTTGGCGGGTTCTCCGGTGCGGGTGTTCACGCTGTCCAGCGGGCGGCGCAGCGAACTGAGCGGCTTCATCGCCACGCGGGCGACGATGCCGCCTCCCGTCGTCATCCCCCCTTCCAGGCCTCCCGCGTTGTTCCGCCGCCGCCGGTAGCCTCCGCTCCCGGCGCTCGCCGGGTCCCGTTCGATCTCGTCGTGCACCTCCGAGCCGCGGAGGCGCGCGGCCTCGAAGCCCATCCCGATCTCGACGCCCTTCATGGCGTGGATCGACATCATCGCCCCGCCGATGCGGCCGCCAAGACGGGTCTCCCAGGTGACGTGGCTCCCGAGCCCCACCGGCACGCCGCGCGCCACGACCTCGAACACGCCCCCCAGCGAATCCCCGGCGCGGCGCGCGGCATCGATCGCGTCGACCATGGCGGCCGACGCTTCCGGGTCGATGCAGCGCACGGGCGACGCGTCGGTCGCGGCGAACAGATCCTCCGGCAGCGGCAGCCCGGGCGGCACCGCCACCGGACCGATCGACACGACGTGGCTCTCGACGCGCACGCCGAACTCCGCCAGCAGGCGCTTGGCGACGGCCCCGGCGGCGACGCGCGCCGCGGTCTCGCGGGCGCTGGCCCGCTCGAGGATGTCGCGGGCGTCCTCCCTGTCGTACTTGAGCATCCCCGCGAGGTCGGCGTGCCCCGGCCGCGGCAGGTACACCCGGCGCAGGAGTTCGTCGTCGTCCACTTCCGGCGCGTCGATCGCCATCGCCGCGGTCCAGTTCCTGTGGTCGCGGTTCGGGATCCGGATCGCGATCGGCGACCCGAGGGTCTCGCCGAGCCGCACGCCGCCGAAGATCTCGCCCACGTCCTTCTCGATCTTCATGCGGCCCCCGCGGCCGTACCCTCCCTGGCGGCGGGCCAGCTCGAACGAGATGTCGCCGGGCCTCAGCGCCAGCCCGGCGGGGATCCCCTCCAGCACCGCGACGACGGCGGGGCCGTGCGTTTCGCCCGCCGTGGTCAACCTCAGACACCTCAGCATTCTGTCACCATCTCTCGCGTCATCGCGCGGATCTCCTCCCCCCCGGACGGCCTTCCCGACGGCCTTCCCGACGGCGGGAAAAGGATTCGCCGCGGGCGGGAGCCGCAACCACGCCACCCCGACGGCCTTCCCGGATCGCTCCTATGGCGCCTCGGAAGCGTGCCGGATGATGTGAGGTGTGACGAGGATGATGAGATCCTGTTTCACCTCGTTTTCCTTCGTGTTCCGGAACAGGGCTCCGAGCAGCGGCAAGTTCATGAGCCCGGGTATGCCGCTCCGGCTGCGGCTCACTTCACTCAGCGTGAGGCCTCCGATCACCGCGGTCTCTCCATCGTCGAGGAGGAGGGTGGTCTCACCGATCTGTTTCTCGAACACGAAACCCACATCCGACAGACCGAGCTTCAGGCCGGATCGCTCGGCCATCAACTCCAGGCGGATCTGATCGTTGTTCGTCACATGCGGGACGACGTCCAGGATGATGCCGGTGTCTTCGAACTGGACGTTGACGCGGGCGTTCTCGGTCTGGGCTCCCGGTTCCAGCACCCGGATCGGGGTGCGTTCACCAACCTGGATGCGGGCGTGGGCATGATCCACGACCTGTATGGAGGGCGCCGCCTGCACGTCGGACAGCTGGTGGGACTCGAGTGCCTCGAGGAAGGCGAAGAGGGAAAAGTCGCCGAACGCCACCGCGGTCAGAATCTGAAGCGCCGGGCCGATTGGCCGGTCGTTCGCGTTAGCCAGCGCCGCGATCGCGGATCCGCCCAGATTCACGAGGGTCTCGTTCGTCCGCCGCACAAAGGCTTCGTCGGGCGTTCCGTCCCCATCCAGGTCGACCAGTTGGGGTGGCTGGTCGGGGTCCGGCACGGCGATCAGGTCGTTGAGCCCCTGCTCGACGAAGCCGCCATTCCGTTCCTTCAGGTCATACACGATTCCGAGTTGCTGCACGTCCGTCCGATCGACGAACACGATCTTCGCCTCGATCGCCACCTGGGCAAGCCGGCGATCCAGCTCGGCAACGATGGTGTCCATGCGCGCGACGACGGAAGGCGCATCCGTCACGATCACCGTGTTGCTGCTGGAGAAGGCGACGATCTGACCGCGATTGGGTGTCGCGAGATGACGAAGGGTCTCCGCAATCGAATCGGCACTCGCATAGTTGACGCGGATGACGCGCGTCTCGCTCAGCAACTGGTCGCGTGCCTGCAGATTCTCGAGCCAGTCGACGACGATGATCCCGCTCTCCGTCGTGTGCCAGCCGAGGTTCTGGGCGGAGAGAATCGCGTTGAGAGCCACATCCCACGGCTGGTCCCGAATGTCGATTCCGCGCACCGTAACGGAAGCGACCTCACCATTCGGGACGACCGAAACGTTCGCGAACTCGGAGAAACCCGCGAGTACGTCGAGCATGCTGGCGCTGTCATACACGACGGAGATCCGAGGCGGGGTCTCCTGGTACGCAGGCGGAGATCCGGAGGCGTCCGGCTGCGGGCCGTCGCGTTCAACCTGAACAGAGGTCGGGATCCGGGCTGCAGCCGGGGCCTCGGCCGGCTCCAGGTCCGCACTCGCCGTGGACCACGAGCGAAAGGGCGGACCGGGATTGGGGAAGGACACGCGCACGACCGTGCTGTCGGTGGTCACGCGATAGTCGGTCTCCCGCGCCAGATCGAAGACCAGCCGGACGATGCCGGGCCGGAACTGGGTCGAGCGGATGCCCAGAACGCCACCGCGCCCGATGTCGGCGTAGTTGCGCCGACCGAGCGTGTGCGTGGCGTCATCGAGATCGAGGAGGAGCCGGGGAGGGTCGGCGATCATGAGATGGCGGACCGAAGCCGGGCCGCCCGTTCGCACGGTGATCTCGGTGTCCGTCCCGGCCGTTTCAATGCTGACTTCCCGCACGTCGATGGGGGAATGGTTGCGCACTTCCCCCGTCTGCACGGCGGCCAGCGCAAGGAGGAGCGGACCGATCGGCCCCCGGATCAAGGTTGCGTCTCCGGCTCGCGCCGCACTCGAAGCCTCTCCTCCCGGCGCACGCCGAAGCTCGTGATGGAGAAGTCCACCGCTTCGGGACCAATCCGCACGACGCGGATTTCCCCCAGGCTGTCGTGTTCGCGCACGCGATACCGCCTTCCGGTCTCTCGGTCAGTGAGCGTCGCCACGCTCCCGGGTCCGTGGTGATACACGATTCCGGACAGCGTGAGATCCGCGAAACGGGGACCGGCCCGCGCCCCGACGTGAAGGGGCTGAAACGGGTTCCGTCGCCCGATTGCGGGATAGGTGAATACCTCGCGTTCGTAGGTGGGTACCCGCGACGCCTGGGCTGCGCTCTCCTCCGGGCCGGTCGCCATGAACGCGCACGTGATAGCCGCCGCCAGGGTGGGTTGGGGCAAGCGCATTATCCGCCCTCCGGCGGGACCAAACCTTCGGAAGCAAGGACGAACGTCTCCAGGTGGAGACGGGCGAGCACGAGTTGGCGCCCGGAGTTCGTCACCCGCGAGGGCATGATCTCCTCGACCCGCGGCCGGACGATGCGCGGAAAGCCGGCGACGCGCGTAAGGAGTTGTCCCACGTCGTGGTATTCGCCCTCCACCTGCATCGCCCAGAGCTGACGCAGGAAGTATCCGGCCGAATCGGGCACGGGCTCGGCCGGGATGGCGTTCACCAGTTCGAGTCCGAGCGACTGCGTTTCCGTTGCAATGGCCTCGTAGATCGCCGCAACTCCGCCGTCATTGGGGACGAGCCGCTCCAGCATCCTGAACTGCCGCTCACCGAGCGCGAGATCCTCGCGTAGCGCCTCCATGTCGCCGGGGCGCGTTTCCGCCAGCACGTTCGCCCGCTCCGCATGCTCGACCCGCTGAGCGAGCTCAGCGAGTTCCAGCCTCCGCGGATTCCACATGTACAGGTAGAAGACGGCTCCGAATCCCAGCAGGAGAACGAGCGCGAGGAGATCGTGACGCCCCGTATCGTCGCTTCCCGGCAGCTTCATTCCCGCCTTCCCCCTGCCGGCACGATGGGTCCGTCCCGTCCCGCCCCCGTTCCAGCGGCAGCCCGGAGAATGAGCGTGAAGGCCTGTCGGGCGACGGCCCCCGGATCGAGCCCCTGTTGCTGGCTGCCGATGATCTTCACGTCGCCGATATGATCCGAGGTGCCGAGGCTGTGGACGAAGTGCGTGATTGCGAGCGGATTCGCGGCGACTCCCTGCAGCTCGACGGCGAGGTCCGGCGGCGGCGACAGTTGGCGGAGGGAGATCAGCCACGCGAAGGGTGGGAGCGCACGGCTGATCTCATCCAGCAACCGAGGCCACGCGAATCGGTCACGGTCGAGTCGTTCGACCAGGGCGATCCGCTCGCCGATCTCCTGGAATCGCGCCGACAGACTGTCGCTCGCAGCGCGGAGTCCGGCGAGCCTGGCGGAATCGGTCGACGCGGCCGCCAGACGTGCCTCGAGTCCGGCGGCCTCGACCCGTTGCGTCCACCAGAGGGCAAGCACGGCCGGTGGTATCGTGAGCACCGAGCCCCACAGGGCGAGGCGCAGGAAACCCAAACGCACGACGCGCCATGGTGAAACTCCCCCCTGCGCCGGCCTCTGCTCGTAGTGCAAGAGATTCCGGAAGAAGATCGATCTCGATCACGGTTTCACTCCCTCCCCCGCGCTTCATGTCGTCCGACCGGGCTGCGCAGGGCGAGGCCGATCGAAAGCAACAGCATCGGCGCCAGCGACTCGATGTCCGTCGCGTCCGCGACCTCGGGCGCGACGTCGAGTCGCTGGACCGCGCTCGCGAGTCGAGTCTCCACCCCCAACTCCTCCGCCAGCGCCTCGGCGAGGCCCGTGATCCCGGCTCGACCGCCGCACAGATAGACGCGCGCGATCCCGCGGTTCGTCCCCGCGGCGATGAAGGCTGCGGCGCGATGGAGGCCGCGAGCGGTGCGGCCCACCCATTCCGCCAGTTCTTCGGGAGGGGGCGCGCCGCCGGTCAGCGCACGCGTGAGCACGGGCAGTCCGTCCTGGATCAGATGTACGGTAGTGGAGCCGCTCCCGAGGTCGATGAGCGCGGTGACGTCCGACATGGCGCTCGGGTAGTTCGCCTCCAGCGCATTGCGTAGAGCCAGAGCCTCCACGTCCACGGTTACGGGATTCAGGCCGGCCTGGCGGAGGAGCGAGACCCGCTCCTCGATGAGCGTGCGTTGCGCGGCCGCGAGGAGCACGGTCATCACGGGGCCGACTCCTCCCGGATCGATGACCGTGAAGTCCAGTTCGACGTTCTCCATGTCGAAGGGAACGTGCTGTTCCGCCTCCCACGGGATCACCGCATGCATTTCGTCCCTCTCCATGCGGTCCATCTCGATGACCTTGCTGATGACGTCGCAGCCGCCGACGCCGATGACGACATCGCGCGATTCGATCCGCTCTCGCCTGAACATCGCAGAGAGCACCTCGGGGACCCGGCCCGCATCGGCCCCTCCCGCCCCGCTCCGGGGATTGGTTTCGTTTGCCGCAACGCCGACTCGGACCAGGCGTGTGGAGCCCGCACTGTGCTCGACGACGGCGACCTTGCAGAACCCTGTCCCGATGTCCACTCCAACGGTCCTTTTTCGATGTCGCGCCCCGAATCCCGCCATCTCGGAATCCCCCTGGTCAGTTGCGAAGCGGAATGACGTAGATCAGTTCCCGCCCTTTCCCGCGACCGTTTCGCCCAACGGCCGTGCCGATGAAACGGATCCGGCGCACCCTGGGCAGGTCTCCGGCTGCTACGCTCGTGTGGATCGTCCCATCAGCGAGCCCGTATTCGAAGGCCGCACCGGACGCCAGCGGCGTCAGGAACTCCTGACCGTCGCGCCGGACGGAGAGCATCCCCGGATTCGAGGAGGAGGGGCGGATCGCGTACGTGAGACGCCCGTAGACGCGAGCGCGCGATCCGCGCCCCGGCGTGTCTGCGAAACCACCGCTCCAGTCGCTCACGCGCCGGAACGACCGTGACGGAGCCCGGTTCGCAGCGTCCGCCCCCGCGGCGCGGCAGGTCGCTTCGGCCGCCGCGGAGACGGCGGAAACGGGGGTGAAGCCATCGGCGTAGATCCAGTCGGGCGAGTACGGTCCGGACACCGCGGTGCCACGCCATGTGGAGCGCAGGTTCGTCGCGGCCACCGAATCGAACGCGAACAGATCGGCCGCACCGCCGGCGACCGTGTCGCACACCACGGCCCTGAGCACGTCGAAACGGAGCGTCACCGTGTCGGGCCTGGCCAGGATCAGGTCGGCCGGGCTCGCACCGCGTATCTCCGCGCCCATCCCGTCCGCGAGCGCTCGCACGACCTGAGAGGCGTGGACGGCGTCCTCGTTGCGAAGATGGAAGTGGCTTTGGCTGGTCAGGAGGACGATGAGCAGGCCACCGATAAGACTCGCGCCAGCCAGCGCCACGAGCATTTCCACGAGCGTGAACCCTCCGTGGCCCGAGTCCTGATCGGGGCACCATCCGCGCGGGTTCGTCATGGCGCACCGGGGAGCGGCCGCGGCCGCGATACAATGGTTTCCAGCACCGTTCCGGGGGCGCTCGCGAGCGTCGCTTCCAGTCTGACAAGCTTGAGTCGCGTCGACAGCACGGTGACGTCGTACGAAACGTCGCACTGGCGCCCGCCGCACGCCCCGGTCCCCGATCCGGAGACCACGGAGGCAAAGTCCGCTCCCATCAGCGAGTCCGCCGCACTCCGCCCCGCCAGCGCCTGATCCGTGTTCCACATGGCCCGCCTCCCCTGGGAGGCAATCCCGAGTACGACGGTCGAGGCTCCGAGAATGCCGACCGACATGATGACGATGGCGAGGAGGACCTCGACGAGGCCGAATCCCGCGCACGCCTCTCCCGCACGCCGCGGTGCGGCCCGAACCCCCTGCACCATCCCCGTCAATGCCCGAACGGCTCCGCGCGGACGCGACCCACGAAGTTCGTTGCCAGTCGAACGCCGTACCGGCCGCGATAGAGGTAGATGCTCCCGGCGGATCCGTGCCCCCGCGCATTGAAGCGAAGGGTCGTGGGCTGTATTCCAACCGAATCCAGCCGACCGAGGGCGTGCCGGCCGAGGTCGACGCGAGAAAGCAGCCGCCCTCCGCGAAGCGACACATCGAGTCGGGTACCGACCAGCGTCACCTCGGTCGCCGCATGCGAGGCGACGGCGTGGAGGCGCGCGAGGGCCAGTTGCGACTCCGCCACGCGGGCGGCACGGGTCAGGCCGAAGCGGTCGACCGGCCCGCGCGCGATGACGACGGCGGCGACCAGGCCGGCGACCGCGATCGCGACGGCGACCTCCACGATGCTGAACCCGCTCGGTCCGGTCCGGGGTGCGAGAACGTCCATGCGGCGACTCTCCTGGGCAAATGAGCGTTGCGACGTACGCCCATTAGGATCGCTCCCCATCTCATCCCCGCATCAACGGCACTCAGCAACTGGTGCCGGCAACGATCTGCCCGACCTCGCCGGCGGCATTCGCGGCCGATGAGTTCACGCACCACGTTTCCTGTGAGGATTCGTGTTTCGCCGTGATCTGATACCCGTCCGTATAGGCCGTCACGTTCAGCGCGACGTTCCTGCTCGCCTGGAAATCCGTTGTACCATCGCTGTCCAGGTCGGCCGAACCGCCGGCCGCGACGGCGGCTGCCACATACGACTGATTCGCGAAGAAGTACGATTCCTCCGCCGTCATCATGTTGCGGATGTCGCTCTGGGCGGCGGCATCAAACGCCCTTTCCTTCGTGCTCGTGAACTGCGGGATCGCAATCGCGGCCAGGACGCCGATGATGACCACCACGATCAGCAGTTCGATCAGTGTGAACCCACCTGTCTGTCTCGGCGTGCGCGTCATGTCGTTGCTCATTTCACTTACCCTCCCTCGCCTCCCGCGCGGGCCAACCGCCCGCAGTCCCCGCCCGCGCGAATTCGCGGCGCGGTTCCATCCTGCAATCAACCCTCCTCCAACATCGGCGTATCAACTACGAGTCCGACGGCCAGTCCGGCGGCTCATCGAAGCCGGAAACCGCCCGGACTCGTCCGTCCCGCACAGCGGCCGTGAGGGAGTGCACACGCCCCCTTCCGTCGCGCAGCGGCTGGCGCCGCTCTTCGACGCCGATGCCCGGGGTTGGGCGTTCCGCGGCAGGAAGCCCGAGGGCGTGCCTCGCCTCCGAGACAGTGTCGAAACCTCGTGCAAAGGTGGCGGTCCAGGAACGAACGCAAGGCGTGCCGCCGTCCGCGGCGGCCCTGGCTCGCAGGCGCAGATCCCATCCCGGACCCTCGAAACGCAGCCACCGGTCCTCGCCCGCCATGCGGTCCGCCACGGCCCGGCCGTACCGGTCGAACGCGGTCTGGACCGGTGCGCCGAGAAGCTCGCCGACATCGGGGGCGGCTCCGCGTTCCGGGGCTTCTTCAGTACCCCTGTCGACCTTTGACATGTGGGCAACTGGAGGCGGAAGCCGGGCCTCCGCAAGCCGCGGGAGTCGGCCTTTCCCGGATCACTGAATCGCATTCACGAGGTCGAAGATCGGGAGGTACATGGCGATGATCATACCGCCGACCAGCCCCCCCAGGATCACGATGAGTACGGGTTCGAGGATCCTCAGGAGGCTCTCGACGCCCGAGTCCACCTCCTCGTCGTAGAAGTCGGCGATCCTGGACAGCATGCCGTCCAGATCGCCCGTTTCTTCCCCCACGTGGATCATCCGGGCCACCATCGGCGGAAAGACGCCGGTCTCGCGCAGCGGCCGTGCGATGGATGCTCCGCCGCGGATCGCGGTCCGACTCTCCAGGACCGCGTCCTGGATCACCCGATTCCCCGCGGTCCGGGCCGTGATTTCCAGTCCCTCGAGGATCGGCACGCCTGCCGACAGCAGGGTGCTCAACGTGCGCGTGAACCGGGACACGGCCGCTCTGCGGCACAGCGAACCCAGGACGGGCGACCGGAGCAGTATCGCGTCGAAGCGTCGCCGGCCCGTCTCCGTCGCGATCCAGCGGCGCATGAGCAGGCCGGCCCCGCCCGCCGCGATGAGCGCGGCCCACCACCAGTCCTGCACGGTTCTCGAGAGCCCGATCACCGCCCGCGTGGGAAGCGGCAGGAGGGCGTTGAAGCTCGCGAACACGGTCTCGAATGTGGGGATCACGAACAGGAGCAGGGTCACGATCACCGCGATGGCGACGGCAAGGACGACGGCGGGATAGAGCATCGCGCCCTTCACCTTTCGGCGGATCCGCTCGTTCTGCTCGAGGAAGGTTGCCAGGCGCGTGAGGATGCCGTCGAGACGGCTTCCCGTTTCGCCTGCTCGGACCATGTTCACGTAGAGCTTCGTGAAGATTCGGGGATGCGCGCCAAGAGCTTCGGCGAGCGTCTTTCCGGACTCGACGTCATGGAGCGTTCCGCGGGCCACGCGTTGAAGCGCGGGGCTTTCCGCTTGCCGGGCAAGCGTTTCGAGCGTCCGCGTGAGGGGCAGCCCCGCGCTGATCATCACTGAGAGCTGCCGCGTAAAGAGGACGAGCTCACGGTTCCTGACGCGCGTCGGAGGGAAGAGCCTGATATTGGTGGACCGACCGCCAGCCCCCACATCATCCACCGCGCGTCCGCGCCAGCGGCCGGTCACACCGTCCATCTTCACTGCATGGTTCCCCCGGGCGGCGCCATCCCTGTCATGCGCCGGAATTCGCCCGGGTCGGAGGTCACGCGGAGGCATTCCGCAAAGTCCACCTGCCGTCCCGCGTAGAGCTGGTACAGGGCGTCGTTGAGGGTCTGCATGCCGAACCTGCGGGCAGCCTGCATCGCGGACTGGATCTGATGGATCTTCGCCTCCCGGATCAGGGCCCGGATTGCCGGTGTCGCGACGAGTACCTCGCAGGCGACGACGCGCCCCGGGCCCTCCGCCCGAGGGAGGAGCGTCTGCGCGATGACCCCTTCGACCACCTGGGCGAACTGCACGCGTACCTGCTCCTGCCGATGGGACGGAAAGGCGTCGATGATCCTGTGGATTCCCTCGGCTGCGGAGCGGGTGTGGAGCGTGGCCAGTGCGAGGTGCCCGGTCTCCGCGACCGTAAGGGCCGCCTGGATCGTCTCCGGATCGCGCATCTCGCCGACGAGGATCACGTCGGGGTCCTGTCGCAGGACGTGGCGGAGTGCGGTGGCGAAGGTGCGCGTATCCTTTCCGACCTCGCGCTGGTTGACGATGCAGCCCTTGCGGGGATGCACGAATTCGATCGGGTCTTCGATGGTCACGATGTGTCCCGCGCGAAGCGAGTTGATCCGGTCGACCATCGCCGCGAGCGTAGTCGACTTGCCGGAGCCCGTCGGACCCGTGACCAGGACGAGGCCGCGGGGTTTTTCCGCAAGGCGTGCAACGGCCGCCGGGAGGCCGAGCTCCCGCAGACTCCGGATCTCGACCGGAACCCGACGAATCGCGCAGGCCACGCTCCCCTGTTGTCGGAAGAGGTTCGCGCGAAAGCGGGACAGGCCCGCGACGGTGAAGCTGCAGTCGAGATCGCCGTCCCGGCCGAAGCACCGTTCCGCTTCTTCGCTCAGCATGGAGCGCGCGAGTGCGGCGGTGTCCCGTGGACCGAGGGCCTCCGTCGTGCGACAGTCGGTGAGGCGCCCGTCGATCCGCAGCTTCGGCCGTTCGCCCGCCGTGAGGTGAAGGTCCGATGCATCGCGCCCGACCAGTTCTTCCAGCAGCGCGAGCAGGCGGGGCTCCAGGGGTCCCGGCGTATCCGGCCTCTCCATCACCGGAAGCGACCGGCCTGCCCCGGAGTCTCCCGGAGTACCTCGTCGAGCGCCACGATCCCCTTCCTCGCCTTCAGAAGTCCGTCTTCCCGGAGCGTCACCATTCCCTCGGTGACGGCCCGACGTTCGATCTCCTCCGAGGAGCTGCCGGCGAGTACGAGGCGTCGGATGGCGGGGGACATCGGAAGCACCTCGTACAGACCCTGCCGGCCGGCACATCCGGACCCGCCGCACGCGTCACACCCTTCGCCGCGGTAGAAGGTCGGGGTGCCGGCGTCCGCTTCGAGACCTGCCGACCGAAGAAGCTCCGCCGGGTACGCCACCCTGGTCCGGCAGTCGGGGCAGATCCGGCGGACAAGGCGCTGGGCGGTGATCGCCTTCACGGCGGCCGCCAGGTTGAAGGCTTCGATCCCCATGTCCACGAGGCGTGTCGTCGTGGTCGCGGCGTCGTTCGTGTGCAGGGTCGAGAGGACGAGGTGCCCCGTCAGCGCGGCCTTCACCGCGATGTCTCCCGTCTCGATGTCACGGATCTCCCCCACCATGACGACGTTCGGATCCTGTCTCAGGAAGGCGCGCAGGGTGGATGCGAACGTGAGGCCGATCGTCGGACGCACCTGCACCTGGTTGATGCCCGGCAGGCTGTACTCGACCGGGTCCTCGGCCGTCATGATGTTCACCTCGGTCGTATTGAGCCGGACGAGGGCGCTGTAGAGCGTCGTCGTCTTGCCGGATCCCGTTGGCCCCGTGACGAGAACCATGCCCGTGCTGTCGGCGAGGGCGGTGAGCAGCACGCGCTCCGCGCGGGCCTCCATGCCGAAAGATTCGAGATCGAGGGTGAGCTGTTCCTTGTCCAGGATCCGGAGCGCGATTCGTTCCCCGAACAGGGTTGGCAGAGTCGAGACGCGGAAATCGATCACCCGGTCTCCGAATCGCAGCTTGATGCGACCGTCCTGGGGCATCCGCCGCTCCGCGATGTTCAGATCGGCGAGGATCTTGAGACGAGACGTAACCGCCGCCGCCATCGACCGGGGGGGGCGCATCATCTCTCGCAGTCGGCCATCGAGCCGATAGCGGACGCGCAGGTCATCTTCGTACGGCTCGACGTGGATGTCCGAGGCCCCGCGTTGCACGGCGTCGGTCAGAATGTCTTTGGTGAGCCGCACGGCAGGCTCGTCCTCGACCGCGGTCCGCGGTCCTCCGGCCGCGTCCTGCTCCGGGCGTTCGCCCCCCGGTTCGAAAGGGGCGCCGTAGCTCCGATCGATGACCTCGAGCAGCGCTCCCCTGCCCGCCCCGGCGGCCTTGATCTCGAACTGCGTGAGAAAATGGAGGTCGTCGACGAGCGCCGCGTCCTCCGGATCCGCCATGGCCACGGTGAGGGTCCGGCCGTCCCGTCGCAGGGGAAGGACGACATGCCGCCTGGCGAATTCCCCCGGGATGAGGCGGAGGACCCGTGGATCCGGGGTCAGGGGCCCGTTCATGGAGACCCCGCACAGATGCGGTCCGCAAGCCGGGCCAGGGAACGCTCGCCGATGCCCTTCACGCGCGTGAGCGCCTCGGGTGTGGCGAACGGACCGTTCACCCTTCGGTCCTCGATGATGCGGGCGGCGATCGCGGGCCCGACACCCGGCAGACTTTCCAGCCGGGGACCGTCAGCGCGATTGAGGTCGATTCGCGCCCCGCCTGGCGGACAACCCGACGACCCCCACGCCGACGCCCACGGCGATCTCGAAGGGCGGGAGGGCGGCACGCCGTCGAGTCCGGGCCGGGGGGCCGCTGGCTCGAAGCGAAGGTGCGGGGCGAGGCGGCGCGCAGTGACCTCACCCACTCCGCTGATCCGCTCCAGGTCCTTTTCGCTGCGGAATGGACCCCTGTTCCGCTCCTCGATGATGGAGCGGGCCATGCTCGGGCCGACCCCCGGGAGACGGCGCAGTTCATCGGCGGGCGCGTGGTTCACGTCGATCTGCTCGCCGTCGGCAAGGGGGGTCTGCGCCCGCTGCTCCCGCTGCAGGGCGGAAATGACTTCTCCCTCCACGCCCTGGAGATCCGTAGCCGGGTCGACGCCCGCGAGTCCATCCACGCGGCCGGGATCAGGCGCAAGCAGCGTGCGGGCCACGAGACTGACGCCCACGAGCACGAGCGCCGTGCCCAGTGCCCTGCGTTCCGCGCGATTGAGATCCCACACCCCCCACCTCCCTGGACAGAACCGATGCCTGTCCGAGGATCGGCGCGCGGATCAACCCGTCGTCAAACCGTCATCCGAGGGACGGATCCGGCGCTGCCGGGCGGCGTGGGGGAGGGTGTCGAAAAGGCCTCAGAAGATGAAGACGATCTCGGCCCAGCCCTCGACCGGGGTCCCGTTGCGCAGCGCGGGCCGGTACTCCCACGCGCGCACCTGGCGCCGGATGTCGCGGTTGAAGTCCTCGTCCGGGGTCGGGGGATCCAGTTCCACGAGGGAAGGGCGCCCCGTGGCGTCAACGAAGACGCGGACCGTCACCTCCATCCCCCGCACGGAGCCCGGCGGGTCCCAGCTCGGCACGACGGACCTCGGCACCGGCGACACGTAGCC
>CAZDZJ010000085.1:0-44534 GCA_964509895.1 uncultured Gemmatimonadota bacterium
TTTGCACGGAACGCGGGGAATATCGGGCGCGCCGGCTGGCCATCGCCGCGGGCGCGTGGACCCCGCAACTGGTTCCCGAACTCTCCCTCCCGATCGAAGTGGAGCGCACGGTCCAGTACTGGTTCGAGCCGGCCGGGAAACATGCGCCGCTGCTCGCGGAGGGGCCCGCCTGGGTATGGGAGCTCGAACGGGAAGGGACCTGGTACGGCTTCCCTCCGACCGCGCGAGGCCTCAAGGCGGGCATGCACTTCCAGGCCGGGCGGAGCACCGATGTCGAACGGGTGGACCGCGAGGTCGGCACCGCGGAGACGGAGGAACTACGGGGACTCTTCGCCCGCTACGCGCCGGGCATTGCCGGACACGTCGCCCACGCGTCCGTCTGCCTGTACACGAACACGCCCGACGAGAACTTCATCCTCGATCGCCACCCCGGGCACCCCGGCGTGGTTCTGTTCGCGGGGGGCTCGGGGCACGCGTTCAAGTTTCTGCCTGTCCTCGGAGCGTCCATGGCGGACCTCCTGACGGACGAAGAGCCCCGCCACGAGCTGTCCCACTTCTCGGTCGACCGCTTCGGATGAACGGGCCACCGCCGTGGCCGGTGGGGGCGTCCTGGGCAATCGACTACGGCCGCTCCCACGGAAGGGACCAACCGACCGCTACGGTATTGCCGCACACCGTGCCGGTCGCCCGGCCTGTGCCGACCAACTCGAAAGTGTATGCGACTTCCTGTGCGAACGAGGCGGAGATGGCACAGAGCCCCCGCCGGTCTTCCAGTTCGTATTCGAGCGTGCCGGAGATATCCCAGGTCAGGTGACTTGTCGAATACTGTTCACTCAGCGTCTCGAACCTGGCCGTTCCCTTCTGTCGCAGGATGGGGGCTCCATGCAGCGTGAGGGTCCTTTCCTGCACCGTTATCTCGCAGTCCTCCGGCACGAGCATGAGGTCCATCACGTAGACGCGGGTCTCCGTCGTTTCCGTCAGCGCAACCGTTCCGGTGGCGGTTACCCGACCCCCGTCCCAACAGGAGGTCCGGGCCGTCCCGGCGAACGACCTCAGATCCTCCTCCGGAACGTTCAATCCCACATAGTAGACGGCTCTCAGGATCGACTCGCTATCCAGCCGCGTCGGGTTTTGCCACGGCCCCGCCGTGTCATCGCTGCAGGCAGCTACACTGAACACCGCTGCCGGAAGTACGCGCGCCCACGCACAAAGGCCTCGAAGCTTCAATCGCGTCGCCCGTTCCTCGTCACTTTGCCTGCGCGTCCGCGCGGTTCTGCGCCGTCAGCCACGCCCGGCGGACACGTCACTAGGGGTCGGGAATCACGGGCACGGGACCGCTCAGGTCCGCGTCAATGTTGTGGCCGCAGAGCGTGCCGGTGGCGCGTCCCGTCTGAGTGAGCGCGGCGAGATCCACCTGCAGGATCTGCCGGACCGAGACATCGCAGGTGCCGCTGCGGCTTTCCAGGTGGTACCTGAGCGTGCCGAAGAGGGAAAAATCCACCTCCGCAAGGAACACCAGCTCCTCCGGCATTGACAATCCGAAGGTCCCCCTCTGCCGGATGCTGGGCGCCCCGTTCAGCGCAAACGTCCTGCCACTCGCCGTGACCACACAGTCGGCCGGCACCAGCGTAACGTCCAACGTCACGACAGGACTCGTCTCGGTTCCCGACGGGATCGCGGTGCCGGTCGCGGTGATCTCACCGCCGCCCGGACAGGCGATCATGGTCGTCCCGCCGAAAGGCGTCAGCTCCTCCCCGGAACCCTGAACGCCAAGACGCTGTAGAGCTTCCACGAGCGCCTCGCTCTCCTCCAGCGTCAGATCTGGCGCCTCCGGCCCCGACGCATCGTCCCCGCAGGCCATGAACCCCGCGACCATCAGCAGTGCGAACAGGCGCGCCGCAATGTTGGTCCCTTTCATCCCCCCACCATCCTTCCCGTGTGTATCGTACCGCCGCCCGAGGGTCATACTCCGACACGCTGCCATCGATCCCCGGTGTCATCCGGGTGCCTCCGTCCCGGGATGGCCCGTACGCGGATCCACAGGGCCGCGAGGCGACCCGGAGAAGCGCAGGAACAGGGCCGGCACCACCACCATGTTCAAGGTAGTGGACGTCAGGAGGCCTCCGAGAACGACCACGGCGAGCGGGGCCTGGATCTCCTTTCCCGGCTCGCCGATGCCCAGCGCGAGAGGGACGAGGGCGAGACCGGCCGTGAGCGCCGTCATCAGGATCGGGCTCAGGCGCTCCATCGAGCCGCGCCGGATGCTCGGGGCGAGTGCCGTGCCCGCCGCGCGGAGATCCTGGTAGCGGCTCACGAGGAGGATCCCGTTACGCACGGCGATGCCGAACAGCGTGATGAACCCGACGAGCGTCGCGATGTTCACCGTGCCGCCGATCAGCAGCACGGCGATCACGCCCCCGGCCAGCGCCAACGGCAGATTCACCATGAGCAGAGCGGCGATGCGGGCGCTCCCGAAGGCGCGGAACATGATGAGAAAGATCGCGGCGATCGAGAACAGCGAGAGCAGCGTGATGCGCCGCGTCGCCTCCCGCCCGCTCTCGAACTGCCCGCCGTACTGGACGTAGTAGCCCGGCGGCAGTTCGACCTCCGCCGCGACGCGCGCCTGAAGCTCCTCGGCGGCGCCACCTACGTCGCGTCCCGCGACGTTCGCGCTGACGACGATCTTGCGCTGCACGTTCTCACGGCTGATGGCATTGGGGCCCAGCGAGGGCACGATCGAAGCGAGCTGCGAGAGCGGGACGGTGGCGCCCGCCGGCGTCGTCATCAGCGTACTCCCGATCGCCTCCGGGTCCGTGCGGTGCTCGTCCGCGTAGCGCACCACGAGGTCGAAGGCACGGTCCCCCTCCCGGATCAGCGACACCTCCTCCCCCTGGAAGGCCACGTCGACGGCGGCCGCCATCGCGGCGGGCGTGACCCCGTAGCGCGCCAACGCCCGGCGGTCGGCGCGGACCTGAAGCTGCGGGATGTCCGCCTGCCTCTCGACGGAAACGTCCACGAGGCCCGCCACGGTCCCCGCGACGGTCTCGATCTCGCCGGCGATGTCCCGCAGTTGCCGGAGATCCGGCCCGAACAGGCTGGCCGCGATGGCCGCCCGCGTACCCGAGAGCATGTGATCGATCCGATGTCCGATCGGCTGCCCGATCGTGACGTTCGTCCCGGGAAGCCCGGCCAGTTCGTCGCGGAGGTCGGCCATGACCTCCTCCAGGTCATGCTCCGAGAGGTCCAGCCGCGCGTCCACCTCCGAGGCGTTGGCGCCCTGTGCGTGCTCATCCAGTTCGGCCCGCCCGGTCCGCCGCGACGTGGAGACGACAGCCGGGTGCGCCAGCAACTGCCGCTCCACCCGGGCCCCGATCGCATCGGACTCCACCAGAGACGTCCCGGGCAAGCTCACGACGGAGATGGTCAGCGTTCCCTCCTGGAACTCCGGCAGGAATCCGCGCCCCAGCGAGGGCACGAGCGCCAGTGTGCCGACCAGCAGGAGCGCCGATCCGCCAAGCACGGCTCCGGAACGGCGAAGCGCCCCATCCAGGATGCGCCCGTACGCCCGTTCGATCCCGCGCAACAGCCACGGCTCGCGCGGCCGGCGGATCGCCCGGTCGCCGGGCAGCAGCATATGGCAGAGCGCCGGCGTCACGGTGACCGCGACGAGCAGCGAAGAGAGGATGCTCACGATGTAGGCCAGTCCCAGCGGCCGGAGCATTCGCCCTTCCACACCGGAGAGGAAGAAGAGCGGGACGAAGACAATGGAGATGATGAGCGTGGCGCTGAGGATCGGGTTCCGGATCTCCCTCGCCGCGTCCCGTATGAGGGTCAGCGGCCGTTGCCGGCGCTCCGGAGGGCGGCGGCGATCGTCCCGCAACCGGCGGTACACGTTCTCGACGACGATGATCGCGTCATCGACGAGCGCGCCGATGGCGATGGCCATGCCGCCGAGCGTCATCGTGTTGATCGTGCCCCCGAGGAGCCGCAGCACGATGACGGCCAGCGCCAGCGAGAGCGGGATCGCGAGCACCGATATCGCCGTCGTCCTCAGGTTCCACAGGAAGAGCAGGAGGACGGCGATGACGAGCAGAGCGCCGTCGCGCAGAGCCTCGATCACATTCCGGACGGCCAGCGAGATGAAGTCCGCCTGACGGAAGACGGCCCTCTCGAAGGCAACCCCCGCGGGCAGCTCCGCCTCGATCCGGTTCAACTCCGCGTCGATCCGCTCCGTGAGTTCCAGCGTATTGGCGCCGGGCTGTTTCTGGATCGAGAGAACGACGGCGGGCTCCGCGTTCACCGAGGCGGTGCCGAGCCGAACCCGGGGACCGATCCGGACGTCCGCCAGATCCTCGAGGAGGACGGGCACACCGTCCCTCACCGCGACGACCGTGAGGCCGATATCCTCCAGATCCCGAGCGCGACCGATGCCACGGATCAGGATCTCGCGCCCGCCCGACCGGTAGACCCCGCCGGACGCGTTCCGGTTCGAACCCGCGGCCGCCTCCAGCACCTCGTCGAGCCCCACGCCGTATGCGAGCAGCCGCTCCGGATGCATCAGCACCTGGTACTGCCGCACCTGCCCGCCGATCGCAACGACCTGCGACACACCGGGCACGGCGAGCAGTCTTCGCCGCGCGGTCCAGTCGGCGACCGTCCGCGCCTCCATCAGCTGCGCGGCCGGCGCGCTCATGCCGACGAGCAGGATCTCGCCCATGATCGAACTCACCGGCGCGAGTATGGGCGCGCTCACGTCCTCGGGGAGCTGGGCCGTGGCGAGCTGCAGCCGCTCGCTCACGATCTGCCGCGCCCGAAGGATGTCCGTCCCCCAGTCGAAATCCACCCACACGATGCTGATCCCCTGGGCCGAACTCGACCGGACCCGGCGCACGCCGGCGGCCCCGTTCACAGCCGTCTCGATCGGGAAGGTGACGAGGCTCTCGACCTCTTCGGGGGCCAGACCGTGCGCGTCGCTGAGCACCGTCACCGTGGGGGCGGTGAGATCGGGGAAGACGTCGACGGGGAGCGTGGCCGCCACCCAGCCTCCTCCTGCCAGGAGGAGGACGCCGGCGGCCACCGTAATCATCCGGTTCTCCAGCGAGGCCCGCACGAGCCGGTCCAGCAGCCCATGGAGGAGCCCCGATCGGTCTCCCGCCGGTCCGGGAGCGCTCATCCGGGCGTGTTCAGTGCGGATGTCCGTGGTCGGAGACCTCCACATCGCCGAGCGAGGCCAGCCGTACCTGGTAGGCGCCGACGGCCACGACCTGTTCGCCGCTCGCGACCCCGGAATGGACGATGGTCCACGACCCATCCGAGGCGCCGGTCTCCACGACTCGCCGCTGAAACGCCTCGCCGCCGAGCTTCACATAAACGACGGAGAGCCCGTCCTCATCGAGAATCGCGGCGGTCGGGACGGCCACCCCTTCCACGGGATCGCCGAGCAGGAGGTGGCCCTCGGCGAGCATCCCCACCTTGAGAACGCCGCCGGGGTTCGCCACGGCGAGCCGGATCGGAAGGGCCCGGCTCTCGGCATCGATGACGCTGCCCACCGACACCACGCGATCGGCGTCGTGGGCGTGGTCCGTTCCTTCCACGATGAACCAGGCGCCGTGCACCTCGCTTGCCGCCTCGGCGTGGCGGGCCGGGACGCGGGCCACGAACCAGAGCGTATCGGGTTGCACGACCGTGAAGGCGTGGGTCCCGATGGCAACGTGCTCGCCCGGGGCCACGAGTCGATCGGCGATCACCCCCCCGATCGGGCTCCGCAACCGGTAGAGGTGCGGTTCGGAGTCTCCGTCCGCCTCCCCGGAGCGCATGCCGCCCACCACTTCGAACGCCGCCCTCGCGACCTCGAGGTCGTGACGCGCCCCCTCCAGCCGACTCTCGGCTATGGCTCCGGCGGCGAAGAGACGCTCCGCCCGATTCGCTTCCAGCTCCGCCTCCTGCACGTCCGCGCGCATGCGAGCGTACGAGTCGTCCAGGCTCGTCGGTGCGATGAGCGCCAGGGTCTCGCCCTCCCCCACCGTTTCGCCCGGAGCCGGAGATGGCCCCCGCACCAGCACCAGCCCCTCCACGGGCGTCGAGACGTGCGCGAGACCCCGCGCGGGGGCCGCGATCTCGCCCGTGACCGGGATGGAGCTCGGAATCCGGCGCACCTCCGCGACCGCAACCTCGAAGGGCATCGCCCACTGCTCCTCTTTCGGGAGCGCGATGAGCCCCGGGGGCGGCACTTCCACGTCGTGCGGGAGTGCGTCTGCGCTCGCGAACACCTGCAGCTGACCGACCGGGATCGCGTAGTCCGCGCCGCCGGCCGTCAAGGTCAGGTCCGCACGCCACGTCCCCGTCTCGGTGAGGGTCGGCGTCGCCCCGTAGACCCCTGGACGCGCCGGGGACTCCATGGTGATCTCTTCCCGGGCGCCCCCCGGCCCGCGCAGGAGGAGCACCAGGCGGCCCTCGCGCACCGGCTTCCAGTCCGCGAGCCACGTGAGATGGATCTCCCACGGGTCGCTCGCGATGTCCCGGACGTGGGGCGGATACACGACGAAGAGTTCGAGCGCCTCCGTCCAGTGCGTCACGACGCCGCCGCCGGCATGGGAATGGTCGGCCTCGGCCGCATCCCCGGCGGACGGCGAATCGCACGCCGCAAACGAGACCAGTGCTGCAAGGGCAACCGCCCGGGTCACGCGCATGATGCCTCCTGGCCTGGGACCCCGACCCGTCCGCTCAACGTCGCTTGACCCTCGGCCCGGGACCAGAGCGGCCGAAACCTCGCGCCGGATGCAGTCCGTACTGTTCCGTGACGCGCGGACGCGCCACCTTGAAGCGGCCGCCAGGCGCGGGAGAGGATAACACATGAAGAAGATCGCCATTGCCGTCGCGATTCTCGTCGTCCGCAAGCTGCTCAAGAAGCTCTGACAGCCGACGCGAAGCGCCAGGTCCCCGTCAATCCGGCGAGGGTCCGATCCTTCCCGGCCTCATCGCCGTCAGGAAGCGGAGGGGCCTGAGCGCCTCCCGATCGTATGAGAAGTAGATGAAGAAGGGCCTGCCCCGCATCTTGTCGCGCTCGACGAAGCCCCAGAACCGCGAATCCAGGCTCTCGTCCCGGTTGTCCCCCAGCATGAAATAGCGTTCCGGGGGGACCACGAGCGGGCCCCAGTTGTCCCGCGTGGGCTCGTACTCGCCCCGGTCGGGATCCGGAATCAGGTGCTCCAGTTGCCATCGCATCCGGGGATCCCCGGCATCCGGTTGTCTCGGATTGCGGCGAGCGTAGGGTTCATCCAGCGCGACCCCGTTCCTGTAGAGGACGCCTCCCTCCATCCGGAGCGTATCGCCCGGCAGACCCAGGGCGCGCTTGACGATGTCGAGCCCCGGAGAGTGGTCCGCCCGGAACACGATGATCTCCCCGTGCCCGGGTTCCGCGTACCCGGGGATGCGGGCACTCGTGAACGGGATCTGCGCCCCCAGCGACGTCTTGTTCACGAGCAGAAAGTCGCCCACCAGGAGGGTCCGCTCCATCGACCCGGAGGTGATCACGAACGTCGCGAGGAGGAACGTTCGGAAGAAGAGGAAGATGACGGTCGCGACGAGCAGCGTCTTGCCCCAGTCGCGGAACCATTCGGCGCTGAACGCAGGAGGAGATGGGCGACGCTTCCGCTTCGCCTCCCCCGCGTCGCCCGTCCCGTCCAAACCGTCCGCTGCTCTCCGACCCCCTGCCATGTCCTTGGACACCCTCCATGAAAATCAGCGGCGCACCGACCGCCGAACGCATCACCCGCCGAACGCATCACCGGTTGAGGGGACCCTACTCTGCGGCCCCGCCGTCCGCCACGCCGCGTCCGGACGCCGTCTCTACATGAGCCCGTCGGCGTACAGGTGGAGCCGCCAGAGGCTGCCGCCGCGGACGGCGCGGGCGATGTCGATGCGAAAGAGCCCATCCATGAGAGACACGCCGGCCCCCACGCTCGAGCGCCAGCCCTCCGTGCCGAAGGAATCCACGGGTCCCGTCCAGCCCGCGTCCCAGAATGTCGTGAGCCGGATCGTACTGCCGCCGACATCGTACGCGGGGTTGCCGACCCTGAAGCCGCGTCCGAGTTCGACCCGTCCGAACCAGAAGCTCGCGCCTCCGTTCGACACCGGATCGTGGGCGCGCAACGTCCGCGCCCCGCCGAGGTGGAAGTGGCGCTGGGGAGGCGCCTCTCCGAACACCCTCCCGGTTCCCCCCTCCAGCGCCACGGACCAGAAGCCCAGGGGGAGCTGCAGCGCCCCCGAGACCGCGGCGCGCCCGTAGAGATCAAAATCGCCCGTGGCCGCCTCGCCCCACACGGAACCGCTCAGGATGAGGGCGCCCGGGTCCACCGAGGAGAACGCGCTCAGACGCCCCGAAACACCTGCGATGTCGCCGCGCGCGGCCACGATGTTGTCCGGGAAGGTCGCATCGCCGAACAGGTTCGGAAGCGAAGCATCGGTCTGCTTGGGCGCGTTCCGGTGTCGCTCCGCGAAGAGCGCACCCTCCAGACGGGTTCTCGCCCCCTGCCGGCTGGCGGATATCTCGAAACCCGTCTCCCGAAAGTACAGGCCTTCGTCGTAGCCCCTGACCAGGCTGTTGAAGCTGTTGCCGAAGGTGAGCGGCCGGCCCCAGTCGCCGAGGTCCGTGAGTCGCCGGTACACCGTGATCCCCCAGCGCCCCTTCGCGGTCCGGCGACGCCATCCGACCTCCAGGCCGGGCTCCCACTCCGGGATCCCGATGCGCGGCGTGACCGCGAACTCCGACGAACCGCCGGTGGGCAGGCTGAACCCGGCGCTCAGCGAGATGCCTTCGACGCGGTTGTAGCGGAGCCTGCTCAGCCCGGGCACCAGATCGAGGCGGGGAGCGAGGGCGCCGGCTTCCGGCAGGCGAAGCGACGAGAGGCGATCCCTGAGTTGGTCCAGTTCCTCGGCCTCGAACGCGACCACGCCCGCCGAGAAGAGGGGTTCGAGCAGTTCCGGCGCCTCGACAAGATCCTCGACGGGAGGGACGATGATCACGACCGCCCGGGCTTCTTCGGGCAGCGAGTCCGGTTCCGCGGTGAGAGGGTCGTCGCGCGTTCGCTCCGCTTCGCGCTGCGCCCGACGCCGCGTCCGTCCTTCGCGTACGGACACGTCGAGCGCGTCCCCTTCCGGCGCGAGGAACGCTTCGTCGCCGTCGACCCAGCGGGTCCAACCCGCCGGCAGGTCGCCGCCGAAATCGAGCGACGGTTCCTCATCCACAAGATAGTCGTCGAAGGTCCATTCGTAGCGGACCGGCATGCTCGCAAGATCCGCGACCGAGGCGACGGCATCGAAGGCCATGCGGTTGGGGAGCCACCAACGGAGTTCCTGGAGGCCGTAGTCGATCGTGATGAATTCGACCGCGGCCCGTATGGGCTTCAGGAAGCCGGGAACGTCGCCGGCGTCTTCCGGCTCCTCGCGGTCGAAGTCGTATTCGATCGCGGGGCGGTAGGCTGCCCGGGTCAGCACGGCGGCGTCGGCGTCGAACCAGAAGGAGCCCACAATGCGGTCGAAGCGCCCCGCGCGCGGCTCCACGATCGCCTCGACCAGCGTCACGGTGCGCTCGGATCCCGGAAAACGGATCCGCAGCGTGTCGCCGGAACGGTAGCGGTAGTGGTACGCGGCCGTATCGGCCAGGGGATGGAGGGCCCAGTCCGACCCGATCGCCACATGCTCGCTGGCCGGATCGAGGATGTCGAAATCGAATTCGAACGCATCGTCCTCGCGCAGGTCGTCCTCGAATTCGACGCCGACGCCGGCGATGGGCACACCGCGGCGCACACCCAACCACTGGACCGCATGTTCGCCCTCCGCCACCCAGCGCACTCGGGCCGCACGTTCCTGGTGGAACATCGCCCGCTCGCGGCGCAGAATCGCGCCCCCCAACCCGGCATAGATGCGTTCCCGGAAGGTGGCCTCGAAGCTCGTCAGTCCCTCGGCCCGGGCCCGGCGCTGCTCCCGCGCGCGTTCGATCAGCCCCGCGACCCCTTCGTCCGCATACGCATCGGACGGGATGGGCCGCGAGGCGGAGACGGCGGGTTCCTGGAGGGCGTGTGCCTCGACGACGGCGCCGGCCGCGGCGGCCGTGAACAGCGCCACCGCCGAGAAGATGCGTCCAGCCGCAAGACTCCGCTTCAAAGGTGCCCCCCGATCCACAGGTCCTCCCGGCCGGCGGATCGCCGGGCTCCTAGCCGCCGGCGAGACGCGGCGGGGTGTGCCGCCGGCACGGCCGGGATTCCCCCAACCGTAGCCGCTACGTCTATCTTTGGGGAGACGTTTCAACCATCGTCCGCGTCACCCGGGGGAACGAGTGGGGCTGTACTCCGAACATATCTTCCCGCGTCTCATGGAGAGCGGACTCGGCGGCGACGTGCACCGCAGATTCCGGCGCCGGGTCCTCGCCCGCGCGCAGGGCGAGGTGCTCGAGGTGGGCTTCGGCACCGGCCTCAATCTCGAATGCTATCCGGTCGAGGTTCGCCGCCTCACCGGGATCGACCCCGTGGCGGTTCTCGAGCGCCGCGTACGGGGCCGCATCGCGCGGGCCCCCTTTCCCGTGGAGCGCATGATCCACGACGCGGCGGACCGGCTCCCCTTCCCGGACGAGCACTTCGATACCGTGACGAGCACCTGGACGTTGTGTTCGATCGAACGGCTCCGCGACGCTCTCCTGGAACTGGGACGCGTGCTGAAGCCGCGGGGGGAGTTCCTCTTCCTCGAGCACGGCCGGAACGAGAAACGCTGGATCTCGCGCGTGCAGGACACGTTCAATCCGGTTCAGAACGTCATCGCCTGCGGCTGCAACATCAACCGGAGGATCGACGCCGAAATAGAGGGAAGCGGCTTCCGGATCCTCGAACTCGAACGCTTCACGATGCCTGGCGTGCCGCGGGCGATTGGCTCCGTTTACCTTGGCGCGGCCAGACCGGATGCCGGGGAACGCCTCGCGGAGCCGACGGGTGTCCGGACGTGAGCGACCGACCCTCAGCAGGCCTTTGGCAGCCTGGCGGCGAGGAGCGCACCGGCCGAACCCGCGACGCCCGGGCCGAACAGGAAGAGAAGCGCCAGGCCCAGGTGGCCCGACGGCGGATCCGTCACCGTCACCCACACGCCGATGACACCGAGCGCGACAAGACCCCAACCCGGAGCCAATCCCCAGACAAGCGGTCTGGCGCCGCGGTGCCAACGCGTGAGACCGAAGCCGACGGAGAGATAGAACAGGCCCCCGATCGCGATGAGGCCGGGCCCGGGGCCGACCGGCAGATCCCTGAACACGAGCGCCAGCCCCGCGAGGCCGGCGAGGAGACACACGATGATGGAGACGAGGAGCTTCAACGCGCCTTTCATGGCGTGCGAACATGCGGGGCGATCCGGGGTTTCTCAAATGTCCGCCGTGGGCACGTACCGGAGGCCGGCAGCCCTGATCGCCGTCACTCTCGGCGTCGCTTGCCTCCTGGCGGGCGCCGCCGGGGCGGTGGGTCAGGATGCGGACCCGGCGAATCGACCGGCGCCGCCCGCGGCCGCTCGGGCGATCGACCTCGACGACCTGGCCTGGATCGCCGGCCACTGGGGCGGGGACGCCTTCGGAGGACAGATCGAGGAGGCGTGGTTCAGCCCGGCAGGACGGTCGATGTCCGGATCCTTCCGCCTCGTGCGTGAAGGTCTCGCAATCATGTACGAACTGCTGCTTCTCGAGCAGGACGACGATGGCGAGATCTACTACCGGTTCAAGCACGTCGGGCGCGGCTGGGAGCCCTGGGAGGAGACGCGGCTCGAGTACCGCCTCACCGCCCTCGAAGGGCGGGAGGCCACCTTCCGGAGCACGGCCGCGGAGCCTCGCCCCAACGCGCCCTGGTGGTTCACCTACGAAAGTCCCACGGGAGACGAGCTGATCGTCACGATTCACGGAAGCGGGGGCGGCGAACCGACGGTTCTGTCGATGAAGAGGCGATAGGGGCGTATCTTTTGCCTCATCGGATGCGTTTCTCTTGGGAGCGAAAGCACAGCGGGGAGGAGCCTGACCATGGCGGGATACGCCTGTGAAGCATGCGGCATGAGCATCGGCACGATGACCTGCGGGGAGTGCGGCGCCGAACTGGCGCACGGCACGCTGAGCCGCGACGACGGAAGCACGGTCCACGTCTCGAAGTGTCCGGAAGGGCACGGCATGGTGAAATCCCCCATGTGCTGCGGACAGGACATGACTTGTTCGACGTAGCCGGAACGCGCCATCGTTACCTGGAGGGCCGGACTCGATCAGGGGGCAACGTGAGTGGATTGCAGGCAGTCGGCAGGCGCGCCCGGCTCGCGGCGCTGACCCTTGCCGCCGCAGCCGTTTGGCCGGGGCTCGGAGTCTCGGCGGGGTCCGTCCAGGCGCAGGAAGAGGCTGAACGCCAGACGGCGGAACTGATCGGGCAAGTGGTCAGCGCCTCGACCGGACTCCCGATCGCGGGCGCCCGTGTGATCCTCCTCGGATCCGGGTACGGCGCGATCAGCGACGAGGAAGGCAATTTCCGCATCCCCCGGACGTGGGCCGGCAGGGACTCCGTTGAAGTGCGGTACATCGGCTACGAGGCCGGTTATACGGTCATCGATCTCGTGCCCGAACAGGTCACGCGCGTCACGCTGATGCTGTCGAGTACCGTCATTCGCATCGCCGATCTCACGGTGGAGGTGCGGCAGACCCGTCGCGCGCGGAATCTGGCCGGCTTCGTCGAACGCAGGGAGAAGGGATTCGGGACGTTCTTCACTCCGCGAGAGATCATAAACCGGAATCCCCGCCTCCCCAGCGACCTCCTGCGCGGGCTGCCGAACGTGACGATTGGCCGCATGGAGTATGGAAGGTCGGAGGTTTTCCTCGGGGATGGCGGTCGGTTCAGGTGTCCGCCGGCGCTCTACCTCGACGGCGTCTACCAGGCCGGGATGCAGTTCGACGACCTGCCGAAGGAGGATCTGGGCGCGGTCGAGGTCTATCGGCGCGATGTCGAGACGCCGATGGAGTTCATGCGCACGGGCTCCACGTGCGGCGCCATCGTGGTGTGGACGCCGGACGGCCCGGGGTTCCTGGACTGGGCCGGAGAGCTGCCCGAGCCGTTCGAATAGCGGCCGGCGCCGCACCGGGGTCGAGCCCGGGTTCGTCCCCCGGCGGGTTCAGTCCTGTCCGCCCGCGGGCTTCCCGTTGAGGCTCAGCGTCCATTCCAGTTCCATGTCCTTCCGGAGGGAATGGTAGACGGAGCAGTACCGCTCGAAGGAGAGCATGACCGCCCGTCGGGCCTTGGCCTCATCCACCCGGCCGGTGAGGTGGAAGTCGAACTGGAGCCCCTTCACGTAGCGCGGCGCCGTATCGGCCCTGCGGGCTCTCGCCCGGACCGAGAGACCGGTGAGTTCCTGGCGCCCTTTCCGCAGGATGACGACCACGTCGATCGCGGCGCAGGCGGCGACGGATTCCACCATCAGCGCGACCGGGCTCGGGGCGACGCCCTCATCCCCATCGATTCGCGTATCGTGGCCGGACCGGTCGGCGTTGAACTTGAGGCCGCCGTCCCACCGAACCTGGATGCCGTCCCTGTTCATCTCGATCTCCATGGCTGGGGCCGGAAGCCGGCAACATAGTACAATGTGGCGGAAGCGCTGAAACCGCCCCGGGATGCAGGGCGTACAGGCTGTTCGGGAGGTGCTACATGCTGGAGACCATCGGGAATTTCCTCTGGCTCGCCGTCGCCGGTGTCACATCGCTCGGCGGCTACATCACGATGAAGAGGTTCGTGCGCGGACGATTGCGCTTCGTGGACGGCGTGCATCGGCGCGGTATACCGGTCGTGGCCGGAGTCGCGGGCTGGGGCGTTGGCTGGCTGGTCGCGGCCGTGCCCTTCATCCCGTTCATCACTCCCCTGACGGCCGTACTGTTCGGGGTCGGGATCGGCACCGGAGTGGCAGCCGGCCGAAAGGATCTCAAGCGCCTCCCGAGCCCCTGAACCGGCCCTCCGCCGTCGCGGAGGGGGCCATTCCGTCTCGGATCGCCCCGTCGCGGATCGCCCCGTCGATCGAGCCCCCGTCCATCGAGTCCACCGCGTGTGCGTCCTCCACCCGGCGCGATGCGACATCGATCGTGAACAGGCTCCGACCCGTCGGCGTCGACACGTAGGCCCGCGTCTCGTCCGGGGAGAAGACGATGTCGAGCGGCTCGCCGGGGAGAACGATCTCGGCCACCATTTCCCCCGTAGCCATCGCGAGGACCGCGATCGTCCGGCTTTCCCGGTGCGCGATCCAAGCCTCCCTGCGGGTCTCGTGGAAGACGATCCCGACGGGCTCCAGACCTCCGCTGGGAAACCGTCTCAGCTCGCGCGGCGTGCGGAAATCGCCGACCACGCTGATCGTATTGTCGCCGCTGTTGACCACCCACAGTTCCCTGCCCGTGGGCGCCACCGCGAGACCACCCGGCCGGCTACCGGTCGCAACGCGGGAGGAGACGATCGTCATGCGATCGATCACCGTCACGTTGCCCGTCTCGGCGTTCGCGGTGAAGATGAGGTTTTCGTCGTCGCTCACCGCGATATCCGCGGCTCCCCTTCCGCCCGTTCTCCACAGCATCCGTACTTCGCCGGTGCTGGCGTCAAGCTCGACCACGCCGTTCTCCGCCTCGGTCGAGACCCAGAGCAGCCGGCCGTGCTCGCCGGCGGCGACGGCGCCGAGCTGGCGATAGTCGCCGGGCTGAAATATCGAATGGATACGCCGCTCGTGGAGATCGATGACGGTCACGCCGCGTTGTGCAGGCGGCGTACCCGTTCCCTCCTGCGCCGGCGCCGCGGCCGCACGATCGCGCGGCAATGGCTCCCAGCCGAAACTCGTAACGTAGGCAAAGCGGCCGTCGGCACTCAGGGCGAAGTCGCCCGGTTCGGGACCCGTCGGCAGTCTGGCAAGCACCCGATTCGCGATCGGGTCCACGAGCAGTGCCTCGGACGAAACAGTACTCAGAACCACGAGCGAACCGGCTCCGGGCGCCATCCCCGCGGGCCGGTGGGCGGGAGCCTGCTGCGCCGCCAGCGTCTGGCTGCGGGAAACACGTTCGCAGGGCGCGAACAGGACGGCGAGAACGAGCAGCGTGGATGCTCGGGCTGCCTGGGCAGGCTGAAAGATCGTCCGCACCATCTTCCCTTCGCTGCACGACGGGCAAGACCTCTGCCCGGACAAGGTTCGCACAGACTTCAAAGTGAATGACCGGATATCGCGCCGCAATCCGGGGGGCGGCGTTGGACTTGTCCCGACTCCGCGGCCGGACATTATTCGGCATGCCCTTCTCCGCCGATCCGCTGCGCCTGACGACCGTTCTCGCCGACCTCGTCGCCACGAACTCCGTGAACCCGAGTCTCGTGGACGGGGCGCCCGGCGAGACGGCGATCGCCCGCCTGACGGCGCGTCACATGCAGGGGGCCGGGCTCGAAGTGTCGCAGTACGAGCCGGAGGCGGGCCGGCCCAGCGTCGTCGGCCGTCTGGCCGGCAAGGGAAGCGGGCCGGCGCTGATGTTGAACGCGCACTACGACACCGTCGGCGTGGAGGGCATGGAAGCGCCCTTTTCGCCGAAGATCCGGGGGGATCGGCTGTACGGCCGGGGAGCGTACGACATGAAGGGGGCGCTGGCCGCCTGCATTGAGGCGGCCCGTCTGCTCCGCTCATCGGGGGCGCGTCTCGCCGGCGATATCCTCGTGGCCGCCGTGGCCGACGAGGAATACGCGAGCCTGGGTACCGCGGACCTGATCGAACGGCGGGCGCGAGGGGAGTTGGCCTTCGACGCCGCGATCGTGACCGAGCCGACCTCGCTGGACCTGTGCGTGGCTCACCGGGGGTTCACATGGATCGAGATCACGACCCGCGGGCGGGCCGCTCACGGGAGCCGGTACCAGGACGGTGTGGACGCGAATCTGCGCATGGGACGCGTCCTCCACCGACTCGAAACGCTGATCGAGGACCTTCAGTCGCGCCCGGGCCATCCGCTGCTGGGGCCGCCGTCGATGCACGCCGCTCTGCTGGAGGGCGGGAGCGGAATCAGCACGTACTCGCCGAGCTGCACGTTGCGCATCGAGCGCCGTACCGTGCCTCCCGAGACACGGGAATTCGTGGAAGGCGAGATCTCGGCCATGCTCGAAGATCTGCGCGCGGAAGACTCTTCCTTTGAAGTCGCCTGGTCAACCCTGTTCCACCGCGAACCCTTCGAGACGACGCCGGAGGCGCCGATCGCGTCCTGCGTATCGCGCGCCGCCCGCACCGTCCTGGGCCGAGCTCCGGAGGTCATCGGGGATTCGCCGTGGATGGATTCCGCGCTGACACAGGCCGCGGGCGTCGACAGCATCGTGATCGGCCCCCACGGCGCGGGGGCCCACGCGGACGTGGAATGGGTGGATCTCGAATCGTGTGCGCGGCTCGCCGAAATCCTCGCCGAGACGGCCCTCGACTACTGCGGCTGAACGGATTCCGTTGTCGGTTGGTGGCAGCCCGGGCAGGCGCTAGCGGGGGCCGTCCCGATCGGCCGGGACGTTTGCGAAGATGCCGTTGAGGGCGCCGGAATTCGCCGTGACGATCTCCGGGAAGCCGTCGCCGTTGAGGTCGCCGACCGCGACCCCGTAGGTGCCGCAGTCCTCGCACCCGAAGCGGAACTCGTCCAGCTCTCCGTCCCGATTCCAGTAGACGGCATTCTGTGCGCCGGCGTTCGCCACGACGATGTCGAGATCGCCATCCAGGTCGAGGTCGGCGAGGCGCACTGCGAAGCTCCGATCGTCATCGCGCCCGAACGGCCGGCCGATGGCGAAGGAGCCGCCGTCGTCTCCGAAGTACACGGCGTTCTCCTCGCCGATGTTCGCCGCGACGATGTCGGGGAGGCCGTCGCCGTTCACGTCGCCGACCGCCGCGCCGCGCGTCTCGTCGGTGCCCGTGCCGTAGGGGATGCTCCGCTCGAACGCGCCGTCATCGTTCCAGTGGACGGCGTTCGCGCCTCCGTCGCGGTTGGCGAGGACGAGGTCCAGGTCCCCGTCCAGGTCCAGATCCGCCGCCGCAACATCGATCGTGGAGTCGTCGCCCGCCCCGAAAGGCGTCCCGCCATCGAACGCACCCGTCCCATCTCCCCGGAAGATGAAGCTCCGGCGACCCCTGTTGACGACGAGGATGTCCGTGTGCCCATCCCCGTCCAGGTCCGCCAGCGTGAGGCTGCGGGTCGAACTGGGCTCGCCGAACGTCCGGCCTGCCTCGAAGCGCCCGGTTCCGTCGTTCAGGAAGACGAGATTCCGGGTGCGGTCGTTCCCCGTCGCGATGTCGAGGTCTCCGTCTCCATCGAAGTCCGCCAGCGGGGCCGCGTACGTGCCGTCCTCTTCGTCGCCGAGTCGGCGGGCGAGCGTGAAGCCGGCGCGTCCGTCGTTGAGGAAGATCCGGTTCTGTTCCGGCCAGTGCCGACCGTTGGCCACCACGACGTCGAGCGCCCCGTCCCCGTCCACGTCGCCCAGATGGACGGACGCCGTGAGCCGGCTCTCGGCCCCGAGGGCCCGAAGCGGCACGAACGTCCGCTCCTGCGCCCCGCTCAAGCCGGCGGCGGGCAGCAAGATCGCAGCGGCGGGGGCGGCGGTGGCCAGTGCCGCCACAAGGGCCCTCTTCCCGCGCATCAGGCGATGCCGGTCCATTCGAGACTCCGATCCCAGAGCTCGCGGGAGAGACCCTCGTCGTAGGCCTGGGCGCTCGCGGCCACCTCGGACTCCACCTTGAAGTAGCGTCCCGTCACGTCGTCGCGGGAGGGATCCTCGACCAGCCGCATCACGGCCCTTCCCCCCACCTCCGGTTTGGCCATGAAAGCCTTGGTCGCGTTCAGGAGCAGCCCCAGCGCGCTCCGGTTCTTCCGCCATATGCGCGTGGCGAGGACCCCGGGGTGCACGGCGTTCGCGGTGACCCCTCGCGCGCCCCAGCGCCGCACCGACTCGAAGGTGACGAGGGCATTGGCCAGCTTCGTGTCTCCGTAGGTCTGGAAGCCTCCCTTCCAGGCATCGCCGCGAACGATGGCCCCGAGGGGGGCGCGCCGCAGGTCGCCGTTGCGGTGGGCTTCCGAACTCACGTTGACGATCCGGCCGCGTCCCGCCGCGAGTGCTTCGAGGAGCCGCTGCGTGAGCAGGAAGTGACCGAGATGGTTCGTCGCGAAGGTGGCCTCGAACCCATCCGGAGACATCTCGCGCCGATGGAGCCACACGCCGGCGTTGTTCACGAGAATGTCGATCGCCGGCAGGCGGGCGGCGAGACGGTCGGCCAGGGCCCGCACATCCGCCTGGAGGGAGAGGTCCGCGAGTTCGAGGCGGACGTCCGGATCCGCCCCGGCGCCGGCCTGCCGGACCCCCGCGAGCGCCGCCTCCCCGCGCTCCCGGCTGCGGCACACCAGCGTGACATCGGCGCCCGCAGCCGCGAGGAGTTCGGCGGCGGACCGGCCGACGCCCGAGTTGGCGCCGGTGACGACCGCGATCTGCCCCTTCAGCTCAGTCCCGCTCATATCCCCCTCGGCTTCGCGCCACCGCCGGCTCCGCATCCCCTCAGCGGGCCGGCAGGGCGAACGCCTGCAGCTTCGAGTCGACCTGCC
The DNA here is from genome assembly GCA_964509895.1 of uncultured Gemmatimonadota bacterium. GTDB lineage: Bacteria > Gemmatimonadota > Gemmatimonadetes > Palauibacterales > Palauibacteraceae > Palauibacter. The sequence continues at coordinate 18,626 of CAZDZJ010000085.1, forward strand.
CGTCGGCGGAGGTCGCGACGACGACGAACTGGCGCCCCGACTGCGTGCGATACGTCATCGGGTTGCCGCGCCCCAGGCCCCCGGCCAGGTCGCCCCGCCACAGCGTCCGGCCATCGTCCACGTCCATCGCCTCCAGCCATGGCGTCCCGCCAGCCAGGAAGACGAGGCCGCCCGCCGTGGCCAGCGGCCCCGAAGTCGTCCCGTGACTCTGCGGCGTCCCTCCCATCGGGGGCAGGTCGAGCCCCGCCAGCGCCGGGTGCCCGCGGATCGCCGAGTCGTCCCCGAACGGACGCTGCCACAGGTGGTCGCCCGTGTTGAGGTCGATCGCCGTGAGGGTGCCGTACGGCGGCTTGAGGATCGGAAGACCTCCCGCCACCGACAGGCTGCTCGCGAAGTTCGGCAGGTAGTCCGCGTCCCCCGCGCCCGGCTCCGCCTCGGCGACCCGGGCGAGGAAGGGATCGTCGTACGCCTTCACGAACATGCGGCCGCTGGCGGGATCGATGGCGCCGCCGCCCCACCCCGCCCCGCCGATGAGGCCCGGCATCATGATCGTCCCCTCGACCGACGGCGGCGTGAAGATGGGCCCCGTCCGGTGACGCCGGAACACCTCGAGCGCCTCCGCCCGCAACTCGGGCGTGAAGTCGATGAGGTCCTCCTCCGTGATCCCCTGCCGCGAGAACGGCGCCGGCCGCGTCGGGAAGGGCTGGGTCGGCCACGGCACCTCGCCCGGCACCGTGCTCTCGGGGACCGACCGCTCCTCGACCGGCCAGACGGGCTCGCCGGTCTCGCGATCCAGCACATAGGTGAACGCCGTCTTCCCGACCGCCACGACGGCGTCGATCTCGCGCCCATCCACTTCGATCGTGACGAGGTTCGGCGGCGCCGGCAGGTCGTAGTCCCACAGGCCGTGGTGCACCGTCTGGAAGTGCCACACGCGCTCACCTGTCCGCGCATCGAGGCACACGAGCGACTCCGCGAACAGGTTCATGCCGCGACGGTGGGCGCCGTAGAAGTCGTTGTTCGGCGTGGAGACGGGCAGATAGACGAGACCCCTCTCCGCGTCCAGCGAGAAGGGCGCCCACACGTTGGCCGAGCCCGTGTAGGACCACGACGCGTCCTCCCACGTCTCGACCCCGAACTCGCCCTCCTTGGGGATGGTGTGGAACGTCCAGAGCAGCGCTCCCGTGCGCGCGTCGAACGCCTGCACGTCGCCGGGCGGGTTGTTGCGGTAGATCCTGTTGTCCGGGACGCCGCTGCCCACGATGACGATGTCCTCGAACACGACGGCCGGCGAGGTATTCGATATGTGGAGCCGGTTCGCGTCCCAGGCGAGCCCCTCGGTGAGGTCGACTTCCCCGTCGTCTCCGAAGTCCGGGATCGGCTCGCCCGTCGCCGCGTCTAGGGCGATGAGCCGCCAGCGCGAGTTGAGGAAGATCCGGCGTTTCGCCCCGTCGCTCCACTGCGCGATTCCGCGGTGGCAGAAGCGGCAGCCGCGGTGGAGGTTCCCCCACTCCCACGCCCGCGGGTCGTAGCTCCAGTACTCCTCGCCCGTCGCCGCGTTCAGGGCGACGACCCGGCTGTACGGGGTCGAGAGCCACATCGTGTCGTTGATGACGATCGGGGTGACCTCGAACGCGCCCGGCGCGACGCGCTCGCCCTGGATCGGGCTGGCCGCGTCGGGGATCGGTTCTTCCCCCGTCTCCCAGACCCACGCCGCCTCGAGATCGGCGACGTTCGAGCGGTCGATGTCGTTGAGAGACGAGTACTTGAGACCGCCCGGATCGCCGCCGTACACGGGCCAGTCGTCTCCCGCGTACGACGCCGTCGGCCCGGCGCCTTCCCCGGTACGCGTTTCGGATCCATCGCTCCCGCACCCCGCGAGACCCGGCCCGAGACCGAGCGCCAGGCAGAGTGGAAGGCAGGGAGGCATTCGTCCTGATCGGGGCATTTCTCCTCCGCGCTCTCGTCGGCAACCAGTCACAGGGGCGGGAATGTGGGGGCGTCGATGGGATGCGGCGAGCCCGCCTCGGCGCCGGTCTCCGCTCACCGCCTGCCGACGAGTTCCGGGTTGTGCCGGCGGGCGTAGTCCACGCAGGCCTGCCAGTCCGCTTCGTAGCAGGCGCGGACGCGGGCCAGCTGCTCCCCGGTGAGAAGCGGGTCCGGGCTGAGGATTCGCTCGGGTGCGAGGCGCCCGAGCGCCAGGCCGACGTGCCAGGCGAGCCGGCGACCGCGCACGCGCAGCCACCGCAGCGGCGCGGGCTGTGACCGTTCGCCCGGTCTCGCGGGCCAGCGCCGGCCGGCCTCGCGCAGGAAGCGGTATTGCCGGTCTCGGTACGAGCGGTTCGACGGCCGGAACGAGATCGCCGTCTCGTCATAGGACGCGCCCACATAGTCGGCGATGGTGCGGACGAACCCTCGCGGATCCTCGACGAGTTCATTGAAGAAGAGGACCAGGGGCCGATGCTCGAAGTGATCCTCGAGCACGCGGATGCGCTCGCGAAACAGAGCAGAGGACCGGGGCCGGACACCCTCGTCGCGCTCGAAGTCGACGAAGGCCTCGAACGGGACGTAGCGAAGCTCCTTGATCTCGCGCAGATACACGGACCGGAGCCACTCGTCGTGGCGGCGCAGGACCAGGATCGGCCGGGCCGCCGGCGCCGCCCGCGCGAACCACTCCACGGCTGGCGTCAGCTCGCGGTATCCCAGCTGTCGGGACACGAGGACGGGGAGATCTCCGCCTCGCCGCACGATCCCCGCGCTTCGCTTGAACCGGGTGCGGGCTACATACCGCACGCCGCGGAACACCGGAAATACCTGCTCCTGCAACCAGCGGGAGGCCGCCCTGCCCGTCCCCGCGTGGAAGAAGACTCTCGGCATCGCCTCCCCTGACGTCAGCTCTCGCGCAGCGCATCCAGAAACACGTCGCCGTACTGCTCCAGCTTGGCGGGGCCGATGCCGGGAACGCGCAGCATCTCCTCGCGCGAGCCCGGCCGCAGGTCGATCAGGTCCCACAGCACCTGGTCGCTGAACACGATGTAGGCGGGGACCCCGCGCGCGTCCGCCAGTTGCTTCCGCAGCGTCCGAAGGCGCTGGAAGGTGGGGTCGGAAGGCGACCGGTCCGTCTCCGCCGTGGCCGCCGAGCGCCGCGTCGTCCCGGCTCGAGCCTTGCGCTTCAGCACCGGGAGTACGTCGACCAGTTCGGTCACGCCGGCCCCGGTACAGACGTCGCACGATGCCCCACACGCGTCGAACTCTTCGCCGAAGTAGCCGAGCAGACCCCGGTGGCGGCACACGTCGCGGTCGGCAAGCCGGAAGAGGTCGACGGCCGCCCTCCGCTTCGCCCCTCGAACCATTGGATCGTCGATCTCGTCGAGGAACCGCTCGCGCACCTTGACGTCGGCCCACGAGTAGAAGAGCACGCAGTCGCTCGGGAGGCCGTCCCGCCCCGCCCGTCCGATCTCCTGGTACCACGACTCGATGTCCGACGGCATGTCGCGGTGGATGACGAAGCGCACGTTCGATTTGTCGATCCCCATTCCGAAGGCGATCGTCGCCACGACCACGTCGACCTCGTCCCGGGCGAACGCGTCCTGGTGTTCGGCCCGCGCATCGTCGTCGAGTCCCGCGTGGTACGGCACCGCGTCGACGCCCTCGCGCCTCAGGAACTCGGCCATCTGTTCGACGGACTTCCGCGACAGGCAGTAGACGATCCCGCTCTCCCCCCGGTGGCGCCGGATCAATCCGAGGATCTCGGCCCGCGTATTCCCCTCCCCCTTCTTTCGGCACACGACGCGCAGGTTCGGGCGAAAGAAGGACCCCTTGTACCCCTCGGGCTTCCGCATACCCAGTTGGCGCAGGATGTCGGCGGCGACTCTGCGCGTGGCGGTCGCGGTCAGGGCGAGTATCGGCAACGGCCCGCTGCCGTCCGCGTCCGTCCCGTCGGCGGACGCCGCACGGGCGGAGAGGATCTCGTCGCGGAGTCCCTGGAGCGCCCGGTACGAAGGGCGGAAGTCATGTCCCCACTGCGAGATGCAGTGCGCCTCATCAACCACGATCAAGGATATCGGGACCCTGCACAGGCGCTCCCGCATCCGGGGCGTGAGAGCTTCCGGAGCCAGATAGACGATTTCGTAGGCGCCCCGCTCGAAGCCGTCGAGCCGCCGCCACCGCTCATCGGGGACGAGCGAGGAGTTGATCGCCGTGGCGCGGAACCCGAGGTCGCGCAACGCGTCGACCTGGTCCTTCATGAGGCTGATGAGGGGCGAGAGGACGACGGCCGTGCCCGGCATGAGCCGCGCGGGGACCTGGAAGGTGAGCGACTTCCCCGCCCCGGTGGGCATGACGCCGATGCAGTCCCTCCCGGCCAGCACCGCGTCGATGATGTGCGCCTGCCCCGGCCGGAACTCGTCATAGCCGAAGACGTCACGGAGGACGGATCCGGGGTCGGGGGCAGCGGGTTCGATCATCGCGGGCAACATACGATGGATATGGGCCTCCGGCTCAACGTGACCTCAACGACCTGGCTGCCGTCTATTTCCCGTGGGCCGGGCGCGTCCGTGCGGGCGTGCGCGTGGGGGAACCCTTTCGACCGTTCCGGCGTCAGTAGAAGTTGAGCGGCCTGACCGCGTCAGGCCCAGGAAGTCCCTGCCCGGAGGTGTGCGATGTCGCCGCGTTCCCGCCGTTCCGGCCCGAGGGTCGGCTTTCTTCTCCCCGGGATTCTGCTTGTTGTGGGCGCTTGCGAGGCCGGCGGTGCGCCGGCGGACTACACCGCCGAGGAACTCCAGGCGGCGAAGGCGCAGCTTCGGGACCACGCGCGGCTCCGCACCTTCGAAGCCGGCCTCCCGTTCGGGGAGGCATGGGTCGCGCGCGCCCCGGACGACGCCGAACTGCGTGCCCTCTACGCGGAACAACTCGCGGGCTGGCGGCTGTTCAAGGAGATCCGGGAGCAGGCCGACGCGATACTGGTCGACGATCCGGAGAATCCCTGGGGTCTGTATGTACGAGCCCTCGAATTCTTCGCCCAGGGCGACTGGGAGCTTGCGGCCGAGCCGAGTCTACAGGCCTGGGAGACACTGCCGCGCCCGGAGTTCGCCGCTGCCCATCTTCAGGCGACGATGGGCCGCGCCTTCGAGGAAGTCCGGTCGTTCCTGACCTCGCTCGACTCGGCCACGCGCGCGGCGCCGCAAGTCCTGCGCAGACAGGCAGACCTGGAGTCCTGGGCGCAGTACGCCCTCGACGACCCCACCTGGGCGGACTCGAGTCTTGCGACCTACTCAGACCTGCGGGAACGCTGGCCGGATCACGTGGACGGCTATCTGGGCGCGGCGGAGGATCTGTTCCGCGCCAATCGGGCGGAGGAGGCGCTGCCGCTGATCGAACAGGCCGTGGCGCTCGCCCCGGGTTCGGTGGACGTGCGACAGTGGCACTGGTGGATCCTCTTCGAGTCCGGCGTGCTTGCGGTCGAAGAGCGGAGGCCGGCGGTCGAGGCCAGCATCGCGGCGTTCCGGGAGGCGGGGCCCGAATCCATCCGCGGACTCTCGAGCACCGCAAGCATGTACCGGGACATGGAGTCCATCGAGCGGGCGGAAGAACTGGAAACCCGGGTCATCGAGCGGGCTCCACTCAGTCGTCACGCATCGCTCATATACGCCCGCGAATACAACGCCGCGAGCACCGAGCTCAACCGGCTCTACCAGACTGACCGCGATTCTCCGGAATACATGGCACAGCTCGAAGTGGTGCGCGATGCCGTATACCGATTTCTCGAGCGACCGCTCTATTCGGACCGACCGAAGGCAAGCGCGTACATGCGCCTCTACTTCGCGCTCCGGGACATGGACCCGGTCCCCTCGGAGGAATTGGCCGAGGCCGTCCGGGGACTCGTCGCGCACAACGATCTGAACCCGCACATCACCTATGGATCCGCGCTGATCGACATGGTCGAATCCACGCCGTATGCGCTGGAGGCGGCCGAGATCGCACGGAATCACGGGCTCCAGAACGCCGTCGATCGCGCCGAAATGTCGCGCAACTCCTTCGACACCGAGGGGGAGTGGGAGCAGTCACTGCGCTACTACCTGAGCATCGTCCACGATGCGATGGGGTGGGCCTACTTCAAGGGAGGACGAGTCGAGGACGGGCGTCATTCGCTTGAGCGCGCACTCGTGCTTACGGAATCGAACCGGGAGACCCGGTACCACCTCGGACAGGTGTACGAGCACTACGCCGACGAGGCGCAGGCGCGGGGAGATGAAGCGGGGGCGGTCGAGTGGCTGGACCGGGCGGAGGACTCCTACATCGCGGGCCTCGGGAGTACGCGCGTGGGCGACAACCCCAGTCAGGCCGCGATCGAGGCGCTGTACGAACGCCGCACCGGCAGCCGCGACGGGATCGACGAGTACCTCGCCACCCTGAGCGAGCGCGACCAGCTCCGACGTCGCGAACGCATCCTTGAATCACGGATCGAGGCGGCGGGCACCTACGAACCCTTCCGGCTGGCTCGTCTGGACGGCTCGATGGTCGACTCGGCGGACCTCGACGGAAGGATCGCCGTGGTACACTTCTGGGGCACCTGGTGCGGTCCGTGTATCGTCGAGATGCCGGAGTACCAGAAGTTCGACGCCCGCTACCGCGATGACCCCGAGGTCAACGTCGTCTCGATCAGCAACGACACGTCACGCGACCTCGTGGAGGAGTACCTCGAACGGAACGACTTCGACTTCCAGGTGCTGATGGACGACGGGTACGTGCAGCGGGCCGGGATCGGAGCCTGGCCGACGACGTGGTTCGTGGACCGGGACGGTTACATCCAGTTCGTGAAGGTCGGCAACACCTCGAAGCTGGACGAGGAGTTCTCCTGGCGCGTCGAGGCGCTCCGGCGGGGATCGGAGGACGGCTGACCGAGCCGCCGCGGTCCGGGCACGGACCCGGCTTCCTTCGAACCGCTACCAGCGGAAGGCGGTTCGGGCAGCTTCCCCGGCGAGGTGCGTCCGTAGCTCGCGGGCCGTGTCAACCGGCAGGTAGGGAATGTCCACCTTGTGCGCGGCAGCGCCCGCGCCCGCCGTGTCCACCTGGAGGCGAGCCATGCCCCGCCAGCGGTCGATCGGCGTCGTTCGCATCGCCACGACCTGGATGCGGGTGTAGCGGGCGATCGTCGTGCGGCGCCACAGCCAGCCGCTCCGGAACCAGATCATGTCGTCCTTCAGGGCCCACCCGAGGTGTGCGACGTACCGCCGGGCGTAGAACACCGCCCAGGCCAGGAGGGCGGCGTGCAGGGCCGCGCCCCAGGCGCCAACCGTGATGTAGAGCGGGATCGAGACCAGCGTGGCGACGAAACACGTGCCTCGCACGACGCGGCGAAACGCGAGGGGAGACACGGGTTGCCAGCCGACCTCGGGAGCGTCGAGTTCCGGGATCACCTCGCGCAGGAAGTCGCGAAGGCCTTCCCGCCGCAAGATCGGCGCGAGCTGGTGTCGGTGCGGATCCGCGTTCCCGGACTGCCCGCCCTGACTCCCTCCGGCGGTCTGGACGCCGACGGCGACCCGACCCGCCCAGCGCTGCAGCGGTCCCTCGTGGATCGTCACCGTCTGAACGCGCCGCAGCGGGATGGTGGCGGCCACCTGCGTCAGCATGCCGAACGTCGCGCGCAGTCCTTCTTCGGACCGCACGACGCGGTAGTCGTGCAGGCGTACGAGCGTCCACGCGATGGAGAGCAGCCGCGCGAAGATCACGAAGGCGAGGACCAGTGCCGACACCGCGGCCATGGTGGCCAGAATGCCGGCCGCCACCACGTCCGAGGCCAAGCCCTCGACGGCGGGGCCGATCCATGACTGCTCCCCGGCGATCCAGTTGGAGGCCCGCTCGAAGAGCCCCGTCTCCCACGCGAGGCCGAAGGCGGCCGCGATCAGCACCATGCCGCGGTTCTGGAGCAGACCGTGGAGGAGGAGTTCACGGGCGGGGAGGTGCAGCAGCGTGCGCCCCTCCGCCGCACCGGCCAGGGTGAGATCGGCCGGCGGCACGGTGGCTGCGGCGGCAGCCGGCTCCTCGGCTGCCACCCGGTCTTCGGCAGCCGCCACCTCCCCGGCAGCTTCCCGCTTCCCCTCCCGGACACGCTCGCGCAACGCTTCCAGGGCCGGCAGGGGGAGGACCGTGAGCGTCGCCTCCGGCTCCTCTCCCCCACCTGTCTGGAGTTTGACCTCGACGACGCGCAGCGCCCGATGGAAGACGCCCTGCACGGCGTCGAGGTTCTGGACCCGCGCATACGGCACGTGCCGCTCGCGACGAAACAGGAGTCCGCTCCGGATCACGAGTTCCGCCTCCTCGTACCGGTACCGGAAGGTCAGGTAGCGGACGATTGACCCCACGACGAGCGGGATGAGTCCGATGAGCAGGATGAAACGCAGATCGACGCCGCCCACGAAGTTAGCCGAGGCGCTCCCGATGATCAGCGGAACGATCGCACGCCGTATCTGGCTGCCGAGTACGAAGCCGATCGACAGCGGATGCAGTCGGTGCTCGCTCGCCGTGGAAGGAGCGGCCGCCTCAGACGGCATCGGCGCCGGCGGGCGGCAGGAGATGGTCGCGGATGCGCAGCGCCGTTTCGTGCTCGAGCCCGTCGAGGGAGACCTTCGCGTATCCGGTTCCGGCCGTGTAGATGCCCAGCGTCCCGAGGCCATATCGTCGCTCGAGCGGTCCCTGCGACACGTCGGTGTGCTGGACGCGGGAGCGCGGCACGCTGATCGCCTTCCGCCACACGACACCCCGGTGGATCTCGATGTCTTCCGCGTTCACCGTGTACGAGGCGTAGCGGTGATGCAGGGCGGCCCAACGGTGCAGCCACCAGCCGAGCCCCCCGGTGAGGACGACCCAGAGGCCGACGATCGTGCCCGCGACAGCCGGCGGCGGGCCGGCCGCCGCCCACACCGCGGCGATGGCGCCGGCCAGCGGGAGAGAGACGCACGCCGTGACGATGCGGCCGACCATGCGCTGCAGCGGGATCGACCGCGGGTCCAGGCCGCGCCGGACACCGTCCGCGATGGTGCCGGCCGCCGCGTCCGCAACGGGGCCGCCCGCCACGGCCACCATCTCGACGTCCGCTGTCTCCGCGTCCACCTCGTGGTTGTGCGTCGACTCGTTCATGTGGACAAGTTACGGTGATCGGCGGTGGTTCGTGTCGGCCACCCGGGCCGGCGGGAGCAATCCGGCAACCCGGCAGGAGGAAGCGGTGCGTTCCGCGGAATCACGCAGCGACGAAGAACTGCTCGCCGAGTGTTCGGTCGAGACCTTTCGGGCGGGCGGTCCGGGCGGTCAGCATCAGAACAAGACCGAATCGGGGGTTCGCCTCACGCACGGCCCCAGCGGCATCGTCGTGACCGCGCGCGAATCGCGCAGCCAGCACCGCAACCGGGCCCGGGCCCTTGCACGCCTGCGTGCCGCTCTCGTGGAGAGCGAGCACAAGCCGCGGCCCCGCCGCCCGACAAAGCCGACACGTGCGTCCCGCGAGAAGCGGCTCGAAGAAAAGCGGCGCCGCTCCCTCACGAAGAAGAAGCGGCGCCGCCCGGAATCCGGCGAATAGCCGCGGCGATGTCGAGAGCCCGCGGCCTCGACCCCGACCGTCAGGTGGTCGTCGTAACCACCCGCCTCGGGGGCCTGTTGTTGTACTTCTCCCACAGTGAGCGGTGCTTGTTGTCAAGATCGGACGGGACCCCCTTGATGAAGACCCATTCGATCTCGGTCGTGATCTCGAGCGGGTCCCCGTCCGTGATGATGAGGTTCCCGACCTTGCCGACCTCGAGCGAGCCGAGCCGGTCGTCGACCCCCAGCACGCGCGCGGGCGCCAGCGTGACGGCCTCGAGCGCGGCGTCCTTGGAGAGCCCCCACGACACGGAGTTCGCGGCCTCGTAGGGCAGCGTGCGGGAGTCGGCCGAGTTGAAGGTCGCGAAGGCGATCTCCACGCCGGCGTCGTGCAGCACGCCGGGCAGTGTGTTCGGATCGTCGTACGCCGTGTCCTCGCCCTGCGGCAGCCGCTGGACCGGCCCCAGGATGACCGGGATGTTCTTCTCGGCCAGCGTACCCGCGATCTCCCGGGCGCCCGTTCCCCCCGCGATCGCGATGTCGAGGTTCCACTTCTCCGCGAACTCGATCGCCGACTCGATCTCCCGCCACCCGTTCGCCCGCACGATGACCTTCATGCCGCGGTCGAGGACGCGGGAGAGGTGCTCGAGCTGGATGTTCCGCGCCACGCGATCCGAGCCCGACGCGACGGCCTGGCGGTAGTGCTGCGCGGCGACGAACCATTCGTCCATCTCCGCGACCTGCTCGTCGAAGCGCTCCTGCGCCTGGCGGAAGGAGCGCCCTCCGCCGCCGCCCCCGAAGCCGAAGAACCGGCCCCCGCCGCCGCCGAGATTGGGCCAGGAAACGATCATGGCCGCCGTCTTCTCGATCTCCATCTCCTCCACGGTCCAGCCGTCGAGGTGGATGAGCGTAGCCTGGCCCTGGATGCCCGAGCCTCCGCCGCCGCCGAAACGGCCGCCGCCGCCGGGCGCGGCCATCGTGTGCGTGATCCCGTTCGCGCGCGCGACGGGGATGTGCTCGCTCGCCGGATGAATCGCGGTGTGCGCGTTCAGATGCGGGTTCCAGCGGCCCAGTTCGCCGGAGTCGTTCGTTACGGCCACGGCGCCGATCTCCGTGAGACCGAGCGAGCTGAAGGCGTCGATCATCCCGGGAAAGACGTGCTTCCCTTCCCCATCGATGATCTCGGCGTCCGCCGGAATCTCGACATCCTGTCCGACGGCGATGATGCGGCCGCCCCTGAGCACGATCGTCCCGTTCTCAATGACGCCGTTCGACACGGTGTGGATCATGGCGCCCCGCACCGCGAAGGTCGCGCCTTCCTGTGCGAGCGCCTCTCCCGGAAATGCCGCGGTTACGCCGGCGGCTACGGCCACCGCCGCGATGATCGATCGGGTCATTGCGTGGATCCTGTTCCCTGATATCAGCCTCATCGTCCACCTCCGGACCGGCCGGGGTCACGCTCGTCGCCGGAGTCGTCGGACTCTTCGGCCTCGCCGAGCATCTCCCTGAGTTCCGCCTTCTCCGCCTCCATCGCGGCGCGCATCGCCATGTCCGCGTCGATATCGAACACGACTTCGCCGTCGATATACGTGGTGCGGACCTTCGCGTAGGAGGAGAGCGGATAGTTCTCCCACAGGACGATGTCCGCGTCCTTCCCGGCCTCCAGCGACCCGACCCGGTCGTCGATCATGAGCTGGATCGCCGGGTTGATCGTGACGGTCGCCAGTGCCTCCGCCTCGCTCAGGCCGCCCCACTTCATCGTCTTGGCGGCTTCCTGATTGAGGTGGCGTCCCTCTTCACCGCTGTCGGAGTTGATGGAGACGTTGACCCCGCGCTGCGTCATGATCGCGGCGTTGTAGGGGATCGCCTCGTAGGCCTCCACCTTGTACGCCCACCAGTCGGAGAAGGTCGAGGCGTGGGCCCCGTGCTCCGCCATCTCGTCGGCCACGCGGTAGCCCTCGAGGACGTGCTGGAAGGTGTGAATCCGGAAGCCGAACTCCTCGGCCACGCGCATGAGCTGCAGGATCTCATCCGCCCGGTAGCTGTGTGCGTGGACGTAGCGCGTGCCCTCGAGGACCTCGACGAGCGGGTCCATGGTGAGGTTGCGGCGTGGCGGGATCGCGTTCCGGTCGCCGTCCGCCACGCGTGCGCGGTGGGCGTCCCACTCGGCCTTGTATTCGGTGGCCTCGATGAAGGCCTGCCGGATCACGTCCATCACCCCCATGCGGGTGGCGGGATAGCGCGCCTCCTGGCCCGGGAGCGTCGGACTGCCGGCGCGTTTCGGGTTCTCGCCGAGCGCGAACTTGATCGTCGGCGGCGCGCCCTGGAACAGCAGGCCCTGCGCGTCCTGGCCCCAGCGGTGCTTGATGACGGCGTTGTTCCCACCGATCGGATTCGCGCTCCCGTGCATCACGTGGGAGGTCGTCGTGCCGCCCGCCGCCTCGCGGTAGAGCGCGATGTCCGTCGGGTCGATCACGTCGTGGATCGAGACCATCGAGGAGACGGAGACCGCCCCCTCGTTGATCGCGTCCGCCGCGATGTGGGAGTGGGCGTCGACAATGCCGGGCGTGACGAACTTGCCCGTCCAGTCGATGACCATCGCGTCGGAGGGCGCCTCGACCTCGGAGGTCGGCCCCACGGCGACGATCCGTCCGTTCTGGAACAGGACGGCGCCGTCTTCGATCCTTCCGGCTTCCGCCGCGGTGAGGATGGTCGCGCCCGTAATGAGGATCGGCTGGTCCTGCGCGGCGGCCCCGCCCGGGAGCCCGAGCGCGAGGCCGAGCGCCAGCCACGCGGCGCCAAACCGCTTGATGCCGAGTCTGGTCGGCTGCTTCATCGGACACCTCCTCCGGGCCGCGTGCCCGTGAAGTCCATGTTGCCCACGCCCCCGAACGAGGCGTTCCCTTCGATGGTGTCGCCCTCGACGGTGCCGGTGTACACGATCTCGACCTGCCGTCCCGGCACCATGGAGGCGGTGGCCGTGATGGAGAACTCGCTGCCGCTCACCCAGCCGTCCGTGATCTGCTGCTCGCCGCGTTCGCCCTGGATGACGCCGGTGATCGTGCCGTCCTCGGACACCTCGAGTTCGGCCGTGGCTTCCTGGGAATCGTTGTTCAGGGAGAGGAGCCAGGTGCCGTTCATGTCGACGGCGGGGGGCTCGGTCGGACGCGGCTCGGGCGCCTCCTCCTCGAACTTGTGGCCATCGACGAAGACCATGCGGACGTCGGTGTCTTCATCGAAGAGCGGGCCGTCGGTCACGACGAGGTTCGCGATCTTGCCGGGCTCGACGGTGCCGAGCATGCGGTCGACGCCGTAGATGCGGGCCGGGGCGGCCGTGAGCCCTTCGAGTGCCGCCTCCTCCGTAAGCCCGTTTTCGATCGCCGTTCGCACCTTGTCCATCATGGACGAGGGACTGTTCGCACCGCCGCTGTAGAAGGCCCACTCGGCCCCCGCCGCCTCGAGCGCGGCGGGCGTGGTCGGCGCGTACGCGCGGCGCTTCAGCGACGAGAGCGACTCCTCGGCCTCCGGATCCGCGTCGCGGTTCCGCTCGGGCCAGTCCACGTTCACGAGCACGGAGACGCCCGCGGCCGCGATCTCGTCGGCCAGTTCGTACCCTTCGTGCGCGCCGGCGAGGACCGGGCGGGCGCCGGTGTCTCGGCCGAGCTTGATCGCGCGCCGGATCTGCCGCACCTCGTTCGCCGGCATGACCGTGGGCCAGCCGCCCGCGATCGCGTCCTGCACCGGGCCGAGCGCGCGGTCGTACGTGGGACGCGGCTGCCCGCCGGGGTTCGCCATGTAGCTCGCCTCGTACTGCCGGGCATGCTCCGCGTCGAGGTAGAGCTGCCGGATGTAGGCGATCACGCCCATGAGCGAGCCCGGGAAGCTCCGGAACCCGCCGGCGCCGCTCATCGTCACGCGGAGGGCGGCGGGCGACTTCACGACCATCTCCTGCTCGTCGCCCGCAAGGTTCACCACGACGCCCTGCCCCGTCACGATCCCGTCATCGGGCGCGACGAGCGCGTTCGTGAATCCGCCGCTGCGCCACGTCTCGATGTCGTCTGAATCGGAGTTCAGCAGGTCCGCGGCGTTGATCCACGAGTTCGTGGCCGGACGGTCTTCGGGGCTCACGGTGCGTGGCTGGTTCGCCTGCTGCGCGATGAGGGCGAACGGGTTGCCGCCCCCTCCGCCACCGCCCGCGCCGTTGCCTCCCTGCGAGGCCATCCCGACCTGCGACAGCCCGTCGAAGAGGCCGGGGTAGACCGTGAGGCCGGAGACATCGATGACCCAGGCTTCGCCGGGCACATCGACGTCGGCCCCGACGGCCTCGATCAGGCCGTTGGCGATCACGACGGTGCCGTTCTCGATCACGGCGCCGGTACCGGTCACGATGCGCGCGTTCTGGAGCGCGAAGAACGGGGGAGGCGCCGGGGTCTGACTCGGCATGTACTGCGCGTCGGCGGGTGCCGGAGCGGCGAGGCCGGACAGCGATGCGAGGAGCAGCCCCGGGACCACCCCGCCCGCCAGCCGGCGCGCGAGTGCGGTTCGGTTCATGAGAGGTACATCCTTCCGAGTGGGTCCATCACGGTGAAACACATCCCTGCGCATCGTTTCACAACACGCGGGCGTGAATCTCCGTTCAGTGACGCACGGGGTCAACGGCCCGGACTTCCGCGCCAGCCGCAGGGCCCTAGGGTTTGGCGGCCGTTTGTCCGGCGCCATGCGGGGCGGTACCCTGCGCGCATGGAGAGTGGCGTAGTGGAGCCTCGATTCGCTGCGGTCGTGAAGCGCGACTGCCCCACGTGCACGCTCGTCGAGCCCGTTCTGGAGCGACTCGCGAGCGAGCGCGGCGGTCTCTCCGTCTTCAGCCAGGATGATCCGAGGTTTCCCGCCGGCGTGCCGGGGGTGGTCGACGACACCGAACTGGAGCACTCCTTCCGCCACGAGATCGAGACCGTCCCCACGCTCCTTCGCTTCGAGAACGGGCGGGAGATGGGACGCGCCGTCGGCTGGGACCGGGCGCAGTGGCGCGAGTTGACGGCGATGCCGGACCTCGGGGCCGGGCTGCCCGGTTTTCGCCCCGGCTGCGGCTCCCTCTCGGTGGCGCCCGGCGCGCCGGAGCGGCTGCGCGCGCGTTTCGGGGAGACGGGGCTCCGGGCGCGGAAGGTGGCGTTGGAGCCGCATGCGGACGCCGTCGAAGCGTGCTTTGAGCGCGGGTGGACGGACGGACTGCCGGTGGTCCCCCCGACGCCGGAGCGGATCCTGCGCATGCTCGCGGGCACGACCCGGGCCCCGGACGACGTGGTGGGCGCCGTGCCGCCGGACTACGCGGAGTGCACCGTCGAGAAGGTGGCGATCAACGCGGTGCTCGCGGGGTGCAAGCCGGAGTACATGCCTGTGCTGCTCGCGGCGCTGGAGGCGGCGCTCGACCCCGACTTCACTCTGCACGGCATCCTGTGCAGCACCTGCTTCACCGCGCCCCTCATCATCGTGAACGGCCCCATCGCCCGCCGCATCGGGATGAATTCGGGGCTGAACGTCCTCGGACAGGGGAACCGGGCCAACGCGACCATCGGACGGGCGCTCAACCTCATCGTGCGCAACGTGGGCGGCGGCCGCCCAGGCGAGATCGACCGCTCCACCTTCGGCGCGCCGAGCAAGTACACCTTCTGCTTCGCCGAGGACGAGTCGGACGAGGAGTGGGAGCCGCTCTCGGTGTCACGCGGCATCCCGCGCGGGGCGAGCGCCGTCACCCTCTTCCAGGGCGAAGGCGTGCAGGGGATCATGGACCAGGCCTCCCGCACGCCCGAGGAACTGACCGCGTCGCTCGCCGCGTCCCTGCTCGCCGTCTGCCATCCGAAGATCTGCGAGTGGGCGCACGCGGTGCTCCTGCTCTCGCCCGAGCACTACGCCATCTACCGGGAAGCGGGCTGGGACCGGGCACGCATCACCGCGACGCTGCTCGAGGCGACGACGCGCCCGTTGAGCGAGGTGGCGCGCGGCGCGGGGGGCCTCGCCGAGGGCGTGCCGGACTCCGAGACGCGCCGCCATGTGCCCAAGTTCCCGCCCGGCGGACTGCTCCTCGCCCGGGCCGGCGGCGCGGCCGGACTGTACTCCGCAATCCTGGCCGGCTGGCCCGGCGGCCGCGCCTGGCAGGAATCGCACCCCGTGACGAAGGAGATCGAGACATGACCTCGGCGACCCCCGCAGCCCCCGCCGCGCCGGCAACGATCCTGCACGACCCGACCTCCGAACGCGCGCCCGAGATCCGACCCCGGCGCACACCTCCCGCGTCGCTGGAGGGCCGCGTGGTGGCGCTGCAGGGGATCGGCAAGCTTCGGAGCGACGAGTTCCTCGACCACGTGAAGACCCGTCTCGACGCCCTCGGGATCGAGACGATCCGCACCGACAAGCCGACGAACGCCCGGCGCGCCCCCGTCGAACTCCTGCAGCGGATCGCGACCGAGGCCCACGTAGTGGTACAGGCGCTGGCCGACTGAGGATCCTGCACGTCGTGCGGTCTGCACGACCTCAAGGACCTCGACGACCGCGGGATCCCCGGCTGCTTCGTGGTGACGACAGAGTTCGCGGAGGCCGTCGACAGCCAGTCGCGCTCTCTGGGGTTCGAGCCTGGCATCGTCTGGGCCCCGCACCCGATCCAGAACCGCACCGCGGCCGAACTCGCAGCGCTCGCCGACGACGCGATCGATCCCATCCTGGCGATGATCACGACGTCGGACTGACGCCCCCGCACTTGCTCGCAGCGGCGAAATCCGTCTATTAGGCAGCAGACACGACAGCTTCGATCCAGGAGGCAGTATGCCTACCCGCCGACGATTCCTCGCCCGCCTCGGGGGCTCCGCCGCAGCCGCCGGGGCCATGACCATGGTTCCGACGAAGTGGAACACCGCCATTGCGGCGGCACGAGAGGCATCGCGCACACCCGGCACGCCCGAGGAGATCGCGCGGGACGAGGAGTTCTGGCTCGAGATCCAGAAGGCGTTCACGACCGACCGCTCCCTCGTCAACCTCAACAACGGGGGCGTGAGTCCGACGCCCGCCCACGTGCTCGAGGCGATGAAGCGGGATCTCGACTTTGCGAACCAGCTCCCGGTGTACAACGGGTGGCAGATCCTGGAGCCGCAGCGGGAGGGCGTCCGCGCCCGGCTCGCACGCCAGTGGGACGTGGATCCCGAAGAGGTCGCGATCACGCGCAACGCCTCCGAGGGGCTCCAGATCCTCCAGAACGGCTATGACCTGAAGCGCGGCGACGAAGTCGTGACGACGACGCAGGACTACGGGCGCATGATCACGACGTTCAAGCAGCGCGAGCGGCGCGATGGGATCGTCATGAAGCAGTTCAGGATCCCGATCCCGGCCGAGGATCCGGCCGAAGTCGTGCGGCTGTTCGAGGAGCAGATCACCGACCGCACGCGGCTCATCCTCATGTGCCACATGATCAACATCACCGGCCAGATCCTCCCCGTGCGCGAGGTCGTGGAGATGGCGCGCGGCTACGACATCCCGGTCATCGTCGACGGCGCGCACTCGATGGCGCACCACCAGTTCACCCTCTCGGAACTCAACTGCGACAACTACGCGGTGAGCCTTCACAAGTGGCTGCACGCCCCCGTCGGCACCGGCCTCCTCTACGTGAGGAAGGAGAAGATCCCCGAGATCTGGCCGCTGCAGGCCTCGCCGGAGAGCCAGGACGACGACATCCGGAAGTTCGAGGCGATCGGCACACACCCGGAGGCCAACTTCCTCGCCATCGGCGAAGCGCTCACCTTCCACCAGCTGATCGGCGGCGAGCGCAAGGAGGCGCGGCTCGTCCACCTGCGGAACCACTGGGCCGAGCAGTTGCTCGAGCACGACCGCGTGCGGCTCAACACGAGCCTCAAGCCCGGCTTCGCATGCGGGATCGCGAACGTCCAGGTCGAGGGCCTCGACACGAGCGCCCTCCGCAACTGGCTGTGGAACAAGCACCGGATCTTCACGGTCGGCATCAACCACGCCGAGTTCACCGGGCTCCGGATCTCGCCGTCCACGTACACGACGCTCGAGGAACTGGACCGCTTCGTGGATGCGATGACCTACGCGGTGAAGCACGGCATCCCCGCCTGACGCTCGAACGGATCCGCCAGCTCGAACTCCCCCGCAGGGGAAATGCTCTACCCCGTCGCCGTGGTCGGCGGCGACCGTCCCCGACGTTCCTGTGCGGGAAACGTTCCAATTGGTGATAACCTCGGTTTTTTCGCGTTTGGGGGCCTTCTAAGTTAAGATAATTCGCGTTTTCGCGGTTGTCGGGCCCCTAATCTGCGGATAATCCCATGAACCGGGTGTTGGACGAACTGCCCGAAGCCTTCGTCTCCCATACGGCGATCAGCCGGGAAGTATCCCGGGCCGTGAAGGCCGGAAGACTCCGGAAGCTGGCGTCTCGCCTCTACACGAAGAACCTCGACGACTCTCCCGAAGAGATCGTTCGGCGCAATCTCTGGGCGATCGTCGCCGGGTACTTCCCGGGGGCCCTGGTCGCGGATCGTACCGCCCTGGAAACCGTTCCCGCTCCCGACGGGACCGTTTGCCTCGTCAGCGAGCGCGGGAGCACGACCGAACTGCCCGGCATAGTGCTGCGCTCCCGTCGTGGACCCGGGCCAATTTCGTCGGACATGCCCTTCCTCGACGGCCTCTACCTCAGCTCGCAGGCCAGAGCTTTCCTGGAGAACATGCGCCCGTCGCGAGCCCGGAGCGGCAGGTTGCCGCGCACCCTCACCCGAGCCCAGATCGAGGAGCGTCTCGATCGGTTCATTCGCATCTCGGGCGAAACGGCCATCAATCGGCTGCGCGACGAAGCGCGGGCCATCGCCGCCGAACTCGACATGGAGCGTGAGGCCGCACACCTCGACACGCTCGTCGGCACGATGCTCGGCTCTCGCGACAGTCGACTCGATTCGCAAGTGGGACGGGGTCGTAGCCGGGGGCGTCCCTACGATCCGGAGCGGATGGAGTTGTTTCACACTTTGCACCGGGTGCTTCGGGATCACCCTCCAAGCGATCGACCGGTCGTGCGGCGCGACGCGCCGGGGCCGACGACGCTGGCATTCTTCGAGGCGTATTTCTCGAACTTCGTCGAGGGTACGGAGTTCCTCGTAAGTGAAGCTGTCGAAATTGTCTTCGAGGGAAGGATTCCACAGCAACGGCCAGCGGACGCTCACGACGTGATCGGGACTTGGCGTATCGTCTCCGACACGGCGGAAATGCGTCGGACGCCGCAGGATTCCGAAACCTTCATTGGTCTTCTCCGGGGACGACACCGGCAGGTCATGTGCGGGCGACCCGAGATGCGGCCCGGCGAGTTCAAGGTGACCGGCAATCGCGCCGGACAAACCGTGTTCGTCGCTCCCGACCTCGTACGCGGCACGCTCGAACAGGGCTTCGCCCTCTATCGGAGCCTGGAGTCACCATTCGATCGCGCAGTCTACATGATGTTCCTGGTCAGCGAAGTACATCCTTTTGCCGACGGCAACGGGCGCGTGGCGCGAGTGATGATGAACGCGGAACTCGTCAGCGGAGGAGAAGAGAGGATCGTGATCCCGACCGTCTTCCGTGACGACTACCTCGCCGCGCTGAGGGCGTTGTCGCGAACGCGGCGTCCGGAGCCGCTGATGCAGGCGCTCGACTATGCGCAGCGTTGGACGATCGCGGTCGATTGGACTTCGATCCCCGAGACGCAGCGGCAACTCGACGCGTGCAACGCCTTCCTGGATCCCGACGAAGCGGAGGCCGAGGGCAAGCGGCTGCGCATGCCGCGCTGACGGCGTTCACCCGGACCGGCAGCGGGCGGACTGGCCGTCCGTTCGGGTCGGCGCATATGATTTCGCGCGCCGAAAACCCGGGGTCTCTTGGGAACCGATTCCGTCCCATTCGCCCCACGCGACCCGACCCATGGACCCGAGGGGGAGACCTCATGACCCAGACCTTCGACATGGCCTTGATCCAGCGCGGGGCCCGACTCCGCCGCTCCCCCTATTTCGAGGCCACCCTCCGCGACGGATGCCGGAGTTACACGGTCTACAACCACATGTTTCTCCCGACCCGCTACGACGACCTTCACGCGGAGTACGAGAAGCTCCTGACGGGCGTCACGGTGTGGGACGTGAGCGTCGAGCGGCAGGTGGAGATCACCGGACCGGACGCCTTCGAGTTCACGAACCTGCTCACGCCGCGGGACCTGTCGAAGTGCGCCGTCGGGCAGGGGAAATACGTCCTCATCGGCGCCGGGGACGGCGGGATCGTGAACGACCCGGTGCTGCTGCGCCTCGGCGAGAACCACTTCTGGCTCGCGCTGGCGGACAGCGACGTCCTGCTCTACGCGAAGGGGATCGCGCTCAACGCCGGCCTCGATGTCGAGATCTGCGAGCCGGACGTCTCCCCGATGCAGGTTCAGGGCCCGAAGTCGAAGGAGGTCGTGCGCAGGCTCTTCGGGGAAGACGTGCTCGAGCTGCGCTACTACTGGTTCCTGGAGACCGACCTGGACGGCATCCCCGTGGTCGTGACCCGCACCGGATGGAGCGGCGAGGTCGGCTACGAGATCTACCTGCGAGACGGAAGCCGGGGCGTCGAACTCTGGGATCGCGTGATGGAGGCCGGACGCGACCTGGGGATTTCCCCCACGGGGCCATCGGACATCCGCCGCATCGAAGCCGGCATCCTCAACTACGGCATCGACATGACGCTGGACACGAACCCCTACGAGGTCGGGCTCGGCTGGCAGGTCGACTTCGACCAGGAGGGCGACTTCATCGGCCGCGAGGCGCTGGCCCGCATCGCCGAGGAAGGGCCCCGGCGGCTACTCGCGGGCATCGAGATCTCGGGCGCTCCGCTCGATCTCAACGTGGAGCGGTGGCCCGTGCGCCGCGACGGGACCGAGATCGGCTTCGTCACTTCCGCCGTGTACTCCCCCCGTCTCGGGCGCAACATCGGCTACGCCCTGGTGCCGGCCGCCGCCGGGGAACTGGGGACCCGCCTCCACGTAATCACGCCGGATGGAGAGAGGGACGCCACGGTCGTGCCTCGCCCCTTCGTGGATCCGAGCAAGGAGATCCCCAAGTCGTAGGGAGGCCGGGGACGGGGCCGCATCCGCTGCGGCGCCTCGGCGGGCGGTGGATCGGCCGTCCGCGCCTCAGCTGGCTGCGAGGTGCTCGACGAGTTCGCCGAGTTCGTGCTCCCAGCCGCCGACGTTGTCCTGGCGGTCGCTCTCCGTGCGGAAGCCGCTCTCGGTGAGGCGCAGGATCGTCCCGCCGCCCTCGCGTTCGGTGAGCGACCACTCGACCGCCGTGTTGTAGCCACCCTCGAGCGGGGTTTCGGGCTTCCGGGCCCAGCGCCACACGAGTCGGCGCCCGGCATCCATCCACTCGATCGCGATCGCGTACCGCCCGTGGTTGTCCCACACCAGCCAGCCCTGAGATCCCTCCTCCGGCGCGAGTCCCTCTACGCGGTCCGGAAACCAGGAGCCAAGGCCCTCGGGGTCGGCCAGCGCCACCCACACGCGCGCGGGCGAGGCGTCAAGTTCCAGCGTCCGGTGGATCGGATCGAGCGAGGTCGAGTTGTTTGTCATGGGTGGTGACGCTCCAGGTGAGAGGTAGTGGGAGTTGTCCGACGTTCCCGCAGGAACGTCCTCCAGGTGCGTGCCGCTATCCGGCGAGCCAGTCCTCGATCAGGCGGCGTGAGATCGAGACGCGGCCGGGGAGGCGGAGGCCGATTTCGCGGCGGCGAGCAAAGTCCGCCCGCTCGAACCAGCGCGCGTCGACGAGCTCCTGGCGTGCCACGCTCAGTTTTCCGCCCACGCGCTCGGCCCGGAATCCGAGCATGAGCGACGCCGGGAACGGCCAGGGCTGCGACGAACGGTAGCGCACCGAGCCCACGTCGATCCCGGACTCCTCCCGGACCTCTCGCACGACCGCTTCGGAGAGGCTCTCCCCGGGCTCCACGAAG
Source organism: uncultured Gemmatimonadota bacterium (assembly GCA_964509895.1). Taxonomy (GTDB): domain Bacteria; phylum Gemmatimonadota; class Gemmatimonadetes; order Palauibacterales; family Palauibacteraceae; genus Palauibacter. The sequence goes on from CAZDZJ010000085.1 coordinate 40,190, forward strand.
CCGGCCAGCGTGGAGTAGACGCCCTCCGGCCAGATGTCCTTCCGCCCGAGGAGACAGCGATCGCCATCGGTCACGAGAACGATGATGGCCGGATCGGTGCGCGGGAAATTCTCGGTGCCGCACGCGTCGCGCGCACAGCGCCGGACGTGGCCGCCCTGGCCGGGTCGGGTCGGGGACCCGCATGTGCCGCAGAAACGGTGCCCGCGGCTCCAGGTGACGACCGCTCGGGCGTAGGCCAGAAGCGAGCCTTCGCGCTGCCGCAGCATGGCCCCGACTGCCCGGAGATCGAGGAACTCGCCGACCCCATCGAATGCGTCGCCGGAGGGCGGCTTCCCTTCCGCTCCCGCTCCCGACACGCCCGCGGCGAACAGTGCGCGCCCGCCGTTCGGCCGGCCCTCGTCCGGGCCCCGCTCGAGTCCGAGGAAGATCCATTCCTCCGCGGGTTCGGAGACGGAGGCCACCGCTGCGGGCGGGAGGAATACGGGCTTGTAGGCCATGCCGTCCGCTTCGGCCCCGAGTTCCCGCGCCGAGGGAGCCACGAAGCTGCGCGAACGCCACACCGGTACGACGCGCGAGGAGGGGTCCGACCTCCGATCGGAGAGCCAGCCCGGATCGGCCCGGAGGTGCGTCGCGCGGTCCACGCCGCCGCCCGCAAACGGGTTCGGCTTTCGGTGGCCATCGCGCACCGCGCCGGATAGGATCTCGCCTGAAGACATTCGCGGAACGTAGCAGCCTCGAGGGAGAACATGCACAGTTTCGAGGGCACGGCGGGCCCGGGCACCCTTCTCACGTTCGACTGCTACGGCACGCTGATCGACTGGGAGGGGGGCATCCTCGCGGCGCTCAGAGACGCATTTCAGGGAGCGGCCGCGGTCGGGGACGAGGCGCTTCTGGGCGAATTCCACGCGGCCCAGAACCGGCTCAAGACGAGCGAATACCGCCCCTACCGACAGCTCCTCACCGAGACCTCCGCGGAAGTCGCGCGCGCGAACGGCTGGGATACGTCGGACGAACTCGCGGCCGGCATCCCCGCCAGCATTCCCTCCTGGCAGCCGTTCCCCGACACGAATGCCGCGCTCTCGCGGCTCGCCTCGGCGGGCGTGACGCTGGGGATCCTCTCGAACATCGATGATGACCTGCTCGCCGGGACGCTCCCGCACTTCGAGGTCGAGTTCGGCCTCCTCGGCACGGCCCAGCGGCTCCGGAGCTACAAGCCGGCCGCGCCGCACTTCGAGCGTGGCCGGGCATGGGCAGCGGAATTCGACCGGTGGCTGCACGTGGCGCAGAGCCTCTTCCACGACGTGCTTCCCGCGACCTCGCTCGGCGTCCCCGTGCTGTGGGTCAACCGGAAGAGCGAGTCGCAACCGGACGACGCCGATCCGGTGCATGTTGCGCCCGATCTGGCCGCCGCCGCGGAGTGGCTCCTTCCATCGGCCTGAGGCCGAGACGTCCAGCCGACGCTTCCCGGCGGGCCGTCTCTCGCGTAGGATTAGACTGGTCGTATCGTCTGGTCTGAATTGCGAGAGTGGAATGGACCGCATCGGGGCTTACGAAGCGAAAACCCACCTGTCACAGCTCCTGGACCGCGTGGCGGCGGGAGAGTCTCTCACGATCACGCGGCACGGTCGCCCGGTCGCTCGGCTGGTCCCCGTTGACGAGGACGACCGTGCCCGGGCGCGCGCGGCGGCCCGTCGCATCCTGGAGCGCCGGAAGCGCCTGCCGCAGCGCGTGTCGATCGCCGAACTCATCGAAACGATCCATGAGGGGCACAGGTATTGATGACGCTTGTCATCGATGCGTCGGTGGCCCTGTCGTGGTGTCTTTCCGACGAAGACGATCCGCTGGCCGAGTCGGCCATGCGGCTGACCTTGGAACACTTCGCCGTCGTCCCTCGGATTTGGTGGTACGAAGTCCTGAATGGCCTCACCGTCAACAGACGCCGGGGACGCATGAACGAGCGCGATGTGCCGGCCACGCTCGCGGACCTCAAGGGAATGCGGATACTGACCGACGAGGAGCACAGCGACGGAGTGATCCTCGATCTCGCGTGGCGACACGGACTCTCCATCTACGACGCCGCCTATCTTGAAACTGCGCTGCGCCGCTCGTTAACGCTGGCCACGCTCGATGGTCGACTTCACCGCGCGGGCGAGGCGGCCGGAGTCACGATGCTCCGGCGACGAGACCCTCCAGCACATCGCGGGTGAAGCGGTGAAGTTCCCGCCATAGCACTTCGTGCGAGAAGATGTCGTTGTGCCCCGCTCCCGGGATCTCGAGCCAGCGCCCGGGAGCGCGGAGCGCGTCGAACACCTCCCGGCTCTGTCCGGGCGGAATGACCTCATCCTCCTCCGCGGCGCCGACGAAGGTCGGCACTTCGATGCGGGACGCCCGATCCAGCGTGTCGAAGCGGTTGTGCAGCCAGTCCAGGTACCAGTCGGGGAGCCACGCGAGGCGGTGCCGGGCGATGGCCACGGTATCGGTGAACGGCCCGAGCAGGACGACGCCGGCAACGGGTCGGCTCACCGCCAGTTCCGCCGCCACCGAGCTCCCGAGGGAGTTCCCCAGTGGCACGAGGCGCTGCGGATCGACGCGCTGTTCGTCGACCAGCCAGCGGTATGCGGCTCGCGCGTCCGCGTAGAGACCCTCCTCGGACGGCTTCCCCTCGCTCGCCCCGTAGCCCCGATAGTCGGGAAGCAGCACGTCGAGTCCGAGGTTCGAAAGCGCCGCGGCCACCGCCCCCCGGTCCCCCAGGTGTCCGGCGTTTCCGTGGAAGTAGATCGCGGCTCCCCGTCCGGATTCCGTTCCGCTGGCGGGAAACCACCAGGCGTGCAGCTCGAGACCGTCCTCGGTGGGGATGCGAACTTCGGTGGCCTGCGGGAACCCCCAGTAGCGCGGATGCGTCTCGTGCGGCTCCAGTGTCTCCGGGTAGAAGACGAAGAAGGGGACGATCCGCGGCATGAGGAGGCGGATGATGGCCATCACGCCGATGAGGGCCACGATGACGATCAGAAGTTCCACGAGCGGGAGTCGGCGCCGGCGGTCGAGGAGCGTCAGCGGCCGGGTACGGAAGCGGCCGTGGCGTAGCGCGCCGCCCAGCGCGCATAGACCTCGGGGCGCCGGTCGCGCCAGAAGAGCCGGCCGGCGGTGGATGCCGCGCACCGGGCAAGCTCCACATCCGCGTAAAGGATCGTCTCTGCTCCTTCGGGGGCGCGCGCGAGCACGACGCCCTCGGGGTCGACGACGAACGATTCTCCGGCGAAGGTGAGGTGGGGCTCCTCGCCCACGCGGTTGGCCAGCGCCGCGAAGTATCCGTTCTGGAAGGCGGCAACGCGCAACTCGGCCTCGAACAGCCCCTCGGGCCACTCGCCGACCGCTCCCGCCTGCGGGATGACGACGAGTTGCGCCCCGTGTTCTCCGAGGCGCCGCATGTACTCGGGGTAGTGGCGGTCGTAGCAGATCGCGACGCCGATCCGGCCCACGGCCGTGTCGTAGACGAGGGCGTCCGTGTCGCCCTTCGCGTAGTAGTGCTGCTCGTGGAAGCAGGCGTACTCGGTGATGTGCATCATCCGCGTCACGCCCAGCAGCGAGCCGTCCGCGTCGAACACGGGCGAGCTGTCGTAGCACCGGCCGTCGTCGCCGAGTTCGTACTGGTTGAAGACCGTGACGAGGCCGAGTTCGCGGGCTCGCGCCGCGATGCGGTCGCAGGTCGGACCGGGGATCGGCTCCGCAATTTCGGCGGCGCCGGGATCGTCCGGGCGCTGCGGGAAGAAGCGGTCGATCGCGAGTTCGGGGAACGCCACGAGTCCGGCGCCCTCCGATGCGGCCCGGCCCATGGCTTCGAGCGCGCGTTCCAGGTTGCGGTTGCGGTCGGGTCCGGCGGACTGCTGAACGAGCGCGATCTTCATCTCGGTCACATCCGGTTCAGGAGCGGTTCGGGAGGGACGCCCTCCCTGCCTGGGGTCGGTGGATTCTCGGGGGGCGCGCGGAGGGCCGCAACGGGGCCGCCGGGAGGCGGGGCCACGTGCGGCGCGGCGCGTTACCTTGGCGGCATGTGCGGACGATTCAGCCTGCAGACTCCGGTTCCCGACCTGGCGGAACTGTTCGAGGCCGACGCGACGCGGCTCACCGACTGGGGCGCGCGCTTCAACGTGGCGCCCACCGACGAGGTTATCACCGTGCGGCGGGACGCGGGAGGCCGTGCACTCGTCCCGCTGCGCTGGGGGCTGATCCCGAACTGGGCGGAAGATCCCGGTTCACTCCCGCTCATGATCAACGCCCGCTCCGAATCGCTCGAGACCCGCCGCGCGTTTCGCGACCTCGTGATCGACCGCCGCTGCGCCGTTCT
>CAZDZJ010000086.1:0-14190 GCA_964509895.1 uncultured Gemmatimonadota bacterium
CGATCCGCGGCGGTGCGAGCCGCCGCCTCCGCCTGCGCCGCCCACGACTGGGGGGGGGGGGGGGGGGGGGGACACCGGCGCCGGCGTGCTCGGATGCCCGCTACCGGGAAGATGACATCGTGTCACACCACGGAAGCCGTCACGGCGGCGGGGGAGACGAGGAATGCCACCTTCTCCATCATGAGCTTCAAGGAAGGTTCGCAGGAAGGCTGCGTGCACGTCTACAACGTGGCGGTCGCGCCGGGCACGAGCTTCGGCGACAGCGATTGCTACAGCACCGGGCTTTATGTGCGTAGCTCGTGGTCTCGCAATCCCATCTCCGACTTCTGGTACCTCAAGCATTTCGACGTCAAGACATGCCGAATGAACGGCATGAAATAACTACGGCATCATCCCTGCCACCGCCCGCATCCGCTCCGCCAGGTTCCGCACGGCGCCGATGTAGACGCGCTCCCACCCGGGCAGATCCGCCCGATCGTCCGTCTCGATCTCGTAGCGGAGGCCCGGCAGCATCCACGAGGCGTAGCCGCTGAACGGGTCCGGCGAGACGTAGATCGAGCGGCTCCACGGTCGGCCCTGGAGTCCCCGGTCGTTCAGCCAGGCCTTCTCGAGTCCGATCAGCGCCCGGTTCACGGCCTCGGCCTTGGCCGCGTCCACCTCCCCGGAGCCGAGCCAGCGCTCGCGCGCCGCCACCAGGGCCGCGGAGGCGTCGTCCAGCTCCGCGGTGGTCTCGACGAGCCGCGACAGGTCGACCTTCAGGCCGCGCTGGGCCGCGACCCCGTACAGCGTCTCGACATGGGTGCGGGTGTCGGTCGCGTAGCGGACCACGTCGTAGGGGAGCACGTCGGCGTTGGCGAAGCGGAGCGCGAGGATCCCGTCGGCCCGGGCGATCATCGGCCCGTGGACGAACGTGCTGTCTCCGAAGCGCTCGTACCACGAGAAGTTGCCGTAGTTGGAGTGGTAGCCGACGCCGGGGTTGCCGGACGAGAGCGAGCCCGACGGCACGCCCGCGTGGGTGTAGAAGCCGACATGGTCGGAGCCGCCGCCGAGGTTGCCGAGGCCGGGTTCCGCCGCCCCCTCGCCCGCGCGCTCCAGCCACCAGTCGTACAGCGGTTCGCCGGTGCCGGGGTACGTCACGGCCTTCGTGGCCTCGATGATCTGCCCCTTGAGCGACGGTGAGGAGGAACTCCCGAAGTTGGCGCCGGACACCGCGGCGTCGGCGTTGATGTAGGCGATCGCGTTCGCTTCCAGCGCCTCGCGGAACTCCTCGACCCACTCGGTCGACCCGATGATGCCGTACTCCTCCGCGTCCCAGTGCGCGATCATGATCGAGCGGCGCGGCCGGCACGCGTCGTCGCGCGACAGCTCGCCCAGCGCCTCGGCGAGGGTCAGCAGCATCGCGGTGCCGCCGTTGGGGTCGATGGCGCCGAAGCCCCACGGGTCGTAGTGCGCGCCGAGGATGAACCACTCGTCCGGGAATTCGGTGCCGCGCACGGTGCCCACCACGTTGGTCGCGCGGGTGAGCTTCATGGGCTGGTTGACGCGCACCCGCACCGTGAGGTCGGGGCCGCCCTCGATGCGGTAGTCGACCTCCATTCCCGCCGCCCAGCCGGGCGGGACCTCGGCGCCGGTCATGCGGGACAGGACCTCGGTGGCGGCTTCGTAGCCGATGGGGAGGACGGGGATGCTGTGCAGCGCCACTTCGGACGGGTCGAGGCGCTCCACCGGCCGGCCGCCGTTCCGGTCGCCGGCCGTGCCGTCGACGGGCAGCGCGGGTTCGAACGGCGTGAGCGGGTCGCCGGTCCACGGCAGCGTTAGGACGGAGCCGCGCTGGATCGTCTCCCCGCTCATCATCGGGCCTTCGGGGTAGGCGTCGAGTCCCGAGAACCCGGGATCGTTGAACATGATGACGCCCACGGCCCCGCGCTCCTCGGCGAACTTCACCTTGTAGCCGCGGAAGTTCCCCCCGTAGCGGGCGATCACGACCTTCCCGGCCAGGGAGACGCCCATCTCGTCCAGCGCCAGGTAGTCCTCGCGGCGGCCGTAGTTGGCGTAGACGACCTCGCCGGTGACGTCGCCCGAGCCCGAGTAGGCGTTCCACCCGTTGAGCAGGTCCGGGTGGCCGGAGAAGCGGTCCTCGGCAAGCGCGGGCTCGCGGTTGGAGAGCTGCATCGCGACCGGCGTCACGATGTGCACCTCGACGTCGTCGGTCAGCTCCGGCAGGTAGACGTCGTAGGGGTGGCGCGTCACCGCCAGCCCCGCCTCTTCCATGGCCCGGGCGAGATAGTCGCCGACCCGCACCTGGGCCTCCGACCCCGCCGGGTGCGGGTTCTCGGTGATCGTGCGCAGGTGCTCGCGGAACGACGCGGCGCGGGGCAGGTCCAGGAAACGGGCCTCGCAGGCGAGCTGCGTGACGGCGCGGGCCGCGGTGAAGCCGGTCAGCGCCGGCTCCTGGGCGGGCTCCTGCGCGGGTGCGGGAGCCGGGGGGGCCGCAAACACGGCGGCGACGAGCAGCGGGGCAGCCGCGCGAGTCGCGACGAAGGATGATGGCATCACTGGGGATCTCCTGGCGCGGGAACCGGGCTCGGAGCGCGTCAATAGCTCACGTCGAGTTCATTCGTCAAGCCGGCCGACACTCAGCCCTGTGCCTCGATTCTCTCTCTCAACCGCTGCATGGCCGCGGGACCGTCCGTCACACGGCTCTCCGCCACGTCGCGGAGAGCGGTGTCGGCGAGTTGGCGAAAGTGCGCTCGGACGCGGTCCAGGAGCGCCGTGGGGACCCGGTTCTTCTCCTCTTCGCTCAGACCTTCGTAAACCCACTTCTCGAGGAGTCTTCGGTGCTCCGCTTCCTCCAGCAGGCGCAAGCCGTGCCGCACGACTTCGCTCGCGGTGCGGTAGTCCCCCCGCGAGACCAGCCGCTCGATGAACGCGTCCTGTTGCGGAGGGAGCGAGACGTTTCGCGTCTGCCTGGTAGCCATGCTGCAAGGTCGCACGTACCGGACGCTGTAGCAACAATTGCCACACCGAGGGAAACCAGCCGCTGCCTACCGCTGCTCCAGGGCCTCCTGGCCGAACCGCTCCGTTGCCTCCAGCACGGCCCGCACGTCGTCCCAGGTCGTGTTGTAGTTCACGATGCACACCCTGAGCGCGAACTTGCCGGATACGACGGCCGAGGACACGAACGCCGGGTCCTCCCAGAACAGGCGGGCCAGTACCTCGCGGTTCAGTTCATCGAGGGTTTCCTCGGCGATCTCCGCGCCGGCCGGCCGAAACCGGAAGCACACGATGCTCAGCGTCGCCGGGCTCAGGCACTCGAGCATGGGGCTCGCGTCGATGTACGCTTCCGCGCGGGCCGCGCAGTCCAGCCCGTTCGCGATGCCGTCCCGGAACGCGGCCATCCCGAACGTCTGCACGGACATCCAGACCTTGAGCGCGCGGGCGGACCGGCTCATCTGCAGCCCCCGGTCCGTCAGGTTCGGGTGGCCCGACCCCCACAGGGAGTCCTGGAGGAAGGTCGGCTGCACCCCGAACGGCTCCTCGAGCGTCGACACGTCCCGCACGAGCAGGCAGCCGACCTCGTAGGGCTGGAAGAACCACTTGTGCGCGTCGAGGCCGACGGAATCCGCCCGCTCGATGCCGTCCAGGAGCTTCTTCCCGCGCTCGGTCAGGACGGCGAATCCGCCGTACGCGGCGTCGATGTGGAACCAGATGTCCTCCGCCGCGCAGAAATCGGCCAGCTCCGGCAGCGGGTCGATGGCGCCGGTCGCGGTGGCGCCGGCGTTCGCGCACACGGCGATGGGGTTCCGTCCGGCGGCGCGGTCCTCCGCCACCATGCGCGCGAGCGCGTCGAGGTCGATGCGGGAGCGGCCGTCGCTCGGCACGATGCGGGCGTGATCCGGACGGATGCCTGCGATCTTCACGGCTCTGACGTGGGCCGGATGGCTCTGGTCGCTCATGTACACGGTGGCGCGCTCGGGGTAGCCGGCGGCCTCCCGCGCCGCCACGAGCGCGTCCAGACTCGCGGCGGACCCTCCGCTCGTGAGCAGCCCACCCGCCGTCTCCGGCATGCCGAGCCAGCGCCGGAACCACTCGAGGACGACGCATTCGAGCTGGCTCGGACCGCTCCCCACCAGCCAGTTGCACGCGTTGAGGTTGTACCCGGAGGCGAGGAAGTCGGCGACGACGCCGGGCCACGTCGGAGAGGAGGGGATGAAGCCGAAGCAGCCGGGATGATCGAGGCGCAGGGCGAGCTTCAGGACATCGCGGACGGCCCGCTCCATGACGTCGGCCGCCGGTCGTCCCTCCTCCGGCGGATCCTCCATGAGCCGCTCCTCGAGCGCATCGCGGAACTCCCCGTCCCACGCGTCCTCTCCGGCCAGCTCCCCCCTCCGCCGCACGAGGATCTCGGCCGCCTCGCGCGCCAGCTCGAGCATCGCCTCGGGGGACATCTCGAGCCTGTCGGCAACCGCGAGATCGGAGGTCGTATCCGGCACCGTGTCTTGTCTCATGCTCGACATCGTGAAACCTGTCGCGAGAACCTGCCACTCCCCCATTTGGGTGGCGGTTCCCAACGGAACGCGAGTGTGCGCCGCCGGCAACCCTGGTGCGTCTCGACTTCTTCACGTGGCCGACAGAGATTCGCGGGCGCTCGGCGTGTTTCCGCAAAACGGAGGGACGAATGAGGGGAACGCGCGGACTCCCGACGATTCCCGCTGAATTCAGGGATGTCGTGACGGACCGATGAACGACACGCTCAGGGACGAACTCCTGGAGATGGCCCGGCTGGACCACGCGGTGCGCGCCGAACTCGTGGCCTCGGGCGAACTCTTCGGCGGCTACGAGCCCCGGATGGCGCGCGTCCACGAACGGAACGCGCGGCGTCTTCATCGGATCATCGAAACCGTCGGATGGCCGGGCACGGACCTCGCCGGTCCCGACGGGGCGGAGGCCGCCTGGATCGTCCTCCAGCACGCGATCGCGGAGCCCGGCCTCCTCCGGCAGGCGCTGCCCCTCCTCCAGGCCGCCGCGTGCGAGGGAAGGGCGCGTCCCCGGCACGCGGCGATGCTGGAGGACCGGATCCGGTTCTTCGAGGGCCGGCCGCAGCGCTACGGGACGCAGCTCGACTGGGACGCCGAGGGGAATCTGTCGCCGGGCGACGTGGAAGATCCGCGGCGGGTGGATGAGCGCCGACGCGCCGTCGGACTCTCGCCGCTGGCCGAGCACATCGAGGAAGCGCGCAGCCGCGCGGCCTCCGAGGGAGACCGGCCGCCGGACGATCACGGGGCGTATGCAGCAGCCCGCGACGAGTGGGCGTCAAGCGTCGGCTGGCGCGCCGGCTGAAGGGCTGACTTCCGTTGGAGTCCGCGGATCGCGTTCCCGCGGGAACGTCTCCCTTCGGCGAAGAGGTCGGAGAAAGGAGAAAGGCGCAGATGGATCATCGGAGAGCGTTGAAGATCGCACGGAGGGTTGTCGGTCATGTCGCGGCCATCGTGTTGCTCTATCTCATGTTCTCGTTCTCGCTGTTTCTCGGGCTCCAGGTCAGGCCGGCGTACGGGAACATCGGCATGGTCGTATCGGCCGGAGCGGTCATTGCCTACGTGTTCTGGCTCAGGAAGAAACGCTGAACCTGTCCTCCGAGGCTCCGGGGGGTGGGTTGTCGCGTTGGTGAGTTGGTGCGATGGTGCAATCCCCTGAAGACTTCGAACCGGACGACGACATGCCCCGTCTCACGATCAGCCTGAGCGCCCCCACGCACCGCGCGCTGAAGGAAGCCTCGGCGCGGCAGGGCCGTTCCATGGGTGCGATCATCGAGGAGAGCCTCGAGCTCGGAGGTGTCCGGCCGATGGACACGGCAAGGGACATCGTCGCCCGCGCGCGCGCCCGGGCCGGACTGGAATCCGATGAAGCCACGGCCGTGGCGGTTCGGGAAGCGAGACTGCACCGTGAGGGCCGGTAGGCTGACCCGCTGATCGACGCCGCGACGGGCGCCGGACCCCGCCGATGAAAGCTGGCTCTCCCATGCTTGACATCAGGACCGTCGTCCACCTCCGCGCCCCCCTGGGTCTCCGCTCCCTGCTGCCGGCGGTGGCGTTGGCTGCGAGCACGCTTCCTGCCACGGCCTTCGCCCAGGAGGTCACGGGTCCCGCGTTGGGCTGGACGGTGGGTGCGGAGCCCGCGCGCGCATACGGCTGGATCGATGGGGAGCCGGACACCGACTTCTCGGACATCGCCGGGGTGGTGGTCGGTGCCGATGGAAGCCTCGCCGTGGCGGATGGCACGCTCGCGGCGATCACCGTCTTTTCCGGCGACGGGAGGGTCGTCGCCACCATGGGGCGGCAGGGGGAAGGGCCCGGCGAATTCAGCCGCCTCGCGAGCCTCGTCTCGGCCGGCGACGGTCGGCTCGTCGCGTTCGACGGTGAGCTTCAGCGGCTCTCGGAATGGACCTTTGACGGCGCGCTGGTCCGGGACACGAGGCTGAGCCGCGCGGGCACGGGCCGGCGGATCGGCGAGATCGGACGCTTCGCGGACGGCGGCCGGTATGCCCGCGACAGGGATCGACTCGTCGCGACCGGGCCGAGCGGCCTGGGGCAGGATACGGTCGCGTACCACCGGCTCGGGGACGACGGCGCGGTCGGCGAGACCCTCGTGCGCGTGCCGGCGGCCGTCACCTCCCAATTCAACGCCGGGGGTTCCCCGGGCATCCGCCACGCGCTGTTCACGCCCCGCGCGCTGGACGGTGTCCGGGGGAACTGCCTGCTCGCCGGTACGAGTGACGATCCGGTCCTCCGCCTCATCGACCGGACGGGCACCCTCCGCGGCGAAGTGCGCCTCGACATCCCGACCGAGCGCGTGACGGAAGAACACCGGCGGCAGTGGATCGCCGCGATGGCGGCGGCGCAGGAGGGGAATCTGAGGCGCGAGCTGCCGCTGCGGGCGCGCGAGACCCTCGAGCGGATGGGGGAGGCGGTGGGGATGGCGGAGCGGCTGCCGTTCGCCCACGACCTGTTGGTCGACGACCCGGGATTCATCTGGGTCCGGACGTACCAGCTGCCCGACGGCTTCGGCAGCCGGGAGTGGCGCGTCTTCGCGGAGACGGGCCGGGCGCTGGGCGCCGTCCGCATGCCCGAGGGCTTTCGCCCGCTGCGCATCTCGGCGGATGCGGTCACCGGCGTCTGGACCGACGAACTCGGACGGCAGTTCGTGCGGGTCTACGCCCTGGATCGCCACGGCGACGTCCGGAGCCGCCCCCTTCCTCCGGGCTGCGGCTGATGCGGCGGCCGAGTGCGGCGGCCGGAAGATGTGTGACCCGGGCCGGCGCCGGATCGTCGGGAGAGTAAGCGAACGCTCACGGAACACGAGGCCGGGTCAGCCCATGTCCATCCCAAGTCTTCGACGTGCCGCGCACGCCGCCCTCGGAACGGCCCTCGTGCTGGTTGTCGGCGCCGCCCCGGTCCGGGCACAGGAGCAGGAGAGCGAATGCGGCGACCGCGCGGAGCTGCGGGTCACGGTGCTGGACGAATCCGGCATGGTTCCGCTGCCGGGGGCCGCGGTCGTGGTCCAGTGGACGGACACGGGCCGTCGGCCGGCGCGGGGAGAGGCGGGCGACGGTGCCCGCTACAGCGTCTGCGCGCCGGGCAATGCCTCGGGCGCGGTCCTGTGGGCCGAGATGGGGCGGGACGCGAGCCGAGAGGTCACCGTCGCGCTGGAGCCCGGGACCGTCCGTGACGTGGAACTCCGGGTCGTGTTCGCGATGTCTCGCCCGGGGCGGCTGATGGGCCGAATCTACGACGCGATGACGGAGGACCCCGTGGCCGCCGCGGCGATCTCCGTCGTCGGCCGCCCCGGCGTCGTCGAGAGCAACCGCCAGGGGGCGTTCGTGCTTGCCGATATCCCGCCCGGCGAGCGCCAGCTCGAGGTTCGCCGGCTCGGCTACGCGCCTCTCACGTACCGGATCGCCCTGACCCCCGGCATCACGACGGAGGTGGAGGTGGGGCTCGTCCCGGCACCCGTCGAGATGGAGCCCATCGTGGCCACCGCGGAGCGGTCCCTGCGCCTCGAGATCAAGGGGTTCTACGAACGGAGGCGGTGGGGTGAACTGCTCGGGCTGGGGGAGTTCTTCACGGAGGAGGACATCGAGCGTTGGCGGCCGTCTCTCATGACGGACTTCATCACGAACCACACCATGCTCGGCACGGGGCTGACGAACCGGAGGATGTCCTCGGGTTTCTCCGGTCTGACGTGCCAGGTGAGCGTGCTGGTCGACGGAATGAGGGTTGCCGTGAAGGACCTGCGACACGTGGTGCTCCCGATCGAAGTGGGCGCCGTGGAGGTGTACCGCGGCGCCGCGCAACTCCCGGCCCGCTTCGCCGGCTCCGACTCGAGGTGCGGCGTCGTCGCGATCTGGACGAAGTAGCCCGGACGGAAGTTCTCGAGATCGGGCGCGTGGACGGGCGGGACGAATGCCTGTTCCGGTCCACGTCACCGGGGATCGCCTGCTCGGCGTCAGCCGCGACGCCCTCGACGTGGAGCGCATCGTCCTGCACCGTATCGAGCGACCGTGAAAGGGCGAACCCTTTCCAAACTCCCGGCGTCTACGCGGCGTAAAGGAGTGGACATGTCCAGACATCGGCGGCGTTCCGGTACGGCGTTCCGGGCGGTCCCGGCGGCCTCGGCGGTCCCGGCGGCGGCCCTTTGCCTCGCCGCGCTCGGTTGTGGGGAGGCCCCTCGGGAGGCGGCGCCCCCCTTCGTCACCGTCGATTCGGCGGGCGTGGAGATCGTGCGGCTCTCCGACCTGCGCACCCTGGACCTTCCGGAGATCGAGACGCGCCTCGTCTACTCCACGGCGGCGGGCGTCGAACTCGCCAGCGTGGCGGGCGCCGTCTTCCTTCCGGATTCGTCTCTGGCCATCGCCGACCGCCAGGCGGCCGAGATCGTCTTTCTCGATCGGGACGGAGGGGTTCGGGCCCGTGCCGGCCGGGAGGGGGAGGGGCCGGGAGAATACAGCTTCATCGAGCGGATCGGGGTCGGCGCCGATGGCGCCCTCTTCGTCTACGATCGACGCCAGCGCCGGTTCACCTTTCTCGACGCCCATGGAGAGTTGACCGGCGTCCAGAGCCTCGACCAGGGCACGGGGCTCGGCGCGGCCGTGCCTCTCGTGCGCCTGGGAGGCGGGGAGATCCTCGCCGCGTTCGAGACGCGTCCGGAGCTTCCTCCCGGATTGCAGCGGGCACCGCTGTTCCTGGTGTCCGCCGACGCGGGCGGGACGATCGTCGACACGTTGGCGCGCTGGGCCGGCAGGGAACGCCACGTCGCGCGCGACGATTGGCACCCGGTCCTGTTCGGGGCCACGGCGCTCTTCGCGGGGCGCGGAGAACACGCCCTCATGGGGACGAACGATTCTCTTGCTCTGACCCTGTACCGAAACGCGGAACCGGTGACGCGGATTCGCGGGGCCCATGCCGCCCGCCCGATCACCCCCGCGGAAAGGGAAGCCCTGACCGAGCGCTCGATCGGGAGGTTCCCGGAGGAAGTGCAGGCCAGCTACCGTCGAAGGCTGGAGGCGTCGACCGAGCGCGAGACGTACCCGGCCTACGAGGCGCTCGCCGTGGACCCCGAGGGGAGGATGTGGATCGGCGACTTCCCCCCGCCCGCCGATACGGTGCGGCGATGGACGGTCCTGGAACCCGATGGGCGTCCGGTGGGCGTCCTCCATCTCCCCGTGCGGCCCGCCCTGTTCGGGCCCCTGGACACCGTCGCCATCACGAGCGAGACGCACGAACTTCTGGATGTGGCGCACGGCCGCATCGCCGTCCTCCGGCGAGGGGAGTTCGACGAGGATGTCATCGAGGTGTACGAAGTCGAACTGCCTCGGTAGGCCGAACCTCCGCGTTCCCGCGGGAACGTTTCGGCGCTGGGTCGACCCGCCGTCGCGCGACTTCAGAGAAAGAGGCGTTCGTCCCACCACACCGGCGTCTCGGGACCGGGCCGCAGCCGCGGGAACTCCGGATGATCGGCGTTGATGAGCACGTTGCGGTCCATGCGGGCGACCACCGACGGGACGAGCAGGACGGCGCTCCCGCCACGCGTATACCACCCGTGGCCGGCTTCTCTGGCGGCAGGGCTGTCGGGAAGGTGCCAGCCGGGCAGGTCTTCCGGTTCGATGACTTCATGCATCGTCCCCGGCGGGATCTCGATTCGGATGAAATGCTGGTCGGCGGGCGGAGGACCGTTCCAGCGGGCGAGCATCTCCAACATCGCGGTGGAGTAGTGTTCCGAGGCGTAGATGACCCGGTCTCCGCGCTCGTGCCATCGTCCCGACACGAGCCGCGCGCCTTCGGGGCTGTAGACGGGCCATCGCCCGGAGGGGTCGCCGATCCGATACGCTTCGAGGGGTGCCGCGAGCCGAAGCGGCGGGGTCAAACGGCCACGCCGGCTTCGGCCCGCAGCACGAGCTTCAGCACGGCTTCGGCGCCGGCGGAACTGGACGTGGTCAGATCGAGGGGCGCCTCGCCGTCGAGCAATGGGTGCGGACGCGTCAGGAAGTCGTCGATCCGGGCCACATCGCCGTGGAACACTCGCGCGACCGCGTCGACGACGCGCCCGAGTTCGTACGTTCTCTCACTGTGGGCGCGAGACAACGGCTTGCGACTCCGCCGGTGGCGTCGAAGCGTCGCTTCCGATGCCAGCTTCCCCGCCAGGCGCCACGAACCGAGGATCTCCTCGAGGGCCGACACCGCGCGCGTCGGGAGCCCCGCGGCGACCTTCCGCGCCAGGCCTACATCGTCGAGATGTTCCGTCTCATCCAAGCCGAGGAGCCGGGCGAGTCTCCCCGCCTCGGTCGCGGGCAACTGGCCGGGATCGGCGTAGGCTTCGAGCGCGTTCACGAGAGGTCCTCACCGGTGTTGACGTGGCCGCGGCGATCACTTGATCGGAAAATACCGATCATCTGATCGTTCCGGCAAACTCATCGCCTGACCGCAGGATTTCTGCGACACTACACTAGTTCACCTGGAACGTCACCCACTGCGAGACCCAGACCGCGGTGACCTTGTCGCGGTTCAGGGCGGGGCTGAACCGCATTGCCGGGACGACCTTCATCGCCGCCTCATCGAGCAGTGGGTTACCCGAGGAGGTCTTGATCTCGGCCTTCTCGGGGACCCCCTCCTCCGACAGATAGATCCAGAGTTCGACGCGCCCTTCGATCCCGGCGTCCTTCAGGGTCCGCGGGTACTCCCGTTCGAGCACTTGCAGCACCTCGGCGGCGTTCAGCATGACGGGGCTCGTGTCGAAGGGGATCAGCGTGGGGCGGTCGGCCGGATCGTCGGCGCGCGGGGGCGGAGGCAACTGCGGGAGCGGTTGATCGAGCGTCGTCCGGCCGATCGTGATGTCGGGGGAGATATCCACGGTCGAGACTCTGGGCATGGCCGGGCGGGCGATCGCCTCCGGCGGAGGCGGGATCCGGACCTCGGGCGGGAGCGTGATCGACTCCATTTCGGTGACGACGCGCCCCATGTCCGCGGCCTCGAACGGCTGCACGAGGACGAACAGCCCCAGATGGAGGAAGACCGCGAGCAGCAGGCCCACCTGCGTGCACTGCGAGCTTGCCTGCTTGAACCTGTCGTTGGCGGTGAGCCGAATGCCGGTGTCTTCCATCGTTCCCCCTCGAGGTCGAGTCACGCGCGCCCGGATGCGCGGCCGGAACAGCCCCGTCTCGCGCGATATAGAGGTTAGACCTCCGGAATGGCGCCGGGGTCACATCCCGGCGTTCGCCGGGAACAGGCTGCCGGCGGGTATGGGCTCCTGCGGTCAGCGCACGATCTCGTAGCGGACCACGTAGGGGATGTCGAGTGCATCTCGCTCCACCACCCAGCACTCGGACGCGTCCGCGGAACTCACGTACGAGCGGGCGGGAAGCCGAACCCGGCCGACCGGCGATCCCGACGCGTCGAGGACGAGCCACGATCGCTCGCCGTCCACATCGGGCCCGGCCAGCCAGGTCGTCCCGTCGCTTCCGGCCACGAGCCGGGTCACCGGCGGGAAGTACGCGCGCTGCTCCAGGAACCCACGCAGGGCGTCGGCGTAGGCCCGCTGATCGGCGATGTGTCCATACTCCAGGCTTTCGGCGATCTCGTCGTCGAAGAAGCCGTCCGGCACGCGGCGCGGTTCATAGGGGATGGAGCGATGGAAGAGCGTATCGCCGCGCAGGTCGACGCTCGTCACGGCGAACGCGGCGGGCCCCGAACCCGCCCAACTGGTGCGGCTGACGAGCACGGCGCCCGACCCGTCCGGCGCGAAGGCGATCATGTCGTCCTCCGGCAGCGTATGGAGCCTGTAGGACCTCGCGTTCCCGCCGAGTCCGGCCGTGATCTCCCCCATCTGTCCCGCGATCGAGAGCACGGCCAGGGTGTCGCGCACGGAACCCGCCGTGTCCGTGACGATCCTCACATCGGCCGAGACGAACCCCGCGGTGACGGCCGTCGCCGAGAGCTTCGGCGATCCGACCAGGTGGCCGTTGGAGAGCACGGCTCCGGGCGCCTGGTCGCTGTCGTAGAGGGTCCGCGGAATGTCCGGGCGGAACGGGATCGTCTCGGCGTCCCCCGTCTCGACATCGAAGAGCGTGAACCGGTTCGACCCCCAGTTGGCGATCCACAGGCGTGACCCGTGCCAGCCCATGTCCGACGGCATCAGCAGTTCGCGCGGCCCCTCGCCCTCGCGCCCGAGGTCGCGCACGAACTCGCCGGCCCGCGTGAACACTCTGACGACCGCTTCCTGAGCGAGCAGCGCGTACACGTGATCCTCGTCGGCGAGGACCCTGCGGACGCCCGAGAATGCGTAGACCGGGTGATCCGCGCTCCCGATCGTCACGCCGCGCCGAAGCGTCCACTCCGGCGGGGCTCCCGGGACCTCGCCCGACCCCGGCCCCGCCCCCGGCGCGCCGCAGCCGAGCACGACGCCCCCGAGCAGGCACAGGACGTTCCCGCGGGAACGTTTCGGGAGCCAGCGGCCGACGCGCCGCCGGTAGTCCACGTACTCGTCGCCGAACTTGCGGGTGAGGTGCGGTTCCTCGTAGAAGCGGATGAAGAGCGCGAAGATGACGAACCACGCGGCCCCGTACGCCGCGAGGACCGGGGCGGCGAAGAGGACGGCCCAGCCCGCGATCAGGCTCAGCACGCCCATGTACATCGGGTTTCGCGAATAGCGGTAGAGCCCGCGGACGACGAGCCGCTCCGGCTGGTCGACCGGGGCGGGCGTGCCCCGACCGGCCACGACGAAGTCCCGGGCGCACCACAGGAAGATCGCGGCCCCGAAGGCGAGCAGGATCGCGGCCGCTGCGAGCGTCGCGCCGCCGGCGGCCTGGCGGCCGCGGACGATGAGGAGAGGGAGGACGACGGCCACCGTACCGGGGGCCAGGGCGGAAAAGAGCGCGGTCTTAAGGAACAGCTTCGAGGTATCTCTCATCCAGACTCCATCCTGCGCGCCATCCCGCACTCCCATCGCACGCTCCGTCCCGGTCAGCCTACGCCTCGGAGGGTTCGCGGGCTAACGGGCGCGGCTGAAGAACACGGCCTCGGCCAGTCCGCGGAACAGGCCCCGCGTCAGGAGTCCGGCCTCCAGCGCCCGCGCCACGGGGAGGTGGTCGAAACACCAGCGCGCGGCGCGCTTGAGAGCGAGGTTCGGGTACGCGCGCCGAAGGACGGGGCCCGGATGCGGTCCGCCGGCCAGGTGTTCCGCGATCGCGTCCGCCGCGAGCCTGCCGTACCGGTACGCATTGTGGATGCCGCCGGCGGTGAGGGGCGACACCATGCCGGCCGCATCTCCGATCAGCAGGACCCGGTCGTCGTGGAATCTCCGTAGCGGGCCGCCGATCGGAATGAGTCCGCCGCGCCTGTCCACGACCCCTCGTCCGGAGAGATCGAACAGGGGATCGATCCGGTCGATGAACTTCCGGATGTCGGCCCGGCGGTCGCGGTGGACGGCGAGCCCGACCTGGGTTACGCCGACGCCGGGCACGACCCAGCCGATATAGCCGGGCGCCAGCACTGGGTCGACGAAGCAGTGCAGACAGTCGCCGTCGCGGCTCGAGGGTTCGAACTCCCACTCCACGCCCTTGAGCAGCCGCACGTTGCGGTCGAGGCCCAGGCTCTCGGCCACCTTCGACCGCGCCCCGTCGGCCCCGACGAGGAATCGGCA
>CAZDZJ010000087.1:0-16952 GCA_964509895.1 uncultured Gemmatimonadota bacterium
ACCGTCTTGTGGGCGACGACCATGTCGAGCGACGGGATGACCGTGATGAACTGGCCGTAGGCTCCCCGTCCGGTGTAGGCGCCCTCGAAGCCTGCCGGCACGTCGGGGCCGTCCCATACCCACCACATGTAGCCGTAGCCGAACTCGCCTCCCCGCAGGCCCTCCGGATTCATCTCCTCCGAGGGGGTGACCAGGCTGGTGATGCGCTCGGCCCATCCCTGCGGCAGCAGCCGCGCCTCTCCCCACACGCCGCCCTGGAGCATGAGGTACCCGATGCGGGCCATGTCGCGGGTCGAGAGCGTCATGTGGTAGGCGAGGTTGCGGGACCGGGTCGCGTCGCCCGACTTGCGGTGGATCGAGCGGTCCCAGTCCTCGAAGCCGAGCGGCAGCGCGAGGTCGGTCTCGAGCGCGTCGTAGATGTTGCGGCCCGTGAGTTGCTCGAACACCGCGCCCGACGCGTTGAAGTCCCAGTTGCTGTACAGGTAGTAGGTGCCCGGTTCCCGGGAGCCGCGGGGAGGTGCGTCCGCGAGGTTGTCCCCCGCGTTCGACGCCGGGTGATAGACCCCCGATCGGGCGGTGACGAGGTCGAGAACCCGCGCCCGCTTCTCGATCGGCAGAAGGCCCTGGACGTCGTCCATGCCCAGCTCCTCGAGGGTGAGCGCGAGGTCGATCGTCCCGTCCTCCACGTAGTGGCCGTACAGCATCGCGAGGATGCTCTTCCGCACCGAGGCGAGGTAACTGAGCGAGTCCACCGGCCCGTGCTCGAAGAGGACGCGTCCCCCGACCACGGCCATCACGGCGGAGGTGTTGATTCCCTCCACGTACGGATGGATCGCGTCCAGCGCCTCGGCCGAGAATCCGGCAACGGCCGGCTCGGAGATCCGCTCCCACGAGGCCCCCGGATAAACGGCGTCCGCCGCCGTCTCTTCCGCCGGCCGCGCGCAGGCGAACCCGGCGGAGAGCGCCAGAACCAGCGCCGCCGGCAACACAATGCGTGCGCTCGAGTTGGAACCCGTCGCGTTTCTGTGGTTCAGCATGGCCACCTCTCCAGCGATTCAAGGACACGAACTTCGGTACGGTTCCCGTGTCTCACGATGTATGACCGTGTCGAAAGATACCGGGAAGGATGTGGACCATGAAGGAGTTCAACATCACATTGTCCGAAGATGTCGCGCGGTGGCTGGAGAACAGGGCTGCCGAGGAGCACAGGACCCCGGCCGAGTGGGTCTCCGAGTTGCTGGAGAAAGCCCGCCGCCGCCGCCACGACTACAGAATCGCCAGGCAGATGATGCTGCCTGCGACGCCCGGCCGGATCGACCGGCCGAGCGAACGCGGGCACCGGCGGGCAGCGTTGTCCGACCACCCGGGGAGGAAACTCGCGTGACCCGCATGACGCGAAGGAGTTGTCCATGCCGCGACCGGAGGCAGTTCGCCGTGAGCGCTTCACCCTCGCCGCGGCGCTGCTTGCCGTGAGCGTCGTTGCCACCGGCTGCGCGGCGGACGGCGGGGAGGCCGCCCCCGCCGAGGCCGGGGTCACGCTCCCCGTCGCGCGCGTGATCCCGGAACAACTCGAGACGCACGGGCACACGCGGATCGACAATTACTACTGGCTCAACCAGCGCGAAAACCCCGCCGTCATCGAATACCTGGAGGAGGAGAACGCCTACACCGACGCGCTGATGGCGCACACCGAGGATCTCCAGGCGGAGCTGTTCGACGAGATCAAGGGCCGGATCAAGCAGACCGATCTCTCGGTGCCCGTGAAGGAGGGCGACTTCCTTTACTACTCGCGCACTGAAGACGGACGCGACTACCCCATCTACGCCCGCAAGCGCGGGTCGCTCGACGGGGACGAGGAGATCATCCTCGACGTCAACGTCCTCGCCGAGGGCCACGATTTCTTCGCCGCCTTCCCCGAGGTCAGCTCGGACGGCCGCATGATGGCGTGGGCCGAGGACACCCGCGGACGCCGGATCCACACCGTCCGCATCCGGAATCTCGACACCGGGGAGACGTATCCGGAGGCGATCGGGGGCGCCTCCGGCAACATGGTGTGGGCCGAGGACGGCCGGACGCTCTTCTACACGAAGCGCGATCCCGGGACGCTCCGTTCGTACCAGATCTACCGGCACCGGGTCGGCACCGATCCCGCCGCCGACGTGCTCGTGTACCAGGAGGACGACGAGGAGTTCAGCTCCCGCATCCGCAAGACCAGGTCGAAGCGATACCTCGTCATCTCCTCCTCGCACACGCTGGCCGACGAGCACCGCTTCCTCGACGCGACCGATCCGGAGGGAGAGTTCACCCTCTTCCTCCCCCGCGAGCGCGGGCACGAACATCGCTTCGACCACCTCGGAGACCACTTCTACGTCCGCACGAACCTCGATGGGGCCGAGAACTTCAAGCTCATGCGGACCCCGGTGGACCGGACCTCGACGGACGAGTGGGAGACGGTCGTGCTCCACCGGACCGATGTCTTCCTGCAGGACTTCGAGCTGTTCCGGGACTATCTCGTCCTCTCGGAACGGGAGGGAGGGCTCACGCGGCTGCGCGTCCGGGCGTGGGAAGGGGAGGAGCACGAGATCGCGTTCGACGAGCCCGCCTACCTGGCCTCGCTTTCCGCCAATCCGGACGTGGACACGGACATCCTGCGTTTCGGGTACACGTCGCTCTCCGCGCCGCGCGCCGTGTACGACTACGACATGGGCACCCGCGAGCGCACGCTGCTCAAGGAGGACGAGGTCCTCGGCGGCTACGACCGGGCGGACTACGTCGTCGAGCGGCTCCACGCCCCCGCCCGCGACGGCGCCGTGGAGATCCCGGTGTCCGTCGTCTACCGGCGCGGACTCGAGAAGGACGGCGGCAACCCGCTCCTCCTCTACGCCTACGGTTCATACGGGGCGAGCATGGAGGCCACCTTCTCCTCCACCCGCCTGAGCCTCCTCGACCGCGGGTTCGCCTACGCGATCGCCCATGTCCGCGGCGGCCAGGAACTGGGCCGGGCCTGGTACGAAGACGGGAAGATGTTCAACAAGAAGAACACCTTCACCGACTACGTGGACGTGGCGGACTTTCTGATCGCGGAGGGCTACACGAGCCCGGAGATGCTGTTCGCGCGCGGCGGGAGCGCGGGCGGGCTCCTCATGGGCGCGGTGGTGAACATGCGGCCGGAACTGTTCCGGGGCGTGGTCGCGCACGTGCCGTTCGTCGATGTCGTGACGACGATGCTGGACGAGTCGATCCCGCTCACGACCTTCGAGTGGGACGAGTGGGGCAACCCGGCGGATCTCGAATCGTACCGGTACATGCTCTCCTACTCGCCTTACGACCAGGTGGTGCCGAAGGACTACCCCAACCTGCTCGTCACGACGGGACTCCACGACTCGCAGGTGCAGTACTGGGAGCCCGCGAAGTGGGTCGCGAAGCTGCGCGCGCTCAAGACGGACGAGAACCGGCTCCTCCTCAAGACGCACATGGACGCCGGCCACGGCGGCGGCTCGGGCCGGGACCGCCAGTACGAGGAACTCGCCTTCGAGTTCGCCTTCATCCTGGATCTGGTAGAGGAAACCGACTCGTCCCGGTGACCCCGGTGCGGTGACCGGTCGGAAGGCGCAGGACCAGACTACGCCGGATCCGCCGCGAGCGGGTGGCGCCACCTCAAACCCTCGAATCGGCTGAAGTCGCGGTCGGTCGTCACCCACTCGCACCCGCTCTCGATCGCCATGGCTGCCAGATATGCGTCCGGGACCAGGTTGCCCTTCGCTCCGGCCTGACGGCACAGCCGCACGAAAATCGCCCAGTGCCGGGCGCCGGGCGTCACTTCGATGCAGTTGGCCCGCTCCCGGAGCTGCTCGGCGAACGTCATCGCATCGGACAGGGTGCTCGGAGTCTTGAAGACCTTCGGGTGCGTGACCACGCGGATGAATCCGCTGAGGACCAGCGGGCTCAACCCGAAGGCCGCATCGGAGTCGACCTCGGAAACCAGCCAGTTCAGATACCGCTGGTGGTCCAGAGCGTCTTGGCGATGGGCGTACACGAGGACGTTGACGTCGGGAAGGATCAACCTCTGCCTTCCATCAAATCCGTGAGGGCTGCGGAATCGTCAAGGTCGACACCGGGCAGCAGGCCGCCCTCCCCTGCGGTCGCAAGAGAAAGCGGCGTCGGCGGGTTCGCAGTCAGGTCGCTGTGCCGTTGAAGTCTTTCCCGCAGCGCCTCGGTGATCACGGCGGTCACCGTCGTCCCCGACTCGAGCGCGTGACGCTTCACTGCCCGCATGAGGTTGTCGTCCAACCGGATCGTGGTTCTCATGACATATACGCATATTATAATAGCGTCAATATGTCAACGTGGCGTCCGAGCTTCGAGCGGCGTCGTTGTCGGGGAGCGGCGCTAAGGCATCGCGGCCTTGACGCGCACCCATTCGACGGCTTCGCGGTGGGTGCCGAACCAGACGCCCGGCTTCGAGCGCATGTGCTCGATGAGTTCGCGCAGGATCACGATCCGTGAGCGGTGTCCGATGTAGTGCGGGTGCATCGTGAGGAGGAACATCGTCCCCTCCTCGTACGCCACGTCGAACTCGTCCTTGTACACCTCCAGCACTTCGCGCGGGTTCGAGTAGCGGTCGCCGAGCGGGTTGAAGAGCGGGGCGTCGTCCAGGATCCAGTCCACGGGGAGTTCGACGAGGCCGGTGGGCTGGCCGTTCGCGTTGATCTCGTAGGGCCGGTCGTCCGCCATGAGCGAGGAGTCGTACAGGAAGTCCATCTCCAGCAACAGGTCGAGCGTCGAGTCGCTGAAGTTCCACGACGGCGCGCGGTAGCCGACCGGCCGCTCGCCCATGAGTTCGGTCATCCGCTCCACGGCCATCCGAAGCAGGCGCTCCTCCTCCTCTCGCGGGAGGGTGGCGTTGCGCTCGTGGATCCAGCCGTGGACGCCGATCTCGTGTCGGCCCGAGGCCTGGATCATGTCGATCTGGTGCGGCGCGAGGCTGAAGCTGAGGGCGGGTCCGAAGAACGAGGCCGCGATCTCGTACTCGTCGAGCAGGTCGATGACGCGGCCGAGGGCGACGCGTGAGCCGTATTCTCCCTGCGAGAGGCCGCCCACGTTGGTGTCGCCGTTCCGCAGCCATACCGTCTCGTTGTCCACGTCGAAGGAGAGCAGCACGGCCACCCGACCGCCGTCCGGCCACGAGTTCGGGTTCAGGTCGCGCCCGGCCCGTACCCGGTTAACAGCCTCGAACACGCGCTCTTCGGACCAGCGCCACGGCGGATCGTCCGCTTCCTGCACCGCGTTCAGCGCCGCTGGAATCGCGGTTGCCGCCACACCGCAAAGGATGATCGCGCGTCGGCGAGAGATCGAAGATCGGTTCCGGCCGGTCATGAGGGTTCCCCCGTTTCAGTAGTCATCTGAACTCTGAAGGCCTATTTTAACAGATTGCTCGTGAATCGGACGGTCGGCGCCGATTCCGTACGGCGCTGGGAGCCCGTCCCCGATTCGTGGGCTCGTCGCCGTGGTGTCGACTCTCCCAACGAATATGGCGACGACGACATATGACGACCACGATGGCCGAAATCGGCACCATGGACCTCACGGCGCACGGCATCACCGTCAACCGCATCAAGCGTAATCCCTCCGTGGCGGAGATCTACGCCGATGCCCTGAGCGGGCGCGAACCCGGGGCGATCAAGGCGGCCAACGGCGCCCTGGTGGCCTTCTCCGGCGCGAAGACCGGCCGTTCGCCGAACGACAAGCACGTGGTCCGCGATCCGGAGACCGAGCGCGACGTCTGGTGGGGTCCGGTCAACTTCCCTCTCGAGCGCGAGAGCTTCCTCCGGAACCGGGCCCGCGTGCGAGCGTTTCTGAACCGCCAGGACCTTCTCTACGTCATCGACGGCTTCGCGGGCTGGGATCCGGAGTATCGCCTCAACGTCCGGATCATCTGCAACCGCCCGTACCACGCCCTCTTCATGCACAACATGCTCATCCGGCCCTCTCCCGCAGAGCTGGCGGCGTTCGGCGAGCCCGATTTCGTCGTCTACAATGCCGGGCAGGAAGCGGCCGCCCCGTCCGTGGACGGCG
The DNA here is from genome assembly GCA_964509895.1 of uncultured Gemmatimonadota bacterium. Taxonomy (GTDB): domain Bacteria; phylum Gemmatimonadota; class Gemmatimonadetes; order Palauibacterales; family Palauibacteraceae; genus Palauibacter. The sequence continues at coordinate 6,076 of CAZDZJ010000087.1, forward strand.
TCACGTCCGGGACGAGCGTGGATCTCTCCTTCGCGGACAACGAGGCCTGCATCCTCGGCACGGAGTACGCGGGGGAGATGAAGAAGGGCGTGTTCACGATCATGAACTACCTCATGCCGAAGCGGGACGTGCTCTCGATGCACTGCTCGGCGACGACCGACCCGGAGACGGGGGCCTCGTCGCTCCTGTTCGGTCTGTCGGGAACGGGGAAGACGACGCTCTCGGCCGACCCGCACCGGCTCCTGATCGGCGACGACGAGCACTGCTGGACCGACTCGGGAATCTTCAACATCGAGGGCGGCTGCTACGCGAAGACGATCGACCTCTCCGAGGAGAAGGAGCCCGACATCTACCGGGCGCTCCGCTACGGGGCTGTGCTCGAGAACGTGGTCCTGCGGGACGACGGGAGCGTGGACTGGTCGGATTCGTCGATCACCCAGAACACGCGCGGTAGCTACCCGATCGAGTTCATCGACAACGCAAAAATACCGTGCGTGGCGGGGCACCCGACGGACGTGATCTTCCTCACGGCCGACGCGTTCGGCGTCTTGCCGCCGGTGAGCCGGTTGACGCCCGAGCAGGCCATGTACCACTTCATCAGCGGGTACACGGCGAAGGTCGCGGGCACGGAGGTCGGCGTGACCGATCCCGTGGCGACGTTCTCGCCCTGCTTCGGCGGGCCGTTCCTGGTGTGGCACCCGGCGAAGTACGCGCGGCTCCTGGCGGACCGCATGCGCGAGCACGGCGTGAACGTGTGGCTCGTGAACACCGGGTGGAGCGGCGGGCCGTTCGGCGTCGGCGCGCGGATCGATCTCCCGGCCACGCGGCGCATGGTCGACGCGATCCACGCGGGCGAACTGGCCGACGCGCCGACGGAGCCGGACCCTGTGTTCGGGGTCCACGTCGTGACGGAAGTGCCGGGCGTGCCCAGCGAGATCCTGCGGCCGCGGGCCACGTGGCCGGACCCCGCGGCGTACGACGAGAAGGCCGCGCACCTCGCCCGGCTCTTCAACGAGAACTTCAAGGAATACGAGGACGACTGTCCGCCGGAGGTGTGTGCGGCGGGCCCCGTGGTCTGATGCCGGCCACGGGCTGCGAACATGAGGAGGAAGCCCGATGCGGCGACGTGATCTGATCTTGGCGGTGGGTCTGGCGGCGATGGCCGCCGGGTGTACGAGCGGGGGGCGCGACGCGCCGCAGGTGGCGGGCGCCTCCATGGCCTCCATGGCCCAGGCCGGGAACGGCGGCGGCAACGGGACCCCCCTGTACGGGAATCTCGGCCCGCACAATCGCCCGGTCACGACGCAGTCGGAGAAGGCGCAGGCGTACTTCGACGAGGGTCTGCTCTTCATGTACGCCTTCGGCACCTCGATCGCCGAGGAGTCGTTCAAGGCCTCGCAGGCGGAAGATCCGGAGTGCGCGTCGTGCTACTGGAGCGAGGCGTGGTCGCTGGCGCCGTACCTGAACGGCGGCATGTCGCCCGGCAACGAACGCTCCGCCCACGCCGCCATGCAGAAGGCGAAGGAGCACAAGGCCGGCGCAACGGAGGTCGAACGGGCGCTGATCGATGCGTTCGATGTGCGGTTCGAGGCCGATCCCGACCGGGACCGCCGCCGGATGCTGGACACGCTCTACGCGCGCGAGATGGACAAGGTCGCGGCGCGCTACCCGGACGATCTCGATGTCCTCACACTGCAGGCCGAGGCCTGGATGCTGCTGCGGCCCCGGCGCGGCGACGTGGATCTCGAAGCGGAGGATGTGAAGAAGATCCTCCCCATCCTCGAGACGGTGCTCGCGCGCGACATTCGCCACCCGGGCGCGTGCCACCTCTACATCCACCTCGTGGAAGCGTCCGAGGATCCGGGTCTCGCCGAGGCATGCTCGGACCACCTCGGCAGTCAGATCGCCGTGAGCCACATCCACCACATGCCGACCCACATCTACATGAACATCGGCCGCTGGGGCGACGCGGTGCGCGGCAACCAGCAGGCGTGGCACGCCGACCAGAAGGCTTCGCACGGCGGACCCCCCGGCGTCTACCCCTCGCACAACCTGCACATGCTGCTCAACGCGGCCGTCATGGACGGGCAGAGCGCCGTGGCCATCCAGGCCGCGAAGGATCTGGCGGGGCACCGCGGACCGTGGGCGGCCTACATCCCCCTCACCTACGCCGCGTTCGGCCGCTGGAGCGAGATCCTGGCGGGCGACGGGCCGAAGTCGGATCAACCCATGGAACTCGTCGCGTGGAGCTTCTCGCGCGGCCTCGCCTACCTCCGGATGGGACACATCGATGCCGCGCAGGACCACCTCGATGAAATCGACACGGTCATCGAGGAGGCCAATCCATCGGCCACCTTCCGGTACAGCCCGCTCACGGATGTCGTGGCGCTGCCGCGTTCGATCCTCGCGGGCGAGATCCTCAACGCGCGGGGGAAGGCGGAGCAGGCCGTCGCGGCGCTGAAGCACGGGATCGAGAAGGAGGATGGACTCATCTACTCCGAGCCGCGGGCCTGGCACATGCCGGTCCGCCACACGCTCGGCGCCATCCTGCTCGAAAACGACCGGGCCGCCGAGGCGGAGAAGGTGTACCGCGGCGCGCTCGAAGATCTGCCCAATCAGGGCTGGGCCTGGTTCGGCCTCATGCAGGCGCTCGATGCGCAGCAGAAGACGGCCCAGGCGCAGGAGGCGCGGCGGGAATTCGACCGCTACTGGGTCCGCGCCGACACCTGGCTCCGCAGCTCGAGGTTCTGACATTTGCCGGGCCGAGCTTCTCCGATGATCGACTTCTCGCCGCCCGAGAGTCCGTTCAGGGTCAGCTACGACGGCGACTTCGACATCTCCCGGGCGGTGACGGCGCCACCGCCCGACGCGCTCGCCGAGCGCGAGATGAGAAAGGAACTGAAGCGCACGGTCCGCAAGATCTCGCGTCTCCAGCGGCGTCTCCATGCGCACCGCCACTACGCGGTGCTGCTCGTCTTCCAGGCGATGGACGCGGCGGGAAAGGATTCGACGCTGCGGGCCGTCATGACGGGCGTGAACCCCGCCGGCTTCCGGATCAACGCCTTCGAGGCGCCGTCCAACGAGGAGGCGAGGCACGACTTCCTGTGGCGCACGAACCGCCGGCTCCCCGAGAAGGGCCGCATCGGGATCTTCAACCGCAGCTACTACGAGGAAGTGCTCATCGTGCGGGTCCACCCCGAGTACCTCGACCGGCAGAAGCTTCCGCGTCGCCTGCCGATCATGGAGCGCTGCGAGGAGCGCTACCAGTCAATTCGGGACCACGAGGCACACCTCGCCCGGAACGGAACCGTGATCCTGAAGTTCTGGCTCAACATCTCGAAGGATGAGCAGGCCCGCCGCTTCCTGCGCCGCATCGAACGTCCCGACAAGAACTGGAAGTTCAGCCGCGCCGACATCGAGGAACGGCAGCACTGGGACGACTACATGGCCGCGTACGAGGACGCGATCAACGCGACCGCCCGCCCGTGGGCGCCGTGGTACGCGATCCCGGCCGACTCGAAGCCCTGGATGCGGCTCCTCGTCGCCCGGCTGGTGCGCGACCAGCTTGCCACCCTCGATCTCACCCACCCGGCGCTACCCGAAGACGAGCGCGCTCAACTCCAGGACTACCGCGCCAACCTCACCGCCGAACTGTAGCCCGGCGCCCTGGCAGTCTCGGTGACTCGCAGATTGCTGCGGCACCCACACTAGTTGAGACGCGCTTGACGGAGTGTACCACATAAGGTACATGCATCCGGTAAGCGACCATGTCAGCGCCTAAACGTCTCCCCGCCGCGTTCTACGCTACCGCCGGCGGCAACGAGCCCGTGCGGGAGTGGCTTCTCGAGCTTGACGACGCGATTCGGCGTACGATCGGGATTGACATCGCGACCGTCGAATTCGGATGGCCGGTTGGCATGCCGCTCACCCGATCGCTTGGCCGTGGCCTCCATGAGATTCGGTCGCGGATCACCGGCGGGCGGATCGCTCGCGTGATCTTTCTGATCCACCACAACCGGTTGGTGTTGCTGCACGGATTCGTGAAGAAAACGAAGAAGACGCCGAAGGCCGATATCGACATCGCACGACGGCGGGCAAGGGAGTTCGTTCATGGTTGAAGAAGGAGGGCGCCTCGGTTCGTCGTTCGAGGACTACCTGCGGCAACAGGGGACGCTGGAAGAAACAACGGCCGCAGCCGTCAAGCGCGTCATCGCGTGGCAATTGAAGGAAGCCATGGCTACGGAACGCTTGAGCAAGAATGCGATGGCGAGGAAGATGAACACGAGCCGCAGCCAGTTGGACCGGATACTGGACCCGGACAACGATCGGATACAACTGGCCACGCTGATTGGGGCAGCCGAAGCGCTGGGACGTCGGCTCCGAATCGAGATCGTGTAGCCGCGCGGGTCAGCGGATGGTGGGGCCGCCGGTTCGGTTGTCGGGGACGAAGCGGTCGCGGGCGGGCATGCGCGTGTCGACGACCGTGGCGGAGTCGACGATGCCGTCCGCGGGCAGGAGGTCGTTGAAGTAGAGCATGACCGCCACCACGGCGTAGACCTCTTCGTCCGTCATCGTGCCCGGGAGGTCGAAGGGCATGGCGCGGCGCGTGTAGTCGAACAGCGTCGTCGCGTAGGGCCAGTAATTCCCCACGGTGGAGCGCAGGCTGCGGTCGTTCGCGAACGGGAACTCGTCCCCGGGGATGCGGCCCGTGAGGAGATCGTTCGGTCCCTCGCGCCCGGTCGGACCGTGGCAGAGGATGCAGCGGTGCCGTTCCCACACCTCCAGTCCCTCCGCGACGCTGCCCTGTCCGGGCGGCAGGCCCGCGCCGTCGGGACCGATGTCGATGTCCCACGCCGCGATCTGCGATGCCGTCGCGGGCGTCCCGAACCCGTACACGGGCCCGGTCGCGCCGGCCCGCCCGGTCGTCCCGTCGCCCCGGTCGGTCGTTGCGACCGCAGCCGCGCCGGGCGCGGCGTTCCCGGCCTCCCCGCCGGCCTCGGAGTCGCCCGCGCCGCAGGCCGCCAGCGCCGGAACGAGGGCCGCCAGCGTCAGCAGCCGCGAGACCACGTTGGAGCGGCTCATACCGGCGCGAACTCGATCGAGCCGTCGCGCCCCACGCGCCAACCCCGGATCGCGTTGGAGTGGTAGCGCGTGCCGGGCCCGCGCGCGTCGAGGACCTGCTGGCGCACCGGCTGCGTGTAGCCCGTCTCGTCGGTCGCGCGGCTCAGCAGGTGCGCCGGACCGCCGTCCCACTCCCAGCCGTGCCGGAACCGCGTCGTACACTTGGGCAGCACGGGCTCCTGGAGCACCGCGTCGCGCCACGAGTCGCCGCCATCCGTGCTCACCTCGACGCGCTCGATCAGGCCCCTTCCGGTCCAGGCATAGCCCGAGATCTCGACGAATCCCGGCTCCGACAGCCGGCGCGGGTAGGTCGGACAGGTGATGATCGACTTCGCATCCATCACGAAGGAGAACTGCCGCGCCGTCCCGTCCGGGAGCGGATCCGTGTACTTGGACGTCTCGTCGCGGTACATCGCAGGCCGGTCGGAGAGTTCGATGCGCCGGACCCATTTCACGCTCGCGTTGCCCTCCCAACCGGGGAGGAAGACCCGCGCCGGGTAGCCCTGCTCGGGCCGGATCGCTTCCCCGTTCTGGGCGTAGGCGATCATCGCGTCGTCCCACGCCTTCTCCATCGGGATGCTGCGGCCCATGACCGCCGCGTCCGAGCCCTCGGCGAGTAACCACGTCGCGTCCGCGTGCGCCCCCACCTCCTCGAACAGCGTCGAGAGCGCGACGCCGGACCATTCGCTCGTGCTCAGAAGGCCATCGACCGACTGGGGCGTGTGCTGCGGGCTGGGCGACGGGGCGTAGGCGCCGCCGCCGTTCCCCGAACACTCGATGAAGAGCAGCTTCGAGACCTGCGGGAAGCGCTTCAGGTCATCGAGCGTGAACAGGGTGGGCCGGTCGACCATGCCGTGGATGAGGAGGCGGTAGGCCGCGGGATCGATGTAGGGGATTCCGTGGTGGTGCCGCTCGAAGTGAAGATCCGCCGGGGTCATGATCCCGTGCAGGTCCTGAAGCGGCGTGCGCGAAGAGCCGCCCATCGAACCGGACAGGAGCTTCTCCGGCGTCTCGTGCGGAGAACGGGACCCGACCGTGACGGGACGCGCGCCCGGCACCTTCGTCGGATCTTGCGCCTCCTGGACCAGTCCGCGCGTCGCGCCGGCCGTGATGGCGCCCCCGGCGGCGGCCGCGGCTCCGGCGATCAGGGCTCGCCGCGTGAGTCCGGAACCCTCTTCTCGATCCTTCACATCGCCTCCGTTTCCGTCCATCTCATTCTCCACGCTCACGTCTCCAGGCGCCGACCACAGTTGCCGCGTTCAGGGCGGCCAGCAAGGCCATGCGGCGACGCCGGCCAGGCGGTCCTCACTGCGAGGCGTGCCACTCCCGCAGGATCTCCGCCTCCCGATCCGCGGGGAGCCCCGGCCGCATCGCCGCCTGGCGCTCGGGCGGGCGGGAGAAGTGGAAGTCCAGCGTCGCCTGGGTGGTGTCCGCCAGCGAGCGGAACGTCATCCCGTGCGCGACTTCGTTGGAGAGGTCGAAGCGCGCGAACCCTTCCGAACCCGGCGTCGGAGGCCGCCACACCGGCATCTCGGCGTAGGGCCGCACCCCGCGCTCCGCGAGGAACTCGCGCGGCACCCAGGTGAACGTTGTCTCGGCGGTCGTCACGGCGCGGATGCCGTACAGGAGTTCGGACATCGGCCGCGGCGTCGCGGGTCCCACGAGGTTGAAGATCCCCGTGTGTCCGCGGTCCGAGGACAGCGCCATGAAGTCGCCGAGATCGCGCACGTCGATGATCTGCACCGGGTCCGTCCCGTCACCGGGCGAGAGCACCTCTCCGCCGCGGTGGATCCGCACCGGCCAGTAGGTGAAGCGGTCGGTGGGATCGTCGGGTCCGATGATGAGGCCCGGCCGGAAGATCCCGTAGCGGTCGGGGAAGATCCGCATCGCCTCGCGCTCGGACTCGGCCTTGGCGAGGCCGTAGGGAAGCCGCGTGATGTCGGCGGTCGCGCGGTCCACGCCGGCCGTTTCGTAGGTGTAGGACGGCACGGCGGACGTCATCGGCACGGTGGAGTGGCTCGCATACGCCGAGCGCGACGAGACGTAGTAGAAGTGCTCCACCGAGTCGCGCAGGAACTCCCCGATGCTCGTCACCCAGTCCGGACGGGCCGTCGAGTTGTCGATGACGACGTCCCATGTCCGGCCGCGCAGCGACTCGAAGTCCCCGTTCCGGTCTCCGACGAGTTCGTCGACGCCCTCGAACATCCCGGGGCGGCTGCCGCGGTTGAAGATCGTCACCTCCAACCCCTGCGCGAGCGCCGATCGAACCTGGTAGGGGCCGATGAATCCGGTCCCGCCAAGGATCAGCAGCCTCCGTGCCTGTCCCGCGGGGGGCCGCTTCGCGGACGGCCCTGGTGAAAGGGCGCGGGCCGCGCCGGGGATGCCGAGCCCGAGGGCGGCGCCCGCCGCGGCCGTGACCTTCAGAAAATCACGCCGGTTCGATTCGGTGGACATCGTGACTCCTGTTCCTGATGTGGACTTCATCATTCGGTCTTCCCGGTCTCGCCGGCCGGCCGGTCTCAGTTTGCGGTCCCGTCGAGCAGCTCGAAGATCCGCAGAACGGCGACCGGATTCGCGCCCGGGCCGCTGATGCCGCCGAAGTTGTCGGCGTGCGCGGTGAGATCGATGCGGCCCGCTGCATCCTCGGCGCTCACCCCCTGACCGTGGAGCGTGACGGACTGGTCCCACAGGTCGCGCAGGTAGGCCTGCAGGTGGTCGATGCGCTCCCGCTCCCGGTACGGCGCGCCGTGACCCGGGATGATCCAGTCGAAGTCGAGCGCCTTCACGCGGTCGAGCGTCTCGATCCACTCGTTCACGTAGCCGTCGCCCATGTAGGGGAGGCCGCCGGTGAGCATGTCTCCCGTGATGATCACCCGGTCATCGGGCAGGTAGACGATGACGTCGCCTTCCGTGTGCGCGCGCCCGAAGAAGTGGAACTGGATCTCGCGTCCGCCCCGGTACAGCGTCAGCCGCTCCGAGAGCGTCGTGTTGGGGGGCGTGGGCACGACCTCCTGCAACTGCGCGTAGTAGGTCCGCTGCGCCTCGAGCGTGGCCTCGAGTTCCGCCCGCGCGTCCGCGTCGGTCATCGTGTCGAGCGTCGCCTCCATCTGCTCGATCCGTCCGGGGATCGAGCCGACGAAGAGTTCGTACGACCGTCCGGAGTTCGACCGCCCGGCCGCGATCGCCGCGCGCGTCGCCTCGTGGCTGATGATCTCCACCTCGGGCGGATAGACCTGGTTGCCGTGCGCGTGGTCGAAGTGCCAGTGCGTGTTCGCCGCGTAGCGCACGGGCCTGTCGGTGATCGAGCGCAGGTCCTCGATGAGCGCGTTCGCCGCCGCGGGGGAAATGTGGGAATCGACGAGGAGCACATCCGCGTCGTTCACGACCACGCCGGCGTTCGATCCCACGACGAGGTCGCTGGCGCCCCGGGCGTGGTAGACGCCGGGCACGACCTCCGTGAACGCGAAATGGACGGCTTCCGTAGTCGCGGGACCGCCCTCCGCGGCGCCACCCTCAGCCGCTCCGCCCACGTCCCCGCCACCATCCGGGGAGCACCCGGCAAAGAGCCACCCTCCGGCAAGGATGCCAGCCTGAAGCGCACTCCGGGCTACAAGTTTTCTTCCCACCAACCGCCTCCTGTAGATCGTGAGGGATACCGCTCCCTTCGATCATACCACGTCGGCCGACCGCCGCTCAACGAGATGAACCTCATTGCCATGAAGCACGCTTGCTGTTTGACACGTGATACGTTACAGTTCCCACAATGATTCTTGGCTTTCGCCACCGAGGCCTCGAACGCTTGTTCGAGAAGGGAGACCGGAGACGAATTCCTCCGGACTTGATCGCCAAGGTCGAGCGGATCCTTGCCCGACTGGATGTGGCTTCCAGGCCCGAGGACATGAACCTGCCGGGTTTGGGGCTCCACCCGCTGAAGGGCGACCGCGCCGGAAATTGGGCGGTTAAAGTGTCCGCCAACTGGCGCGTGGTCTTTCGCTTCGACGGGCGCGATGTCAGGGACGTGGACTTGATCGACTACCATTAGGAGGCCCGACGTGCCGATGAAGAACCCGCCGCATCCAGGCCTGTCCGTGCGCCACGATTGCCTGGAGCCCCTGGGGCTCACCGTGACGGAGGCGGCGCGGAGGCTGGGTGTCAGCCGAAAGCAGCTTTCGGAACTCGTCAACGGCCGTTCGGGCATCTCTCCTGAAATGGCGATCCGCCTGGACAAGGCGTTTGGGGGTGGAGCTGACACCTGGTATCGCCTTCAGTCGGCTTACGACCTTGCGCAGGCCATGAAGAGGGCCGACCGGATCGACGTCGAGCGGATACCGGCCCCCGTTTGATGCTCGATCCGACGCACCAGACGCCCTAGGCGTCTCGACCGGGTAACCGCAGACGGGCGGGAAGCCTCGCGACGTACGCCCGGACTTCGCGTTCGACAGGGCTCGTTTCGCCAGCGCTCCGCTCGCCGTCGGCCGCCCGAAGCTCGGTGTAGAGTTCGACCGCGGCTTCGAGCGCAGCCATGCACGCCGCGGCGTCGACGCCTCCAACCGTCCGTTCGAGATCGGTCGCGAAGGCGGGGAGCCGGTCCTCGATCCGGCGCACGCCGGTCGCGTCGACGCCGGCTCCGAGGAACGCCAGCGGGCCCAGCACCGCGGCCCGCAGCAAGGTCAGTCCGTCCAGCGCCTCGAAGATCTCTCCGCGCTCGATCTTGTCGGCCAGATAGTGCGCCCAGATCCAGAAGCGCGCCTCGATCCAGTCCGGATCCGCGGCGGGATAGCGGGGTTCGGAGCGGGCGAAGGTCGCGCTCAGACAGCCGTCGACCTCCCACAGGATGACCGGGTCCTCGATCCGCTCGTGCGCGTCGTCGAGCGACACGAACTTGAGGTCGACGTGCAGTAGCGGCGGACCATAGAGACAGACCAGCAGGCGCGGCTCTCCGACGTGCTCCCCCGTGAAGCCCGCCAGAAACGAGGGATCGAGTTCGGCGGCGATCGCCTGTTGACGGTCGAGGATCTCCGGCCACGCCTCCGGTTCCACCGCGAGGACGAGGTCGAGATCGGAGAACTCGTCGATCTCGCCCGCGATGAATGACCCCCCCGCAGCCATGCCGACGATGCCCTCGATCGCGGGGACCGCCGCCAGCGCGCGCTCGAGAAAGGCGCGGTGGCGATCCGGTAGCGAGCCGAGGCGGCCGCCGAGTGTCCGACCCTGGTCCGGTCCCGACATCGCGTCAAGCGCTGAGTTCGTGCGCCTCGCCCGCCCCCCGGGGCACGCGGATGCGATCAACCAGTCCCTGCACGTGGTCGGGCGGCGCGGGCGTGAACCGCGACACGACACTCGCGACGGCGAAGTTCACGCCCATCCCGAGCGCGCCGATGCCCTCGGGCGAGATCCCGAACCACCAGTTCTCCGCCACGTTGGCGGCCGGATTCACGAACTTGAAGTAGACGATGTAGGCGGCCGTGAGCGTGATCCCCGACAGCATGCCGGCGATCGCCCCCTCGCGGTTGAGCCGCTTCGAGAAGATGCCGAGGATGATGACCGGGAAGAACGAGGCCGCGGCGAGCCCGAACGCGAACGCCACCACTTCGGCGACGAAGCCCGGCGGGTTGATCCCGAGATACCCGGCCACGAGGACGGCCGCTCCGGCGCTGACGCGTGCCGCGATGAGTTCTCCCTTTTCGCTGATGTCCGGCCGCCAGTTGCGCTTGAGCAGGTCGTGGCTGATCGCCGCCGAGAGCACGAGCAGGAGC
>CAZDZJ010000088.1:0-7221 GCA_964509895.1 uncultured Gemmatimonadota bacterium
GAGGGAGATGATCCCGTTCATGGCGGCGAAGAAGCCGTGGTTCTGCATGAGCAGGATGTGGGGTTCGCCGGCGAACCAGGCTCCCGCCGCAATGCCGACCGCCTCTTCCTCCTTGGCGACCTGGATGAGTTCGACCTCGGGATCGTCCTCGGCGCGCTGCAGGAGGAGACCGAGCCAGGTCTCGGGAAGGGCCGAGATGCTGCGGATGCCGGCGGCCTTGATCCCGTCGAAGACGGCCTTCGAGTTCTCGTAGGAGACGGTCATGCGCGAACGGTGCACGGACGGCTCGGGCCGCGCAATCCCGCTCGCGCGGCGGCCCGTCGCGCCGAAACGGCGGACAGGTTGCGCCACGCGGCGACGCGTGAGCACCATGAGCGCAGCAAGGAGTGCGCATGGACAAACCCGAAGAGCGGCCGGTCGACCGGCGCGGATTCATCAGGGATGCGGCCGTCGGAGCGGCCGCGTTCGCCACCCCGGGGAAGCTGATGGCCGAGCAGCCGGAGTCCTCTCACGCCCACGAAACCGGGCACGGACACGGACACGACCACGGGCACGACCACGATCACGACCATCAGGACGTGCCGCCGGACATCGCCCTCCGGGTGCGGGCGCTGGAGTCCGTCCTCGTGGAAAAGGGGATGGTGGACTCGGCGGCGCTGGACGAGATCGTGGACACGTACGAGAACCGGGTCGGCCCTCGGAACGGTGCCGAGGTCGTGGCGCGCGCGTGGGTCGACGCCGCGTACCGGGAGCGCCTCCTGGCCGACGGGACCGCGGCGATCGGCGAACTCGGCTATCTCGGCGGCCAGGGCGAGCACATGAAGGTCGTCGAGAATACGCCGGACGTGCACAACCTCGTCGTGTGCACCCTGTGTTCGTGTTACCCGTGGCCGACGCTGGGTCTGCCTCCGGTGTGGTACAAGTCCGCCCCCTACCGGGCGCGCGCAGTGATCGAACCGCGCGCCGTGCTGAGCGAGTTCGGCCTCGACGTGCCGGAGGATGTCGAGATCCGCGTCTGGGACAGCACCGCCGAGATCCGCTATCTCGTGCTCCCCGAGCGGCCCGCCGGCACGGAGGAGATGACCGAAGAGGAACTGGCGGAGATCGTCACGCGGGATTCGATGATCGGCGTGGCCAGGGTCGAGACGCCCTCGGGAGGCGAGCCGTGAACACGATCCACGACATGGGCGGCATGGACGGCTTCGGCCCGATCGAGCCCGAGGAGAACGAGCCCGTCTTCCACCACCGCTGGGAGGGCCGCGTGTATGCGTTGACGAGGGCCGTCGGCCGGTGGGGCCGGGGGCGCGAATGGCCCTCCTTCCGCTACACGCTCGAGAGCATCCCCCCCGTCGAGTACCTGAGCATGTCCTACTACGAGCGCTGGTTCCGGATGATGACGACCCGACTGCTCGTGAGCGGTCTCATCTCCGAGACCGAACTGGAGACGGGTTATCCGGATCCGGGGGCGCCGCGGCCGGAGCTGCTCCCTGCTTCGAACACCGGGGCGCCGGGCGCCGGGCGCCTCGACATGGATGTACCCGCCCGTTTCGCGCCGAACGACCCGGTGCGCGCGCGCAACCTCCACCCGCGCGGCCACACCCGGCAGCCGCGCTATGTCCGCGGACGACAGGGCACCGTGGTCGAGGACTACGGCGTCTACGCGCTGCAGGACACGGACGAGGACGGGCGGCGTCCTCCCGACCGGCGCCCGCAACACGTCTACTCGGTGCGTTTCGAGGGACGGGAACTGTGGGGCGAGCGGGCTTCCGCGAGGGACGCGATATACGTCGATCTGTGGGAAGATTACCTGGAGCCGGCGTGATGGCCGGGGCCGAACGCACGGGTACCGAACACGTCGATGCCGAGCGCCTCGCGGCGCTCCCTCCCCTGCCGGCCGACGAGGACGGCCCGGTGTTCGAGGCCCCCTGGCAGGCGCAGGCCTTCGCGCTCGCGGTGAAGCTCTCCGACGAGGGCCACTTCACCTGGAGGGAGTGGGCCGGGACGCTCGCCGACGAACTCGCGACGGCCGAGGCGCGCGGCGAGCCGGACGACGGGACCCGCTACTACCACCACTGGGTCGCCGCCCTCGAACGGCTCGTCGTCGACCGCCGGCTGAGCACGTCCGGGGCCCTCGACGAGTGCAAGGAGGCCTGGGCGGACGCCTACCGCCACACCCCGCACGGCCAACCGGTGGAACTCCGCCGGACGTACTGAGCACAGCCACACGTTCCCGCGGGAACGTTTCTCGAAGCCGGGAGGCGACGATGCGCCACCACGATCACTCGCCGTCGCGCGGGATCCTCGTCTCGATCCTCTTCGTGCCCGCTCTCGCCTGTGTCGATGCCGCAGACGCCCCGGATGGAGACGCGGCGGCAGCCATGGCGGGCGGTTCGGTGGACGCGTCGGTGCTCGAGGTGCTGGAGTGGCGGCCGATCGGACCCTGGCGGGGCGGCAAGTCCATCGCCGGGGCCGGCCATCCGACGGAACCCGGGGTCTTCTACATGGGGAGCACGAACGGGGGCGGCGTCTGGAAGACGGACGACGCGGGCGTGAGCTGGCACAACCTCTCCGACGGGCACTTCGGGACGACGACCGTCTCGTCGCTGGCGATCTCGGAATCGGATCCCGATGTCCTCTACGTCGGGACGGGTGACGTCTCCTTCCGCACCAACATCTCGCGCGGTGACGGCCTTTATCGCTCCGGCGACGCGGGCCGCACGTGGCGGAACATGGGGCTCGCCGACACCCGGAACCTGTCCGCGATCGAGGTCCATCCGCGCAACCCGAACCTCGTCTATGCGGCCTCGCACGGGCACGGATTCATCCCGGACGAGAACCGCGGCGTGTACCGTTCCCGCGACGGCGGCGACACATGGGAGCGCGTCCTCTACATCGACGACGAGACGGGGGTCATCGACCTCGTCATGGACCCAAGCGCACCCGGCACGCTCTATGCGGCAACGTGGAACGGGCGCCGCTTCCCATGGACGATCCAGGACGCAGGACCCCGCAACGGGATCTGGAAGTCGACCGACGACGGGGACTCCTGGGAGGATATCACGGCCGCCCCTGGACTCCCGGCCGGCCTCAAGGGGCGGATCTCGCTCGACATCTCCCGGTCCCGGCCCAGCCGCGTGTGGGCGCTGATGACGGCCGAAGGAGACGGCACCGGTGGGCTCTACACTGCCGACGCACCGGGCCAGGCGGACTGGCAGCCCTGCCGCGACTACTACTGCTCCGGGAACGGGCTGTATCGCTCCGAGGACGGCGGCCGTAACTGGGAGCGGGTGGCCGACAACCCCAACTTCTTCCAGCGGCCGTGGTACTACACGCACGTCGTGGCCGACCCCACAGACCCCGACGTCGTGTACGTGCTCAACACCTCGATCTGGAAATCGACGGATGGCGGCGAGAGCTTCACCGCCCTCACGACGCTCCCGCACGGCGACCACCACGCGCTCTGGATCGACCCCACCGACTCCCGGCGCATGCTGGGCGGGGGCGACGGCGGCGCAACCGTGACCCTCAACGGGGGCCGCACGTGGTCGTCGGTCGAGAACCAGCCCACGGGGCAGATGTACAACGCGTCCGTCGACGACGACTTCCCCTACAACGTCTGCGCGCCGCAACAGGACAATACGAGCATCTGCGTGCCCAGCCGCTCCGACGAGGGCGCGATCTGGGACTACCAGCGCTGGACGACGGCGGCGGCCGAGAACGGGGGAATCGCCGTCCACCCCGACCGGCTCGACGTGAGCTACGGGGGCGACCACCACTGGATCGCGCGCGTGGACCGCTCGACGGGCGAGCGCCGCTGGATCTCGGTCTGGGGAGAGAACTACTACGGCACGGGCGAGGACCAGCTCCGCTACCGCCAGGTATGGGACGTCAAGCTCTTCCTCTCGCCCCACGACCCCGACGTGATGTACACGGCGACCCAGTACGTGCACCGCTCGACGGACGAGGGAGAGAGCTGGGCGGACATCTCCCCCGACCTCACGCGCGCCGACGAGACCCGGTTCGAGACCACACCGCCCTCCGACCGCGGGGAGTTCTGGGGCCTCACGCGGGAGAACGTGGGGATCGAATGGTACGCCGCGATCGCGAGCATCGCCGAGTCGCCCGTGCGGGAAGGCGTGCTGTGGACCGGCTCCAATGACGGCCTGGTGTACGTCTCGACGAACGGCGGCAGCAGCTGGGAGAACGTGACGCCGCCCGATATGGAGGCGGACACCTGGGTGAGCGTCGTCGAGCCCTCGCGGCACGATCCGGCGGCGGCCTACGTCTCCGCCAACCGGCACATGATGGGGGACGACGCCCCGTCGGTGTGGGCGACGGCCGACTACGGAGCCACATGGCGCCGCATCGACGCGGACTTCCCCGAGGACGACTTCGTGTGGGTCGTTCGGGAGGACGAGGAGCAGCCCGGGCTCCTCTACGCCGGCGCGGAGTGGAGCGGCGTTTGGGTGAGCCTCGACGACGGGGAGAACTGGCACTCCCTGCGCCTCAACCTGCCGGTCACGCCGGTCCGCGACCTTAAGTTGAAGGCGGGCGATGTGGTCGCGGCCACGCACGGGCGCGCGCACTGGATCCTGGACGACATCTCGCCCCTGCGGCAGTTGGCGGACGCAGGCGTCGCAATCCGCGCCGAGGATACGCCGGGTGCCGACGTCGGGGCGGGCGCCGACGACGACGTGCGTCTGTTCACGCCGCGGCCCACGATCCGCTTCCGCGAGATGGTCACGCGGGCGACGTTCGGCGGTCTCTTCATGCCGAACCCGCCCAGCGGAGTCCTCTTCCGGTACCACCTGCCGCGCGCCCCCGAGGGGGAGGTCCGCCTGTCGATCCACGAGGCGGGTGACGACGGCGTCGAGGGGGAGGAGATCCGCACCTTCTCGAGCCAGGGGACCGCCCCTGAGCCGGGGCCCGATCCCATTGACCCTGCCGACCTGGTGGAGCCGGAGCTTCCCGCGGCGACCGGGGCGAACGTGTTCGCGTGGGACATGCGGTATCCGGAGCCGGTCGACTGGGTCCCGAAGACGCTCTACCGCCATCGAGATCCGTACGGGCCGCTGGCGCCGCCGGGGCGCTACGAGGCGCGTCTGACGGTGGGCGGCGAGACGTTCGCGGTCCCGTTCGAGATCGTACCGGACCCCCGCGTGGCGACACCGCAGGCCGAGTTCGACGAGCAGTTCGGCTTCCTGATGGCGATCCGCGAGAAGATCGGCGAGAACCACCGGGCCGTGTCCCGCATCCATAGCCTGCGGCGGAGGATCGTGGAGGCGATTGAGGGCGCGGCGGGGACAGAGGGCGCGGCCGACGTCGCGCGCGCCGGGGCCGACCTCGACGCCCGGCTGTGGGAGATCGAGGACCAGTTGCGTCAGTTCCGGCCCTCGCGAGAGCACCGGGCCAAGCAGGAACTCATCAACTGGCCCGTCCGCCTCGACGACAAGTTCGCGAAGCTGCTCGAACACGCGGAGGCCTCGGACGCGGCCCCGACGTCGCGCGATCGCATGCTGTTCGACGACCTGTCGGAACGTCAGGAGGAACAGATCGAAGCACTCGGCTTCCTCGAGGAAGGTGAGGCGGCCCGCTTCTTCAGCGCCGCGGAACGCAGTGGCTAGCTTCTGACTTGATGGGTCTTTTTATCGAGACTAGATTGGTCTTATGACCACTGTATCGATCTCAAACCTCAAGGCCAACCTCTCGCGTTACCTTCGCCACGTCCGGAGGGGAGGCGAGGTTCAGATCCTCGACCGCGGGGTGCCGGTCGCCAGGTTGATGGCGCCCGGGCCGGCGAGCGACGACGCCGTGCGCGACCGTCTGGTTGGCGATGGTCTTCTCCGGCCCCGCGCGGGACCGGCCACTTCGATTCTCGACGACCCTCCCATTGAGCTGCCGACGAGCATTTCCCAGGCCCTGGCGGAGGACCGGACCGACCGCTTGTGAGGTACTGGGATGCGTCGGCGCTTGTCCCGCTGATCGTCTCCGAGCCCGGTAGCGAGTTGGCTCGAACGTGGCTCCTGGAAGACGGCCACATCGTCACATGGGCCTGGACGAGGACGGAGATCACGAGCGCGATTGAGAGGCGCGCGCGCGAAGGGGCGCTGACCCGGCGGCAGCGGCGGACGGTTCTAGACCGCCTTCGCGGCTTCGCCGCCGGCTGGGACGAAGTGACCGATGTGCTCTCCGTGCGCGCCCGGGCGAATGCGGTGTTGGCGCGGCACCCGCTACGGGCTGCCGACGCCGGTCAGCTTGGCGCCGCCCTGCTGGTGAGCGAGCAGCTTTCGGACCCGCTGCTGTTCCTTTGCCTCGATCAGCGCCTGAGCGACGCGGCCGAGCGGGAAGGCCTCGGCGTGGCCGACACCAGCGCTTGAAGGCCACGGGTCCGGACGACGGCTAGCGCCGCCAGACCCCGACGCCGTTCTCGTAGACGATCTCGGTGCCGTAGGGGCGGGACAGTGCGGCGAGGTGCTCGATGATCCTGCGGCCCAGTGCCTCGGGCGCGATCCGCGGCGTCCCCCGCCGGCCCCGGGGCGCCTTCCAGCTGAGTTCGATCGGGTGGAAGATGATCTCGACCACCTCGTCGCCCTCGAAGGTCGCGACCGGAACCACGCTTTCGTACCACTCGGCCCCGATGGGGAAGCCCGTGGTGGGATTGCCGTCCTCGTCCACCTGGAAGCGCGTGTCGTAGATCTCCGACGCGAGCCGGTCGAGCGGGATCCCGTAGCGGTCGCGCTGGTCGGAGGGCATGGGGTCGATCGTCTCGTTCTGGAAGATGAAGTTCGCGAGCGAGTAGAAGATCGGCCGGCCCCTGTAGATCTCCACGCCGCGCAATTGGTGCGGCCCGTGGATGATGAACGTGTGCGCCCCCGCATCGATCGTCTGCCGGGCGAACTCCTCCATCCACGCCGGCGCCGTCACGAACGCGTTGCCTGGCTCGTGCGAGTGGCTGTTCACGACGACGTAGTCGGCCTGGTCGGTCGCGTTCCGCACCTCGTGCAGGACCCGTTCGCGGTCCACGTCGTTCAGCGACACGGTCGCGCGGTCCTCGTCGCCCGGGAACACGGTGGAACCGAACACGCGGACGGGCGCATTGGGGTCGTCCGACACGTTCGCGCCCTGCCGACGAGCGACCTCCCGCAGCGCGGCCATCGTCTCCGGCGAGCCCTCGTAGCGCGTACTCAGCCGCAGCGGGTTCAGCCCCGGCCGTCCCTGCAC
>CAZDZJ010000089.1:0-7613 GCA_964509895.1 uncultured Gemmatimonadota bacterium
GGTCCCCCCCTGTTTCCAGGGAAGTACCACCGACATGTCAAGCCCAGG
Source organism: uncultured Gemmatimonadota bacterium (assembly GCA_964509895.1). Classification (GTDB taxonomy): domain Bacteria; phylum Gemmatimonadota; class Gemmatimonadetes; order Palauibacterales; family Palauibacteraceae; genus Palauibacter. Next base: position 49 of record CAZDZJ010000089.1, read on the forward strand.
TAAGGTTCTTCGCGTTGCTTCGAATTAAACCACATGCTCCACCGCTTGTGCGGGCCCCCGTCAATTCCTTTGAGTTTCAGCCTTGCGGCCGTAATCCCCAGGCGGGGCACTTAATGCGTTAGCTGCGGCACCGAAAGGACCAAGCCTCCCGACACCTAGTGCCCAGCGTTTACGGCGTGGACTACCAGGGTATCTAATCCTGTTTGCTCCCCACGCTTTCGCGCTTCAGCGTCAGAAAAGGCCCAGCGAGCCGCCTTCGCCGCAGATGTTCTTCCCGATATCTACGCATTCCACCGCTACACCGGGAATTCCGCTCGCCTCTACCTTTCTCTAGCCAGGCAGTATCGGGTGCAGTGCACGGGGTTGAGCCCCGGCCTTTCACACCCGACTTACGAGGCCGCCTACGCGCCCTTTACGCCCAATGAATCCGGACAACGCTTGCGCCCTACGTATTACCGCGGCTGCTGGCACGGAGTTAGCCGGAGCTTCCTCTGGTGGTACCGTCAGTCCTGCCGGGTATTATCCGGCAGGGTGTTCGTCCCACCTGACAGGGGTTTACAACCCTAGGGCCTTCCTCCCCCACGCGGCGTCGCTGCGTCAGGCTTTCGCCCATTGCGCAATATTCCCCACTGCTGCCTCCCGTAGGAGTCTGGGCCGTGTCTCAGTCCCAATGTGGCTGATCACGCTCTCACGTCAGCTACCCGTCATAGCCTTGGTAGGCCGTTACCCCACCAACAAGCTGATAGGCCGCGAGCTCATCCGAAGGCGCCAGCATAGAAGAGGCCGGCTTTCACGTCGGGCATCCACTCCCGACGCTGTACGCGGTATTGGTCCAGGTTTCCCTGGGGTATCCCCCACCCTCGGGTAGATCGCTCACGTATTACTCACCCGTTCGCCGCTCTACTAGGTTCCCGAAGGAACCGTTCTCGCACGACTTGCATGTGTAAGGCACGCCGCCAGCGTTCGTCCTGAGCCAGGATCAAACTCTCCATATGAGAATTTGGTTTGAGCGCGCCCGGTCGAAACCGGACCGCACTCGAGACCTGGTTGAACGCAGAGCACCCCGTCCGGTCCGGGACCGTCGGGGGTTCACGTTCGGAAATCACTTTGGTTTCCCATCGAGCCACGAGAAGTGATGCCCATGGCTCTCGATCGGGCCCACAAGTCACTCACACCTTCTTGTCAAAAAGCATCGCGGAAGGGCATAAGCCCCCCCGCGAGGACCCCAAGGCTACCCAACGGCGGGCGGCTTGTCAACGTCCGCAAGGAGTCTGGAAGGAACGAAAAAAGGCGGAGGGGTGAGCGACGGGATTCGAACCCGCGACCTCCAGGGCCACAACCTGGCGCTCTGACCACCTGAGCTACGCCCACCACGTCGCCCGCGCCCCGTCGCGGGGCCGTGCGCGCGGCAATCTAGAGTATCCTCCTCTCCCTTGCGAGTCGCGAACCCGGGACCCGAGAAGGCCCGGGCGGGCGGCGCGGCGCGCGGAAGGGTGCGGCGCTGCGGCCTCGGTGGTAAAGTGCCTCTTCGTGTCAGATGCAACGGTGCTCGAATGGCCGCAGTATTCGTGCGACACTGCACCAGGAAACCCTCCGAGTGATCGGCGCGTACGAGCGAGCGATGACCGAACAGCCCAGCGAACCCGGCCAGTCCGGCCCCGAGGGCCCGGCGCCTCCGTACGCCGTCGTGCCCCTCGTCGCCGCTCCCGTACAGCCGGCGGCGGAAACGCCACCCGACGGCGAGGAGTACAGGAACGGGGTCGGCTTCGCCCTCTGGTGCTGCGCCCTCGTCGGGGCATTCGGGATCCACCGCTTCTACCTGGGCATGTATGCCACGGGCATCATCTGGCTGCTCACCTTCGGTCTCCTCGGGCTGGGGCAGTTCTTCGACCTCTTCCGGATGAAGCGGCTCGTACGGAAGGCGAACATCCGCGACGGATACCGGCCGCATCCCCGCCTGGCCGGCGCCCCCGAGTCCGCGGCGCCGCCCCGGCAGGTCGCCCCGGCCCCGGCGGAGACCAGGGAGCAGGTTCTGCTGAAGGCCGCGCAGGCGAACGGCGGCCTGCTGACGGTGACCCAGGGCGTTCTCGCATCGGGCCTGGGCTTCGATGAGGTGGAGGAAGCGCTCAGGGAAATGGTCGTGAAGGGGCATGTGGACGTGGACAACGCGGCGGACAGCGGCGTGATCGTGTACCGTTTTCCCGGATTGGCCGGCCCCTTCAAATGACCCGCACGTGACGAGCCGTCCGCACGCCCCTCCCTCCGAACTCGCCCCGGCCTGCCTCGAGGGGTGGTACGTCCTGCATCAGTCCATCGAGGTCGACTGGGCAGGGCTGAGGAATGCGGATCGGGCCCACGCCGGGGAGGCGCTTGGGAGCTTCGCGGCGCTCGCAGATACATGGGCCGCCGGATCGGAGCCGGGCTGGTCCGGGGTCTATCGCGTGGCGGGAGGCGGGATCGACTTTCTCATCGTCCATTTCCGGGACACGCTGGACCGGCTCATCGACGCGGGACACGAGCTGAAGCTCTCCGCGTGGGGCGATCGGGTCCTCGTGCGCGAGGAATACCTGTCCGTGGTCGAACTGGGCCTCTACGGCTTGACGCTCGAGCTGGCGGAACGCTTCGACCCGGAGGACCGCGAGGCATGGAACGACGAGCTGGCGGCTGCCCTGGCCGAGGAACGACGGAAGGGGTACGTGCAGCGCCGGCTCGAGCCCAGGCAGCCCGAGCACATGCCCTACGTCTGCTTCTATCCGATGGACAAGCGGCGGAACCCCGGGCAGAACTGGTACACGCTCCCGCTCGAGGAGCGGGCGGCGCTCATGGCGGCGCACGGCAAGGTCGGGCGGCGCTTCGCGGGCCGGATTCTGCAGGTGATCAGCGGTTCCATGGGCCTCGACGATTGGGAGTGGGCCGTGACGCTGTGGGCGGGAGACCCGTTCGAGTTCAAGGCCATCATCGGCGAGATGCGCTACGACGGGGCGAGCGCGGAGTACGCGGAGTTCGGTCCGTTCCTCGTCGGAAAGCGGATGGCCGGAGTGGAGTTCGAGGGACTGCTCCCGTCACCGGCTCGGCGATGAGCGGGCCGTCCGGCGCGGCTCCCCCGCCCGGCGACCGGAATGGAGTCGCCGGGCCGGAGGCCGCCTCTCCGGTCACGCTCTCCGGCAACCTCGGCATCCCGGATGTCGTGGCCGTGGCCCGCGAGGGGGCGACCGTCCGCGAGCTGGACGGTGTCGCGCGGGCGCGCGTGGAGGCGAGCCGGAAGACGGTGGTCGAGGCGCTGGACCGGCCGGGAGCCCGGATCTACGGGATCACGACGGGCTACGGATCGCTGGCCGGAACCCGCATCGCGGCCTCCGATGCGGCCCGGCTGTCCTGGAACCTCATCCTGAAGTGCGCTACCGGGACGGGACGGGCGCTGCCCGCGGACTGGGTGCGGGCAATGCTCCTCGTGCGGGCGAATTCGCTCGCGCTGGGCGCTTCGGGCGTCCGGCCCGTGATCATCGACACCCTGGTACGGATGCTGAATCGGCGGGTCACGCCGGTGGTCCCCGGCAAGGGTTCGCTCGGGGCGAGCGGCGATCTCGCGCCCCTCGCACACATGTCCGCCGTCGCGACCCGCTCTCGCGATCCGGGTTCGGGTCCGGGTGCCGACGGAGGCGAGGATCCGGCAGCCTTCAGCGGCGAAGCGTGGTTTGAGGGGCGCCGCATGGACGGGGCGAGCGCGATGGCGGCGGCGGAGATCTCGCGCCCCGGCCTGGAGGCCAAGGAGGGGTTGGCGCTCACGAACGGTACGACGATGATGGTCGCCGGCGCGGCGCTGCAGCTCCACGACGCCCGCCGCCTGCTCCTCCACGCGGAACTGGCGGCGGCGCTGAGCTTCGAGGGATTGCTGGCGCGATCGGCCGCCCTGAACCCGGCTCTGCATGAGGCCAACCGCCAGCCGGGTCAGGTCGGGACCGCGGCGAGGCTCCGGGCGCTCCTGTCCGGGAGCGGGCTCATCGACGCGGATCCGGACCGTGTGCAGGACGCGTACAGCCTCCGCTGCACCCCGCAGGTCCTCGGGCCGGTCCACGACATGGTCGCGTTCCTGTGGGCGCGCGTGGAAGCATCGCTCAACGCGGTGTCGGACAACCCGCTCGTCTTCCCCGTTGACGGACAGGACTCCGGTGAGGTCGTATCCGGCGGGAACTTCCACGGTGCGGGGCCGGCGCTGTGGCTCGATACGCTCGGGATCGCCCTCGCGGACGTTGCGAGTCTGTCAGACCGCCGTGTGTTCCGCATGCTGACGCCGGAACTCTCCGGGGGGCTCCCCGCCATGCTTGTGGAGTCCCCCGGGATTCACGGCGGCCTGATGTCTCTCCAGTACACCGGCGCGGCACTCGTGTCGGACAACAAGACGCTCGCGCATCCGGATTCGGTCGACTCCGTCCCGACGAGCGCGAATCAGGAGGATCACGTGAGCATGGGGGCGAACGCCGCCCGGCACGCGCGCGAGATCCTTGACAACACGCGCACGGTCCTCGCCATCGAGTTGCTCAGCGCCGCGCAGGCGATCTACCTGCGTCCCGGCGGCCCGGACCGACTGGGCGCCGGCACGCGGGCGGTCTACGACGCCATCCGGGAATGGGTGCCCCCCGTGATCGCGGATCGCTCTCTGGCGGCGGATGTCGCGCGCCTCGAGGAGGCGGTCGACGACGGGCGGCTGGGACAGGCCGCTGCCAGCTCCCTGGGCGATCTCTGGCCGCCGACCCCGCTCTGAACCCCGGGTGGCTCCTCTGCGAGCCGAATGTGAGCGAGGGGCGTGATCCGCACCGGATGGATCGCTTTCGCGCGGCCGTCGAGGGAACCCCGGGCGTCGAACTCCTCCACAGGTCGGCCGACCCGGACCACCACCGCATGGTGCTCGCCTACCGGGGGCTTCCGGAAGCAGTGCTCCGGGCGACCTCCGCGCTCGCGGCGGCGGTGTACGCGGAGGTGGATCTGCGGCGGCACCGGGGAGAACACCCCCGGATCGGAGCGCTCGACGTGGTCCCCTTCGTCCGCGGTCCGGATTGCCCCGAGGCGGCTGTCCTCCGGACCGCTCGAACGTTCGGTGAATGGGCGGCGGATCGCGGGGTCCCGGTCTTCTTCTACGAGCGGGCCGCGGCCAACCCGGGACGGGCCTCCCTTCCCCGCATCCGCTCCGGGCAATTCGAGGGTCTGGCCCGGAAGCTGTCCGACCCCGCCTGGACGCCGGATCTTGGCCCTCCCGCACCTCATCCCTCGCTGGGCGCCGTGGTCGTGGGGGTGCGGAACGCCCTCGTGCGCTTCAATGTGAACCTGGATACGGAAGACGCCGGCCCCGCCCGGCGCATCGCCGCGGCGATCCGGGAGTCGGGTGGCGGACTCGCGCACGTGCGGGCGCTCGGCATCCGGCTCCGGCGTCGGAGGTTGGCTCAGGTATCGATGAATCTGACCCGTTACACGGTGACAGGGGTGGCCGAGGCATACGAGCGGGTGGCCGAGGGGGCACGGGCGGAAGGCGTGGGGCTCGCCGGCTGCGAGTTCATCGGCCCGGTCCCCGCCGAAGCCCTTCGCGGCCTCGACCTCACGCGGCTGGCCGCGGATCTCGCGGAGGAACAGGTGCTGGAACTGGCGGAGACCGGAGACCGGGCACACCGAGGCGACGCATGAATCCGCCTGGACCGATCCGGTCGCCGAGGGGAACCACGCTTTCCTGCAAGGGGTGGCACCAGGAGGCGGCGCTCCGGATGCTGATGAACAACCTCGATCCCGACGTTGCCGAGCGGCCGGAGGATCTCGTCGTGTACGGGGGCGCGGGCAAGGCGGCGCGGGACTGGTCGGCGTACGCAAGGATTGTGGAGACGCTGCGCCGCCTCGACAACGACGAGACGCTCCTCATTCAGAGCGGCAAGCCGGTTGGCGTGTTCCGGACCCACGACGAGGCGCCCCGCGTCCTCATCGCGAACGCCCACCTCGTGCCGCGCTGGGGAGACATCGACGAATTCCGGCGCCTGGATGCCCTCGGACTCACGATGTACGGGCAGATGACCGCCGGTTCGTGGATCTACATCGGCACTCAGGGGATTCTCCAGGGGACGTACGAGACCTTCGCCGAACTCGCCCGGCAGCACTTCGGCGGCTCCCTGGCGGGACGGCTCGTGGTGACGGCCGGCCTGGGCGGGATGGGAGGCGCCCAGCCGCTCGCCGCGACGATGAACGGAGGGGCGTTCCTCGGCGTCGAGGTGCGCGAGGACCGGATCCGCCGCCGACTCGATACGGGCTACTGCGACCGGATGGCCACGGACCTCGACGAGGCGCTGGAACTCGTCGCGGACGCCATGGATCGGCGGGAAGCACTGTCGGTGGCCCTGCTCGGGAACATCGCCGAGGTGTTGCCGGCGCTCGTGGATCGGGGCATCACGCCCGATGTCCTCACGGATCAGACTTCGGCCCACGACCTCCGCCTGGGATACGTCCCCTCGGGGCTGTCCGTCGAGGAAGCCGAGGCGATGAGCGCCTCCGACCCGGACGCCTACGTCGAGCGGGTCCTCGATTCCATGGTCCGGCACGTGTCGGCCATGCTCGCGCTCAAGGCGAGGGGCTCGGTTGCGTTCGACTACGGAAACAACCTCCGCGGCCAGGTCGCGGATCTGCGGGGGATGGCGGAAGCCTTCGACATTCCCGGCTTCGTACCCGCCTTCATCCGCCCCCTGTTCTGCCGGGGCGCCGGACCCTTCCGCTGGGCCGCCCTCTCCGGGGACCCGGCAGACATCGCGGCGACGGACGACGCCATCCTCGAGACGTTCCCGGAGAAGGAGGCGTTGGGCCGGTGGATCCGCCAGGCGCGCGAACGGGTGCACTTCCAGGGACTCCCCGCCCGCATTTGCTGGCTGGAGTACGGCGAACGGGCGGAAATGGGCGAGCGCTTCAACTGGCTCGTCAAGACCGGGCGCGTGCGGGCCCCCATCGTGATCGGGCGGGATCATCTCGACACCGGCTCCGTCGCTTCGCCCAACCGGGAGACGGAGGGAATGAGGGACGGTTCCGATGCGATCGCCGACTGGCCGCTCCTCAATGCGATGCTCAACACCGCCTGCGGCGCGAGCTGGGTCTCGATCCACAACGGAGGCGGCGTGGGCATAGGGTATTCGACGCACGCGGGCATGGTGTGCGTCGCGGACGGAACCGAATCCGGCGGCCGGCGGCTGGAAAGGGTGCTCACGGCGGATCCGGGCACCGGCGTCATGCGCCATGCCGACGCGGGTTATCCGGAGGCGATCCGGACGGCGCGCGAGCGCGGGGTCGACCTCCCCATGCTCCGGTAGGCCGCCGCCGTCCGCCATGCCGAGCCTCCGAAACATCGGATGTCTGGCGACCTGCGCCAGTCCGGCGGGCCAGGAGGACATCGGCGTCGTCCGGGATGCCACGCTCGTGTGGCGGGAGGGGATCGTCCGCTGGGCGGGGCCGTCCGCGGAACTCCCCGCGGAATACGAAGACGAAGCCGCCTGGGACGCGGGGGGCCGGCTCGTCGTGCCGGGACTCGTGGACGCCCACACGCA
>CAZDZJ010000090.1:0-7602 GCA_964509895.1 uncultured Gemmatimonadota bacterium
GTGATGGGGCCGACGGTCGTCTCCAGGTCCCACAGGTAGCGCCGCCCCCGCTCGAAGCGGCCGCCTCGCGTTCGCGGCGGCGCAGGCGAAGGAGATACCAGCAGAGGGTGGCCCAGGTGATCCCGTATCCGGCGGCGATGAAGAACCAGTGCTCGCTCATACCCGCTTCACCTCTCCTCTGGTCCGGACAGTTCAAGTTCGAGTTCCGTTGCAGCCAGCCGGTATCGCCGCAGCCACAGGTACGCGAACGCGCCCGCGTACGCTACGAATCCGAGCATCAGCATGAGACCGTACACGCCCCACATCGATTGCGGCGAGGAGGGGGGCTGGTGCAGGCTCCGCCACCAGAACACCGACAGGTACACGATCGGGACCTGGACGAAGGCGATGAGGCCGATCACGGCCGCCCAGCGCGCGCGCTGATCCGGGTCCTCCGTCATCGAACGCACGACGAGGTAGCCGGCGTAGATCGGCACGAGGAGCGCCGTCGTGGTGATTCGCGGATCCCACGCCCACCAGATACCCCAGGTGGGCCGGCCCCAGAGGGTGCCCAGCACGAGCGTGAGGATGGCGCCCATGAGCCCGACTTCCGCGGCCGCGGCCGCGAGGAGATCCCACTTCAGCCGCCGCTGCACGAGATAGAGGATGCTCATGAGGAAGACCACGAAGAAGGCGAGCATCATCACCCACGCGATGGGCACGTGCACGTAGAGAAGGCGCGACACCTCACCCTGCAGCGCGTCCGCCGGCACGACGAAGAGCCCGAGCACGCTCAGGGCGGCGATGAGGGCGATCGCCGCCCATCCCAGCGTTGAGAGTCTGTTCATCGAATCCGGTTCACTCCTCGAGGACGACGGGGAAGATCCAGAGGCATACGACGAACATTATCACGTCGTACGACGCCAGTAACCTCAGCCAGCCGCTCGCGCGCCCGAGGGGATCCCCGGCGAGGAAGGCCTCCGTCGCGCCGACGCTCCCAAGGACGACGGGAACGAGGGCGGGGAAGAGGAGGAGCGGCAGGAGGAGCTCGCGCGCCCGGAGGTGGACCGTGAGGGCGGAGAAGAAGGTCCCGATGACGGAGAAGCCGAAGGTTCCGAGCGCCGCCACGAGGAGGAGCGGACCGGCGTGCGGGACGAAATCGACCTGGTACAGGATCGCGGCGGCGGGGAAGAGGACGATCTCGAGCGCGGCGAGGACGACGAGGTTGCCGGCGAGTTTCCCCAGGTAGATCGCGCGCACGTCACCGGGATAGAGCCGCAGCAGCCGGGCCCCGCCCGCGAGTTCCTCGTTCTGGAACGTCCGGCCCAGGGAGAGGGTGCCGGTGAACACGATCGCCACCCAGAGGAGACCGCCGGCGAGCCTCCCGAGCAGGTCGTTGTCCACCCCGATCGCGAAGCTGAACATGAAGAGGACGAGCGCGGCGAAGGCGAGCATCGCCGTGAAGCCCTGCCGGGTGCGGAGCTCCGAGAGGATGTCCTTCCACAGGATGGCGGCGGCTCGCCGCGCGAGCGCGCTCACCCGGTCTCCGTGTCGACTCGACCGGCCTCCGCGGCCGGCCGTCCGGCCTCCGCGGCAACCCGTCCGGCCTCCGAAGCCACTCGGCCGCTCTCCAGCCGCACGACCTCGTCGGCGTGCCGGGTCGCGTCCTCGACCCGGTGCGAGGCGATGATCACCGCGGCGCCGGCGTCCCGCCACGCGCGGATCGCGTCCTGGGCGAGCTCCACGCCGTCCTCGTCGAGACTGACGAAGGGCTCGTCGAGCAGCACGAGGTCGAGAGGGCGAGAACGGAGGCGGGCGAACTCGAGCCGCTTGCGCATCCCGGTCGACCACGCGCGCACCGGGACGTCCGCCGCTCCGGCCAGCTCGAGCGACGCGAGCGCATCGCGGAGGTCATCGTCCGTCGTCGCAGAGCCGGACATGCGGGCCGCGAAGCGGAGGTTCTCGAGTCCGGTCAACTCATCGTACGCGTGCCCGCCGGCCGTCATTAGGGCGGTGTGCTCCCGGATCGCGTCGCCGCCGGCGGGGGGCGTGTGGCCGAGGACCTCGATGCGGCCCGCCGTCGGCTTGAGCAGCGTCGAGATCACGTGGAGCAGCGTCGTCTTTCCCGTCCCGTTGGCGCCGAGGAGCGCGACGACCGACCCCCGCGGCACCGCGAGGTCGACCCCGCGCAGCGCCCAGCGCCGTCCGAAGCGCCGGGTGACGCCCCCCGCGTCGACCGCGAAGCTCACCGGGCCGCCCCCGCGATTGGCCTGCCGCCGGGGCCGCTCATACGTTCCGCCGCATGGAACTCGACCGGATCGCCCGTCTCGCCGGAGGCGGCGGCGGCAAGGTGCTGCTCTACGTGCTCGACGGGCTGGGCGGGCTGCCGCGCGAGCCCGGGGGGCAGACCGAACTCGAGGCCGCGCGCACGCCGCATCTCGACGAACTCGCCCGCGCCGGGACGTGCGGCCTCCACGACCCCGTTGCGCCGGGCATCACGCCGGGCAGCGGCCCCGGCCATCTGGCCCTGTTCGGCTACGATCCCCTCGTGTACGAGACCGGCCGCGGCGTGCTCGAAGCCCTCGGCATCGAATTCCCGCTCGGACCGGGCGACATCGCCGTGCGCGCCAACTTCTGTACCCTCGACGCCCGGGGCCGGGTGGCCGATCGCCGCGCGGGGCGCATCCCGTGCGACGAAGCCGCACCCCTGGCCGCCCGGCTCGACGGCATCGAACTGGACGGCGCCCGCTGCTCCGTCCGGCACGTGAAGGAGCACCGCTTCGTCCTCGTCCTGCACCCGGAGGCCCCGGCGGGCGACGCCGTGGACGACACCGACCCCGGCGTGACCGGTCGGCCGCCCACGGCCCCCGCGGCCCGGGACGCCGCATCCGAGCCGACCGCGCGGCTCCTCGCGTCGTGGCTCGAGGCGGCCGCCGCGCGGCTCGCCGGCCAGACCCAGGCGAACATGGCGCTCCTGCGCGGCGTCTCCAGCCGGCCCGACTGGCGGCTCTTCCCCGACGTGTTCGGCATGCGGGCGGCGGCCGCCGCCGCGTATCCCATGTACCGCGGCGTCGCGCGCCTCGTGGGCATGGACGCGCGGACGGCTCCCGCGGGCGCGGCCCCGCTCGCCGACGCCTTCAGGGCGCGGGCAGCCGACTACGATTTCTTCTTCCTCCACTTCAAGCCTCCCGACAAGGCCGGAGAAGACGGCGACTTCGACCGCAAGGTAGCCTCCATCGAGGAGGCCGACGCCATCGTGCCGGATCTCGTGGACGCGGGGCCGGACGTCATCCTCGTAACGGGAGACCACTCCACCCCCTCCACGATGCGCAGCCACAGCTGGCACCCGGTGCCCTTCCTCATCCACGGCGGCCCGGCCCGCCGCGACGACGCCACGACGTTCGGCGAGACCGCCTGTCGTACCGGCGCCCACGGCCGCGCACGCGGCTGCGATCTCATGCGCCTCGCCGCCGCCCGCGCCGGCCGCCTCGCGAAGTTCGGAGCCTAGCAGCCCGTGGCAAGAGCCCTGCTACGTTCGAGCGGCGATCCATCTCGCTTGAATCGCTTCCGCTCAGCGGCGCTCCTCACCGCCCGAAGCCCTACAGCCCGCAGCGAGCATGTGACGTTCGGTCCTCCTGCGACATGTATGACATGGACGTGCGCGCCTGAGCGGCGAGACGATCGTGCCGCATTGAATGGACGAAGAACATGACATGACCCGACGTGCGCTGGTGCTTCTGCTCGGCACCCTCGCCTGCGGGGATCGGGATGCCTCTCCAGGGCCCACGGCTGCGGGCGGCCGCGAGGTGATCGATGTCTCGGCGTCGCTCGAGGCGCTCCTGGGATCGGGGGTGCGCATCGGGGCGCAGGTGGACCCGGGCTCGGAGGCCGAGGCCTTCCTCCGGATCCAGGATGCGCAGTTCACGCCGGACGGACGCTCCATCGTAGTGCTCGATGCGAGTCCTCCGTTCGTGCGTGTCTTCAACCGCGACGGGTCGCTCGAAACCGCGTTCGTTCCGCGTGGAGGGGGACCGGGGGAAGCCGAATTCCCCGGGGCGCTGGCGGTCTCAAGCGATCGTCTCCTCCTACTCGAGTTGGGGCGCGCTTCGCTGCTCACTCTCGAGGGGGCCCTGATCGAGGACCGGGCCATCTCCTTCTGGCCGACAGCAGCGGCGCGCGGGTGCGGAGACGACTTCCTGGCCTACGGTCCCGGAGCCTACCGCGATGACGACATCGTCTGGCTCCGGTCATTCCGGACCCTCGAGGAGACGCCGGCTTCCATCCTGCAGGGCGCCAGCCCGGCGGAGGTGTCGGCCTACCGGGAGCGCGCCACGGGCGGCTCGAGCCGTCTCGCCCGCGCCGGAGGACTGGCCGCCCTCCACCACGATGCCCGGGATCCTCCGGAGACGCTCACGCTGTCGTGCCCCGGCAATCGGATGTCCGCCGTGGACACCGTCCCGGAGTTCAGGGAGCCGGTGGCCGGCAGCGCGCAGCACGTCGCGGGTGGAGCGGCGGTGCAACTCCGGCGCGGCACCCACCAGTTCACCGGCACCGCGATCCTGAATCGGATGCCGATCGTGTCGGCGTCGTTGATCGGGGAATCCGGCACGCACTTCATTCCCGTTGACCAGGCTGCCCCGGCTCTCTACACGAGGAGCCGGGTAGCGCTACTCGATGCGCAGCCCGGTCACGGCGTACTCCTCGAAGCCTACGGCCCCGTTCCGCACATTGTTGTGGTGGACTACGACGCCTTCGTGCGGGCGCTGGGGCTCGAAACGCCGTAGCAGAAGTTCCCGCGGGAACGCCTGCGAGGGTCAGGCGGCGCTGTGCGCCTCGTCGGAGTGTTCGATCCCCGCCCCGCCCATCGCACAGCCCGTGGCGACCGTGATGACGCCGAAGATGAGGTCGTTGAACAGCGCCTGCGCGTTGGGCAGATACCCGTGGATGAACGGCGACAGCATGCTGTAGGCGCCCAGCGCGATCAGGCCCCAGCCGCTGATCCGGTTTATCCCGAGGTTGAAGGTGATGGTGACGACGAGGATCGAGCCGCCGAGGACCACGCTGTGCCACCACAGGAAACCGAACGGATAGCCCCAGATGAAGGGGGCGCCCAGGAACCAGAGTCCCAACCCGAGACCGACCCAGCGTGAGGCCATCGAACCTCTCTCGAAAGCAAGGGATGAACCCGAAGAACCGGCGCCCATGATGCGCGCCGGCAGGGGCGAAGGCAACGTTGCGCCGCGCGCGGACAGGCGGGCGGAGGCGGCCCCTACAGGCGCGCCCGGCGGAGGCGGTTCGCGTTGGTGACGACGGAGATCGAGCTGAGCGCCATCGCGGCCTCCGCGATCACGGGGTGGAGCAGGCCCAGGAACGCCACGGGGATCGCGACCACGTTGTAGACGTAGGCCCAGAAGAGGTTCTCCCGGATCTTGCGGAAGGTGGCGCGCGCGAGCCGGGTGGCGCGCAGCACGGAGCGCAGGTCGCCCTGCACGAGGGTGATGTCCGCAGCCTCGATCGCGATGTCCGTGCCGGTGCCCACCGCGACGCCGACGTCGGCCGCCTTGAGCGCGGGGGCGTCGTTGATCCCGTCGCCGACGAAGGCGACCGTGCGGCCCTCGGCGCGGAGTTTCCGGACGGCGTCGACCTTCTGGGCGGGGAGCAGCCCGGCCCGGAAGTCGTCGATGCCGAGGTGCTCGGCGACGGCGGCCGCCACGGCCTCGTGGTCGCCGGTGAGCATCACGGTCCGGAAGCCGCGGCGGCTCAGCTCGAGAAGGGTTTCCCGCGCGTCCTCCTTCACCGGGTCGGCGATCGCGATCGCGCCGAGCAGCCGCCCGCCGGCGGCCACCCAGGCGATCGTGCGCGCGTCGGCCCCGAAACGCCGCTCAACCTCGGTGATCTCCTCGCCCGGGACGCCCTCCTCGCGCAGCAGCCGCGCGCTCCCCACGACGACGCGGGTGCCGTCCGCGTGGCCGACGATCCCCATCCCGATGCGGGCCTCCACGCCGGTGGCGCGGGAGAAGGCGATGCCGCGGAGCCGTGCCTCGTCGACGACGGCGCGGGCGAGCGGATGCTCCGACGCGTCCTCCACCGCGGCGGCGAGGCCGAGCACCCGCGCCTCCGCATCGGCTGGACCCGCGGGGGCCACCGCCGGGCGACCGGCGGCGCCGCCCGGACCTCCCGCGTCGCCGTCGAGGCCACCGGCCACGAGGACATCGACCACGCGCGGGGCGCCGCGGGTCAGGGTGCCGGTCTTGTCGAAGACGAGCGTGTCCGCCCGGTCGAGGGTCTGCACGGCGGCCCCGTCGCGGATGAGGATGCCGCGCGTCGCCCCTAGGCCCGTGCCGACCATGAGCGCCGTCGGCGTGGCGAGCCCGAGCGCACAGGGGCACGCGATGACGAGCACCGCCACGGCCGCGTACAGCGCGAGCGACAGGCGGCCCAGTTCCGGGTTCACCCACGGGACGAAGCCCGAGGCCCAGCGCGCCGCGTCGGCGAACAGGCCGGGCAGGGCGAACCAGCCCAGGAAGGCGACGAGCGCGACGACGAGGATGGCGGGCACGAAGACGGCCGTCACCCGGTCCGCGAACTCCTGGATCGGGACCTTGCTCGCCTGCGCCTCCTCCACGAGGCGGATGACGTTCGACAGGAAGGTGTTCTCTCCCACCCCCGTCGCCCGCACCCGCAGCGCGCCGGAGTGGTTGACCGTCGAACCGAGGACGGCGGACCCCGGTCCCTTCTCCACCGGGATCGATTCGCCGGTCGCCAGCGATTCGTCGATCGCGCTCCGGCCCTCGATGACGACCCCGTCGGTCGGGATCTTCTCGCCGGGCCGGATGATCATCACGTCGCCCACCTCGACGTCGCGCGTCGGGACCTCGAGTTCCGCGCCGTCCCGCTCGATGCGGGCGGTCGGCGCCTCTAGCGAAAGCAGAGCCTGGATCGCCGAGGATGAACGCCCGCGCGCCTTCGCCTCCACGAAGCGCCCCGTGAGGTGAATGGCCGCGATCATGGCCCCCACCGGCGCGAAGTTCATGATCATCGGAGCGAACCCGAGCACGTGGAGGACGGCCCAGATCCCCGTGAGTACGGAAACGCCGGCCCCGAGCGCGATGAGGACGTCCATGTTGGGACGGCGGCCGAGCGCCGAGCGCCAGGCGCTGCGCAGCGTCGCCCCCCCCGGCCCGACGAGGACCGCGGCCCCGAGCGCGGTGACCCCGAGATCGAAGGCGAGCGGCGATGGCCAGCGCAGCCCGGCGAACATCTCCGGCAGCATCCACACCATGGCCGGCGCGGTGAGCGCCCACGCGGTCCACATGGCGCGCCACGCCTCCCTCGAGCGGGCCTCCGCCTCCGCGAGGCGCGATCGCTCGGCCTCCCCGCGGTCCACGTCCCCCAGGGGTTCGATCCCGTAGCCCGACCCCTCGACCGCCGCCGCGAGGTCGTCGAAGCGCACCTCCCGGGTGAGCGTCAGCGTCGCGGATTCGGCAGGCAGACTCACCGAGGCCCGCACGCCGTCGACCGCGTTCAGACTCTTCTCAACGGAGCCCACGCAGCCGGCACAGTGCATGCCGGTGATGCGGTACGTCTTCCGGTCGGGAGCCGGGCGGCCGGCCGGGGCGGGAG
>CAZDZJ010000091.1:0-17783 GCA_964509895.1 uncultured Gemmatimonadota bacterium
GAGGTGGAGATCAGCTCCGAACTCCTCCCGGTCGGGACGCCCGCGCCCGATGGCCGGCGCGGGCGTCCCGACCGGGAGGAGTTCGGAGCTGATCTCCACCTCGGTCTCCCGCATCTCGATCTCCGGCATCTCGACGGCGAGGACGGGCCGCGGCGGGGGAGGAATCTCGATCCTGCGGGGCACGGACACGCGGACCGCCTGCAGCCCGCCGCCGCCGGCGGGGAGGTCGGGATCGGCGCCGGGCCGGACCGCAGCCTCGAACTCGGGCGCCGGGCGCACCCACGCGAAGAAGAGGAGGGCGTGCAGGAGCGCGGAGGCGAGCATGCCGCCCCACCACACGACCCTTTCCCGGCGGCGGGAGCCCGCCGCGCGGGCCCTGAATCGCAGGCCCGGCCCTCTCCTTCTCGTCGCGCGCACCGTTCGATTCGACTCCGGGGGTTTCGGGCGGCTTCCGGGAGCATGCCCGCCCGCCGACAGGCCATCGTACGATATGCCAACACGTCAGGTTCCGCGCTTGCCGCCCGGTCAGACCCTCCGGCACATTGTGCGCCACCGGCACGTCTCCATCCAGGAGCCTTCGTCCCTCTCCATGAAAGCGATCCGCAAACCCGGCGCGGTCCCCGGCCTCGTGCTGTGCGACGCGCCGGTGCCCGAGATCCGCTCCGGCGACGTCCTCATCAGGGTGCGGCGGGCCGGAATCTGCGGCACGGATCTGCACATCCAGCAGTGGGACCAGTGGTCGCGGCACCGCGTGAACCCGCCCGTCACCCTCGGCCACGAGTTCATGGGGGAGGTCGCGGAAGTGGGCCGGCTCGTGCAGAACATCGAGGTCGGCGACCGGGTCTCGGCGGAGGGACACCTCGTCTGCGGCCACTGCGAGTACTGCGGCACCGGACAGGCGCACGTGTGCCGGGACACGCGGATCATCGGCATCGACCGCGACGGCGCGTTCGCGGATTACGTCTCGATCCCGGCGGCGAACATCATCCACATCCCGGACTCCATCGACGACGACCTCGCGGCCGTGTTCGACCCGCTGGGGAACGCCTTCCACACGGTGCTGCACACGGATGTGGCGGGACGCGTCGTGGCCGTTGTCGGGTGCGGCCCGATCGGCCTGTTCGCGATCGGGATCGCGCGCGCGGCCGGCGCCTCCCGGGTCATCGCGGTCGAGCCGCACGAGGAGCGGCGCGAACTCGCCCGGCGCATGGGAGCGCACGACGGCCTGGACCCGCTGGATGGGGACGTGGAGGCGCAGATCGCGGACCTCACGCACGGCTACGGGGCCCACGTCGTGTGCGAGATGAGCGGCCACCCGGAGGGCGTGCGCTCCGCCTTCCGCATGTGCCGCAACGGAGGCCACGTCCGGCTCCTGGGACTCCCGAAGGACGCGGTGGAGATCAACCTCGCGCGCGACGTCATCTTCAAGGGCCTCAACGTGTACGGCGTCGTGGGCCGGCTCATGTATCGCACGTGGATCGAGATGCGGGACTTTCTCGCGGAGGGGCGCCTCGACATCGACCCCGTCATCACGCACCGGCTCCCGTTCGAGCGTTTCGAGGAGGGGTTCGACGCCATGCATTCCGGCGAGGCGGCGAAGGTCGTCCTCGCCCTGGACTAGCCGGCCGTGACGCCCTCTCCGCCGCATTCGAGCGGCGATCCGGCCCAACGGCGGCCCGTGGCGCCCCCCGTCAGCCGCCCCGCCGTCCGTCCCGTCTCCGCGGCCCTCGCTTTCGCGCTGCTGCTCACCGCGGGGTGCTGGCGGATCGGGGAGGGCACCCCCGGCGACGCGCTCGTCACCTGGGTGGCGTATCCCGAGACTGTGCAGGTGGGCGCTCCCTTCTCCTTCGAGTTCGGCGGGCCCGTGTCCGAGAACCAGTGCGGGAGGTTCGACACGGCCACGCTCGCCCTGACGGACTCCACGATCGACCTCGCGGCGCGCCGGACCATGTTTCAGACCATGTGCGCCCCGCAGCACGTCAGCTTCTACGAGGCGCGGCCGCTCACGCTCGACACGCCCGGCCGCTACCGCATCCGCACCGCGGCGGACATCGATCTCGGCACGCTCGTGGCGACGGACACGGGGAGCTTCTCCGGCATCCGCACGTGGGGCGAGGGGACGATCCGCCAGGCGGCGGGGTGCTGGCTGTTCGGGCCGGGCTGGATCGGGACCCAGCGGGTGTTCGCGCTCGAAGGCCTCAGTCCCGAGCTTCGCGAGGTGGGGACCGAGCGGGTCCTCCACGTCCGGGGTCGGCTGCGGGCCTTCAGCGACTGCGGCAACTGGGGTTCGCGCCCCAGAATCCGGGTGGACACCGCGTGGGCGACCGACAAGACCGTCGGCGATCTCTACCCGTGAGGCACGGCGCGACATGACACTGTACGAGGAGCGGGACGTGATGACGTCGAACGTGAACCGGGGTCTCGAGCACCGGCTCGTCTCCGAACTCGGGGAGATGAAGGAGAACGGCGTCCACAAGGCACTGCTGCACATCATGGGGCAGCAGGCTCCCGTCGTGGATATCGATGGCCTCGGCGAGACCATCAACATGTGCTCGAACAACTACCTCGGCCTGTGCGACGAACCCTCCGTGATGCAGGCGGTGAAGGACGGGGTGGACAGGTACGGCGCGGGGACGTCGTCGGTGCGCTTCATCTGCGGGACGTTCGACATCCACCGCGAACTCGAAGCCAGGATCGCCGACTTCATGGAGACGCCGGCCTCGCTCACGTACACCTCGGCGTGGAACGCGAACGAAGGCCTCTTCGCGCCGCTCCTGGGCGCGGAGGACGCCCTGATCTCGGACCGCCTCAACCACGCCTGCATCATCGACGGCATCCGCCTGTGCAAGGCGCGCCGCTTCATCTACGACCACATGGACATGGGATCGCTGCGCGAGGCGCTCGAGGCGAGCCGGGACGCGCGGCACCGGCTGGTCATCACCGACGGCGTGTTCTCGATGGAGGGGGAGATCGCGCCGCTGCCGGAGATCCGGGAGCTGTGCGACCGCTACGACGCGATCATGGCGGTGGACGACTCGCACGCGACGGGCGTGCTCGGCGACACGGGGCGCGGGACGCCCGAGCACTGGGGGATGCACGGCGAAGTCGACATCGTCACTTCGACGCTCGGCAAGGCGCTCGGCGGCATGGCGGGGGGCTTCACGGCGAGTTCCGAGGCCGTGATCGACTATCTCATCCAGGCATCGCGCACCCAGTTGTTCACCAACGCACTGCCCTGCCACTCGGCGGCCGGCGCCATGGCCGCCATCGACCACCTGGAGGCGCATCCGGAACTCGTGGGCCGGCTCCGCGACAACACGGAGTACTATCGCGAGGGATTGATCGAACTCGGCTACAGGCCGATCCCGGGCGGCACGCCCATCGTCCCGGTGATCGTCGGACGGACGGCGGACGCGATTCGTCTCAGCCGCGAGCTGTTGCGCGAGGGCGTGTTCGTCATCGGGTTCGGCTATCCCGTGGTCCCGCGCGGGGAGGCCCGGATCCGGTGCCAGCTCTCCGCCGCGCACGAGCGCGAACACATCGACGCCGCCCTCGCCGCCCTCAAGAAGGTCGGCGAGCGGCTCAACCTGATCTGACGCCGGTGGCGCCACCGGGATCGTGGGGGAGATTCGGATCGTGACCGAACGCGGACTGAAGCGGGCGTTGCCCGGGGGGATGGTCATCGCCCCCTCGATCCTCGCGGCCGACTACGCGCGGCTCGGGGCGGAGGTCGCCGAGGCGGAGGCGGCGGGAGCGGAGTGGTTCCAGCTCGACGTCATGGACGGTCATTTCGTCCCCAACCTCACGATCGGGCTGCCGGTACTGGAGTCGCTGCGCGCGGTGAGCGACTCGTTCCTGGACGTGCACCTGATGATCGACAACCCGGGCGAGTTCCTCGAACCGTTCGCGGAGGCGGGGGCCGACATGCTCACGGTCCACCAGGAGGTGTCCGCGCACCTGCACGGGGACCTGCACCGGATCCGGGAGCTGGGCTGCTACGCCGGCGTCGCGCTCAACCCCGCCACGCCCGCGGAGACGCTCTCCGAAGTGCTGGGCGCCGTGGACCTCGTGCTCGTGATGACGGTGAATCCCGGGTTCGGGGGACAGAAGTTCATCGCCGAGGCGGTGCCGAAGATCTCCACCGTGCTGCGCATGGCCGCCGACCGCGGGCTGCCGCCGCCGGTCATCCAGGTCGATGGAGGGATCGACCCGGCCTCCGCACCGGTGTGCGCGGCCGCGGGGGCTTCGGTGTTCGTGGCCGGCTCCTCCGTCTTCCGCTGGGCGCCCGGCATCGCCGCGAACATGGCGGCGCTCACGGACGCCCTCGCGCCCTACGGCTGAGACTGCGGTGACCGACGTCGGGCTCTCCCGCGAGGAACTCGTCCGCTACGGACGCCACGTCAGCATCCCCGAGGTGGGGCTCGAGGGGCAGCGGCGCCTGCGGGCCTCGAGCGTCCTCATCGTGGGCGCCGGGGGGCTGGGCTCTCCGGCCGCGCTCTACCTCGCCGCGGCGGGCGTGGGGCGGCTGGGGCTCGTGGACCACGACCGCGTCGACCTCTCCAACCTCCAGCGGCAGGTGCTCCACGACACGGCGGCGGTCGGCACGCCGAAGCTCGACTCCGCCCGCGCCCGGCTCGAGGGACTGAACCCCCACGTCGAGATCGAGACCCACGACACCCGCCTCGATTCCGGGAACGCGTTCGAGATCCTCCGCGGGTGGGACTTCGTCGTCGACGGGAGCGACAACTTTCCCACGCGGTATCTCGTGAACGACGCCTGCGTGATGCTCGGAACGCCCTTCGCGTACGGGGCCATCCTCCGCTTCGAGGGCCAGGCGTCGGTCTTCGCCGCGCCCGGCGGCCCCTGCTATCGCTGCCTGTTCCGGGACCCGCCGCCCCCGGACCTCGTGCCCAACTGCGCGGAGGCGGGGGTGCTCGGCGTCCTGCCCGGCATCGTGGGCTCGATCCAGGCGAACGAGGCGATCAAATGGCTGGCGGGGATCGGCGACTCGCTGGCCGGACGGCTGCTCCTCATCGACGCGCTGCGCATGGAGTTTCGCTCGCTGGACATCCCCCCGGACCCGGAGTGCGTGGTTTGCGGCCCGGAGCCGAGCGTGACGGAACTCATCGACTACGAGCGCTTCTGCGGGGCGGCCGGCGGCGAGGCGGCCGCCGGCGGCGAGGTGGCATCGGCCGGCGGTGCGGCGAGCGGTGCGGCGGACGATGGCCTGGAAACGGAGGGTCCCATGCGCGACCTCGACATCGACGTGCACGAACTGAAGCGCCGGGTCGATGCCGGCGAGCGCTTCCAGTTGATCGACGTGCGCGAAGACTACGAGTGGGCGATCTGCAACCTGGAGGAGGCGGGGGCGCGTCTGGTGCCGCTCGCCACGCTCCCGCAGGCCGTGGAGGGCTTCGACGCCTCGACGCCGCTCATCATCCACTGCCGCTCGGGACCGCGCGGAGACCGTGCCGTCGCGTACCTGCGCGCCGTCGGCTTCGACAACGCCGTGAACCTCGCGGGCGGGATTCTCGCGTGGGCCGAGGAGATCGACCCCGCCATGCCGCAGTACTAGTGACGCCGGCCGCACCCCGCATCGTCTCGCTCCTCGCCTCGGGGACGGAGATCGTCGACGCCCTCGGCCTCGGCGAGTGCCTCGTCGGCATCTCCCACGAGTGCGACCATCCGCCGCACCTCCTGGACCGGCCCCGGGCCAGCCGGCCCCGCTTCGACCCCGAGGGCCTTTCGAGCGGGGAGATCGACGCCGCCGTGCGACAGGCCATGCTCGAGCACGGGAGCGTCTACGAGATCGACGAAGCCGTCCTCGAAGGGCTCGACCCGGACATCATCATCACGCAGGCCGTGTGCGAGGTGTGCGCCGTGCCGACGGGCGGCGTGCGTGAGGTGCTCGGGGCGCGGGGGATAGAGGCGGAGGTCGTGTCGCTCGATGCGCACACGATCGACGACATCCTCGGCTCGCTGGGGCAGGTGGCGCGGGCTGCCGGGAACCCGGAGGACGCCCGCGAACCGGAGCGGTCGCTCCGCAGGCGACTCGATGCGGTGCGAGCGGCGGTACGGGACGCCGACCCGCCGCGGGTGCTCGGCATCGAATGGTTCGATCCGCCCTTCGCGCCCGGCCACTGGGTGCCGGAGATGATCGAACTCGCCGGGGGCCGCAACCTCCTGGGCGAGGCGGGGCAGCCGTCGCGTGAAGTCTCGTGGGACCAGATCCGGGACTTCGATCCGGACGCGCTGCTGCTCATGCCCTGCGGCTACGGCCTCGAGGCGTCGCGTGCGGACGCCGACGCGCACACGGCGCAACTGCGGGAGGTGGCTCCGCGCGCGATCGCCGAGGGCCGGGCATGGGTCGTCGACGCCTCCTCCTACTTCAACCGCTCGGGCCCCCGCTTCGTCACCGGCGTCGAGATTCTGGGGGGGCTGTTGCATCCCGACCGCCTGCCGACTCCGGACCCGGAGGTCGCCGCGGCGTGGGCGCCTCCGGCTTGACGGTCTTTCGTTCAGATCCTGCCGGGGACCATCACGAACCCCGCCGCTGCGAAGTGCCGGTCCAGCGTCAGAGCCTCTTCGATACCCAGTTCCGACATGATCGCGAAGCTCGCCGCGTCGGCGAGCGAGAAGTCCTGGTCTCCGAAGCGCCGGATCCAGTCATCCACGGCCACCTCTTCCCGTTCCGGCGTCACACGCTCGACCCGATTGGGGGGCTGCCGAACCGCGTCCAGGAAAGCAAGCGCAACGCGTCGGCCCGCGCGATTCAGCAGGAGCCCGTGGCTCTCGGCCACCACGAGGCTGGAAGTCACGATCCCAACGCCCTGTCGAGCCCGGAGGCGGAGCGCCCCGGCGAGCGCCTGGTGGTCCGGGTGGGCGGCGTCGGCCAGCGGGTACCACGCGCTGGTATCGACAAACAGCGCCTTCACTTCGAGGCGTCCGGCGGTTCATCCGCGGCATCGGACGACCACGACGCAATCTCGGCATCGGCGAGGAATCGGTCGTGGGCGCGCGCCACATCGGAGTAAGGCTCCCCCTCGCGAGGTGGCGTGCCCCGGAAGAGACCGATGACCGATAGCGCCGGGTGACGATCAGGGTCCGATAGCTGGGACTCCAACGCCTCGAGACCCCTCCGCAAGACATCCGACTTGGTCGTATCGAGGGACTTCCGCAGCCGCTCCAGACGCTGGCGCTCGGCGGGGGCCAGATAGACCTGCACCGGTTCCCGAATCTCGCCTGGTTTGCGCCGGGAATCATGAAAAGAATGCATGATTCATGATAGGAGCCCTGGCGCACGAACGCCAGCCGCTCGTGAGGGGTCAGTCGAAGTTGACCTGACGTACCTCTTCGACGCCGTCGAGGTCGTTCAGCGTGCGCAGCACTTCGGCCGGCAGTTCCTCATCGATTCTCACCACGCCGAAGGATTGGCCGCCGCCCCTTCGCCGCGCGAGGTGGTATTCGGCGATGTTCGCCCTCACCTCACCGAGGACCGTTCCCACGGCGCCGATCACGCCCGGCTGGTCGCGATTCCGGATGAGGAGGCAGGTGCCCCGGGGCTCCGTCTCGATGCGGAAGGTGCCGACGCGCACGATCCGCGGTTGCATCCGGGAACCCATGAGGGCACCGCCCACGACCATTCCTCTGCCTCTGCCCGATGCCGCGGAGAGTTCGACATAGTTCGTGTAGTCACCCACGGCCTGTGTGCGTACGCGCACGATCTCCAGGCCCCGCTCCGCCGCGATCGAAAGCGCGTTCACGACGTTGAGCGGGGGATCCACCCGGCGTTCGAGAAACCCCACGGCGACGCTGGCCGCGAGGGGGCCGAGCACGCCGTCCCGGGGCCCTCCGTAGCGCACGTCGATCCGGCTGGGGGGTGCATCCTCGAGTCCGGCGAGGAGGCGTCCCAGACGGTATCCGAGGTCCATGATGGGACCGGCCCCGTCGCGATCCTCCGCCTCGAAGGGGGCGTTCAGCGCGGCGCTGTAATCGCCGTCGACGAGCGCGTCGCGTACTGAGATCGCGATCTGTCGGGAGACCTGGCGCTGGGCTTCGTACGTGGACGCGCCCAGATGGGGGCTGAACACGAGTTGGGGAGCATCCCGCAGCGGGCTGTCCGCGGGGAGCGGCTCCGTCTCGAACACGTCCAGGCCGGCGGCTCCCAGGTGGCCGCTGCCGAGCGCTTCGGCCAGCGCCGCCTCGTCCACGAGTCCGCCCCGCGCCGCGTTCACCAGAATCGACCCCTGGCGCATGGCCGCAAGCTCCTCGCGGCCGATGAACCCGCGGTTCTCGTCGGAGAGGGGGACATGGAGCGTGATCGCGTGGCAGGCCGGGAGGAGGTCCTCGAGGCTGGCGAGTTCCACCCCCAGATCGCTCGCGCGCTCGGCGCTCACGAAGGGGTCGTGCGCCACGACGCGCATCCCGAACGCGCGGGCCCGCCAGACGACCTCCGCGCCGATCCGGCCGAGCCCGATCACGCCGAGCGTCTTCCCGCTCAACTGGATCCCGCGCAGCTCCTTGCGCCGCCATTCCCCGGCCCGGATGCTCGCGTCCGCCTCCGTGATCCGGCGGGCCGCGGCGAGGAGCAGGGCGAAGGCGAGTTCGGCGGTGGACTGCGTATTGGCGGCGGGGGCGTTGAGCACGGCGATGCCGCGCCGGGTGGCGGCGGGGATGTCGATGTTGTCCACGCCCACGCCCGCGCGCCCCACGACCCTCAGCCGGTCGGCGGATTCGATGAGGTCGGGGGTCACCTTCGTCCGGGATCTCACGATGAGCGCCGATGCGCCCTCGAGCGCGGCGCGGAGCGTTTCGCGATCCGACTCCGTGTGGTCCTCGACCACGAGCCCGGGGGCGGCCCGCAGCGTCTCGATCCCATCCGGGAGGAGGGGATCCGCGATGATGACGCGAAGGCCGCCGCCGTCCGACTCGCTCACGAGTTTCCGCTCACAGGACGTCGTCGAGAACGGCCAGCAGCGCCTCCAGCTCGTCGAGAGTGTGTTCGCCCATGTGCCCGATCCGGAACGACCGCTGTTTCAGCGGCCCGTAGCCCGCGGCCACCGTGTATCCCTCCGCCAGCGCCCGCGAGACGACGTCGGGCCCCGTCAGCCCATCGGGGAGCATGATGACCGTCACGCACGGCGAGCGGTAGCCTTCCGGCGCCAGCACGCGCCACGGCTGTCCGGTTCGGGCGGCGATGGCGTCCACCCACCCGTACGTGCGGCGGGCCATCGCGTCGTGACGATCCCAGCGCGCCTCCAGCCCCTCCGCCATCATCCGCGCCAACTGCCGTTCGAGGGCGAAGAGGAGCGAGACCGCCGGCGTGTTCGGCGTCTGCCAGCGCTCCAGGTTCTTCTCGAACTTGAGGATGTCGAAGTAGAAGCCCCGGTGTTCGACCTCCCGCGCGCGGGCGAGCGCCCCCTCGGAGGCCGCGGCGAGCGCGAGTCCCGGGGGCAGCGCCAATGCCTTCTGCGAGCCCGTGAGGACGAAGTCCAGGCCCCATTCGTCCGTCTTGACCGGCGCCCCCGCGAGAGACGACACCGTGTCCACGGCGATCAGCACGTCGTCGAACTCGTGCACGACGGCCGCGA
This sequence comes from uncultured Gemmatimonadota bacterium, assembly GCA_964509895.1. Lineage (GTDB taxonomy): Bacteria > Gemmatimonadota > Gemmatimonadetes > Palauibacterales > Palauibacteraceae > Palauibacter. The sequence continues at coordinate 9,591 of CAZDZJ010000091.1, forward strand.
GTTTCTCCAGCGGGTTGAGAACGCCGGTTGAACTCTCCGAGTGCACGACCGTGACGAGATCGTACCGGCCCGGCGCGCTCGCGAGCGCGTCGTGCAGCCGGTCCGGCAGGTTGGGTTCCCCCCACTCCGCCTCGAGCGCATCCGCGGGACGCCCGGTGGCCTCGGCGATCGCGTGGAACCGCTTGCTGAACGATCCGTTCGTGAGGCAGAGCACCCGCCGGCGCGTCAGGTTCGTGATCGCCGCTTCCATCATGCCGGTGGCGGACGAGGTCGACAGGTACACCGGCCGCGATGTCCGGAAGAGCCGCGAGGCGGCGGGCTGCATGGCTTCGACCAGGCCCGAAACCTCGGCGCTCCGGTGCCCCGCGACGGGCCGCCGCATGGCGTCGAACAGATCCGGAGGAACTTCGGTCGGGCCCGGCAGAAAGAAGCGGCCGAACGAGATTGGAGGGTTCATAGAGGGGGGATGGTATCGCCCCCGGGGACATCTGGCCAATCGTTCGCACTGGACTCGCGCGGCGTTCGGTTGACGGGCCGCTGGAGGGGCAAGATCTTGCGCCCCGCTCGAGGACGTTACGCTCCGCCGGAGCTGTCCCCGGACCCGCTGGCCGAACCGGAATCCACATGCGCTACGTCACGATCACCGACCTGTCCCCGGAGGATGTCCTCGAACGCGCGAAGAGTTTCTTCGGCGAGCACTCCAGGCTCCGGGTCCACGAGGAAACCGACGCCTCCGTGACCTTCGCCGGGGAGATCGGCCTGGCGCGGTTCGCGGTCGACCGCGCGGGCGGCCATACCAACGTCCGCGTGGAGACCGACCGGGTCGTGGGACTGGATGTGACCGACCTCGCGAAGCGTTTTCTGTACACCCTCCGCAACGTCCACTGAGCCCGCGTTCGAGACCGGCATTGACCCCGCGACCGAGGACCGCATGAACGCCATCACGGTTCGTCTGATCATGCCCGACCGCTGGCTCGAGCACGTGGCGGAGCTGCCGGCCGACACGACCGTGGCGGATGCGAAGGCGTTCGGCCTCCGGGAGATGCTCCAGCGCTCCTCGGACGACCCCGCCGACTTCTACACGGAGTTCGCCGAGCGCCGTATCCGCGACGAGACGTGTACCCTCTCCGACGTGGGGATCGGGTCGCGCGGCGTCCTCTCGATCCGCGCCTACGACCTCGGCCACTACCCGCCCTTCCGGGGCTGAGGCGGCCGGCGGCTACGTGCGGCTGAAGTAGCTCCGCGTCTCCCGCCACACGAGGCCGGAGAGTAGAAGGAGCCCCACCAGGTTCGGGGCCGCCATGAGGCCGTTCAGGATGTCGGAGATCAGCCAAACGACATCCAGTTCCACCACCGCGGCGAACCCCACGACGAGGACGAAAGCCAGCCGGTAGGGGCGGATCACGCGCTCGCCGAAGAGGTAGGCGAAGCTCCGCTCGCCGTAGTAGGACCACCCGAGCATCGTGCTGAAGGCGAAGGTCGCGAGACCGAGCGCGACGATGATGTCGCCGGCACCCGCGAGGAGGCTCGTGTCGAAAGCGAGTTGCGTCATGTTCGCACCCTCGGCCCCCGACTGCCACGCCCCCGTCGTGAGGATCGCGAGTCCCGTGAAGGTGCAGACGACGATCGTGTCGATGAACGTCTGCGTCATCGAGACCAGCGCCTGCCGCACCGGCTCGCGGGTCCGGGCCGCGGCGGCGGCGATCGCCCCCGTCCCGAGACCCGATTCGTTCGAGAAGATTCCGCGCGCCACGCCGAAGCGCATCGCCTGCAGCACGGTGTAGCCGAGCGCTCCCCCGGCCACCGCCCGCCCCCCGAACGCGTGCTCGAACACGAGCCGGAAGGCCGCCGGAATCTCGGCGGCGTTGGAGATGAGCACGAGGCCGGCGACGCCCATGTAGAGGACGATCATCGCGGGCACGATGACGCTCGCGACCCGGCCGATGGACCGGATCCCGCCGATGATGACGAGGCCGACGGCCGCCGCCGTGACGAGTCCCACGGCCCAGTGCGGTACGCCGAATGACCCGTTCATCGCGTCCGCGACGGCCTGGGACTGGACGCCGTTGCCGATCCCGAACGCGGCCAGGGTCGCGAAGAGCGCGAAGGCGATCGCAAGGCCCCGGCCGAGGCTGCCCCGTCCGAGGCCGTGCTCCAGGTAGTACATGGGACCGCCCGCCTTCTCGCCCCGGGCGTCCGTCTCCCGGAAGCGCACGCCGAGGACCGCCTCCGCGTACTTCGTGGCCATGCCGAGGAGTCCCGTCACCCACATCCAGAAGAGGGCGCCGGGCCCGCCCGCGCCGATCGCGGTCGCGACCCCGACGATATTGCCCGTGCCGACGGTCGCGGCCAGCGCCGTCATCAGCGCCTGGAAATGGGAGATGTCGCCTTCGCCCTCCGGCTCCCGGCGCTTGACGAGCGCCAGCCAGAGCGCATGCCCCAGCCGGCGGAACTGGAGGCCCCGCAGCAGCAGCGTGTACACGAAGCCGGTGGTGAGGAGGAGGACGATGAGGGGGACGCCCCACACCCACGCCTGAATCGCCTCCAGGGCTTGGACCACGGGAATCGCCTTCACCTCGTACGGGGTCATCCGGGGGGAGCACGCGGGATGGCCGCGGCAAGCGGACGGTGACGTTAGACGCGCCGCCGAGCCGCCGTCAACGTAAACGGGCGCCCGGTGAACCGGGCCGCACTTTGGGCGGACCGACGCCGAGCGTACCTTCTCCAACCACGCGGGCGCCGGCTCATTCGCGCTCTTTGGCCATCCGTTCGCAAAGGACCCCACTCTTGAACCAGGACCCGCCGGAGGGCGCGACGGAGACGGGCACTCCGCGGCCGGAGGCGCTCAATGCTCTCGCGGCCGCCATCGAGCGGGGGCGCCACCTCGCGCTCGTTGCCGGGGAGGGAGCGGGCCTCGCACGTCTGTACGCGGCCGCCGCGGTGCGCGACCTGGCGGCTGGCGAGTCCGGGGCCCGCGCCTTCGTGCTCGCCGCGACCGCGGATCGCGCCCGGCGCTGCGCGGCCGGCATGTTCGACGCGGCGCGGGCGGCGGGCCGCGACGTCGTCATCGTCGAGCCGGGCGCGGCCGGCGGGGCGGCGGCGCGGGCAGCGATCCTCGTGGGACCGCCGGCCGTTCTGCTCGAAGCCGTGCGGAAGGGCGACGTCCCGGCGGGCGCGCTGTGCACCCTGGTCCTCGACGATGTGCGTGCCCTGGAGCCGGCCCGGGCGGCCGTCGAGGCCGTGGTGCAGGCCTCGGGCGAGGGAGCTCGGCGGATCGCGACGACCCACGCCCGCGATGCGGCGTTCGACGAGCTGATCGAGCGCTGGCTGCCGCGCGCGCGCCGGTGGCCGAAGGAACTGTTCGCCGAACCGCGGGCCGGCGAGGCCGGGGCGGGTGGGGCGACAAGCGGGCGTATCGCCGTCGCGAGCGGGACGACGCGCGCGGCTCGATTGGCCCGCCTGGCCGAGCTGCTCACCGGACTCGGGCGAGCCGGCTCGGGCGCCGCCGTCAGCGTCGAGACGGCCCCCGGCGCCGTCGCCGATGTGCGGGCCACGCTTTCGATGGCCGGCGTGCCGGTCGCGGACGCGGAACCGGCCGGAACGGATCCAGCCGATGAGGCCGGGAGCGTGTGCGTCGGGGCGTGGGGCGACGTCGACGCCGCCGCCCATGCGGTCGTTTTCGGACTGCCGCCGACGCCGGAGCCCCTCGCCCGCGCGGCCGCGGCCACCGAGCAGTGCTACGCGATCGTCGATACACTGCACGAACGGCAGTTCGAGCTGACGGCGGCCCGGGCCGGGCTGGGCGTCGCCCCGCTCGCCGAACCCCCGGACCCCGCGCTCATGGACGACGTGGCCGCCTTCCGGGCCCGCGTGTCCGAGGCGCTCGATCAGCAGGACCTGGCGAGCGGCGCGCTGCTCCTCGCCCCCCTGCTCGAGGAGCACGGCGGCGCGCGCGTGGCCGCCGCCCTGGCCGGACTCCTCCGGGCGGCGGACCGTTCGCCCCGTCGGGCCGGCGACGCGGCACGCGGCGGCTCGGCACCCGGCGGCTCGGCGCCCGCCGACGCGCCCGCCGGCGACCCCGCGGCTGCGCCACGCGACAGGAGCGCCCAGCGGGCCACCCGGCCCACGTGGACGAAGGTCTTCGTCGGCGTCGGCAAGCGCGACGGCGCCGGACCGGGCGATGTCGTCGGCGCGATCACGGGCGAGACCTCCGCCGCCGGCGGACAGATCGGGCGGATCGACATCCGGCAGAACTTCACCCTCGTCGACATCGATTCGCTGGTGGCCGACGACGTCGTGCGCGGCCTCGACGGCAGCCGGATCAAGGGCCGGCAGGTCGTCGCGCGCCTCGACCGCGGGTCGCGATGAACCCGGCAGGCCCGGTGCGGCGCCTGTTCGACTTCAGCCGGTTCGAGGGCCGCCTCCTCGGAGCCATCCTCTTCACGGTGAGTCTCACGCTCATCGGGACGGTCGGCTTCTCCCTCATGCCGGAGTACAGCCTCTCGGACGCATTCTTCATGACCGTGATCACGGTCTCGGCGGTCGGGTACGGCGAAATCCAGACGCTCACGGACGGCGGCCGCCTGTTCGCGAGCGTCATGATCGCCGGCGGCATCGTGACGCTCGCGATCTGGTTCGCCCTCATCACCGCCACCCTCGTCGAAATGGACCTGACCCATTCATTCAAAAGACGAAGAACGATGAAGAGGATCGACTACCTCAGCGACCACGTGATCCTGTGCGGCGCGGGCCGTACGGGCCTCGCCGCGCTCAAGCGGCTCGCCACCCGCGGCACGCCCTACGTCGCCATCGAACGCGACGCCGCGCGGATCGAGGTGGCACGGCAGATGGACCCCGACGTGCTGGTCATCGAGGGGGATGCGACGGACGACGACGCGCTCGTGGCGGCGGGGATCAGGCGGGCGCGCGGGCTCATCGCCGCGCTGAGCGCGGACACCGACAACGCATTCGTGTGCCTGGCGGCGCGAGAACTGAACCCGGAGCTGACGATCGTGGGACGGGCGCGTTCGGAAGACGCCGTGAGCAAGCTCAGGAAGGCCGGCGCCGACCGTGTCGTCACCCCCAACTCGACGGGCGGCATCCAGATGGCCTCGCTCGTCCTGCGGCCCGACGTCACGCTCTTCGTCGATTTCGATACTCCCGGAGACGCCGGAGGCATGGGGCTTCTTCTGGAGCAGGTGTCCGTGCCGGAGTCCTCCGACATCGCCGGACTCACCCTGGCCGAAGCGAAGATCCCGGCCCGGACCGGCCTGCTCGTCGTCGCGATCCAGCGCGGGAGCGAAGGGGGCGGCGACGCCGAGGGCTTCGTCTACAACCCCGGGCCGCAGGAGAAGCTGCGGGCCGGCGATGATCTCGTGGTGCTCGGACCTCCGTCCAGTTTCGACGAGCTGCGCGACTTCCTGAGCTGACCTCCGACGCCGGCGCCCGCGCTCAGAGCTTCCCGGGCTTCTCCTGGAAGAAGGGCCGCCACTTCTCTTCCGGCGAGGGCGGCGTGAGCAGGCTCACCACGATCAGGAGTCCGAGGGAGATGAGGACGCCGGGGATCACGATGTAGTCGGTGGAGGCGAAGTCGAACGGATCGCCCCCGATCGTCATCGTGAAGTCCACGCCGAGCCGGGAGAGGCCGGCAATGCCGACGATGCTCCCGAGGCCTCCCGCGATGCAGGCCACACCCCCCTGCGGCGTCACGCGGCGCCAGAGGAAGGCGGCCAGCAGCGCGGGCGTGAGGCTCGCCCCGATGAGCGAATAGGCGAACAGCGCCATCTCGAGCACCGTACTCCACTGCGTGAGCAGCACGAGTCCCAATGCTCCGAAGAGGACGACGAAGAGCCGCTGCAGCCCCAGCTTTTTCTTCTCGCTGGCGTCGGGATCGATGAACCGCTCGTACAGGTCGCGACTGACGTTCGTCGACGGGACGAGCAGGAACGTGTTCCCGGTCGAGAGCACGATGGCGACCGCCGCCGCGAGGAGAATCGCGCCGCCGATGATCGGAAGCCCGTTGGCGGCGATGTACAGGATCACCGTCTCCGACGCGGCCCGGCCCACGATCGACATCTGAGCGGGGTCCGCCAGTTCCGGGAAGACGGCGCGTCCGACGATCGCGATCAGGGCGAGCGTCGTCTCGATGAACACGACCCCGATGAACATCCCCACCACGGCCTTCTTGGCGGACCCGGCATCCTTGGCCGAGAAGAACTTCTGGTACATCCCGCTTTCGCCGAGGATGAGGAGGAACGTCGGCAGCGCGACGCCGAAGACCCAGAGGACGTTGTGTCCTCCGAGGACCGTGAGGTGCTGCTCCGGCAGTCCGGCCGCGATGGCGCCCACTCCCCCGTTGGAAAAGACGAGATAGGGTAGGCCGATGACGATGCCGAGGGTGATGATGATCCCGTTCAGAAGGTCGACGGAGACGATCGACACCATCCCTGCGAGCGCCGTGAACGCCACGATCGTGACGCAGGTGATGACCATGCCCAGTTCGGGCGAGATGGCGCCGTCGGTGACGATGCTCAGGATCCAGCCCCCGCCCCTGAACTGGTAGGCGGCGATCGTCACGTAGGCGAGGATGATCGCGACGGTTCCGAGAACGCGGGCCGTCGCGTTGTAGCGCTGCTCGAGCAGGTCCGGGACCGTGTACTTGGCGATCGAGCGCACGCGGGGCGCCAGGTAGAAGCAGACGAGCAGCCCCGCCCAGGCGCCGAAGGAGAACCACAGCTCCGCGATGCCCGTGCGGTACGCCAGCCCGGCCCCGCCGAACAGCGACCCCGACCCGATCCAGGTGCAGACGAGCGTCCCCACGAGGAGGGCGACGGGCACGTTCCGGCCGGCGACCATGAAGTCCGCGTGGCTCTTGATCTGGCGTGAGCGCCAGAGCCCGATCCCGATGAGGATGAGGGGATATCCGAAGACGGCGATCATCAGCAGGTCCATCGGTCCTCCGCTCTTCCCGGGTGGTTACTCCCCCTTGGACATCCGGCGCTTCAGTTCGTCGAGCATCGCGTCGGCCCGCGCCTCCCGCAGTTCCCGTTCGGCGGCATAGTCCCGCTGCGGGGCGCCGACGGTCGGATCGAGCGCTTCGTCGACCTGGCGGCGCGCGTCGTCGAGGTCGCTGCCGCCTTCCATCTTCTCCGCCATGCGGTCGAACGCGTCGACGGAATCGAACCGGTCGGCCGAGTGCTGGATCGCGTCGGCGCGCCGTTGCTGCACGCCGAGCGAACCCCGGCGCGCCATGGCGGCCTTCAACTGCTCCGCGCCCTGTACGGCCTCGGCCTTCTGCTGCTGGAGCTCGGCCTGCGTTCCCTCGGCCTTGAGGACGAGCACCTCGAGCCGCTGGCGGTGCCGCGCCGCGAACCGGTTCGCGACCTCGACCGTCTCGGCGTCCCCGATCTCCGCCGCCCGCGCCGCCCGCCGTTCCGCCGTCCGGGCCGCCTCCTGCTCCCTGTCCGCCTGACGCAGTTGCGACTCGAGCAGCCCCTCGAGTTCGGAGATCCGCGCCCGCGTATCGACGAGTTCCTGGCGCATGGCGCGAACGACGCGGTCGATGTCGTCGTCCGACACCCCGCCCTGCTTCGCCTCCATGCGGTCGAGCGCCTCGTCGACCATCTGCCTGAGTTTCCTGAACATGGATTGGAGTTTAGCAGCCCCCGGCAAAACGTCGCCACCCATCGGCAGCCGCCCCGGCCCCCAAGCCGTCGGGAGCCGTCGACCTTGCATCAAATACTCTACAGGGGTATAGTATTATGTCGAACTTGTCGATGATCTTCGCTGGATCGTGCTCGTTCATGGTTGATGCCTCGTGGATGATCGGCAGAGACGACGGAGTGAATGGCGGTGAGCGATGTTGGGCCGCATGCGTTGGGAATCGCGGAGGGGACGAAGGACGACCTCGACCGTCGGTTGGCCCGAATCCGGGGACAGGTCGGGGGCATCGCCCGCATGGTGGAGGATGAACGGTACTGTCCGGACATCCTGCAGCAGTTCGCCGCCGTTCACTCCGCCCTTCGCGCGGCCGAGAAGGAACTCCTGCTGAACCACCTCGAGCGCTGCGCCACGCACGCAATCGAGGAAGGCGGCGACGCGGCGGCCCGCGTGCGCGCGGAGATCGCGGAGCTCTTCATGCGCTTCGCCGGCAAGTGATGCGAGAAGGAAGATGACGGACGCCACCACCCCCAC
>CAZDZJ010000092.1:0-6745 GCA_964509895.1 uncultured Gemmatimonadota bacterium
CGCCTGCTCCCCGCGCACCGCCGCCCGTCCCCGTCCCGCAAGCGGAGAGCCCGATCGTGAGGCCCGCCGTCCCGGCCCCCGTCCGGATCACGAAGCCGCGCCGGTCGATCGTCACGACCGGGTGCCGGCGGTGCGGGGCGGAGGGCCGGGGGTCACAGCTGCTTCACCTCCTCCGCGATGCGGGCGAGGGCGTCCGCCGCGTCGCCGAAGAACATGCGGTTGTTCCGCAGGTAGAAGAGCGGGTTGTCGATCCCGGCGTACCCGACCGAGAGCGAGCGCTTGATGACGATGCACGTCTTCGCCCGGTCGGTCTCGATGATCGGCATCCCGCCGATGGGGCTCGAGGGGTCGTCGCGCGCGAGCGGGTTCACGACGTCGTTCGCACCCACGACGACGGCGACGTCGATGTTCTCCATGTCGGAGTTCACATCCTCGGGCTCGCACAACTGCTCGTAGGGGACGTTGGCCTCGGCGAGGAGGACGTTCATGTGCCCGGGCATTCGTCCCGCGACGGGATGGACGCAGTAGCGCACGTTGACCCCGCGCTCCGTCAGCATGTCCGCCAGCTCACGGACGCGGTGCTGCGCCTGGGCCACCGCGAGGCCGTAGCCGGGGACGAAGATGACCTGCGAGGCGTAACCGAGGACCATGGCGGAGTCCTCCGCCTCGATCGGCGTCGCCACCCGGTCTCCGTCCGCCACTGCGCCCGCCGCGCCGGAGCCCGTGCCGAAGGCGCTGAACAGGACGTTCGCCAGCGAACGGTTCATCGCGCGGCACATGATGCCGGTGAGGATGAGCCCGGAGGCGCCGACGAGCGCGCCGGAGATGATGAGCGCGTTGTTTCCGAGCACGAATCCGGCCGAAGCCGCCGCGAGCCCCGAATACGAGTTGAGCAGCGCGACCACGACCGGCATGTCCGCGCCCCCGATCGGGATCACGAACAGGATGCCGAGAACGAGTGCGGCCGCGATGAGGCCCCAGTAGAAGAGGAGGTTCGATCCGAAGCCCGCCAGGTACACGGCGAGGACGAGGGCGAAGGCGAGGAGGAAGCCGGCGGAGAACTTCACGAGCGGGTTCGAGATCGCGTTCCCGGTCACGAACCCCTGCAGCTTCCCGAACGCGATCATGCTGCCGGAGAAGGTGACGGCGCCGATCAGCGTGCCCGCCATGATCGACACTCCCGCGTCGACGGCGAGCGTCTCCGCGCCGCCCGCCCCGCCCGCAACCCGCAGGTACTCGCCGACCGCGACGAGGCCGGAGGCGGCCCCGCCGAACCCGTTGAAGACCGCCACCATTTCCGGCATGGCGGTCATCTTCACGGTCCGGGCCATGACGGCGCCGATCAGGCCGCCGGTGGCGAGGCCCGCGACGATCCATGTGTAGCTCAGGCCGCTCTCGAGCAGCGTCGCGATCACAGCGAGCAGCATGCCGACCGCGGCGAGCCGGTTGCCGCCCGCCGCCGTGGCCGGGTGGCTCAGCCGCTTGATCCCGAGGATGAAGAGAACGGCGGACGCCAGATAGGCGAGCGGAATGACCGTCGTGAATCCTGACATTTCCATCGCTCAGCTCGCGTCCTTGCTCTTGAACATCTGGAGCATGCGGTCGGTGACGAGGAAGCCGCCGACGACGTTGATCGTGGCGAGGATCAGCGCCCCCAGCCCGATCCAGCGCATGAGAGGCGCGTCTCCGGCGCGTCCGATCACGAGCAGCGCGCCCACGATCGAGATCCCGGAGATCGCGTTGGATCCGGACATGAGCGGGGTGTGCAGCGTCGGGGGCACCTTCGTGATGAGCTCGAAGCCCACGAACATCGCGAGCACGAACACATACAGTCCGATCAGCAGCGTTCCTTCCATCAGACAGGCCTTGCGTGAGGTGTCATCGAGTGAGGCGTCATGAGGCGAGGCCTCACGCGCCGAACCGGACCTCTCCCGCGTGCGTCACGCAGCAGGGTCCGATCACATCGTCGTCCAGGTCGACGGCGACCCCGTCCTCGCCGATCATCGGCTTCACGAGCGCGGAGAGGTTCCGGCCGAGCAGCTGGCTGGCGTGGTAGGGAAGCGAGCCGGGCACGTTGAGCGGGGCGTGGATCGTCACGCCGTGTTCGACGACGGTCTCGCCGGGCGTCGACAGGGCGCAGTTGCCTCCGGCCTCCCCGGCGAGATCCACGATCACCGACCCGTCCTTCATGCGCTCCACGATCTCCGCCGTGATGAGCACCGGTGCCGGACGGCCGGGTACGAGCGCCGTGGTAATGACGACGTCCGCCCGCGTGATGTGCTGTTCGAGCAGTTCGCGCTGGCGGGCCTGCTCGGCTGCGTCGAGCTCCTTCGCGTAGCCGCCCTCGGTCTCGGCGTCCTCCGCCGCGCCCTCCTGAAGGTCCACGAACCTGGCGCCCAGGCTCTCGACCTCTTCCCGGACCGCGGCCCGAATATCGTAGCCCCAGGTGTCCGCCCCGAGACGACGGCAAGTGGCGAGCGCCTGCAGTCCCGCGACCCCGGCGCCGAGTACGAGCACGCGCGCGGGGGAGAGGGTCCCGGCCGCCGTCATGAGGAGCGGGAAGATGCGTCCCAGCGAATTCGCGCCGAGGAGGACGGCCTTGTAGCCGGCCAGGTTGCTCTGGGAGGAGAGGGCGTCCATCGACTGCGCGCGCGTGATTCTCGGAACCAGCTCCAGGGCGAGCGTCGTGACCCCGTCAGCCGCCAGCCGTTCGATCAGCGACGCGTTCTCGTGCGGGCGGAGGAGACACGCGAGCACCGTGCCCTCCCGGAGCCTCGCCGCCTCGGATTCGGAGGGAGGCGCGACCTTGAACACGACATCCGCGCCGCCCAGGAGTCGGCCCGCATCGGGGACGACCTCCACGCCGACATCCCGGTATGCCGCGTCGGGGAAGCCCGCGGCCTGTCCCGCCCCCGCCTCGATCGCGATCGAAACGTCATCCGAGAGGAGGCGTTTCGCCCCGTCCGGCGTGAGGGCGACCCGCGACTCTCCGGCGGCGGTCTCGCGCGGGACACAGATTCGAACGCTCAACGGCCGCTCCGATCCATGCAGGGTGGTCGTGATGTCGACGGGGTGCCGACGTGATTCCGGATCGTGTTTCCGATCCGGGCGCGAATCTTGATCGCCCGACCGCGGTGCGCAACGCAGCGCCGTTGGCGGCGGCGGCGTTTCGTGCCGGCCCTTCGCGCCAGATTGCGTCAGGGCCCCGGCGAGTGCCTATTCATCCGGCCTGCCCGGGCGCGGGAAAACGCCCCGCGGCAGGGCGAATAATGCACCAGCCCCGAGGAGGATTTCATGCTCCGCCGCTCGTTCGCCGCCATGGCCCTGCTGATCCCCGTCATGATGATCGCCGCATCCTCGGAGGCGGCCGCCCAGGACGCGATCTCTCTGGCCATCGCGCCCATTCCATCGGAATCCGAGCAGGCGACCGCCAGGGTGATCCAGAAACAGGGAGACGGGTGGGTGACGCTCCGTGAGGGCGCAGGGCCGTTCATCTGCATCGCGGACGACCCTGGCGCCGACGGATTCCACACGGCGTGCTATCACGAGTCGCTCGAGCCCTACATGGCGCGCGGGCGTGAACTGACGGCACAGGGCATTGCAGGTCGGGAGAACGTCGAGCTGCGGATGGCGGAGATCGAGGCGGGCACGCTGGAGATGCCGAGCTACGCCTTCCTGCACGCGATCTACGCTGCCGAGGGCTGGTCCGGGGACATGGAGGCCGTTCAGAGGCGGCAATCCGTCATCTACACCCCGTTCGCGACCGCCGAGGATCTGGGGCTGCCCACCATGGCGACGCGGGGCGCCTGGCTCATGGGAGCCGGCACGGCGAACGCGCACGTCATGATCACCCCCTAGTGTCGGGCGAACGGTGGCTGAGATCACGCGGCATCAACTGGGTGCGCTCCTTCTGAGCGCGATGCGCGACAAGGGCATGGGGGTGCGCGACCTGTTCGAGGGTCGTCAGGAACCGCTGTCGTGGTTCTTCCGCGCCGTGGCGTACGACCAGTCCGAACTCGACATCCTCGAGTCCGGGGCGCTCGACACCCTTCATGCGCCGTCAGCCATGGTGGAAGTCGTCATCGACGAGTTGGCGCTCGGACTCGCCAACATCGGGATCGAGGGTCTCGGAACCTACCTCGCGACGCCCGCCTCGGATGTCCCCGGCCACGACACGCTGGAACTCGATGCCGAGGTGATGCTGGGGTACGTACACATCGACGTCGCGCCTCCGGCCCTCTGGCTGGACCAGCGGGAGTCGAACCCCTCCCGGAACGATGCGCTCGCGACCCGCCTGTCCAAGGTCGCGCAGGACGTGGGGTCCGTCTCGGACACCGTCGAGGTGCATATCGAGGGCGCCCTGGACCCGGGCGGTGCGTGGACCGATCCGGGGGAAAGCGTCCGTCCGGCCGGCGTCGCGGTACACTTCACCTTCGACATTCCGCTCGTCGGCACGGGGAAACGGGAACTCGCGGCGGTGTTCGCTCGCGCGGCAGAGGGAGCCCGCGACGCGATCGAGGGCATGCGATCCGTCTTCCGCGGAGACCACGAATAGCGACCCGCGGCACTCTCCGCTCTCGCGTCTCCTTCGCCGCCCTCACCGCAGCCTTCGCGGCCTGCACCCTCGCCGCCTGCGACGCCGCGCCGCCGCCTGTCTCGATCGACTGGGTCGAGGGGGACGGGTATCGCGAACGCCTCCTCGCGTTCGATGGCGATCCCGAAGGCGGCTTCACCTCGCTGTCGGCGCGAAGCACGGGCATCGAGGCGACGCCCTCCGTCGCACGGGAAGCCCGGCTCGCGAACCGAACGCTCATCCACGGCGTCGGAGCGGCGCTGGGAGACGTGGACGGGGACGGCTGGGTCGACCTGTACCTCTGCATGCTGGACCGTCCCAACGTCCTCTACCGCAACCTCGGGGGCTGGCGCTTCGAGGACGTGACGGAAGGCTCGGGAACCGGGCTCGGAGACCGGATCTCGCGGGGTGCGGTGCTGGCGGACGCGGACGGGGACGGCGATCTGGATCTCTTCGTGGCCGTGCACGGGGGAACGAACGCCCTCCTCCTCAACGACGGGCGCGGGGCTTTCGAGGAGGTCGCATCGGGCTTCGAGGGCGCATGGGGGAGCAGTACCCTCGCGCTCGCGGACATCGATGGGGACGAGGATCTCGACGCGTATTTCGCCAACTACAAGACCATCCAGGGGGACGATCTCTTCAGCCCCGCCGAGCGGAGCCTGCGGGGGATGGTCGAGCGCGCGGGGGACGAGTTCATCATCACGCCGCCCTTCGACGAGCACTACCGCTTCGAACTCGACGGCGAGCGGGCGCTGCGCTTCGAGCTTGCGGACCCCGACGAACTCTATCTGAACGACGGGTCGGGCCGCTTCGGACCGGTCGATCTCGCGGGCGGTGTGCTGAAGGCGGCGGACGGCACGCCGATCACCGACGTGCCCCGCGACTGGGGACTCGTCGCGCGCTTCTTCGATGCCGACGACGACGGGGACCCGGATCTCTTCGTCGCCAACGATCTGGGGAGCCGCGACGGGTTCTGGCTGAATGAGGGCGGGGTCTTCACCGCCGCGTCGGGATTGGCCCTCCGCACCGAGAGCGCCTCCTCGATGGGGGTCGACTTCTCGGACATCGATGGGGACGGCGACACGGACTTCGTGACGACCGAGATGCTCTCGCCGGATCCGGAGCGGAGACGGAAGCAGGTGGCCCTCGGCACGGCCGGCTGGACGGCCCCCGGCGAGCACGGAGGGCGGGCGTCGGCGGACCGGAACACGCTGCAGCTCAACCGCGGCGACGGGACATGGGCGGAGATCGGGCGAGCCGCCGGGCTCGACGCCTCGGAGTGGACCTGGGGCGCGATGTTCCTCGATGTCGATCTCGACGGCCATCAGGATCTGCTGATCACGAACGGACACGCGTGGGACCCGCTCGACGGCGATACGCAGGAGGCGCTGCGCACCGGCCGCATCCAGGTGGACTGGCGCGAGGAACTCGGCGTCTTCCCGCCGCTGCGCCTGCGGAACCTCGCGTATCGGAATCTCGGAGGCGGCACGTTCGTCGACATGAGCCGGACGTGGGCGTTCGGGACGGACCCCGACGTGAGCCACGGAATCGCCGCGGCGGACCTCGACCGCGACGGCGACAGGGATGTGGTGATCACGCGGCTGGACGAACCACCCCTCGTGTTGCGGAACGATGCCGGGGGGGCGCGGGTCGCGCTGCGCGTCCTCGGAGAGGGCGGAAACACGCAGGCGATCGGGGCGCGCGTCGTGCTCGCCGGAGCCCCGGCGGACCAGCCATCGTCCGCTGCCCCGGAGCAGATGCGGCAGGTGACCGCCGGGGGGATGTACCTGTCGGGCTCGGATCCGGGGCTCACCTTCGCCATGGCAGAGCGCGAGGCCGCCGAGGCGACGGTCACCTGGCCCTCCGGGCGGCGCCGGACGATCCGGGTGAGTGCGAACCGGGCGTACGAGGTGGGCCCGCCGCCGGCCGGCGCGACCGGGTCCGGGCCGGATGCTGCCGCCGGGTCCGGCGAGGGGGCAGGTCCGGAAGGCCGCACGGCTCTGTTCGCGGGACCGGAGCCGGTAGGCCGGCACGGCGAATCGGCCTTCGATGAGCTGGCACGGCAGCCGCTCCTGCCGCTCGAGCTGTCGCGGGGGGGGCCGGGCGTGGCGTGGGCCGATGTCGATGCGGACGGCGACGCGGATCTGCTCGTCGGGGCGGGGGCGGGGAGCC
>CAZDZJ010000093.1:0-16717 GCA_964509895.1 uncultured Gemmatimonadota bacterium
TCACCTCAAGGATCTTCCCCGCGTAGCGGTCCGTGTGGGCGTACCACACCTCCCGCCCCCAGGGCTTGTCCACGATTCGGGGTTCGCCGCGGCTCGGCCGCTCCGAACGGTCTGCCGGCTGTTCCATGGTGGGACATGATACAGCGGTCGCGTGGGGGACGCTGTATGCTCCGCGCGGACCCCTCGCCTCGAGGGCGGATCCTCGTGCGGCCGATGGGTTATGATTGTGGATGTGGCGCCGTCAGAGCCGGTTGCGATGCACCGCGGGACGCAACGAGGCGGCGGCAGTCGTACCCGGGGAGGACGCCAATGGGCACCAGAAGCTTCGCTTTCCTGTTCCTGCCGGCCCTGGCCTTCGGCGGCTGTGGCGATTCCACGGGGCCGCGCGAGCCCACATACCTCGAGGTCGTGGAGGTGACCGTCGGCCCCACCCTCGCCAAGTGCTACGGCGTGGGGCTGCGATCGTGCATGGTGGTTAACGGCGGGTTCTTCTACGACGCGATTGAAGGGTTCGAGTACGAGCCCGGCTACGACTATCGGCTGCGGGTCGGCAAGTACGATCCCTGGGGCGGGAACGAACCGCCGCAGGACGCCGGCCGGTACGCGTACCGTCTGCTGGAGGAATTGGAGAAGACGCCCGCACCATCCACTCCGGCAACCCTTTCGGTGGGTCCGGCGCGGGTCGTGTGCGCCCGGAACGACGACTTCTGCCCGGTGGTGAATGGCGCGCCGTACGACGACCTGATCACCAGCTTCGAATACGAAGCGGGCTACTACTACGTCCTCGAGACCAACCGGTATCGCGATGGCCGGTACGTGTTGAGCGGCGTCGTGTCGAGAACGAGGGCCGCGGGCACGGAAGATGAGATCACGATCGATCGCCACAGGGTCGAGTGTGACGATGGCTATCCGGGGTACTGCAAGGTCGTCGACGGCACCCCGTACCGGGGCGAGATCGTGGGCTTCCACCCGCGGCACGAATTCGACTACCGCCTGCGGGTCGAAAGGTTCGACATGTTCCCCGCGGGCGTGACCGGATCGCCCGACGTGCCGGCCCACGGCTATCGCTGGCTGGAGACGCTGGAGAGTACTCCGGGCTCCTGATTCCCTACTGTCCGGCCATAGGGACCGGGCGCAGCCGACCGGCCGGGAGGGACGCGGTCAAGGCAGCGGGCGCGCGACGCGGAAGCCATAGTAGCGGTCCCGGGTGACCGGAGTGTGCCTGGACCGGTGCGCCGAGCGCAGGAACCATCCGTTGATGTGCCAGGAACCGCCGCGGAGGACGCGCCGCGTGCAGTCTCCCGACTCCCGGGCGCGCCCATCCATCGGGGCGCCCGCATAGCTGTCGTTCCAGCAGTCCTGCGTCCATTCCGACACGTTCCCCAGCACGTCGTAGAGCCCGAACGCGTTCGGTTCGTACGACCCGACCGGCATTGTGGCTCCATGCCGGTCCCGGCGGGAGCAGGTACCGCTGGACGCGCGGCGGCGGACCCCGAGACGCACCAGACGTCCGGATCGGTACGAGGCTCCGTTTGCGTAGCGGCACAGGTCCGATATGCCCTCCCCCCAATGGCGTGCCGTCGTGGTCCCCGCCCGCGCCACGTATTCCCACTCCGCCTCGCTCAGCAGCCGGTAGCGCTGCCCGGTCTGCGTGGAAAGCCATGACACGTAGGCCTGCGCGTCCTGCCAACTCACGTTGAACACCGGCCGGCGCCCCCGGCCCCACCGGTAGTCGGCCGGCGTGTAGCCGCAGCCGCCCAACCGCACGCACGCGTCCCACTCCGCGAAGGTGACCTCGTACACTCCCACCGCGAACGGGGCCCCGATCGTCACCGGGTGCTGCGGACCTTCCTCTTCGCTCCGGAATTCCTCCGACTCCGGGGACCCCATCGTGAACGTCCCCGCCGGCACGACAACCATCTGCGGACAGAACGCGCAATCGCGGAATACCTCGAACACGTCCCGCCCTTCGTCCGGCGGATCGGCGGCCAACCCGGCTTCGCCGGCGTGCCAGTCTTCCCGGAGGACGACCTCGTATCCGCTCCCATCGTAGTACGTCGCGAACCGGCCATCGCGGGTCGTCGCATTTTTTTCGGCCGCCTCGGCGCTCCCCCCGTATCCTACGGCGTACGCATGGAACCTCGGGGCGTCCGGGCCCGGCGTCGGGTCGAGACCCATCGTCCCCCTGTAGCTGATGATCGCGAGATGACGATCCCCGCGGTTCGACCGGACACACGACGTCTCGGCGTGCTCGCCGAGTTCCGAGAGCAGGGCCCGTTCCACCTGATCCCGGTCATCGAGCGGGACGCCGACCCGGTAGGCCACCGCCAGATCGATCCGGTAGACGATGGCTACGCCCTCCCAGCCGAAGCGGCGATCGGGGTCGGGAGTCCGGGGAGTTGCCTGTTCGCTCCCCACGCACACTACCGCCCCCAACCGCGACTGCGCGGCGCCAGGGACGATTCCGGCGAGAAGCGCGAGGCCCGCCGCCGCGCAGGTGGCCGCTACGTGGGTCGGACTTCGTAGTGAGAGATGCATATCCGGTCCCTCCACGGACGGCGGACAAGCCCTGGAACCTCCGCGGCGTCGCCGTTCCAGGACAAACTACTACGAGAATAGTAGACGGGAAAGCAAGCCCTGACGGCGCGGCTAGCGACAACCTCCGCCGCGCCCCCAGCTCATGGTGGGGGGCGGGTCGCGCCGCAGCGCTTCGAGGTATGCGAACGGATCGGGCCCGGTGAGTCGGTTCGCCACGGCCACGATCCGATCGCCGCCCGGAATCCGGTTCGGGGTTTGGAGGTCCGGCTCCGGGTGCAGCTCCTCCCGTGACTCCGGCGACCCCGGCGCTGACGCGAGTGACGTCCCCTCCGGAGCTTCCAACCGGACGACCGCGGCCGCTGTCCCGTCCTCCCCTTCCACGGGCGGGACTGTCTCGCGACCGAGCCGGAGTTCCGGGCTCAGGCGCAGCGGATACACGCCCTCGGCGATCACGTTGTACGTGGCGCCGTCCTTCTGGAGCGTGCCGTCGATGTAGAGGAAGGGCTCGAGGCGGATCGCGGCGCGGCATGCCCGGTACACGTCCGGCTTCACGATCGCGTTGATGGGACCGGATTCGTCCTCCATGAGGATGAAGATGTAACCCTTCGCCGTCTGCGGGCGCTGGCGGGCCACCACGATGCCCGCCACCCGCACCTCGCTCCCGTTGGAGAGGTCGGCGAAGCGCGCCGAGGAGACCGTGCGCTCGGGCAGGTGGTCGCCCACGAGCGCGAACGGGTGATGCAGGGAGGCGGCGAAGGAGAGGATGCGGTACTCCGCGATCATCTTCTCCATGTCGTGCGTGCCCGCGAAGCGGAGGTCCGCGTACGGGTCGTCGAGCGCGAGTTCGATCTGGCCCTGGTCCGACCGGTCGGCGCCCCGGCGGCCCCGTGCGGGGGGCGGCGCGTCTCCGCCCAGTCCCGCGGCGCCCGCCGCGAGTTCGCGGCGCCGGCGCTCCGTTTCCGTTTCGGCCTCGGGGCCCAGCCAGAGCCCCGTCTGCCACAGCAGATCGCGGCGCTCGATCCCCAGCGAGTCGAACCCGCCGACCCAGATCAGGTTCTCGATCGCGTCCCGTTTGAGGACGGCCGGAGTGCGGCGCAGAAAATCGGGCAGCGAGGCGAACGGTCCGCCGCGCTCACGCGCGGCCACGACGAGTTCGGCCGCCTCCGCCCCCCAGTCGCGGACCATGCCGAGACCGATGCGGACATCGCCTCCCTCGGCGGTGCAGGCGACCTCACTGACGTTCAGATCCGGGAGCCGGACGCCGACCCCGTGCCGGCGCGCATCGCGGCCAATCGCGTCGAGCGAGTAGAACCCCATCGGCTGGTTGTTGAAGAGCCCCACGTAGTACTCGGGCGGGTAGCGGTCGCGGAGCCAGGCGGACTGGAAGGCGAGGAGTCCGAACGCCACCGCGTGCGACTTCGGGAACCCGAACTCCGAGAACGCGACGACCTGTTCGAACACTTTCTTCGCGGTGGGACCGTCGACCCCCTTCGCCGCCGCGCCGTCCCGGAACGCCGTCCAGTACCCCAGCAGCGCCTCGCGCGAGCGCTTGCGGCTCATGGCGCGGCGCAGTCCCTCGGCCTGGCCGTCGCTGAAGCCCGCGAGCGCCCTGCACACCTGCAGCACCTGGTCCTGGAAGATGATCACCCCCAGGGTTTCGCCGAGCGCCTCCTCGAGCAGAGGATGGTCGTAGGGGACGACGTAGTCCGGGTCCTGGTGCAGCTTCTCGCGCCGCCGGACGTAGGGGTTGACCGCACCGCCGACGATCGGGCCCGGCCGCACGATCGCGACCTGGACCGCGAGGTCCGCCAGGTTCCGGGGCCGCACCCGCCGCAGCATCTGGATCTGCGCGCGGCTCTCGACCTGGAACAGCCCCACCGTATCTCCCGAACAGATGCGGTCGTAAATCTCCTCATCCTCATAGTCGATGCGGGAGAGATCGGGGACCTCTCCATGGCGCAGATGAATTGTCTCCACCGCCTCCTCGACGAGCGACAGCATCCCGAGCGCGAGGAAGTCGATCTTGATGAAGCGCGCGTCGTCGCAGGAGTCCTTGTCCCACTGGCAGAGGACGCGCCCTTCCCACGCGGCGGGCTCGAGCGGGACGATCTCCACCAGCGGCCGGCTCGAGATGATCATCCCGCCTACGTGCTGGGAGATGTGCCGCGGGAGCCCCCTGATCTCCCCGGCCAGTTCGGCGAAGGCCCGCCAGATGCGCGAGTTGGCGCGCGCTTCGAGACCGGGGATGCGCTCGAGTTCGGCCAAGAACCCGTCCTCTCCCGGCTCGGCGAGTTTGGCCAGCTTCTCCACGTCGCCGGCAGGCAGGCTGAGCGCCTTGCCCAGTTCGCGCACGATCGAGCGCGTGCGGTAGGTGGGGAAGGTGCACACGAGCCCGACGTGGTCGTACCCGTAGTGCTCGTAGACGGCGAGGATCAGTTCCTCTCGGATGTCGCGCGCAAAGTCGATGTCGATGTCCGGGACGCTTTCCATGGCGTCGTTCAGGAACCGGCCGAGGAAGAGGTTCGTCCGTACCGGGTCGACGTGGGACAGTCCGATCAGGTAACAGATGATGGAGGAGACGGAGGACCCGCGGCCGCGGCCGGGGGGGAGGAGTTGGCGCGGCATCGAGTCGCCCCTCACGCGGTGCGCGACCTCCCGGGCCAGCTCGAGGATGTCGTGATAGACGAGGAAGAACCCGGCCAGGTCGTGCCGGTCGACGAGCGCGAGTTCGGTGGCGAGCCGCGCCTCGGCTTCGCGGCGGTACCTGCTTCCGGGGGGATAGCGGGCCTCGAACGCCCGGCGGCAGACGTGGTGCAGGACGCGCAGGGCGGGGGCGGAGCCGCTCCCCTTGAAGTCGGGGAAACGGTAGCCGAGGTCGGCCGTGAGGTCGAACGCCCGGCACCGCTCGGCGATCGCGCGCGTGTTGCGGAGCGCGTCGGGCCGCGAGGCGAAGCGCCACGCCATCTCCCGGGGCGAGGCGAGGTGGAAGCAGGCGTTGGGGCGGCGGAGTTCGTGCGAATCGTCGACCGTCGTCCGGTTCCGGATCGCGACCAGGACATCCTGGAGACGGTGCCGGTCGGCGACATGGTAGTGGACGTTGCCCGTGGCCACGACCGGGATGCGGAGCCGGTCGGCCAGCGCGCCCAGCGCCTGGCCGCGCGCGAGGTCGCCGTGGACCGCGTTGTTCTGGAGTTCGATGAAGAGGTTGCCGGGGCCGAAGGCGTCGCGCAGACGGGCCGCCAGCCGCTCGGCCTCGGCCGTCCCCCGTTCGAGCGCCGCGAGGAGGGGACTTCGGCGGCACCCGCTGAGGAGGATGAGCCCCTCGGGCCGCTCGAGGAGCGCGTCGAGGTCGAGCCGGGGCTCCCCGCGCGGGCTCTCCATGTGCGCCTGCGTGATGAGCCGGCACAGGTTCGCGTACCCCGTCGCGTTCTCCGCCAGCACCGTGACGTGGCAGTCGCCCGTTTCCACCCCCCGTTCCGCCTTTGCGCGGTCCCCGGACGTTCCCGCGGGAACGTCTCCGGCGGCGGCGAACGGCGAGGCGAGGGTGAGTTCGGCGCCGGTGATCGGCTGCAGCCCGTGGGCGCGGGCGAACTGCGCGAACTCCATCGAGCCGTACAGCCCGTCATGATCGGTGAGCGCGAGCGCGGGATAGCCCAGTTCGAGCGCGCGCGACGCGAGTTCCTCGGGCCGCGATGCCCCATCGAGGAAGGAGTAGGCCGAGTGCGCGTGCAGTTCGACGTAGTCGGCCACGGGCGGCTATTCCGGCTGCAGGAACCAGCGATCCAGCATCAGATCGTGGTACGCGGTCAGGTGGGCGCCGTTCTCGAGCACGATCGAGAAGTAGGCGCGCGAGATCGGCTCCCTCCACCACTCGTCGTCGATCCGCCACTGGTCGAGCACGTCGCCGATCCGCCGCCAGCGCCCCCGGATCTCGAGGCTCACGGGCACGCTGGCGCCGCCCAGCCGGACCCGCACCGGACGCGGCCGGTTGAGCGGGCGCAGCTTGCCCGCAGACGGCTTCGGCCTCGGCGCCACACCGGGTTTCACCACGGACTGCTATGCGATTTCCATGAGCGCGCGCCGGCGCTCGGGGATTCGGGAGTTCGGCTCGAGTTCGAGCACCCGGAACAGCGCGGCGCCGCCCAGCCGCAACCGCAGCAGCCGCGCCGCGCGGCGGAACGCGGGCAGCAGTTCGCCATCCTTCGTCTCCAGCGAACCGAAGACGCGGGCCGCGCCTTCCTTCGGGTCGAAGAGCCCGGTCTGCGCGCTCGCCGGGCCGAAGCGGAAGAACTCGAGCCGCAGCGTCTCGACCGCGCGCCGGGGCCGGTCGAGCGCGATTCGCGAGCGCAGGAACGCCCCGAGCCGTTCGGGCTCGCTTGTGGGTTCCCGGGCAACCGCGCGAATGGACCAGGAGCCGCCGTCTTCGAGGCTCGCCGACACCCTGAGGCCGCGGACGCTCTTGCCTCGCCGCCGCGGATGCTCGAGCGCGCGACCGATGAGCCGGTCGAGCGCGGCGTGCAGCAATTCGAGCTGTCCGATCGGGCTCGGGAAGTCGAGCGCGACGCGAATCGGCCGGACCGGCGCTTCCGGCCGCACACGGTCGATGCGCATCCCCCGCGCCCAGGCGAGCGCCCGGCGCCCATCGGCCCCGAACTGCGACACGAGCGCCGGCTCGGGCATGCGCGCGAGCTGTCCGAGCCGCCGGACCCCGAGCCGCTTCAGCCGCTCCACCATGCGCGGCGACACCGGCAGCACATCGACCGGCTGTAGCGCCAGAAACGCGGCGAGATCGGCCGACGCCACGCAGACGGCCGCGCCCGGCCGACCGGAACCCGCCGACCGCGCCGCGACCCAGGCCGCGAACTTCCCCGGCGCGCAGCCGATCCGCGCGCTCGACGCGAGCCACGGCGACAGCGCCTCGAGCCGCGCCCGGAGCCCTGCGATCTGGCGTTCCGGCGGGCCGTACAGGCGTTCGAGCCCGTCGACCCCCACGAACATCCGGCCCCGCTCGGTCGACCGCTCGACGACCGGACTCCACCGGCGGAGAACTTCCAGAACCCGGTCGCGCGACGCGTCGTAAAAATCCGGATCCGGCTCGCAGAGGACGAGCGATGGACAGAGCGCGATCGCCTGCGAGACGATCATCCCCGGCTCGACGCCGAAGGAGGCCGCGAGCGCGCACCCCATCTCGATGCGGCGGCGGTCCCCCAGTGTCGGCAGCGCGAGCGGCTGGTCCGCGAGCGATGGCGTCCGGACCCGCTCCAGTTCCAGCTCGAACCCCGGCCACCAGAGGCAGAGCGCCATCCGGCTCCCGCGACCTGCGTCCATGCAACCCTCCAATCCGGAAAAACCGAATAAAACCCGAAAATCGGGCCAGCCAATCTAGGCGGTTCGAAACGGGATGCAAGAGTCCCGGGATGCGTCGCCGGCCGACCCGGCGCCGGCTATTTTCGATTCATGAACCGGGAGCCCGACACGGGAGAGGCGCTCGCGCCGAAGAGCTGGGCCGCGTTCGTGGCGCGGACGATCCTCGGCCTCATCTTCCTCATGGCGGGGCTGTGGAAGGTGTTCGAACTCGGGGCCGTCCAGCACGCGCGGGGCCTGTTCGTGGAGGCCTACGCCGACACGTTCCTTCCCGCCTGGTCACTCTGGGCCACCGGAGTCGCAATTCCCTTCGTGGAACTGGCGGCCGGCGTGCTCATGCTCCTCGGATGGCAGCGCCGGATCGCCGCGCTCGCGCTGGGCGGGATCCTCATCCTCGTCACCTTCGGACACCTGCTCGCCGAACCGCTCTACGTCTTCAGCGCGCATGTGATCCCGCGTACGCTCCTGCTCGTCATCGTCCTCCTCCTGTTCGAGGACGACCGCCTGAGCCTCGACGCCCGGATCGCCCGCCGCACCGCCCCACGCTGACCGCCTCCGCCCCGTTGATACGGTGTTGACACGACGCAACACCGTGGGGCATGCTCAGGCTCCGGAGACACCCGAAGAAGGACATCGAAAAGGCGCTGGCCATCGCCCGAAAAGCCGGTTGGACGATCATCCCGAAGACATCCGGGCATAGCTGGGGGGTGATGTACTGCCCGGCAACCGGAAGGGGTGCCTGCCGGAAGTTTATTGCTTCCACGCCGCGGAACCCCGGCGACTACTCCAAAGATCTGCGAGAGACCGTGCGCCGCTGCCCTCACGGAGAAGGACAGGAAGTAAAGGAATGACCACCTATCGCTTTACGCTGATCGTCGAGGGAGTGGATATCAACGACCCGGACGTGTTTAACGCGCTCTATGAAGCCGGGTGTGACGACGCCCTCATCGGCACCACGAGCGGCATTCCGGTCATGGACTTCAGCCGCAGAGCAGCGAGCCTTTACGAGGCGATCTCGTCGGCGATCGCGGATGCCGAATCGGTCGACGGTCTCCGCGTGGTTCGGATCGCGGATCTCGATCTGGTGTCGATGTCCGAAATCGCGGCTCGCGTCGGGCGCTCGCGCGAGTGCGTCCGGCTGTGGGTGACGGGGGCCCGCGGACCGGGCGGGTTCCCGTCACCCCTGAACGACCCCGACAGCCGTTACCGATTCTGGCGATGGTCCGACGTGTCGGACTGGCTCAGCAGGGTCCTCAATGGGATGCCATGGTCGTCCGAAGACCATGTGCGGGGGGCCATCAATGCGACGCTCGAACTCCGCCACCATCTCCGCCGACTCGATCCGCAGGACCGTCAGGACTTTCTGGCGCTTGCCGACCCCGCCCCCGGCGGCTGATCCGACCCGTCCACGGCGCCTGACCCGCCCTTCCCCGGCCCCACGCGGGGAACCAGAACACGGCTCGGCGGTCATATATCCGGGACCTTCACCGAGGAGTACGACATGATCGCCGTCACGAGGACTACGAGAAGGATCCGCAAGAGAAGGCTCCCGAACGCGCTGGTGTCGGCCGCGGTCGCGGGCCTGACGTCTGTCGCGACCGCCGACGCCGAGCAGCGGCCGGGGCGCGCCGGCGGGGTCACGACCCGGGAGACGCTGCCCTCGGGCATCGAGCGCGTCACGAACGTCCTTCCCGACGACCCGGCCCCGACCTGGACGCTCGTCGAGGACCTGCGCGTCGGATCCGTGGACGGAGACGGCCCCGATGTCTTCGGTGAGCTGAGGGGGCTGGCCGTGCTCCCGGATGGGGGCTTCGCCGTCCTCGATTCGCAGGCCCAGGAAGTACGCGTCTTCGCGGCCGACGGTTCACACCGGGTCACATACGGAGGTGAGGGGGACGGTCCGGGGGAACTCCGTGGCGCACACGGGCTCATGCTCGACCCGCACGGTCGCCTCTGGGTCACGGACCCGTCCAACGCCCGGCTATCGGTGTTCGACCCGGAAACCGGGTTCCTGGATTCCTTCCGCTACAACTTCTCCTTCTACAGCTACATCTGGCAGGGAACCATGACGGCGGATGGCCGGATCGTGCGCCCCACGCGGTCGCGGTGGGGCTTCGAGGTCTACGACCTGAACATGGAACTCGTGGAATCGTTCTCGACGCCCGCTGACGAGAGCAGGGGGATTTCGGCGCGGGAGGCGGTCGAGCAAGGCGAACGCAGCACGCCGTCCAGCTTCGCCTGGCAGTCCGGCGACGGCCGCCGTTCCGGCTTCATGAGCGTCCCTTTCTATCCCCGCGGTGTCCGGTACTACGACCGCGCAGGGACGGTCTGGGTCGGCGCGCACGAAGGCGATCCGGCGGGATACCGCCTCAGGAGGCAGCGCCTGGCCGGGGACACGACGCTTCTCGTCGAGGCGCGCAAACCCCACGTCCCCGTCACGAGGGAAGAGCGCTCGGCGGCGATGCAGCGGATCCGCGAGGCGCTCCGCGAACAGGGCGCGGACACCGATCGGGACTGGTCGAAGATCCCGGACGTCAAGCCATCCATCATCAACCTCTTCACTTCGGTGGAGGGCGACATCTGGGTCCGAACGCCCTCGGCGAGCGGAGAGGCTGCGTGGGATGTCTTCTCGGCCGACGGCGCCTACGTCGGGACGGCGACCTCACCGGGGCTGAATCCCCTGCCCTTCCTGCCGCCTGTCGTCCGCGGGGACGAGTTCTGGGCGATCGTCACCGACGCGTTCGATGTCCAGCACGTCGTGCGGGCGAAGATCACGCCATCGGGTTGAGGCGGGGCGGCTCGCTCACCAATCCCGGTCTCAGGGTGGGCCCGCGGTTACTTCGCGCGCGCCCGGGGGGACCTCGACGCGCTCGACGTTGCCACCCGGCCACCGGACCTCGATCGCCACGGGATCGCTCGACAGGCCCAGGATCTGCACCGGGTCGTCGTGTGAACCGGTTCCCGATCCCGCTCTCACCTCCCGGGCGGGTCCCGTGGTTCCGTCGGCGTACACCACGCGCAGGGCGGCCCCGATTCCGTGGCGGTTTCCAGCCGTTCCGGAGACGCGCACCCGCAGACCCGGCGAGTTTCCGGCCCCCCGGAAGAGGCGCGCCGCGCCCCCGTTGATTCCCAGCACGAAATCGAGGCGGCCGTCGCTGTCGATGTCCGCCGCCGCGACACCCCGCTGGTCGCCGTAGGCGGCGACGCCCGACTCCCAGCCCGGCACCGGGCGGAAGCCGCCGCTCCCGTCGCCCTCGAGCCACAGGCCGCGGCCCGCGTCGTAGCGCGGCGTGTCCTCGTCCGTGGCGTAGAAGTTCTGGGACAGGAACAGGTCCTCGCGTCCGTCCCCGTTGGCATCGGCCACGAGGAGCCCCATGGACGGCGCCCGCTGCGCCTCGCGCGGGAGCGGCACGGCCTCGAAGCGGTCGCCCCGGTTCAGGAACAGCATGTGGCGGAGTTCCGTCGCCTCCAGCCGTCCCTCGGGCCGGGAACCCAGCACCTCCTCCAGGTCGGCTTCCGCGTATGCCGCGCGCGTCGGCATCCGCCCGGCGACGGGCGGGATGTGTTCCGCCAGACGGCCCAGCGAGGGCAGCGGCGCCACCGCGCCGAGACGCGCGTCCCGCTGCGCCTCGATCAGGTCGAGCGTGCCGTTGAGGTCCACATCTCCGAAGTGGAGTTCAAGCGGCGCCTCCGGCGTCGGGCGGTATTCCGTATTGTCGCCCCAGGCGATGGCCACGAGGTCCGGGCGGCCGTCCGCGTCGAAGTCGCCGGCCGACACCCCGTTCCACCGGCCCGCGGCCTCCCCGAGCCCGACCTCCGACGTCACGTCCGTGAACCGCCCCCGGTCGTTCCGGAGCAGCCGGACGGGCCCCCAGTCGATGGAGACGGCGAGATCCGGATCCCCGTCAACGTCGTAGTCCGTGAACACGGCGCCCGTGACCATCCCCAGTCGTCCGAAGAGGGCGGCGTCCCGGGGGTCTTCCTCGAAGCCGCCCCCCGGACGGCCCCGGAAGACGCGCGAGGGGCCCGAGAGCGGGTATCCGCCCGGCACGACCCGCGCGCCCGCAAAGAGATCCAGCCGCCCGTCCAGGTCGTAGTCGGCGACGGCCAGAACGCCCATGGACGCCGGCCCGCCCGGGACCACGCCACTGGTCTCGGGAGTCAACGTCACGCCGCGCATGGCATCGCCGGACCATTCGATCGACACGACGCCGGGCACGGCGGTGACTTCGGCGGCGGGCGCCTCATAGCTCGACAACCCCAGCAGCACCGTCGAGACGCCCTCGCCGGGGAGCGGTATGAGCTCGGTCTGGTCCACGGGCGCACGCGGCCCGGCCAGCGTCACGCGGGACAGCGCTCCGCCGTCGTTTCGGAACAGCACGGGCGGCGCACCCGCGCCCGAGCCCAGGAGCAGGTCGGGATCGCCGTCTCCGTCCAGGTCGTGCCACGCGACGCTCGGCCCCATGCGCGCGAGTCTCAGCGGCAGGAGCGGCTGCCGCGCCGCTTCGGGGAACGGCGGCTCGTCGTGGAGCGGCCCGAAGCTCTCGTCCGGCACGAACCAGGGAGTCGGGCCCGCGGGCCCGGAACCGTCCGCGCGCCCCACATCGCCCCCGACCGCCGCACCGGCTTCCACCGCAGCCGCCCCGGACGCCTCCGTCTCCAACACCTCGTACAGCCGGTTGGCGCCATCCACCCGGACGACCGACCGGCGCCCGCCGCGCCAGTCCACGCCGAGCGTGCCTCCCGTCGCGCTCCCCATCGCGAACGAGACCAGTTCCTCCGATCCCGAGAGGTATCCCCCGCCCGCGGCGATCTCCTTCGTCTGCCGGGGAAGTCCGGGCGCCTCCAGCCACACCGTGGCCCCGATCCCGGCCGTGTTGGGCGCTTCGCCGACGAGACGGACGGCCAGCCGGGGCGCGGAGGCGTCGTTTCGAAGCAGCAGCGCCGGTCGGCCCAGGCGGTTGATGACCGCGTCGAGATCCCCGTCCCCGTCGACGTCGGCCAGCGCCGCGCCGTGTGACACGTCGGGTTCGGGCGCCACGCCCCACGCCTGCCCCACCTCCTCGAACGCCGCCCCGTCGACGTTCCGGAACGCCACGTTCGCCAGGGGAAGCGGACGGTACAGGAGCGTCGACTCGCGCTGGCCGGAGAGGCCCGCCTCCCGAATCCGGATCTGGGTATCCGCGTCCATCAGGTCCCGGATGTGGCCGTTCGGGATCAGCAGATCCTCGAAGCCGTCCAGATCCACGTCCAGGAAGAGCGCCGACCACGACCAGCCGGAAGCCTCGACCCCCGCCTGGCGCCCGATCTCCGCCCACGTCCCGTCGCCCCGGTTCGCGAGCAGGGTGTTCCGGTTCACCTGCTGGGCGCGGGAGGCCTCGCCCGGTGGCGTCTGCTCCACCCGCGACACCGGATCCTGTGTCTTCCTCGACCTCGAGTCGCGGGCCAGCATGTCCAGGACGAAGGCGTCGGCGTCCCCGTCCCGGTCGAAGTCGGAGAAGTCCACCGCCATCGAGGACGCGCTCGTCGTGGGCAGGGCGTGGGGAGCGGGCAGCCGGAAGGTGCCGTCCCCCCGGTTGATCCACAGCCGGTCGGGGCTGTGGAGGTCGTTCGCCACGTAGAGGTCGGGATCTCCGTCCGCGTCCAGGTCTCCGAAGCGGGCGGCCAGCCCCCATTCCGGCGGCGCGTCGGCCAGCGGCGCGCCGTCGGCGTCCAGAAAGGCGCCGGAGGTGAAGGGGGCGTGCCGGAACCGCGCGCCGCCCCCACCGAGATCGCGGTCCAGCTCGTTCAGGTAGAGCTCGTCCGCCTCGCCCCGCTCGAGCCGGGCGACGCCGTCCGCCCTCCAGAAGAGGTCGTAGTGCTCGGTGAAGGGTTCGATCACCTCGAATCCGGTCTCCGTGCGCCGCACCGTATTCGGGAAGGCGACCTCCTCCGGGGTGAACCGGTCGAGGACGGAGCGGCTCTTGTAGCGCGTGAGGTAGAGATCCAGGTCCCCGTCACCATCGATGTCGGCCAGCGCGGTGGACATGCCCCCGGGCGTGTCCAGCAGCCCCACTCCGGCAACCTCCGTGAAGCCCCCTGTCCCGTCGTTCACGAACAGGGACTTCGGACCCTCGATCGAAGTGAGAACCAAGTCGCGGTCTCCGTCCCCGTCCACGTCAACGAGCGTCGCACCGGTCGAGAACCGGTCCGCGGCCGCGACACCGCTCTCGGTGGCCGCCTCCCGGAACCGCCAGTCCCCGAGATTCAGGTAGAGCGCGTTGGGGCCATCGAGCCGGGCCAGGTAGAGGTCGGGACGGCCGTCTCCGTTCACGTCTCCCGCGGCGGCCCCGGCGCCGTTCCCCCGCATCTGGTTCTCGATGAAGCTCGCGTCGGAAAGCGCGTTGGCGAAGTCCACGCCGGACCATGACGGAGGCACGGCGGTGAATCCCGCCTCGTTTCCCTGCACCGCGAGCTGCCGCCAGCGCGCCCCGGGCACCTCGTTCCAGTCGGAAGGCTGCGGCGGAGCCGTGTAGTCGGCCGGGCCGCAAGCGGCGAATCCGGCGGCGGCCAGACCGGCCAGCGTCGCCCTGGTCCGGAGGTTTCCTCGGCTCATGAGAGGCGGGGAGTCAGTCAGGGGGGAGATCTCTCAGAAACCCGAGAGGATGGCGTCCGCGCGGCCCACGAGGGCGCGGTTGAGCGAGAGCCAGCTTTCGATGGTGGCGGGATCGGACCACGGCGAGGCGGCCGCCGCCGCGAGTCCCGAACCCCGGGGCCACGGGTGGCGTTCGGCAAACTCCATGACCGCTTCGAAGGCGGAGAGCACGGTGGGATCCACTTCGGCGCCGGCCGATACGAGCCGCTCCGAGACGGCCCGCCACTCCCGGCGCGCGGCCGCATCCACGGCCAGCTGGGGCAACCGGATGGCTCCGGCCAGCGACCCCGACAACGGACTGGCGCCCGCTTCCGCGGAAGCCCCGGGTACGACCCAGGTCACGATCTGCCCCTCGAGCCCGAAGCGCCGGAACTCCTGGAGCCGGTAGAAGAGCGCCAGCGCCAGTTCGCGCTGCAACCGGGCCGACTGGTCCGCGACTTCGGTCAGCCGCTCAAGTTGTTCGTCGTGCCGCTCGGCCAACCCCGCCAGGATGTCCGCCGCCGCGCCGTCGGCCCGCGGAGATCCCTCGTCGCCGCCCCAGAGCAGGAACCCCAGCGCGGCGCCGAGCAGCAGACCCGGAAGGAGACCCAGACAGGCGGCCTGGACCGATTTCATGTCTCGCAAGGGAACCCGCTCACCACCAAGCGCCCGCGGAGTCCGTCGTCGTGCGGGCGTCCGCATCCCCCGTTCCCTTCACGTAACGGTCGAACCAGCCGATCCAGCGCGCCCACATGTCGAGGTTGTTCTCGATCGCGCGCGGCGTGTGCGACTCGAAGGGATACTCGAACAGCGCCGCCGTCTTCCCGAGGCCGGTGAGCGCCTGGATCATGCGCCTCGACTGGATGGGATACGTGCCGGAGTTGTTGTCGTCCGCCCCGTGGTAAAGGAGGAGCGGCGTGTTGATCTGGTCGGCCTTGAAGAACGGGGACATCTCCATGTACACGTGCGGCGCCTCCCAGATGTCGCGCGGCTCGGCCTGGAACCCCATCGGCGTGAGCGAGCGGTTGTAGGCCCCGTCCCCCGCGATCCCCGCCTTGAAGAAGGGCGTGTGCGCGAGGAAGTTCGCGGTCGCGAAGGCGCCGTAGCTGTGGCCGCCGTGCCCGATCCGGTCCATGTCGATGACGCCGAGCGCGTCGACGGCCCGCATGGCGGCGTACATCCCGTCGACCATGTTCGAGATGTAATAGTCGTTGTAGTTCGCGCCCACGATCGGGATGTCGGGATAGACGAGCGCGTACCCCTGCGTGAGCCAGATGTCGGACCAGCGCAGCCAGGTCAGGTTCGTGTACGCGTTGTGGTTGCGCGCGCGGATCGTCGCGTTGTCGAAGTCGTCCTCGCTCCGGTACTCGCGGGGATAGGTCCAGAAGATGGCGGGCACCCGCGTGCCTTCGACGTAATCGACCGGGAGCGACACCCGCCCCTGGATCTCCAGCCCGTCCCGGCGCGTGAACTCGAAGTCGATGCGGCGCGCGGCGGTGAGCTGCGGGAACGGATCCACGTTTCGCGTGAGGTTCTCCATCCCCCCGCCCCGGGTCCACAGGTAGCTGTCCGGGAACGTGTTCTTCCCCTCCCGGCTCACGACCATGCGCTCCAGATCGGCGTCGAGCGGCACCAGCGGCCGGTCGAAGCTGTCGCGCGACCCCTCGAACAGGCGCTCGGTGGCCCCGTCGGGGATCGAGAGCCGGTCGACGAACGGCTGCGGCCGGAAATCCTCCTTCCAGCCGTCGCCGCGCAGATAGGCGCTCCGTCCGCCGGACGACACCCACGCGGACTCGATCCCGTTCCCGCTACGGGCCGTGAGAAGATCGCCCGGCAACTCGACGGCATCTCCCGGATCGTGGAACGGGACGAGGGTGTGCCCCTCCGGATCGCTCCCGCCCAGCCCGTAGTGTACGAGCGCGGCATCGCCGTCCCGCCGCACGTCGGCGAAGGCGTGGCGGCCATCCGCGGAGTAGGTGACGCCCGAGATCCGATCCTCGCTCGTCGCCACGACCTCCGCGTCGCCATCCCCGAAGGGGGCGCGCAGCAGCATGATCCGGTCGGGGCGGTCGTCGTCGCCTCCGGCCTCCGCGTCTTCCCCGGCCTCCGCGTCTTCCCCGGCTTCCGCGCGGTGCAGGTAGGAGATCCCGCTCCCGTCCGGACGCCACTCCCAGCCGCGCGGGTCGTTGCCCGCCCCGCCGC
>CAZDZJ010000094.1:0-29097 GCA_964509895.1 uncultured Gemmatimonadota bacterium
TTCTTCACCCGCGTCCCGTACCCGGAAACGGTCGAGCTGCTGACCGCCCTGGGCTCGACCCTCGAGTGCCTCCACACGCATTTCCTGGATACCGGGGACTTTTGCACCGGTGCGGGCGTCGACGACCCATGGGCTCCCGCCGCAACGGATGCGGAGCGAAAGCGGCCCGGTTCGTGAAGACCAGGTCGCTCTTTCTGACTCTTGCCGCCGCGCTTGCCGTCTCGGGGTGCGAGAGTGGCGACCGCGCCGCCGCCGCAACGATGGGTGGGACGGATGGCGCCATCGTGAAGGGGGGAGACGACCGCACGGGGCCTTACGATCCGGTAGCCGGGTGGTGGAAGGCCGCACCCAACCACGACGACGAGTGGGGCTGGGGTCAGGTAGCCGGCGTGGCGGTGGACCACCCGGATCGAATCATCGTGGTCACGCGCGGCGACTGGCCCGCCGATCGGTCGGTGCCCCGCGAGGGGCGTTTGCGGCGCACGAACTTCGTGGTCGTGGCCAACGGAAACGGCGAGATCGTCGAACAGTGGGCCCAGTGGGACTCGATCTTCACGCTCCCGCACCAGGTCTACATCAACCCCTACGACCCCGACCGGCACGTGTGGGTGATCGACAGCGGCGGCGGCGAGGGTCACATGCAGGTCGTCAAGTTCACGAACGACGGCAGCGAGATCGTCATGCGGCTCGGCGAGCGGGACCACCCGAAGACCCGCGAGGCCGCCCGAGCGCGATCCGACTGGGGTCCATATACTTACGGATGGCCATCGAAGCTGGCGTTCCTCCCGGATGGAAGCTTCCTGCTGGCCGACGGATACTGGAACTCGCGCATCATCAAGTACTCCGAGGACGGCGAGTTCATCATGCAGTGGGGTGCGCTCGGCACGGGGCGGGGCGAGTTCGATCTCCTGCACGGCCTCGCGGTGGACGAGGACCGGGTCTACGTGGCGGACCGGCAGAACGAACGCCTGCAGTTGTTCACGCATGAAGGGGAGTTCATCGAGGAGTGGCCGAACATCTTCGACCCGGTGAATATCTGGCTCGACGAGCACGGCGCGGTGTGGGTCCTGGACGCGACGCTGAATCGCGTGCTGAAGTACGATCGCGACGGCGTCCTGCAGGACTACTGGGGCGCATTCGGGTCCGCCGGCGCCATCGGGCGCGGCACCTGGCCGGGCGGCCTGTCGCTGCCCCACCAACTGGATATGGACGAGGCCGGCAACGTGTATATTGCATCCTACAGCGGCGGCTGGATCAACAAGTTCACGCCGAAACCGGACGCGGACCCCGGTCGACTCGTGGGCCGCAGGCTGCTGCTGAAGGACTGAAGCCGAGGAAGACTGCCCAAGAGATGAGTCGCAACCGCATGCCGGCGTTCGCGCGCGTCGCCGTCCCGTTCCTCGCCGTTCTCGCCGCATGCGGCGAAGGCTTCCCCGGTCCGACCGAGCCGGATCCGGTCGAGCCCCCCGAACCCCCCACGCCGCCTCCCGTCGTCGCGCAGATCGTCCCGTGCGAGGGCGGTTCGGCCGACGGCTTCCCCTGTGACGGCATCGATCTCGTGGCGCATGTATCCGCGCGCGGCCTGAGCCCGGGACGGGCGCCGGCGGGACTTGAGAACGATTGGGCCGTGAACGACATCTGGGGATGGACCGACCCGCAGACGGGCATCGAGTACGCGCTCGTCGGACGTCACGACGGCCTCGCCATCGTCGACCTCTCGACGCCGACCGAACCGCGCCCCGTCGCCTTCATGGGCTCCCCGACCTCGCACAGCATCTGGCGCGACATGAAGGTGTACGCGGATCACGCGTACGTCGTGGCCGAGATCACGGGCCACGGGGTGCAGGTGCTCGACCTCACCCGGCTCAGGGACCTTACGGAGTTCACCGAGTTGAGCGCCGACGCGCGCTACCGCGAGGTGAGCGCCGTACACAACATCGCGATCAACGAGGAGACCGGTTTCGCCTACGCGGTCGGGAACAACTCCGGCGGGAACACGTGCGGGGGCGGACTGCACATGATCGACCTCTCGGACCCGAAGAACCCCAGCTTCGCAGGCTGCCACGCCGCAGAGGGCACCGGCTGGGGGCGCACCGGGTACACGCACGATGTCCAGTGCGTCGTGTACCGGGGTCCCGACACCGAACACGCCGGCCGCGAGATCTGCGTCGGCTCGAACGAGACCGCGATCGTCGTCTCGGACGTAACGGACAAGGCGAACCCGCTGACGCTGTCGACCGCCACCTACGCGGATCACGACTATGTCCATCAGGGGTGGCTCAGCGAGGATCACCGGTACTTCTACCAGAACGATGAGGCGGACGAAAGGAACAACCGGGTGGCGCGGACGCGCATGCTCGTGTGGGATCTGACCGACCTCGACGACCCGGTTCTCGTGAAGGAGCACCTGGGTCCGACGGAGGCGATCGATCACAACCTCTACGTCCACGACGGCCTCATCTACCACTCCAATTACACGTTCGGCGTGCGGATCCTCGACATCTCGGATCCGGCGAATCCGATGGAGCGGGGTTACTTCGACACGGTGCCGGAGCGCGACGACCAGTCGTTCGACGGCTCCTGGTCGACCTATCCCTGGTTCGAGAGCGGCCTCTTCATCGCCTCGAGTTGGGACGAGGGCCTCTTCGTCCTGCGCCTCCAACCGTAGCGCACGCCGGAAACACCCCCGGTTCCAGCGTTCAGGAGCGTACGATGACTCGGACCCTCGCCTTCCGCTTCCGGACGCTGGGCGCCCTCGCCGCCCTTGGCGGACTCTCGCTCGTCCTCCCACCATCGGTCTTCGCCCAGGACAGCCCCCTCGTCACCCCCGACGACTACGGGCGCTGGGAGCGCCTCGGCGGCGTCGAGTTCTCGCCCTTCGGCGACTGGATCGCATACGTGGTCACGCGGGTGGACGAGGCGTCGGAACTCCGCGTGCGCAGGCTCGAGGAGGACGCCGACCGCGTCTTCCCATGGGGCTCGGCGCCGCGCTTCTCGCCGGACGGCCGCTGGCTGGCCTGGACCACCGGCCTGCCGCCGGAGGAACGGGAGCGGCTGGAGGAGAGCGACGAGCCGATCCGCGAGAGAGCCTCGTTGATGGACCTGCGGACCGGCGAGATCCGCGAGTTCGCCGCGGTCTCCGAGCAGCGCTTCGACGCCTCCGGCCGCTTCGTGGCGCTACATGGTTATCCGCCGCAGGAGCCATCGGGGAAGGGCGCCGACGTTCGCATCATCACGCTCGCGACGGGAACGGAGACCACCTTCGGCAACGTGGGCGAGATGGCCTGGAGCCCGGCCGGGTCCCTTCTTGCGCTCGCCGTTGCGACCGGCACCGACGTGGGCAACGGCGTGCAGGTGTACGACGCCATCGGCGGGACCCTGCGTTCCGCCGATGCTTCCGGGTCCGGCTACGAGAGCCTCCGCTGGCGCGATGACTCCGCGGATCTGGCCGTCCTCCGCTCCCGCGACGACGCCACCGCCGACGGCACCGCCTACGATGTCCTGGCATGGCGCGACCTGGACGGCGACCCGGGTCTCGGCATCGAACCGCTGGTCCTCGGCGCGAATACCGCCGGCATCCCGGACACCCTCGAAGCGGTCGAGCACCGCGCGCCGGCCTGGTCGGACGATGGCGGCATGATCGCCCTGGGGCTGCGGCCGGTCGAGGAGGAAGAGGACGCCGATCCCGGCGACGACACGGAAGGCGAGCCGGAGGCCGAGGAGGGTGAGGATCCCGAGGAGGAGAGGGATCCGAATCCGGGCGCCGGGGACGCGGCGGCCTCCGATTCGGAACCCGACCTCCCGGACCTGCAGATCTGGCACACGAGCGACATCCGCCTCTTCCCGGAGCAGGAAGTCTCGGAGGGCCGCGACAGCCAGCGATCGTTGCTTGCCGTCTGGCATCTGGACGAAGACCGCGTGGTCGTCCTCGGGTCCGACCTCACGGGCAGCGCTCAGCTCCTGCACGGCTGGAACCATGCCCTGGAGGACATCGACGCGCCCTACCCGTGGGGCGCCATGTTCGGCCGTCCGTACCACGATGTCTGGGCCATCGACACGCAGACCGGCGAGCGCCGCCAGCTCCTCGCCCGCGTGCGCTACGAGTGGCCGAGCGCGGGGGGCGAGTGGCTGGTCTCCTGGGATGGTTCCGCCTACCACAGCCTCGACATCGCCACGGGCGCGACGCACGACCTGACGTCGGCATTGGCGGCCGAATTCGCCGACACCGACTACGACACGCCGACCGACGTGACCCCCCCACGCGGTTTCGGCCCCGGCGGCTGGCTCGGAGGGGACGGCGCCGTGCTGCTCTACGACGAGCACGACATCTGGCACGTCGCGCCCGACGGCTCGGCAGCCGAACGGCTGACGCGCGGCGCCGAGGCGGGCCTCACCCACCGGGTGCTCCGCGTCGCCGATGCCGCGCCCGGCGACGAACCCGGCATCGACCCCGACGCGCGGCCCTACCTGTCGCTCTACAACGAGAAGACCGAGCAGCGGGGGTTCGGGCGCCTCGCCGCCGGCTGGGCCGACGCACGCGGCGGCGACGCGGCCGAGACCCTGGTCCTGCAGGACGCGTACGTCCGCGGGCTCGAACGCGCCGACAGCGCCGACGTGCTGCTCTACCGCGCCGAGCGCTTCGACGACCCGCCGGACTACTTCGTGGCGGGAGCCGATCTATCCGATCCCACGCAGGTGACCGGGATCAACCCCTTCATCGACGAGGTGGCGTGGGGCCGGGCGGAACTCGTCGACTTCACGAGCGAATCGGGCCGCGACCTGCAGTTCGTCCTCCTCCTCCCCGCAGACCACGAGGAGGGACGCGCGGTCCCCACGATCGTGTACACCTACGAGATCCTCTCGCCGCAGATGCACCTCTTCGAGGTCCCCAGCGAGCGGGACTACTACAACTACACGGCGTGGACCCAGCACGGGTACGCGGTGCTGCTGCCGGACATCGTGTACCGGGCGCGGGATCCGGGCGTGAGCGCGCTGGAGTCCGTTCGCGCGGCCGTGGCGAAGGCGGTCGAGATGGGGGTGACGGACCCGGGCGCGGTCGGGCTCATCGGACACTCGTGGGGCGGCTACCAGGCGACGTTCCTGCCCACGCGGACCGACATCTTCGCGGCCTCCGTGGCGGGCGCGCCGCTCACCGACTTCGTGAGCTTCATGGGCCAGCTCCACTGGAACCCGGGCATCGCCGAACTGAGCCACTGGGAGACGGGCCAGGCCCGCATGGAGGTGCCGTTCTGGGAGGACCCTGAGGCGCACCGCCGGAATTCGCCCATCCACGAGGTGCACCGCATGGAGACGCCGCTGCTGATGGCGTTCGGCGACGAGGATGGCGTGGTGGACTGGGACCAGGGGACCGAGTTCTTCAACTTCGCGCGCCGCGCCGGGAAGCAGATGGTGCTGCTGGTCTACGAGGGGGAGGACCACGGATTCCGCGAGGAGGCGAACCAGAAGGACTACCACCGCCGCATCCTCGAGTGGTTCGGACACTACCTGAAGGGCGAGCCCGCCCCGGCGTGGATCACGGACGGCGTGGCGCTGGACGCGCTCGAGGAGGAAAAGAAGCGGGTGGCGGCGAAACCGTGACACCCGCCGGGGCGCACACCTGCGCGAACTGCGGACGCGACCGGCCCGAGAACTTCTGCGCTCACTGCGGGCAGAGCGACCGGGACTACGCCCGCGCGCTCCTTTCCGTGGCAGGCGAGTTTGTGCGCGAGACCTTCGAGCTGGATTCCCGGCTCTTTCGCACGCTGGGGCTGCTCATGTTCCGGCCCGGACGCCTCACCATGGAATTCTCGCGCAATCGCCGCGCCGGCTTCGTGTCGCCGGTCAGGCTCTACATCTTCGCCAGCTTCGTCTTCTTCCTCCTGCTGTCGCTGGTGGGGAACCTCGGCGAATCGTTCGAGATGAGCCTGACCGGGGAGGGTGTCGAGATAAGCCTGACCGAAGAGGATCCGGCAGACGCGGCCGAGGAAGATCTTGCAGACGCGACCGAGGAGGATCCGGCAGACGCGGCCGATCAGGCCTCGATGGAAGAGCGCATCGCGGCCTTCAGGGCGTCACTTCCGCCGGAGCAACGGCGGAAGGTCGAGGACATTCTCGCCCGGCCGGAAGGCAGTCTCGGCAGGCGGACTCTTCTTCCCGTGGCCCGGGAAGGCGGCTTGGAGGAGACGAGCCGGGTCGAGAGATTCATACTACTGGCGGCGATCGACGCGTTTCACGATCCCTCGATCCTCCCTCGCCGTTTCCTCGCGAACATGCCGATCGCGATGTTCTGTCTGCTCCCGTTCCTCGGGCTGATCCTCGCCGTTTTCCATTTTCGCAAGAAGCACTTCTACGTGGAGCACCTGGTTTTTGCCATCCATGTCCAGACTTTCGCGTTTCTCATCTACGCGGTCGCGCTTCTGCTTCCCGACTCGGGGCCCGGCGGCTGGGTCCGCGCGGGCTGCCTGCTGATTCCGTACCTCTATTTTGTCATTGCCCTCAGACGCTACTACGAGAACGGCTGGGTCCTGTCGGTGGCAAAATCGGTCGGCGTGTACGTGCTCTACTCGATGGCGCTGATTCCCGCGTCGGCGATTTCCGTGTTCGTGACCGGCTAGGCCGGGCCGACCAGTTCGAGCGACGCGAGGGCGAGGGCCTGCGTGCACGCGACGAGGTCGTCGACGGCGCACGACTCGTCCGGCTGGTGGGCCTCCTCCAGGGGGCCGGGGCCGTACGCCACGCAGTGCTCGATGCCGGCGATGCGGGCGAAGTGCTTCTGGTCGTAGGTGCCGGGGCTGGCCACGAGTTCCGGCGGCCGGCCGCGCACCGTCTCCACCGCGCGCGAGAGCGCGTCCACGAGCGGCGAGCCGGGCGGCGCCGACGTAGGGCGCACGACCATGCGCTCCTCGATGGTGAAACGGCGTTCCGGGTCGTCGCCCGCCACCGACGCGACGTGGCGCGCGACCTCGGCGCGGACCTCCTCGAGAGACTCCTCCGGGATGAAGCGGCGGTCGAAGGTCGCCACGCAGCGGTCGGCCACGCACGGCGACTGGGTCGCTTCCCCCGCCTGGCCGCCGGTGATCGCGTTCACGTTCAGCGAGGGACGCCGGGAGGGCTCCGGCACCACGGGCAGCGCGGAAAGACGCGTCGCGAGGTCCGGGGCGAGCCGGGTCCGGA
The DNA here is from genome assembly GCA_964509895.1 of uncultured Gemmatimonadota bacterium. Taxonomy (GTDB): domain Bacteria; phylum Gemmatimonadota; class Gemmatimonadetes; order Palauibacterales; family Palauibacteraceae; genus Palauibacter. The sequence goes on from CAZDZJ010000094.1 coordinate 7,174, forward strand.
AGGCTTCGAGCAGGGCGCCCATGTCATCGATGGCGCTGCGGCCGAGGTGGCTCATGCTGCCGTGGGCCGCGTGGCCATGCGCGACGACGTCGAACCAGTACACGCCCCGGTGTCCCAGGCACACGCGGGCGGGCCCGAACGGCTCGGGGATGATGGCGTAGCGGGTGTCGTCGCCGGAGATGATCCCGGCCTCGCACAGGTGCGCGACCCCGGCAAAGCCGCCGCTCTCCTCGTCGACGGTGGCGCTGATGTCCACGGCGCCGTCGAGTCCGACCCCGGCCCGCCGCAGCGCCTCGACCGCGAAGATCGCCGCCGCGATCCCGGACTTCATGTCCGACGCCCCCCGCCCGTAGATGCGCCCCTCGCGCACGACGCCCGCGAACGGGTCGACCGTCCACCCGTCACCCGGGGGGACCACGTCGAAGTGGCCGTTCAGGTGGAGCCGCGGTCGTCCCGGACGGGCCGGCCCCCGCCCCACCACGTTCACCCGCGGGTGTTCGGGGGTGTGCTCCGGGCGCCCCTCCGCCTCCACGTACCCCACCTCCAGACCGGCCGCCTCCAGCCGCCGGCCGATCAGTTCTGCGCAGTCCCGGTAGCACTCTCCGGGAGGATTCACGGTGGGGATCCGGATCATCTCCGCCGTGAAGGCCACGATCTCGTCGCGCGCGGACGCCACCTCGGCGAGGACGCGGTCCTCCCGGCGGAGGCCGGCCGGCGGGTCAACGTGGTGCATGCGGATCTCCGGGCTAGCAGGCCGTGGGGACGCGCGGGCCGAAGTTGCCCGGCGGATGCGGCCCCTACATTGTGTCGCGCCCTGCGCCACACGAAACCCTGCGAGAGAATCCCCATGAGCAACATGTTCAGCCTGGAGGGACGCACGGCCGCGATTGTCGGAGGCGGCTCCGGCATCGGCGAAGCCGTCGCGATCGGGTGTGCGGAGGCGGGTGCGTACGTGTCCTGCCTCGATATCGACGACGCCGCCGCCGCCACTACCGCGGCAGCCATCCGCGCGGCGGGTGGCGAGGCCGACGCCGCCCGCCTCGACATCCTGGACGGCGCGGCCGTCACCGGCGCGTTCGAGGAGATCACGGCGGCCCGCGGGTCCCTGGACGTGGTGGCCTGCACGCCGGGAGTGAACGTGCGCAAGCCCCTCCTCGACTACACCGACGAGGAGATCGACCGCGTTCTGGGCCTCAACCTCAAGGGCGGCGCGCACGTCATCCAGGCCGCGGGACGGATCATGAGGGCGCAGGGATCCGGATCGATCATCCTCTTCAGTTCGATCCGGTCGGTGGTGGTCGAGCCCGGGCAGAGCATGTACGCCGCCACCAAGGCGGGGATCGTGCAGATGGTGCGGACCGCCGCGGCGGAGCTCGGGCCCCACGGGGTGCGGGTCAACGCGGTGGCGCCGGGCGTCATCGACACGCCGCTCACGGTCCCGATCAAGGACAACCCGGACTGGTACGGCGCCTACGCCGCGCGCAACATCATGAACCGCTGGGGCAGCGCCGCGGAGATGGCCGGCCCGACCGTCTTCCTCGCCTCCGACGCCGCCAGCTATGTCACCGGCACCGTCCTGTTCGCCGACGGCGGCTGGACCGCCATCGACGGGAGGTACACGCCACCCGCGGGGTGACGGCGGCGCCGTGCGTCACAGCTTCAAGGGCCGCTTCTCGATCCGCCGGAGCCCGAGCCACGCGATGCCCGTCCACAGGGCGAGGTGATAGACGGCCAGTCCCGTCGCTCCCCAGTCCCAGGCCACGCCGGACCCGAACCCCGCGACGAGATCGTTTACGACCCCGGTGGGGAAGATGAAGAACGACAGTACGGTCCGGACCGACTCCGCCGCCGTCCAGTTTTCCAGGATAATGGGGTTTGCGAGCAGCGACCCCACGGCCCCCGACAGCAGGTAGTACAGCAGCCCGATGAGCGCGGCGCGGCGGATGCCGAGGGCGGTGATGGCGAAGCTGATCGCGCATGCGAGCACGCCCCGGAGGCAGACGCTCACGACCTCTCCCAGCTCCGTGTCCGGCACGGTTCCGGCGGGCAGGACTGCGACCGCGCCCGTCAGGCCGAAGACCGCGAGCGCGGCGAGGGTCGCGACCTGGATGCCGGCGTACCGCCGCAGGTAGAAGGAGCGCAGCGGCATCGGATGCTGCGCCCACAGCATGATTGCGCCGCTGCGTCGCTCGTCCGCGACGATCCCGCCCGGCATCAGGAAGGCGACGAGGATCGTGCCGAAGCCGAAGGCGAGGTTCGCCAGGCTGAAGAGGAGGACCGTGACCGCGCCGCGCGTCATGATTTCGATCTGCTCGCTGGACGGCTCGGTGCCGGCTTCCACCGCCTCCCCCACGGCCTGCATACGCTCGAGCGTCTCCGCCACGGGGTAGGCGTGCGAGAGGACGACGACCGCGGCGCCGAACAGGAATACCACCAGCACGAACTTCCATCTGCGGCGCACCGCGTCCCGGAGGGAGGCCCTGACGATATTCATGAGACCGCTCCTTCCAGCCCGACGAACTCCGCCTCCAGGAACTCGCGCGTAAACCCGCCTTCCGGTGGCTGCACGATGCGCCCGCGCCCCCGGTCGATGAGGAGCACGCGATCGCTCATCATCGCCAGTTCGCCGAGGTCGTGGCTGGCGACGAGGATCGTGCTCTGACCGCGAATCTCTTCGATGCGCCTGCGCAGACGGATGCGCTGCCCGGGGTCCAGTCCCGATTCGGGCTCGTCCAGGAAGAGCAGCCCGGTGGGCCGCATCAGAGCCATGGCGAGGGCCAGCCGGCGCCGCATCCCCTTGGACAGCGCGTCCGCGGGACCGCCGGTGTCGTAGTCCAGCCCGGCCAGGCGACACGCCCGCTCGACATTGGCCTCGGGACCGGCCGCGGCCGCCGCCAGCCCGAGGAGGCCGTCGCACGTCCATCCCGGCGGGAGCACGGTGTCTTCCGCCAGGTAGCCGATCCCGTGCCGGCGCCGGTATTCGGCCGGGTCGGCGCCCGCCACCGTGGCCTCGCCGTCGAGCGGAGTCAGCACCCCCAGAAGCGTGCGGAAGAGCGTCGTCTTGCCCGAGCCGTTGGGGCCCACCACCGCGAGCACCTCGCCGGGCACGATGTCGAGCGAAAGCCCGCCGAGCACCCACTGTCCGCGGCGATACCCGATACGCAACTCGCGGAGCCTCAGTTCCGCCGGTCCGCTCTCGGTCGTCATGTGCTCACTCTCCTGGCGTTTGCGGCGATGTGCTGAAATACACCCATGGACTGAACGGAAATTCCAGTCCGCCAATCCATCCGCCCATCAATCAGTAGCGTCCGAGGCGTTCCCGGTAGGAGCGCATCTCGCGCTTCAAAACCGGCGCCAGCAGATACAGGCCGAGAAGGTTGGGAATCGCGACCACGTAGATCACGGCGTCCGAGAGGTCGATCAGCGCGCCCAACTGCAGGCTCGCGCCCAGGACCACGAAACCGCAGAAGAACAGCTTGAAGCCGGCTTCCACGGTTGGGTTCTCGCCCGTCAGATACGTGAGAGACTTCAGGCCGTAGTAACTCCACGAGATCATCGTGGAGAAGGCGAACAGCACCGCCGCCACCGAGAGGGGCACGGGCGACCACGAGAGCGTGCTCTCGAAGGCCGTCTTCGTCATCTCGATGCCGGTGATGCCGGCGTCGGCCAGCGACGGATCGTAGACCGTCGTGATGATGACCAGCGCCGTCATCGTGCAGATGACCACCGTGTCGATGAACGGTTCGAGCAGGCCGACGAACCCCTCCGTGGACGGTTCGTCCGTCTGAACGGCCGAGTGCGCGATGGCGGCGGAACCCAGGCCGGCCTCGTTGGAGAACACGGCCCGCCGGAAGCCGATGATCATCACGCCGATCATGCCGCCGCCGATGCTGTCCGCCGAGAACGCCCCTTCCCAGATCTGAACGATGGCGCCGGGAAGCCGGTCGGCGTTGAGCCCGATGATCGCCAGCGCCGACAGCACGTAGAGCACCGCCATGAACGGCACCAGCCGGGAGGTGACCCGGGCGATGCTCCTGATTCCGCCGACGGTGACCAGCGCCACCGCTCCGGCCATGAGGACGCCCAGCAGCCAGGCCTTGTCGCGGAAGAAGCTGCCTTCGGCGCCCGTCACCTCGATCAGGATGGCGGCCGCCTGGTTGGACTGGAACATGTTGCCGATGCCGAGGCAGCCCAGGACCATGGCGGCGGCGTAGAACATCCCCAGGCCGCGGCCGATCCGGGGCAGGTTCCGCAGCTCGAGGCCGTGCTGCAGATAGTACATCGGGCCGCCGCTGACGGAGCCGTCCGGGTTGGTGCGGCGATACTTCACCGCCAGCGTGCACTCGGCGAACTTGGTGCTCATGCCGAGGAGCCCGGCGATGATCAGCCACAGCGTGGCGCCGGGCCCGCCCAGCGAGATCGCCACGGCCACGCCCGCGATGTTCCCGATGCCGACCGTGCCCGACACCGCGGTCGCGAGCGCCTGAAAGGGCGTCACCTCGCCCGGCTGCGAGGGATCCGTGTAGCGGCCCCTGACCAGGTCCAGCGCGTGCCTGAAGCCCCGCACGTTGATGAAGCCCAGGTACAGGGTGAAGAACGCGCCCCCGGCGATGAGCCACGCGACGATGAGCGGGATCTCCGCCCCGCCGACCGGCACGGAGAAGAAGATGAAGTCGGATACCGCGTCCGCCACCGGCCGCATGACCCTGTTGACGAACTCGTCGACACCCATGGATGGCGTCCCCAGTCAGAGTGAGCCGAACGGGCCCGCGCTCGGCGGGCAAAATGGGGGACGCGCGCCCCCGGCTACAGCGCGAATACCGACCTGCCCCGCGAGAACGTCTCCAGGATCGGAATGAACTCCAGGTCCTCCGGATCCGCGGTGAGCGGGTTCTCGCCCAGAATGACGAGATCGGCCTGCTTGCCGACCGTGATCGAGCCCTTGGCGTCCTCCTCGAAGTACTGGTAGGCGGCGCCGAGCGTGACGGCATGCAGCGCCTGCATCACCGTCGGCCGCTGGTGGGGCCCGAGGATGTGCCCGCTGCGCGTCTTGCGGTTCACCGTGATCGAGACGAGTCGCATGATGTGCGGCGGGACCACGGGGGCGTCGTTGTGGACGGTGAAGTTCACGTCCCGTTCGAGTGCCCAGCCCACCGGGCTGATGTTGTTGCCCCGCTCCTCGCCGAAACTGCGCCGGTGCCAGTCGCCCCAGAAGAAGGCGTGCGCCGCGAAGAACGAGGGCACGACGTTCAGCTCGGCGGCGCGGTCCAACTGGTCGGCGCGCATGAGCTGGGCGTGGATGATGACGGAGCGGTGGTCGGGCACGGGGTCCATGTCCGCGACCGCCTCGCCCACCCCGTCCATCATGAGATCCATGGCCGCGTCGCCGTTGGCGTGGACGATGATCGGGACGCCCGCCTCGATCAGCTGGTCCGCCCGGGCCTTGTACGCGTCGGGGTCCATGACGCCGTACGCCACGTAGTCCGGCGGGGTGTTGGGCGGACGCTCCTCGTACGGGACCGTGACCCAGGCCGTGCGCCCCTGGGGGGAGCCGTCCAGCATGAGCTTCACCCCGGCCACCCGGAAGCCGTGCCGGTACTCGCGCGCGTAGGGCACCTCCGGAACCTCGCCGGGCGCGCCGCGGCGGCGCACGAAGGCCGCGACATCCGCCTTGAAGGGCTCCCGGCCGGCGGCCGCGCGGAAGCGTTCGGCCTGGGCCGCCGAGGTCCCGCCGTCCTGGATGGTCGTCGTGCCGTGGCTCAGGTACACGTCGATGGAGCGGCGGATCAGGTCGTCGAATTCCTCACCGGACGGGGCAGGCGCGCGCTCAATGGCCAGCAATCCGCTCGCGGTTTCCTCCAGCACGCCGTTGGGCTCCATCGAGCCCTCGATGCGGCGCACGTGCCCGCCCGGCGGGTCCGGCGTGTCCGCGGTGATGCCGCTGGCCGCGAGCGCGGCGGAATTGGTCGTGGTCAGGTGCCCCGACACATGGGTGAGGACGATGGGGTGCTCGGTCGAGGCGCGGTCCAGATCCTCGCGCGTGGGGTGCCGGCCCTCCTCGAGCAGCGAGTCGTCGTAGCCGCGACCGGTCACCGGCTCGCCGGGGGGAATGTCGTGCTCGTCGATCCACGCCCGCACCTTGCGCACGATGTCGTCGATGTTGTCGACGTCGCCCACCGGTGGCGGGTGCAGCAGCAGGGAGGTCTGGTCGCGGCCCGCGCCCAGGAAGTGGCCGTGGGCGTCGATGAAGCCGGGGAGGAGGGCGCGTTCCCCAAGCTCCACCACCCGGGTCGAGGGCCCCTGCAGCGCCATCGCTTCGTCCCGCGAGCCGGCCGCCACGATGGTCTCGCCGCGCACCGCGACCGCCTCCACGGTGGGCTGCAGCGGATCCATGGTGACGATGTGGTCGCCGAAGAAGATCGTGTCCGCGGGATCGGCTCCCGGGGAGGGGGCGCAAGCCGCCCCGGCGAGGGCGAACGCGAAAGCTGCCAGGGCTGTTCTCGACCTCATCACGACTCCCTCCGCGCCTGCGGTGGCGACCGGCTATAGCCTGCCGAGGAGACCGGCTATACTACGTTCTCCGGATTGCATGTGCCCGGGCGGGGACAAACGGAGACGGGAGGCTGGACTTGCCGAAGAGAACGATGACGCCCTCCGAAGCGCTGGTCGAGACGCTGGTGGCCGAGGGCGTGACGGAGGTGTTCGGGCTGGTGGGATCGGCCTTCATGGACGCGCTCGACCTGTTCCCGGATGCGGGCATTCGCTTCGTCTCGGTGGCGCACGAGCAGGCGGCTGCGCACGCCGCCGACGGGCTCGCGCGGGTCACGGGACGGCCCCAGGCCTGCATCGCCCAGAACGGCCCCGGCGCGGCCAACTTCGTCTCCGCGATCGCGGCCGCCTTCTGGGCGCACTCCCCGGTGGTGGCCATCACCCCGGAAACGGGATCGCTCGGCATCGGCACCGGCGGCTTCCAGGAGATCGACCAGATGCCGATGTTCGAGGCCCAGACCGTCTTTCAGGTGCGCGTCAACCGCCCGGAGCGCATGGGCGAACTCGCGCGGCGCTGCTTCTACCGCGCCAAGCTCGAACTCGGCCCCACGCACCTCAACATCCCCAGGGACTACTTCTACGGCGACATCGAGGAGGAGATCTTCACGACCCCCGTCCTCGGCCCCGGTCGGCCTCCGAGGCCGGACATCGAAGAAGCGGTCCGGATCCTGAGTGGTGCCCGCTATCCGGTCATCGTCTCCGGAGGCGGGGTCAGCCAGGGGGACGCCCTGGTGGAGGTGGCGGCGCTCGCCGAGCATCTGAGCGCGCCGGTGGTCAATACCTACCTGCACAACGACACCTTCCCGTACAGCCACGAACTGGGATGCGGCCCCATCGGCTACTGCGGGTCGAAGGCCGCCATGCGCACGATCGCCAAGGCCGACGTGGTGCTGGCGCTCGGGACGCGGCTCGGCGTGTTCGGCCTTCTGCCCCAGTACGACATGACCTACTGGCCCGAAGACGCCACGCTCATCCAGGTGGACCGGGACGCGAGGCAGTGGGGCATGAGCAGGATCCCGGCCCTCTTCTCCGTCGCGGACGTGAGGGAGTACGCCGTCGAGCTGCTCGACGAGCTGCGGAACGCGCGGCCGGATCCGGGGCGAAACGAGGCACGCATCGCCGACGTCGCGCGGGAGAAGCGGGCCTGGGACGAGGAACTCGAGGACTGGTCCTCCTCCACCAACGCCCTCATGCATCCCCGGCGCTTCCTGTGGGAGTTCACGCGCGCGCTGCCCGGGGACGCGCTGGTGACCACCGACATCGGCAACACCTGCTCGATCACCAACGGCTACCTCCGCTTCGACGGACCCCGACAGCACCTCGCGGCGCTCACGTGGGGGAACTGCGGCTTCGCGTACGGCGCCGCGCTGGGCGCGAAGGTCGGCAATCCGGCGGCGCCCGTGTTCGCCATCCAGGGGGACGGCGCGTGGGGCATCAGCGGGATGAGCGAGGTGATGACGGCGGTGCGCGAGGAGATCCCGGTCATCGCCATCGTCATCAACAACCACGAGTGGGGCGCCGAGAAGAAGAACCAGATCGATTTCTACGGCAACCGCTTCGTGGGCACCAACCTGCGCGCCAATCCGGACTTCGCCAAAGTGGCCGAGTCGATGGGCGCGAGGGGATACACGGTCGAGGACTATCGCGATGTCCAGGACGTGGTGCGCGAGGCCGTGGCGAGTGGCGAACCGTGCGTCATCAACGCGGTCGTGGAGGGGGGCGCCAACGTGCTGGCGGAGCCGTTCCGCCGTGACGCGCTCGCGATGCCCACCCGCCACCTGGAGAAATACGCGCACCTCAGCCTGAGCGAGGAGCAGGCCCGTTGAGGCGGCAGGAGACCCGTTGACGCGGCGGGAGGCCCGGATGTCCGACACACACGCGTTGCTGGCGGACTACGATGTCCAGGACATCATCGAGAAGGACCGGCAGCATCTCTGGCACCACCTGTTTCAGCACAGGATTCTCGAGATCCGGGATCCGCAGGTGTTCGTGGACGGCCAGGGGGCGCGCGTCCGCGACATCCACGGGAACGAGTACCTGGACGGGACATCGGGCGGCGTCTGGTGCGTGAACGTCGGCCACGGGCGGGAGAGCATCGCGCGGGTCGTCTACGAGCAGTTGACGCGGCTGCCGTACTACGCGGGCGTGGTCGGCACCGTCCCGGCCGCCCAGTACGCGAGCGCGCTGGCCGAGTGGCTGCCCGGCCTGGACCACGTCTACTTCGCCAACAGCGGCTCCGAGGCCAACGAGAAGGCCTTCAAGATGGTGCGCCAGATCGCCCATCTGAACGGGAGCCGGAAGTCGAAAATCCTGTACCGGGACCGCGACTACCACGGCACCACGATCGCCTGCCTGGCCGCCAGCGGGCAGGAGGAGCGCAAGGAGGCCTACGGGCCCTTCCCGGACGGGTTCTCCGGGATTCCGCACGCCATGTGCTACCGCTGTCCCTTCGGGAAGACGTATCCGGACTGCGACATCGAGTGTGCGCGCGCCCTCGGGGACGCGATCGAGGAGGAGGGGCCGGATACGGTGGGGGCCGTGATCCTCGAGCCGATCACCGCGGGCGGGGGGGTCATTCCTCCGGTCGATGAGTACTTCCCGATCATCCGCGAGATCTGCGACGCGTACGGCGTCATCCTGATCATCGACGAGGTCGTGTGCGGGTTCGGGCGCACGGGGACGATGTTCGGGTTCGAGCACTACGGCTTCGTCCCGGACATCGTGACGATGGCCAAGGGCATGGCCAGCTCCTACGCCCCGATCTCCGCGGCCGCGGTGCGCGGCGAGGTGTTCGACCGGTTCCTGGGAGATCCGGGCGAGAAGTTCGACTACTTCCGGGACATCAGCACCTACGGCGGATGCACCGCCGGGTTCGCGGCCGCGCTCGAGAATCTGCGCATCATCGAGGAAGAGGACCTGATCGGGAACAGCCGCGCGATGGGGGCCTACCTGCAGGACCGCCTGCGCGAGCTGCTCGACCACGACCACGTGGGCGACGTCCGCGGCAGGGGCCTGTTCGCCGGCGTGGAGCTGGTGGAGGACAAGGCGACGAAGGCGCCCGTGAGCGAGGCTGTCATGGAGGCCGTCACGGGAAGAGCCGCGCAGGAGGGCGTGCTGGTGGGCAAGACCACCCGGAGCATTCCCGGCCTCAACAACACCGTGACCATCGCGCCGCCCCTCGTCGTCAACAGGGCGGACATCGACGAACTGGTCGACGCCGTGAAGAGCGGCATCGAACACGGCTGCCGGGATCTCTGAATGGACAGGGAAGCCGGCTTCGACGTCCGCGACGATTTCCGGCGCTTCTCACAGCGGGACGACATCTTCTGCCGCTCGTTCTGGGACCCGGAGGTGCGCACGCACCGCTCGGACATGTTCTACGAGACCTACCGCACGCCGAAGCTGACCTGGCGGTCCGTCGACGGCTTCACGCAGCGGGATTACGCGCTGCGCAACGCGTCATGGCACGTGACGGACATCTTCGCCGAGCTGCGCGACGGCGATGACCGCCGCGAAGGTTTTCTCGACCCGTACACCAGCGTTCGCGAGGGCCCGGGCCACACGCTGCCGATGGCGTCTCCCGAGGAGGCGGCGCGCGAGATCAAGCACGCCGCGAAGACGCTGGGCGCCGACCTGGTGGGGATCACCGGCAACGACGAGCGGTGGCTGTACACGCATGCCTACAGCCGCGAGCACGAGCACGAGAGGCCGCAGGCGATCTCCCCCGACCTCGGAGACGTGATCGTGATCGCGCAGTCCATGGACCGGGAACTCCTGAGCACGGCGCCCTCCGCGCTCAGCGGCACCGCGACGGGCGCCACCTACTCGCGGGACACGATCGTGCTGCTCGCGATCGCGCAGTACATCGTCAATCTCGGCTACCGCGCCGTGGCCAGCATGAACGACTCGGCGCTGGTCATTCCGCTCGCCATCAAGGCCGGACTTGGCGAGTACGGGCGTCACGGTCTCCTCATCACCCGCGAGTACGGGCCCCGGGTGCGGCTCGGCAAGGTGTTCACCGACATGCCGCTCGCCCACGACAGGCCCGTCCGCTTCGGCGTGAAGGAAACGTGCGACCTCTGCCGCGCGTGCACGAAGGGCTGCCCCGCCGGGGCCATCGCCGGCGGCGAACCGTCCACCCTGGTCCACAACCGGTCGAACATCCAGGGCATCTCGAAGTGGACCACGGATGCCGAGAAGTGCTTCCGCTTCTGGGCCAACCAGAACACCGACTGCTCGATCTGCATCCGCGTCTGCCCCTACAACCGCGACTATCGCGACCGCTGGAGCCGGGTGTGGCGGCGGCTGGCGGGCACGCGGCTGCGGCGGCTCGCGCTCTGGCTGGACCGCGTCAGCGGCCGCGGCGAGCGCCTGAAGCCGGCCCATTGGTGGGCGGCGCCCGGCGGAGCCTGACGAAGCGCCGCAGCCGGCGCAGCGCCAGCGAAAGGCCGGTCCACACCATCAGCGCGGCCGCCAGCGAGAAGAGTCCCGCCAGCAGTTGTCCCGCCAGCCCCCAGTACTCGCCCGTGTGCGCGTACCGCAGGAACTGCTGCGCCCGCCGTGCCGGCGTGTCGTCGGCGAAGGTCTCCCAGGCCCGCGGGGCGCCGGAGGCGGCGTCGACGGTGAGGATGCCGGCCCGGTGAGGCTGGCCCGCGCGGCCCCCCCGCACCTCGACGCGGACCTCACGGTCCGAGGGGCGCGGCAGGTTCAGCACCAGGCTCCGCCACTCCGGCGCCCACGCCTCGGCCGTCGCGAGCACGGCCCCCAGGTCCCGGTCCGGCAGGCGGGCGGCGTCCGCGGAAATCGCCGCCCCGTCGACGGCCGCGCCTCCGACGCCCGTGCCCTCGACTCCCGCCGCATCGGACGCCGATCCGACCGGCCATGCCTCGGCGGGCACCATGTGCCCCACTATCGGATAGACCCGGTCTCCCACGGCCGGATACGACGAGACGGCGCCCGTCGCGGCGATCACGGCCAGCGGCAGGACCGACCAGATCCCGACCACCTGGTGCCAATTGAGGTCGCGCCCGGCGCCCCTCTCCCGGGGGCGGAGAAGGAGCGCGTTGGCGAGCGACCGCCGGGTGACGGGCCGCGGGATCCACAGGATCGGTCCGGTGAGAAGCAGAAAGAGGAAGGCCACGTTGACCGCTCCGGTCACCGCCCGCGCCCGACGCACCGACCCTCCCGAGACGTTGAACCAGCGGTGCCAGTCGTGGGCGCCTTCGAAGAACCGCTCGAGTGCGCCCGGTCCCGTCGCGAGCACCTGCCCCGTATACGGATGGACGCGGGCGTACCGGTCCCGTCCCTCGTGGACGCGCACGGGCGCGCGCGGATCCGACCGGTAGCTGAGGGAAGTGGCCGTGAAGCCCGGCACCGCCGCGATTTCTCCCGGCGTCAGCCGTTCCGCAACTTCCGGGGCGGCCACGACGTATCGTCGCTCCGCCAGCCCCGTCACCGCTTCCTCCAGCGACAGGACCACGCCCGTCGCCGCAAGCATCAGGATCACCACCCCGGCGGCCGCGGCCACGGTGAGGTGCAGCCGGAAGATGAGGGTCCGGATCATCGCGTCGACGCCGCCGAGCCGGCGAAGCCCGTGTCCCGCCCGGGACCCGCGGTTATCCGCCCTGGTTCAGCGTCACGTAGCGCTCGAACCGGGCGACCTCGTGCGCGTCCACATATTTCCCGATCTCGCGCCGGAACCGGTCCAGGTCGGGGTATGGGCGGTACTCCTCGAACTCGTGGGCCATGCGGTCGCTCATCCCCGGGACCGCCATGATCTCTTCGCGGGTGGCGCCGTTCAGGTCGACCGGGACGTACACGTAGCGCGCGAGCCGCTCGACCTCAGCCTCGTCCACGTATTTTCCGATTTCCAAACGGAACTCGCCCATGTCCACATACGGGCGGTACTCCTCGAACTCGTGCGCCATCCGGTCTCCCACGCCCGGAATCAGCAGGATCTCGTCGTTCGTCGCGTCGTTGAGGTTGATCGGCAGCCAGAGCGCACCGTAAGCCGCCAGCGCCGTCTCTTCTCCGATCGCCCCGGCCAGCACCGCGTGCAGATCCGCCGCGCGCAGGTAGGGCCGTCCTCCGACGACCGCCGCGGCGACCTCCGCCGTGATCCCGGGGACCGTGGTCAGCTCGTGCTCGGTGGCGAGGTTGGGGTTCAGGAGGGCGGCCATGGCATCGGTGGCAGCCATATCGCCCACGCCCTCCACGGACGCCGCGGCGGCCGGTTCGGACTCCGCCGTATCGCCGCCTCCGCCACAGCCGGCCGACAGCACCGGAGTCATGACGAGGGCGAGCGTCAGGGTGTGACTGCGGGACATGCTTCCTCCGTTACGTGTGACGGGTCCGGTTGCAAGCCGCGTCCAACGCAGGGGTTGAGCGCATCCGGACTAAATGAGATTCATTCTCAACGCGCACGAAGATTCACGAGCGATGGGTCCAGGTCAAGGGCCCGGCGAGTCGGATTCGATCAGGGGCGCGGCGACCTCAGGGAAACGTGCAGATGGTCGGCCGTGCCCACGTGGCGGAGCGTGTGGAAGCCCATCGAGCGAAAGGCGAGTTCGGCCGCGAGGTTCCGCCATTCGGGTCGGGCGATCGTGCGAAGGTCCAGCGCGTGGACGAACCCGTCGTCCTGGCGGAAGTGCAGGGAAGACTCGTTGGCCGGAAGCCCCGCGCGAGCGTAGAACTCGGGTGTGCGCGCCGCATCCGTGATCACGGCGTCGGCATCGGCGAGGACGAAGACCGACACGGCCATCCGCAGCAGGGGATGCAGGCGCGAGTACTCGGCCCGCACCTCCTCCGACTTCACGTTGCCCCCCGCGATGACCACCAGCGAGTAGAGCACGAACGCCGCGGCGGCAAGCGCCGCCACACGAGTCATGAACTTCCTGAGCCGCTTCCCCGCCCCCAGGCGCCGGCTCACCGCCCACGCGTAGAACGCCAGGAGCAGTGCGGTCGCGGCTGCCGAGACGGCGAGCGAGGACCATGCCCCGAGCCCCCACTGCTGGTACGCGAAGACGCCCCCGCGAACGAGAAGGATGAAGGGAAGCACCGCCAGCAAGGCCGCCGTCACCGCCCACCGCGCGACTCGGCGAAACAGCCGCCGCGGCCGCCTCCGGGAGCGCCGCCTCCCCGCCGCCGCTTCGACCGCAACCTCGGCGCCCGGGACGTCGACCGTCAGCCTGTTCGCGTGCCCTCCGATGACCCTGCCCATGATCTCTGCCTACGCAGAACGCCGTCCGTACGCTTCAGAAGAAGCTCGATCGCACTGCCAGCGTTCCGTAGATTCTCCGCCCGTTCCGTATCACGAGGAGGCACGCCGAATGGTGAGCATCACGATCCGCAATCTCGACGATGACATAGCCACGCGCCTCCGCGTACGCGCCGCCGATCATCACCGTTCGATGGAGGAGGAAGCGCGTATCATCCTGCGCGATGCCGTCACCCGTCGTCGCCCTGGTCCTCGAAACCTCGCGACGTTCACGCGCGAGTGCTTCGCGTCTCTTGGCGGCGTCGAACTCGAACTACCGCCCCGCGGCCCAATGCGTGTGACATGAACGTGAGGAGCGGTGTGAAGCCGGTGCACCCGGGCGAAACCTTGCGCGAGGAACTCGACGGACTCCGGCCGTCGGCCCACGCGGCCTGGGAGCTTCGCCGAACGTGACCCGCTTCTCCGCCGTCCCGTTCACGCTGAAGCGCAGCTCCGACCTCTGGGATGCGCGTGGTGGCTACGAGTCGACGACCGAGACCGCGCACGGGCTCGTGCGACTGGAAGCGGACCAGCTGGTCATTCAGTGGCGGCTCGCCGTGCAGACCGAGAAGATGGGCGACACCTGGGAGACGAGTGAGACGATCGAGCCCGTAAAGGAGATCGTGATTCCGCTGGCCAAGGTGGCGGGCGCGGCGGTGCCTCCGCGCCGCTGGTGGCACCTCGTGGGCCCGAGGCTGGTGATCGCGGCTTCGGACCTGCTGGCGTTCGAAAAGATCGCGGGCGAGCAGGGGCTCAAGCTGAAGCACCCCGCCAAGCTGGTTCTGCGGGTCAAGCGCCCGGATCGGCTCCTCGCCGAGGAATTCGCGGCGGAATTGTCGCTGGCCGTGGCGCGCCTGCCCGCGGACCCTGCCGGAAACGCACCACTGGCCCCTCCGGCGCGCCCTGCCGTCGCCCCGGGTGACGCCGATCTTCCCGCCGAATCCCGGCAGTCGTAGCGACGTATGCGGCGTAGTCGGTTTGCGGGTGGGACGGCGGGTGCCTAGGGTCGGGAGCGACGCCTTTTCGATCTTGCTCGCGCAGCGCGGGAGATTCCATGTCTACGTTCGTGATGGTTCGCCGTGTCCAGGCAAAGGACACCCAGGCGTGCGGACCTTTCGCAGCACTTCCTCCGGAGCAGGTCGCTTGCGGCTAGCCTGATCGCTCAGGCTCCCGTCACACGAGGCGATCTGGTCGTCGAGATCGGGCCGGGCCGCGGCATCCTCACGCGAGAACTTGCGCGTCGCTGCCGCGGGGTCGTCGCGGTGGAGTTCGACGGGGCGCTGGCCGAGGCGCTTCGCGCGCGCTTCCACGGTGACGGCGGCGTCACGATCGTCCGGTCCGATTTCCTGCGCTTTCGGCTGCCCGACGTCCCCTACAAGGTCGTGGGGAACATCCCGTTCCATCGGACGGCCGCCATCGTCCGGCGGCTCGTCCAGGCCGACCCTCCACCGCGGGACGCCTGGCTCGTGGTTCAGCGCGAGGCGGCCGAACGGTTCGCCGGCGGTCCGTGCTCGCGGGAAACCCGGTCCTCGCTGCTGCTCAAACCGTGGTGGCAGATCGAGATCGCGCGGCGCCTGCGCCGCACCGACTTCGATCCGCCTCCGGGCGTCGACGCCGTCGCGCTCTGGCTCGCCCGCCGCACGAGACCGCTCGTGGACCGACTCGAGGCCGCGGACTACCGGCGCTTCATCCGGCGTTGCTTCGGTCGCGACGGCCGCTCGATCCGGCGGTGCCTGCGATCCGAATTCACCCGAACGCAGATCCACCGGCTGGGCCGAGACCTCCGCTTCGATCCTTCCGGACCGCTCCGCGGCCTGACCTTCGACCAGTGGCTCGCATTGTTCCGGTTCCGTAAGCTGCCCCGACCGTAAGGTGCGAGTGCCCTTCTTCCGGGAGCGAGAGACATGGACGACGCCGGTCCGGGGATCGGAGCACAGACGGGATCGCACGCCGGCTTCCGCGACCCGGCCATGCTCACGAAGTGGACGCGGGTTTTTCTCTACGCCGGCATCGCACTGGCCTTCGTGTCGTTATGGGAGCTTGCCGGGGGCCCGCAGATGGGCGGAGCCGAGGGGTCACCGGAAGGCCGGGCCGCAGCCGCGATCATCCGACTCCTGGCAGAAATCACGGTCGTGCTCACCACCGCGATCCTCGTACTCACCTGGATCTATCGCGCCAATCACAACGCCAGGCAGTTGGGCGCGGCCGACATGCGCTTCACGCCGGGATGGGCAGTCGGTTGGCATTTCATACCGATCGCATGGTTCTGGAAGCCGTATCAGGCCATGACGGAGATCTGGCGTGCGTCCGTGAGCCCTTCCGACTGGGGAGCGGTGCCGGTATCGCACCTGCTGCGCTGGTGGTGGGGCCTGTGGATCGTGACAGTCTGGGGCCTGGGGGCCATCTCGGATTTGGAGGCGACCGGCATTCTGAACGAGGCGGGTATGGAGACCGTGGGCGCGGCCGCGGATCTGGTCGGTTACGCGCTGGACATTCCGCGGAATCTCGTTCTCGTGGCCATCATCGGAGCCGTCAGCCGGATGCAGGCCGCACACCACCGGAGCCAGAGCGAGGCCTGACCACGGGTTGGAGAATGGCGGTCGACTTCACACACGCCGCATGGCGCGTCGCCCGAGTCAGTGATTCCGCGCCCGGCAGGCCGCCGCCGCCACCCCAACCAGCCCAAGGCTGATCCAGAATGCGGACGATGCCAGCCACATCTCCACGCTCGGCAGGAGCATCCAGCCCTCGATCCATCCGGTTGGGAGCCGCACCCCCTGGTTGAACGAATCGCCACCGGCGTACCAGGCAACGAGTTCGGCGCTCCGCTGGATCCAGCCGATGTCCCGGAACTCGGCCACGCCCAGCGCGCCCGCACCCGCGATCCACAGCCCGGCGGCCCAGAACAGCGGGCGCGCCGTGGCGAGGAACAGGGTGCTCGCCAGAAGGTAGGCGGCGGTCGCCGAGGTGAACGGGAGTACCCACTCCCACCACGGCGTGGTCCAGCGCACGGATTCCGTGGCGGCGGGCGCGCCAGCAGCGGCTCCCACCGGGTCGAGGACGAGCACGCGAACCTCGTCGACACCCAGAGTCCCGCCGCTCGCCAGCACCGTGAGCGTGACCCACGCGAGAGCCGCACCAAGGATCGCCAGGAGCCAGACCCAGCCGGCCGCGACCTTCAGGAGAGCGTGCCTTCGATGATCGACCGGCAGTGACCAGAACGGCGTGTCGCCGAACCGCCGCTCGCCCTTCCACACGACGAACGGAAGGAGCAGGGCGGCGAGAACGGCGATGAAGCCCCATGGGGGCTCCCCCGGATCCAAGACGAGTTCGCTCACCCCTCCTTCGTCGATGATTGCCTGCAGCATCGGCATGACGGCGATCACGACCAGCGAGCCGATCGCCAGCGCCACGCCTGCCAGGGCGGCCTCGCGGCGGATGGCCAGCCCGACCACGCGAAGTTGCTCCATCCACACCGTCTTCATCGCGGGCACGCGACCGACCGCTGGGTCCGTCATGATCCCTCCCTTCGCGAGAGTAGTGCCACGGCGGCTTCGTCCACCGATACGGGAGCGACCTCGCGAACCGCCGCACCGGCCCGTGACAGGCCGCGCGTCACGGCGTCCCGGTCGCCCCAGACCGTCCATTCGATCGCACGGGCGGAGCCGCTGCGCCTGACCACCGTGCCGCTCAACGCCTCGGGCCCCGTCCAGCCTTCGGGAACGTCCGCCCAGTAGCGCAACAAGCCCCCGCGCAACGCGTCGCGCGGCAATTGACCGAGGAGTTGTCCCTTCGACAGCACGCCCACGTGATCCACCAACGGCTCCACCTCGTAGACCCGATGCGTGGAGATCACGACGGTCGTCGGGGAATCCGCGAGGTGTTCGCTCATGATGCGCAGCGTCTCGTCGCGCACCACGTGATCCAGGCCGTCCGTCGGCTCGTCGAGCAGGAGCAGTGACGGCCGGTGCGCCAACGCCACAACGAGTTGCACCCGCCGGCTCTGGCCCTTCGACAGCGTGTGACACTTCCGTCCCGGATCGATCTCGTACCTCGCCCTCAATTGATGGGCGTACTCGGCGTCCCAGGACGGGTGGTAGGCTGCCTGGTGCTCGAGCCACCGGCCCACCGTCATCCAGCCGTAGCCGACCCGGTGGTCCTCCGGCACGTAGCCGATGCGGGCACGCACCTCGGCGCCGCCGTCGACCGGATCCCGCCCCAGGACGTCGACCGTCCCGGCCTGGTATCGCGCGAGACCCATGAGGGTTCGAAGCAGCGTGCTCTTGCCGGCACCGTTGGGGCCCACCAGCACATACACGGCTCCTTCCGGGACCTGGAGATCCAGGCCGTCCAAAGCCCGCACGGCGCCGAAACGCTTGGCCAGACCTCGTGTCGTGACCGCGAAAGGGCCGCTGCCGAGGTTGATGGGAAGCGCCGCCGTCGCTCTATCCGTCATCGTCCGTCCTCCTTCTTGCCCTTGTCGCCATGAGCACCTCCGCCGTCTACCTCCCGCAACGCCGTCATCAGATCCGTGAGCGCAAGTCCGTTCCGCGACGCGTCGGCCAGGGCCCGCCTGGCCACCTGCCTCGCAAGGCGCGGCCGCTCCTTCTCCTTCGGGCGCACGCCCGGCGCGACGAACGTTCCCTTCCCGTGGCGGACCAGCACCACGCCGTCGCGCTCGAGCTCGGCGTAGGCCTGCGAGACGGTGCGGGGATTGATGCGGAGACTCGAGGAGAGGTCACGCACCGATGGGAGCGGGTCCTCGGGACGGAGGCTTCCTCGAACGAGACCGCTGCGCACCGCGTCCATGATCTGGACGTACAGCGGTCGGCCATCGGCGCGGTCGAGTCGGATTTTCATGGCGCCTCAACTGTTGTGGTTCTGTACAACACCTGCAACAGTATGGGGTGCGCCGAGACGAGTCAAGCGCCCCGGGGTCGATCCGCGAGTTGGCGTCCGACGAGCGGGGGGAGTTCGACCAGGTCGAGGCCCACCGCTAGCGTGAGGGAGGCTGTACGGTTGACATGCAAGTCTGTGCTTGCGTATGATCGAGCCGTGGCATGCAAGTGGACGCTTGCCTTAGACTGGCCTGTGGACATCTATCGCGCGATTTCGGACCGAACCAGGCGGGCCATCCTCGATGAACTCGTCGATCGGTCGGGTCAATCGCTCTTCGAACTCTGTGCGCGCCTGACCATGAAACACGGCATCAACTCCTCGAGGCAGGCGATCTCACAACACCTGGACGTGCTGGAAGCCGCCGGGCTCATTCGCACGAGGCGCGAGGGGAGGTCGAAGCTCCACTGGTTCGAGGGCGCCCCGCTGAAGGCCATCGGAGAGCGGTGGCCCATCTCGACACACGAGGACACTTCACACGCAACGGATGAGGGCAGCGAGGAATGAGAATCTACCTGACCAGCGTCGTCGTGAACGACCAGCAGAAGGCGCTTCGCTTCTACACGGACATCCTCGGCTTTCGGGTGAAGCACAACATCCCCATGGGAGAATACGCCTGGATCACCGTGGTATCGGAGGAAGCTCCGGACGGGACGGAGTTGCTGCTCGAGCCGGATGGCCACCCCGCGGTCCGTCCATTCAAGGCCGCGCTCATGGAGGACGGGATCCCGAGTGCCTCCTTCGCGGTCGATGACGTCGAGGCCGAGCACGAGCGTCTCGTGGCGAAAGGCGTGAAGTTCGTGCAGCCACCGACGGACCTGGGTACCGTCATCACCGCCGTCTTCGACGATACATGCGGCAGCCTGATCCAGATTCTGGAAGAGAAACAAGAAGAGAAACAGCAGGGAGGAGCATGATGCTCAGGAACATTCTCGCCGCCATCGTCGGCTACATCGCGATCGTCGCCGTGCTCTTCGCGCTCTCCTCGCTTCTGTGGCTGGTGCTGGGCGCCTCGCGCTCCTTCCAGCCGGGGACGTGGGAGGTCGGCAGCGGCTGGATACTCGGCTCGATTGGGATCGGGTTCGTGGGGGCGTACATCGGCGGCCGCGTCTGTGCCCGGGTGGCGCACGACGCCAACGGCGCCTGGATTCTGATCGGCATCCTGGTCGTGCTCGGGGTGGTGTCGGCCCTGATCCCGGTGGAGGCGGCGACGGGACCACGCCCCGACGACGTGGGGATGCTGGAAGCCACCATGAGCGCCCGCCAGCCGACATGGCTCACCTGGCTCAACCCGGTGATCGGCGTCGTCGGCATCTGGCTCGGATCCCGCAAGCTCCGCGCCTAGCTCGGTCAACGCCTGAACTCGTCCCGCAGCCTGGGCACGTTGATGCTGCCCCAACAGCTGCCGGTTAATTCCGAACCCTGCGGTGGAAATGCGCCGTGGATCACCTTGATTCCTCGCGTCTCGAGAAACTCCGCCACGGGTATGAAGTCTCGATCGGATGAGACCAGTACCGCGATGTCGTAGTTGTCGACCCATGCGAGACTGATCATGTCGGTGGCCATGCGAACGTCGAGACCCTTCTCCGCTGTGCCCCGCATGTCAGCCCCACAGGCCGGGCATCGACCTATCGCCTCATGGCAGGCCGGGCATTGTGGTGGCGACCGCGTCTTCTGGCGCGGGACCATCGATACGCTCACGCCAGGAAACTTATCCACGACTTCCGTCGCCCAGCGATGGAGTTTTCGGTCCGTGGACTTGTTGTAGGAGCCGTAGAAGTTCAGCCCCTGGTATGCGTCCTGCGAGGCCGCATCGACCACAGCGGCGGCAGCACGCGACAGAACCCGCCCCAGTCTCGACCAATCCGCCTTGAATCCTGGTTCGCGAGCCCTCATGGAGAGCTCGTAGTTCCAGAAATCCACGAACACTCTTACGCGGTGGCGTGGGACGTTGGCTGCGACATCAGGCATGCTCATGCCGAGTAGCCTGTTGTCAAAAAAACAGGGACGCTGATAGACGATCAGCGTCCCTGGGGTCGAAATTGTCGGTCCCCGTACTCCCTATCTGGGCGGTG
The DNA here is from genome assembly GCA_964509895.1 of uncultured Gemmatimonadota bacterium. Taxonomy (GTDB): domain Bacteria; phylum Gemmatimonadota; class Gemmatimonadetes; order Palauibacterales; family Palauibacteraceae; genus Palauibacter. The sequence goes on from CAZDZJ010000094.1 coordinate 27,949, forward strand.
GACCGACGGGTCATAAGCTCAAGGCACCATACGACATCGCTTGCCAGGGTGCAAATGTGCCGCTCCGTGGCCCGCGAAGGCGGCCTCACCGCCCACGATGGTGTGTTCACGATGGACCCCGACATGCTGGTTACAAGGGTGACGGCCTCGGCACCGGGAAGGACGTCCGCGGAGCCTGGCCCGCTGTAACACCAAGGTCCGCCGCGGTCTCAACGGCGCATCAACAGCGTCTCGCTGCACCCGAAGAGCGACACGATCCCCTCTTGCGGCGCGGGCTGGTGGCCGGCGCGGCGACGCGTGGCTAGCGGCGGCCGTCGTCGCGGGTGAGGGGGCTCAGGTAGTCGCGGTTTCCGAGGCCGAGCTTCCGGAGGGCGATGCCCGTCATGCACTCGTCCACGACCTGCTTGGCGTTGAGCACGGTCGTGTAGCCCGGGTCGACGAGCGGGTTGAGTTCGACCAGGTCGAAGCCCACCACGTTGTTCTCCGAGCAGAGCCCGCGGACCATGTAGAACACCTCCCGGGGCGTCAGTCCTCCCGGCACCGGCGTCCCCGTGCCCGAGGTGTAGGCCGGGTCCATGACGTCGATGTCGAAGGAGATGTGCAGGTATTCGGGACCTTCGTTCGCCTGATCGAGGACCTCCTGCATGACGTTCGTCCAGCCGTCCCGGTCGATCTCGGCCATCGTGTGGTAGCGGAGACCGTTCTCGCGCATCCACTCGAAGCCCGACGGCCCCGGCCAACTGCCCCGCAGCCCCACCTGGATGAAGTTCCGGCCGAGGATGTGGCCGTCATCGACGAGGCGGCGCACCGGCTGCGCGTGCGAGATCAGGTGGCCGTGCCGCGCGTCCCCCGCGTCGTAGTGCGCGTCGAAGTGGATGACGCCGACGTTCTCCTTGCCGTACACATCCGCGAGTCCCGCCACGTTGGCGAACTCGATCGAGTGGTCTCCCCCGATGATCACGGGGATGGCGCCCGTCTCCGCGATCTCGCGCACCATGCGGCGGATCGGCGGCATGCTGCGCTCCACGCTCAGGTTGTCGATCGGCGCGTTGCCGTAATCCACCGCCGTGAGTTCGCTTCGCCACGAGATCATCGTCTCCATGCTGCCCACGCTGCGCCGCATGGCACGGAGCGCCGTCGGCCCCTCAC
>CAZDZJ010000095.1:0-14263 GCA_964509895.1 uncultured Gemmatimonadota bacterium
CCGGCCGCTGAACCAGGTGTCCACGCTGCCCGGCATCACGATGCTGACCCGGACATCGTCGTAGCGCACGTCGAGCAGCATCGCCTCGGTGAGTCCGAGCAGGCCGTACTTGCTCGCGTTGTATCCCGTGCCGCCACCCCTTCCGCGGCGGCACGGGATACAACGCGAGCAAATACGGTCTGCTCGGACTCACCGAGGCGATGCTGCTCGACGTGCGCTACGACGATGTCCGGGTCAGCATCGTGATGCCGGGCAGCGTGGACACCTGGTTCAGCGGCCGGGAGCAGGTGCCGGAGCGGACGTGGCGCCTGCACGTGGACGACTGCGCCGCCGCGGTCATGCAGCTTCTCTCCTATCCGAAGGAAGCCCACGTGAGCCGCGTCGAGCTCCGACCGTCGCAGCCACCCCGCAGGTGAGCGCGCCGCCGGCGGGCCGCGCCCCCGGCCCCGCTGACGAACTGGGCGCCCACGTCTCCGTGGCGGGGGGCGTGCAGACCGCGCCGGGCCGGGCGGCCGAGATCGGCGCGGCCAACCTCCAGCTCTTCACCAAGCAGCCGAACCGCTGGGCCGAGCCGAAGATCGACGACGAGACCGCGGCCGCGTTCAGGGCGGCGCGCGCCGAGCACGGAATCGCGGTGGCCGGGGCCCACGACTCCTATCTCATCAACCTCTCGACGCCCGACCGGCGGCTGTGGCGCATGTCGCAACGCAGCTTCCAGGCTGAACTCCAGCGCTGCGCGCGCCTCGGCCTCGATTTCCTCGTCACCCATCCCGGGAACGCCACGGACGGCGACATCGACGAGGGCCTCGCGCGCAACGCCCGCGGCGTGACCGAATCGCTGGAGGCCGTGGAGGGTCCGACCCGCGTCCTCCTCGAACTCACCGCCGGGGCGGGGACGACGGTCGGCGCGAGCTTCGAGAACCTGCGGAGCATTCTCGATCGGATCCCGGCGTCCCGGCGGCACCGCGTGGGCATCTGCCTCGACACCTGCCACGCGTACTCCGCCGGCTATGATCTCGTCGGGGACTACGACGGTGTGTGGGAGGCCTTCGATCGCGTGCTGGGGCTCGAGCGCCTCGGGCTCATCCACATGAACGACTCGCAGTATCCCTTCGACTCCCGCAGGGACCGGCACGAGGAGATCGGGGAGGGCAGCCTGGGCGAGGGCCCGTTCCGGCGGCTGATGCGGGACGCCCGCCTCCGCCACGTCCCCAAGATTCTCGAAACCCCTAAGCGCGACGACGGCGCGGACGCCGACATCCGGAACCTCTCCCGCCTGCGGAGCTACCGTACCTAGTGTAGTGTCGCAGAAATCCTGCGGTCATTCGAGCGCCGCTGCATCCGTCCCCGCGGCGTTGCTCCTCCTCGCAATAGCTCTGCTATTACTCGTCGGAGCGCCTTGCGGAGGCCGGCGCCCCGGCACTCTCGGTGTCTCGAGGATTTCTGCGACACTACACTAGCGGCCGGCGGCCTGGGCCTGGTAGAGGCGGAGGCCCTCCTCGAACGTGGCGACCACCTCGGCCTTGTGGGCCGGGTCGTCCCAGCGGTCCATGGAGTGGATGTCCTCGAGCGTCCGCTCGATCCAGCCCACGAAGAACTGCGCGTCCTCGCTGGACCGGATCGGCTCCCCGTCGGCGATCACGAACACCGGGTTCGTGTGCGCGAACAGGTAGCTGTCCATGGCGCCGTGCTGCGGAGGGCCGAGGACCCGGGCCGCGATCCAGCCGCTCCCGTCCATGCGCACGTCGATCTCCGCCTCCAGCGCCAGGCCGTCGCCCGTCGCTTCGACGGTGTGAATGATCTCGCCGTTCCGGATGATGTCGAGCCGCGTCATCTCGAACAGCGAGCGCGCGGTGACCGCGACCGTCACGCTCTCGCCGCCCGGGACCGCGAGCTCCTCGCCCATCCCCATGCCGTCCACGTCGAGCGTGAGGATGGGGCCGCTCGTCACGAAGGCGTGGCCCGCGGCCATCGCGTCCGCCCACTCGTCGTAGTCGAGTTCCTCCTCGCCCGTGTAGACGTAGGAACGCGTCGTCCCCACGGCCGGATGCCGCCACATGTCGGTCATGGCGTCCGTGCCAGCCGTGGCCGGGATCCGCGAGCCGGTGTTGAGGAGGCGGTACCAGATCGAGGCCGTCCCCAGTTCGTCACTCCAGATGCAGGAGACGTCCACGAAGTCGGCCAGCCCGAGGATCGCGTCGACGGGCAGTTCGCGCGCCCCGCTCGGCACCGGATCCTCCGCCCGGCGGTGGCTGAGTCCGAAGGGATGCACGTAGCCGCCGATGCCGCCCTGCTCGTGCACGCGCCTGAGCACCGCCGCGTTGTCGGGATAGAGCTCGCGGAATGCCGTTCCCTCATAGCCGATGTAGAACGGCGTGATGAGTTCCACGAGGTTCAGCAGCGACATGTGGGCGAAGAAGTTCGGCCGGTATTCCTCGTTGTAGTAGACGATCGTGCGCGGGTCCGGGTGCGGGTGCGGGTGGCCGAGGAAGTGTTCCAGGTCCTCCACGCGGCTGTTCGCCCAATAGTTGGCGATCATCCCGTTCGCCACATTGAGGTCTTCCGCCAGCGCCTTGTTCCCGAGGTCGAGCGGCGTGACAAAATAATGGCCGCCATAGTTCGGATGAATGTGATTGTCCCCGGAATACCAGCCCTCCGCCGCCATGTCGATCCAGCGCTCCAGCCGCACGTCCACGTTCGTCCACTCGCCGGCGCGCACCTCGACGGAGCGCATGACGGGCTCGTACTCGAAGCCGCGCCACACCTCCAGTTCGGCCGTCCCGACCGGGAGGGTGACCGAGAAGCTCCCGTCCGTGTGGAAGTAGTAGTCCTCGGGCCCGCTCAGAACGCGGGGAAAGCTGCCGTCCGGGAAGTAGCTCCGCCCGTCCGACGCCTCCAGGTAGATGCGGGAGGGGATCCTTCGCCCGCTCGCATCGCTCACGCGCACCTGGACCCGGCCCGTCGGCTCGGACCACGCGTAGTCCTCGATGTGCACCGGAACGGGCTCGCCGCCGCCGCGGCCCGTCGTGTAGAGCCCGAACCCCATGCCGCCGTCGGTCGTCCGGTCCTCCCCGTGGAGGCCCCCGTTCCGCGCGTAGACGAGGCGCTCCCCGTCCGGAGACCATGAGGGGAAGTACTCGTCCGTGCGGGTGTGCGTCAGGCGAACCTGCTGGATGCCCGGACTGGAACGGTCCTGCGCCGCACCCGCCCGGTAGGTGGGGACCTGGTAGATGTCGTTGTTCCCCGACGCGTCGGTCACATACGCGACGGAGCCGCCGTGCGGGGCCACGACGGGCGACGCCTGGTAGTTCGTCTCGATGCGGATGAGGAGTTCGGCCTCGCCGGATTCCGCGCTCCACCGCCACAGCGAGCCCGAGCCCAGGGCCGCCTCTCCCCGCTTGGAGACGAAGACGATGTCCCCGCCGTCGCCGATCCAGTCGCCGGCCATGTCGTTCGCCCCCGGGTGGGCGATGACCGACTCCATGGCTTCCGCCTCGAGGTCGTAGGCCCAGAGATCGAAGGTCCCGTCCCGTCCCGTCGTGAACAGGATCCGCGCCCCGTCGGGAGAGAACCGCGGCCGCATGTCGATGGCGGGATCCTGCGTCAGCCGGCGGGACTCGCCGCTCTCGAGGTCGAGCAGGAAGATGTCGAGGTTGAGGTCGACGTCCGCCGCGTAGGCGATGTGGCGGCCGTCCGGGGACCAGCTCGGCATCGAGTGGTACCCGGCTCCGGAGGTGAGCTGCCGGGCCACGCCCCCTTCGGCCGGGACGGCCCAGATCCGCCCCTGGTACGCGAAGGCGATCGACGCACCGTCGGGCGAGAACGCCGGATAGGTGGGGGACGCCGTGACGGGGGGCGGGAAGTAGCTCTCCATGTACATCTTCCCCGATCCGCCGATCCCGCTCATCGCCGGATACCCGCCGGGGAACGGCCCCGGGTACTTCGCCAGGTCGTCCTGCCCCGCGAGCGGCGGGCCCGCGAACCCGCCGACGACGAAGAGGAACGCGAACCGTCGCAGGGGTCGCAGGATCTGTTTCATTCTCCACCTCCGCTCCGCTAGAGCCAGGACGAACAAGCCGTAGTGTGACCGGCCGGTACGGTTGCCGCCAGACGATGGCGCGCCGATCCTCTTCGGACGGATCGGGAGGTTCTGGCGCATCGGAGGTGCAGATGACGGAAAGACGACGTCCGGGACTCCTCGCGCCCGTGTTCCTCGGTGCTCTCCTCGCGGCATGCACTGGGGGGTCCGGGTCATCGGACGCGGAGCCGTTCGACGTGCTGATCACGGGGGCGCGGATCGTGGACGGGGCGGGGAACCCCTGGGTTCGGGGCGACATCGGCCTCCGCGGGGACCGGATCGCGGCGGTCGGCGACTTGAGCGAGCACCCGGCGGCGCGCACGATCGACGCGGCGGACCGCGTGGTCAGCCCCGGCTTCATCGACATGATGGGCCAGTCGAGCGTCGTCCTCGTCACGGATCCCCCGAGCGCCGAGAGCAAGCTCCGGCAGGGGATCACGACCTACCTCTCCGGCGAGGGCGGATCGGCGGCTCCCCAGAGCGACGCCACCCAGCCCGAGGGTCCGGTCGTGAACGGCGAGGAACTGCGCTGGCGGACGTACGCCGAGTACTTCGCGCACGTAGAGCGCATCGGCACCCCGATCAACGTCGTGCACGACGTCGGACTCACCCAGGTGCGCCGCGTGGTCCTGGGCGAGGAGGACGTGCAGCCGACGCCCGAGCAACTCGAAGAGATGAAGGCGCTCGTGCGGCAGGCGATGGAGGACGGGGCCGTCGGGACCTCGACCTCCCTCATCTATCCGCCCGCCGTGTACGCGACGACGGAGGAACTCGTCGAACTCACGCGCGTCGCGGGCGAGTACGGCGGCACCTACTTCACGCACATGCGGAACGAGTCGCACTCGGTGCTGGAGGCGATCCGCGAGGCGATCGAGATCGGCGTCCGCGCCGGCACCCCCGTCCACATCTACCACCTCAAGGCGGCGGGACGGGAGAACTGGCCGCTGATGGCCGAGGCGCTCGCCCTCATTGACTCCGCGCGCGTGGCCGGCATCGACGTGACGGCGGACATCTATCCCTACATCCGGAACGGGATCGGCCTCGGGTCCTTCCTCCATCCGCGGCACTACGCGGGCGGCCGGGCCCCCTTCCTGGAGACGCTGTCGGACCCCGCGGTGCGGGCCGAACTCCGCCGCGAGGTGGAGACGACGTCGGACTGGGAGAACTGGTTCCGCCACGTGGGGATGGACTGGGACAAGGTCCTCATCGTTTCCGCCCCCGCAGGGGTGGACGCGCGCGTGATCAATCTCTCCATCGCCGAGGCCGCGGACCTCCTCGGGACGGACGCGTGGGACGCGTTCTTCGATCTCGTGCAGGCCGGCGGCGTGAGCGTGAACCCGGAGAGCATGAACGAGGAGCAGAAACAGCAGGCGCTCCGGGCCGAGTTCGTGATGATCGACACGGACGCCTCCCCGGTGAACCCCGCGACCACGGCGAGTGCCCATCCGCGGGCGTTCGGGGCCTTCCCGCGCGTGATCGCGAAGTACGTGAGAGAGGACGGGATCCTGACTCTCGAGGACGCGGTCCGGCGCATGACGTCGCTCGCCGCCCGCCGGCTGGGGCTCGCGGGCCGGGGCCTGATTGCGCCGGGGATGGCGGCGGACCTGGTGGTGTTCGATCCGGACGAGGTGCGGGACACGGCCCGGTTCGGCGACGCGATGCGCTACGCCGAGGGGATGGACTACGTGTTCGTGAACGGCGTGCCGGTGATCGATGACGGCGCGCTGACGCAGGCGCAGCCCGGCAGGCTGCTGCGCCGGGAGACGGGAGCGGGCCCGTGATGGCGAGGATCGGGCCCTCGCGGGCCGGGGCCGCGCTGGCAGGGCTTGGTCTCGCGGCGGTCGGGCTCGCGGCCTGCTCGGAAACGCCGTCCGGGGCCCCGCCCGAGGTGGCGGACCTCGTCCTTGTGGACGGTGAGATCCTCACGATGGGAGCGCCGGGGACCGTGGAGGCGCTGGCGGTCGTCGACGGCCGCGTGGCGGCGGTGGGAACGTCGGACGAGGTTCGCGCCCTCGCGGGGCCGGACACGCGGGTCCTCGGACTGGGCGGCCGGACGGTGATCCCGGGGCTCACGGACAACCACTATCACGGCATCGGGGGTGGCCCGGGGGTCGACCTCACGGGTGCGCGCTCCCTGCAGGACGTGGCGGACGCGATCGCCGCCTTCGCGCTGGAGACGGGCCCGGGCGAACTCATCGTCACGAACCGCGACTGGCACGAGGGGCAGCTGGCCGAGCACCGCCTCCCGTACCGTGACGATCTCGACGGCGCGGCGCCCGGGCAGCCGGTCGTCGTCGTTCGCGGCGGGCACGAGTACGTGCTGAACAGCGCGGCGCTCGCCCGCTGGGGCATCGACGAATCGACGCCGGAGGTGCCGGGCGGCCGCATCGGGCGCTATCCCGACGGACGGCTGAACGGCGAACTCGTCGACCGCGCCAAGGATCTCGTGTCGCTGCCCGCAGCCGCGCCGCCCGCCCCGGAGGCCGCCCTCGACGCGCTGGCCGAGGAGTACGCCGCGCTCAACGCCCGCGGCCTGACCAGCATCCGTTACCCCGGCGGCCCCCCGGAGCAGTACCGGGCCATCGAGCGGCTCAAGGACGAGGGCCGCCTCACCGTGCGCGTCAACTATGTCCTCCGCGCCCCGCGCGGCGCCGGGGCGCCGCCGCTCGCCGACGCGCTCGCCACGTGGCCGGCCATGGGCGAGGGCGACGACTGGCTCCGCGTCGGCGGCGTGAAGCTCGGCGTGGATGGCGGCTTCGAGGGCGGCCTCATGCGTGAGCCGTACGAGGAACCGTGGGGCGAGGACGGCACCTTCCATGGCCTGCAGACCGTGCCGACCGAGCGCTTCATCGAGACCGTGCGTGAGCTTCACCGGCAGGGCTGGCGGGTGGCGACGCACGCGGTGGGCGACGCGGCCATCGACCTCGTCCTCGACGGCTACGAGGCCGCGAACGCCGACGCGCCGATCGACGGCCTGCGCTGGGTGATCGAACACGGGTTCATCCCGCGCGAGGACCACTTCTCCCGTCTGCGGGCGCTCGGCCTCTCCGTGACGGCGCAGAACCATCTCTACGTGGCGGCCCCGAGCCTCGTGAAGTACTGGGGCCACGACCGCGCCGCCTGGACCACGCCGGTGCGCGCCTACCTCGACGCCGGGATTCCGGTCTCGCTGGGAACGGATTCCCCCGTCATCCCGTGGGACCCGTGGTGGATGCTGCACCACTTCACGACGCGTGGCACCATCAGCGCGGGCGTGCTGGACGCGGCGCAGGCCATCAGCCGCGAAGAAGCGCTGGAGGCGGTGACGCGGGGCTACGCGCACCTCACCTTCGAGGAGGCGGAGAAGGGGACGCTCGAGGTCGGGATGGCAGCCGACCTCGTAGTCACGGCGGCACATGTGCTGGAATGCGAGGACCCATGTCTGGAATTGATGGAGGTCGATCTCACCGTCGTGGGCGGCCGGATCGTGTACGAGCGGTGAACCGCCTGGCCTGGCGGACCGGCCTCCCCGCCGGTGCCCTCTTCCTGGCCTCCGGGGCGGTGGGTCCGCCGGGGGAGGCCTCGCCACCGGCCGCGCACGGGAGCGAAGCGCGCTTCGTCGTCGAGCTCGAGTGGCCGCGCGAGAACATCGCCCGCACGCTGGGCGTCGCCCGCTCCGAACTCGGCATGTACGGCCGCGGCAACCCGTTCCAGACGCGCGACATCGGCGACCGCACGTGCGTCGTCGGCCCCCTCTTCGCGCTCGATGTCGAGGACGCGTTCGCGTTCGACATCGATGAGCCCGTCGACCTGGTCATCACCTACGCGCCGGAACTCACCGGGCCGTTCAGCGTCGGGTTCAACGACAACGGTGGCGACGGAATCGGCGAGTCGGCGACCATCGAACCGGCACCCGGCGCCGGGTCCGGTTCGACCTTCGCCACCGCCCGGGTGACGCTCGAGCGCGCCCGCTTCGCCGCGCACGGAATCCGCGACACGGACCTCGCGATCGGCGGCCCGGAAGGGATCGCCCTGTGCGACATCGAGGTCGTGCGAAGCCACGCCACGCCCGTTCCGACCGGCTACGGCATGCTGCGCCTCACGGTGGAGGACGCGGCGAACGGCCGCTCGGTGCCCGCGCGGTTCGGCCTCTACGACGAGACCGGACGCGCCCCGCTCCCCTCCGACCGATCCGTCCTCGTGCACAGGTTCGCGGACGAGGTCCGGCTCCTGTGGGTGAACCCGCGCACGTGGTGGCCCTCCGAGCACCGGCTCGCCTTCTACGTCGACGGGGAGTACGAGGCCCGCCTCCCGGCCGGCAGCTACGAACTCGTCGCGACGCGGGGCCCCGAGTACCGCGGCTACCAGCGCACGGTCGAGGTGCGCGCCGATGAGACCACCGATCTCACGGTCGCGCTCGAACGCTATGCCGACCTCCCCGCGAAGGGCTGGTACTCCGGCGACTCCCACGTACACATCGCGCGCGATCACGCGGAGGACGACGCCGTGTGGGCGCAGATCGCCGCCGAGGACATCCACGTGGCGAACCTGCTCGAAATGGGGAACATCGCCGTCACGCACTTCAAGCAGCCGGCGTGGGGCGAAGCCGGACAGTACGTGCGGGAAGGCCACGCGCTCGTGTCCGGGCAGGAGGACCCGCGCACCGTGCAGCGCGGACACACCATTCACCACAACCTGCAGCGTCCCATCCGCCAGGACCCGGAGTCGTACTTCCTCTATCACAGAGTGTTCGAGGAGTCGCGCGCCCAGGGCGGGATCTCCGGCTACGCGCACATGGGCCAACTCTTCAACGGCGAACGGGGGCTGGCGCTGGACGTGCCGTTCGGCCTCGTCGACTTCATCGAGGTCCTGCAGGGCGGGCGCCTGTACGACGACATCTGGTACAGCTTCCTCAACCTCGGCTTCAACGTCCGCCCGATCGCGGGCGCGGACTACCCGTATTTCGGGCCCACGCTGCCGGGCGTCGAGCGCACGTACGTGAAGCTGGACGGGCCGTTCGCCCCGAACGAGTGGTACAACGCCTACCGCTCCGGCCACACCTACGTGAGCAACGGCCCCTTCCTCGAGTTCAGCGTGAACGGGCGGGAGATGGGCTCCGAGCTTCGCGTCGGGCGCGGGGAGAGTCTCGAGATCGTCGCCGAGGCCTCGCTCAATCCCGACATCGACCGCCTGAACCGGCTGGAACTCGTCGTCCACGGCGAGGTCGTCGCCACCGCGACCCAGACGGCCGGGGCCGGGGACGGCGACCGGCTGCGGCTCGCCACGCAGATCGAGGCCGATGAGAGCCTTTGGGTCGCCGTCCGCGCCTTCGGCGACCGCGACGGGGAGCGGGACATGACGGTCGCGCACAGCGCGCCGGTGTTCGTCGTCGTCGAGGATGAACCGTGGTGGAAGCTGGAGGCCGTGCCCGAACTCGTCGCCCGCCACCGGGCCAAGCTCCAGGAACTGCTCACCGAGCCCATCCGGCCCGCGGGCGACCTCGAATACTGGGAGACGACCCGCCTCCTCGAGGAGCACTGGGAACAGCAGCGCCTCCAACTCGAACCGCGCGTGCAGGAGGCCGATGCCCTCTACGAGGCCCTCCTCGACCGCGCCCGCGCCGTTGCGACGGCCACCTCGTCATGAACGGCCGAGGCTACCCAAACCGCTAACGTCGCCTACTCCGTCGCACTCCAACCCGGCGGCCTCACGAGTACTCTCAGCTTGTTCCCGAAGCCTCTCGTCCGGACGATCGTCATGATCAAGCGCTGGATCCCGTGCAGGAACACCGTAACGGGATTGTTCGAGTTGATCGGCTGCCTGACTCCGTACGCCACCGGCTCGACCTCCGGTTCGAAGGTCCCGAACATGCGATCCCAGACGATGAGCATGCCCGCGTAGTTCTTGTCGCAGTATTGCCGGTTCGAGCCGTGGTGCACTCTGTGATGGGAGGGTGTGTTGAAGAGGAACTCGACCGGTCGCGGCAGCTTGCGGACCGCTTCCGTGTGCAGGATTGCCTGGAACTGCTGGACCAGAACCTCCGACAGCAGCACCAGGATCGGGTGATAGCCCAGCATGACGATGGGGAAGGAGAAGAGGAGCGGGAACACCGCGTCGAGGGGACCGAAGCGGTAAGCCACCGACATGTTGAAGTGGGGCGAGCTGTGATGCACGGTGTGCGTGGCCCATCCGACCCCGATCCTGTGCATCATGCGGTGATCCCAGTAGTACATGAGATCGGCCAGCAGGACACAGGTCACGATGGTGACCCAGTTCAGCGACAGGTGCGCCAGGCTGAAGTTCGCGTAGATCCAGAAGTAGAGCTTCGTGACGAAGAGGATGCCGAGTGCGTACTCGATGGCCACGAAACAAACGAAGGTGATGACGTTCGCCACCGAGTCGCCGATGACATCGAAGCTCAGGCGCTTGAGGAAGGCATAGCGAATGAGTTCGACGAAGAAGAAGGGGATGACTACATAGACCAGGCTGAGGTCGTTCAAGACATGGAACCAGCCCATGACCGCATCCCAGTTGAGTGCTCTGGTGATCGCATCCATCATGGCTCTTCCCGTTCCAGCGGCGCCCGGAGATCGTCGGCCGCCGGGTCAGCGGCTTCGACCCCCCGGGCCGCGCCTTCGAGCTGGAACCGCGTCTGCTCCGCCGCCTCGTCGAACGCCCTGGCGTCTTCTTCGGAACTCGCCAGGCGGGCCGCCCCGGCCAGGGCGCCTACCATGATCGCGGTCGTCAGGATCTGTGCGGGAAACGGCAGTCGATTCCGTCTATTCTGAATGGCGATCCTCCCTCGTCCCTTCGGTTGAGAGCCCGTTCGCGATGGTCTCCCAGACGAGATCCTGCGCCTGAACCACGCCGAGTTCCCCATCGCCGACGGCTCGGCACGCGGCCCATATCAAGCCATCGATGCTTGCCACCGCCCACCCGGTGGGGACATCGGGTCGAATGAAGCCTTCGCGCCTGGCGGCTCCAACCAGGTCCGCCAACTCGGACATTTGCCGCTGGTAGGCGCCGACGATCTCCGGCTCGTCGTAGAGCTCGGCGGCCGAGTCGAGGAAACGAAACGACGCGCCGGCACCGACCACCGCCCGCGCGACCAACCTCAAGGCATCGCTGGCGGTGCGGGCATCTGCCGCGGCCAGGCGGGTCACCCTGTCCGTCTCGGCGATCGCCCGCCGGGCCAGAGCCTTGAGCAACCCCGCACGGCTCTCGAAGTGACGGAAAACCGTCGCTCGCCCAACCCGCGCTTCAGCCGCGAGCTGGTCGATTGAGGCGTTCGGATGTCGCGATAGCGTTCTGCCAGCTGCCTCGAGGATCCGTTCTCTTGTCGCCAACGCCATGTGTGATACTCTATAGTCTGGAATGATACTCTATAGTATCGTCGATTTCACTGGCGTCGTCAAACCCTCTGAACCGGCGGGAAACTCGTCGTCCACGGCCACCTCTTCATCAGCGGCTGACGCCGATCTCTCGCTCAAAGCGGTCGTCGAGGAAGGTTGCCATGTCCTCCGGCACGCCTGCCGTATCGGCGTAGGCCGACCAGCCATCCAGGGCCTCGATCACCTGCTCGATGATGCGTCTTCCGCCGGCCGGTACGTCGAACGTGCGTCCCATCCGGAGCAGGTCCGCCCGCGTGATGCCGCGGAAGCGCCCGTTGACCGACATCTGGTGCTGCCGCGTCCACGCGTCGTTCTCCGCGTAGGTCAGGTCGTAGGCGGGCGCGAGGCGCCAGCGGCCGGCCGGATCCATGAGGAACGCGAAGTTCTTGACGTGGTCGTCGAAGTTGACCGTCGCGACGTTGAACACCGTGCGCCGGAACGCCTCGTTCACCGATGCCTGCCCCATCTCCAGGGCTCGGATGGTGTCGAACCAGCCTTCGTAGCTGAACACGAACTGGTCGTTGAAGTCGATGTGCTGCAGGCCACCAAGGCTGTGCAGGTGGAGTCGCCCGAGACCCGTGCGGTCGAATCGTCGCGTCATGAAATGGGCCAGATCATCGTCCCGCAGCAGGTGGGTCTCCGCCATCCGGATTCCGGAGTCTCGAGCCATGCGGGAATAGGCGTATTCGACGCGACCCCAGGGACCCGGGTGTCGGTGGGCGTGCATGCCAAGCCCCGACGCGTCGCGGCTCACGCCGTCGAACTTGATGAGCCACAATTCCTCGCCGGCGTCCGGGTGAGCGAAGCCCGATCGCACCCGTCCCTTTTCGCGATCCCAGAGGATCAGCGCCTTGGGCCTGGCGCCGCCCGCGCTTCCTCCCACCTGCATCATCTCCGGCACCGCGACCGAGACATCCCCCTCGATCACGCGTCGCGCCTGGTCGACGAGCGCCTGCACCTCCAACGCCTCCTCGGTGCCCGGGCCGGGGTCGTGCGCAGGCTGAAACTCCAGCGCGCCCATCGCGCGGTCTCCCACGTAGAGCAGCCGCTGGAGCGGCGACCATGCGTCCTCCGGGCGCCCCCGCACCTCGAAATAACGTTGGATCACGGCGTGGCCGAACCGATCCGGCAGCGCATCCGCGAACACGCCGGGCAGCCCGACGAAGGCGGGCTTGCGCGTGAGTTCCGAGAAGGAGACCGGCCCCAGGCGATCAAGCGGCAGGTGGATCGGCGAAATCTCGAGTCCGGAATCGCGGAACTCGCGGTCGTATTCGAACGTGATCCGCCCGTCGTCCGTTTCGAGGAGGAGACCCACGTCGCGTCCCCACAGTCGGACGCGGACCGTTGTGTATCCGTTCACGAAGCCGGCTCCGGCGGCAATCGTCCGGACGCGCGCTGGCGCGGCTTGCCCTTCAGTCGCTCGATCTCATAGGGAGATGGCTCCAGAGGCGGGATAAGGGCCTCGAACGCCTGGACCCGCCCCAGGCCGCGCATGATCCGGACCAGCGTCTCCGTGCCCACGCTGTGCCCGGCCTCTACCCGGTCGATCGTTCGAGCTCCGACTCCGGCGCGGGCGGCAAGGTCCGTCACGCGCAAGTTCTGGCGAAGGCGCAACGCCTTGAGCCGTGCGCCCAGTTCCCGCATCACATCCGGTGTGCGGCTCGTGGCGACGATGGTTGCCATATGCCGGCGCTCCAGTCCGATTTGTGGTCGATGGCCACGCGCGACCTGTTTTGGTGGCACTCGAACGAAGCCAACCTAAGGCACGGAGTGCGCCTGCGTCCATTACGCAACATATGGCGTGTTGTTGGCAAATGTTTCTATAACGCGCCGTATGAGACGCATAATATCGATCCGTCATGGGGCAGTGCTCGCGTAGCACGGCGGTTCCGTTCGCCATTCCGCGCGCCGCCACCGCATGCGCGCGTATCGGTGCTTTCCGTACGTTGGCGAGAGGCATGGATGCCCCGGCACGTTACCAGGAGGACCCTATGCGCCGCCCCGCTCTTCTCGCTCTCTGCTTCGTTCTGTCCCTCACCGCCTTTGTGCCCGCTGGCTGGTCCGATGTGGAGGCGCAGAGCCTTTCACCGATCGATTCCGAGACCCGCTGGACGCTGGCCGCGGTGGGGGATGTGATCATGAACCGCCGTACGGCGCCGTTCGATCACCCCGGCGACCCGGGCTTCCACGACCTCGCCAACATCATCCGCGCGACGGATGCGGCCTTCCTGAACCTCGAGCAGTCGGTCTTCCGCCTGCAGGAGTTCACCGGCTGGCCGGCGGCGGAGAACGGCGGCAACTACGAGGTGGGCTCGCCCGAGACGCTCAAGGACCTCGTCGACATGGGGTTCAACCTCTACAACCGGGCCAACAACCACTCGACGGACTACGGGGTCGAGGGCATGCGCCTCACGAACCGGCTGATGGACGCGTGGGGGCTCATCCACTCGGGGACGGGCGAGAACCTGGGCTGGGCGAGCCGCCCCGGGTACCTGGAGACGCCGAAGGGGCGGATCGCGCTCATCGGGATGGCGTCCACCTTCACGCCGATGTCGCGGGCGGGCCGGGCCGGGCCCACGGTGCAGGGGCGGCCGGGGCTGAACCCGCTGCGGCTGAGCACGCGCTACGAGGGTTCGGCGGAGACGATGGCCACGTTGCGGGATGTGGCGCGCAGACAGGGCCGCGACGTACCGGACGACGACGGCGGGCCGGTGCGTGTCTTCGGCTCGACCGTGTACCCGGGCGACGAGGACCGCACGATCGTGTCGCTGAACGATGTGGACCGCGAACGGGTGCTCCACGAGGTGCGCAACGC
>CAZDZJ010000096.1:0-4196 GCA_964509895.1 uncultured Gemmatimonadota bacterium
GGCCCAGCCACCCCCGACGACATCGCCCTCCTTCTCCACACCTCCGGGACCACCTCGCTCCCCAAGCTCGTCCCCCTCCTCCACCGCAACGTCTGTGCCACCGCCGAGCACATTCGCCAAACCCTGCGCCTCGAACCCGCCGACCGCTGCCTCAACGTGATGCCCCTCTTCCACATCCACGGCCTCATGGCGTGCGTCCTATCCACACTTCACGCCGGCGGAAGCGTGTACTGCGCGCCGGGCTTCAACGCGCTCAAGGTCTTCTCCTGGCTCGCCGACGCCGACCCAACCTGGTATTCCGCCGTCCCGACCATGCACCAAACCATCCTGGCCCGCGCCGCCCGCAACGCCGACACCATCGCCCGGCTGCGACTCCGTTTCATCCGCTCCTCCTCGGCCGCGCTGCCGACCCGCGTGATGGCCGAACTGGAAGACCTCTTCGGCGCACCCGTCGTCGAGGCCTACGCCATGACCGAGGCCGCGCACCAGATGACCTGCAACCCGCTCCCGCCCGCGGCGCGCAAGCCGGGGACGGTCGGGGTTGCCGCCGGCCCGGAGGTTTCCGTGATGGACGAGGCGGGGACGCACCTGTCGGCGGGCGACGTGGGCGAGATCGTGATCCGCGGCGAGAACGTGAGCCCGGGGTACGAGAACAACCCCGAGGCGAACGCCGAGGCCTTCACCAACGGTTGGTTCCGGACCGGCGACCAGGGCGTGATGGATGCCGAGGGCTACGTCACGATCACGGGGCGGCTGAAGGAGATCATCAACCGCGGCGGAGAGAAGATCTCCCCGCGCGAGATCGACGAGGTGATCCTCGACCACCCCGCCGTGCGCCAGGTCGTCGCCTTCGCCATGCCCCATCCCAAGCTGGGCGAGGAAGTGGCCGCCGCCGCGGTCCTGCGCGAGGGCATGGAGGCGACGCCGCGCGAACTGCAGGCGTTCGCGGCGGGGAGACTGGCCGACTTCAAGGTCCCGCGGAAAGTCCTCCTCATGGACGACATCCCCAAGGGTCCCACGGGGAAGATCCAGCGCATCGGCATGGCCGAGAAACTCGGCCTCGCCTGACCGGCGGCCGATGCGGATCTGCATCTACGGGGCGGGCGCGATCGGGGGGTATCTCGGCGCGCAGCTTTCGCTCGCGGGCCAGGACGTCACGCTCATCGCGCGCGGCCCCCACCTGAAGGCGATGCAGCAGCGCGGCGTGCGGCTGCTGATCGATGGCGAGGAGCGGATCGCCCAACCCCTCTGCACGGACAACCCGGCGGAGGTGGGACCGCAGGACTATGTGATCGTCACGCTCAAGGCGCATTCCGTTCCTCTTATCGTGGAAGCGATGCAGCCCCTGCTCGGGCCGGACACGGCGGTCGTCACGGCGACGAACGGTCTCCCCTGGTGGTACTTCTACGGACTCGAAGGCCCGTGGCGGGACCGGCGCCTGGAGAGCCTCGACCCCGGTGGCGTGCAGTGGGACGGGATCGGCCCGGAGCGCGTGATCGGCTGCGTCGTCTACGCGGCGACCGAAGTGTCGGAGCCCGGCGTGATTCGGCACCTCAAGTACAACCGGTTCACGCTTGGGGAGCCCAGCGGCGAGAAGACGGAGCGCGTGCGGCGGCTGGCGCGGGCGATGATCGAAGCGGGGTTCAGGGCTCCGGTCCGAGGCATCCGGAACGAGATGTGGGTGAAGCTGTGGGGGAACGTCGCCTTCAATCCGATCAGCGCTCTGACGCTGGAGACGGTGGACACGATCGCGAGGGATCCCGACACGCGCGCCGTCGCGAAGCAGATGATGCTCGAAGGACAGGCGGTCGCCGAGGCTCTGGGCGCCCGCTTCTCGATCGACATCGAACGGCGGATCAACGGGATCGAGGCCGTGGGCGCCCACCGCACGTCGATGCTCCAGGATCTCGACAAGGGCCGCCCCATGGAGATCGACGCCCTCGTCACGGCCGTCCAGGAGATGGGGCGCATGGTCGACGTCCCCACGCCGACGATCGACGTGATCCTCGCCCTGGTCCGCCAGCGCGCCCGCGCCGCCGGCGCCTACCCTCCGGGCTAGCAGCCGGGGGTCGCGACAACAGCCGACCCATGACATGAGTATTGACCTCATCATTCGCGGCGGCCTCGTCTTTGACGGGACGGGCGTGGCGCCGGTAAGGGCGGATGTGGCCGTTCACGGCGGCCTCATCGTCGATGTGGGGGAGGTCGATGTGGAGGCGTCCGCCGAACTCGATGCCCGCCGTCTGAGCGTGGCGCCCGGCTTCATCGACGTGCACAGCCATTCGGACTACACGCTGCTCGTGGACCCGCGGGCGGTCAGCGCGATCCACCAGGGGGTGACGACGGAGGTGATCGGGAACTGCGGCCACGGCTGCTTCCCGATCAGGGATCCGGACGTCTCGAGCCGCATCATCTACGGTTTCGACGGCAGCCTGCCGCTCGACTGGTCCACGCCGGCCGCCTACCTGGAGCGGCTCGAGGAGGCGGCGCCCGCGGTCAACGTCATGACGCTGGTCCCGAACGGGCAGTTGCGCCTGGCCACGGTGGGGCTCGAGAACCGTCCGGCGACCGATGACGAAGTCACGGCCATGACGTGGCTCCTGGAGGAGGGGCTCGACGCCGGCGCCTGGGGCTACTCCACGGGCCTCGAGTACGCGCCGGAGCAGGGGGCCGGGGAGGCGGAGATCACGGCCCTGGCTCGGGTCACGGCCCACCGGGGCGGCTTCTATGCCACCCACACCCGAGAGCGCGAGGACCGCGCCGACGAAGCGGTGGCCGAGGCGATTCGCACCGCCCGCAACGCCGGCGTCCGACTCCAGGTTTCACACCTCGCGCCCAGGAGTGGCCCCGACCAGACGAACCGCTGCATGGACCTCGTGGACGCGGCCCGGGCTGCGGGCGACGACGTCGCCTTCGACATGCACACACGGCTGTACGGCCTGACCTTTCTCTACGCGATGCTTCCGCCCCGGGTGCTGAACGCGAGTCCCGAGGATCAGAGGGCGCTGCTGCGGGCGCCTGAAGTCCGCGCGGAGATCGGTGCGCACAAGTCGATCATCAGCGGGCTGGGCGACTGGAGCCGGATCTACCTGGTGGACAACGAGGTGTGGCCGGACATGGCGCGCCTGGACTTCGAGGAGATCGCGCGCCGGCGGGACACGACCGTCCTCGACGCCGCCTGCGACCTGTTGCTCGCCAGCGTGGGCGCCGGGCGGTCGCCCATGGTGCTCCTGCGCGCCTATTCGGAGGGTCAGCAGGAGGATGTCTTCGCCCACCCGCTCTGTGTGCCCGCCTCCGACGCCACGGCGCTCGCACCGGACGGGCCCCTGGCCGGCGCCTCATTCATGGGCGCCTACACGTGGGCCTCCTGGTTCTGGCGCTTCATGGTCCGGCAGACCGGCCGCCTCACGCCGGAGGAGGCCGTGCATCGGCTCAGCGGCCTCCCGGCGGCGATCGTCGGCCTGTCGGACCGCGGGCTGATCAAACCGGGCATGCGCGCCGACCTCGTCGCCTTCGACCCGGAGACGTTCGCCGACACCGGCACCACATTCGAACCCAACCAGCCCGCCACCGGCATGCGCCACGTCGTGGTCAACGGCACCGTGACGCTTCGCGACGGGGCCCTCACCGGCGATCGCGCCGGCTCGGTGCTCCGGAAAGGGGCCTAGCGGCCGCGGAGCGTCCGCGTCGCCGACGCATCCGCGTTGCCTTCCTCGCTGATGACGACCCCGTAGACGTCGCGCGCGGCCGCGCGGGTCAGCTTCTCTTCGCGCACATCCTCCGCCACGGCATCCGGGTCCCGTTCCAGCGGGTCGCCGTAACCGCCACCCCCGGCGGACACCATGCGGAAAACATCGCCCCGGTACGCGATGAAGCTCTTCAGCGGCATCGTCTCCACTTCGTGCTCGCCGTCGCGGTTGATCAGCGTGTTTGCCGAGGGGCCGCCGGGATGGCCTCCGGCGATGCCGTAGGGCGGGTGATCGCGGCGGTCTGTACGAATCGTGAATTCGGAGCGCTCGGCCAGGAAGCGGAACTCCCGGACCGAAGCGAGACCTCCGCGATGCCGGCCGGCGCCGCCGGAGTCGGGGACGAGCCCGTACCGGGTCACCTCGAGGGGGAGCTCCGCCTCGATCAATTCCACGGGCTGGTTGGAGAGGTTCGCGGCGGGGTTGGAGATGCCCTCGACGCCATCGCGC
>CAZDZJ010000097.1:0-5023 GCA_964509895.1 uncultured Gemmatimonadota bacterium
GACGATCAGGTGCTGCGCGTCCTCCGGGTCGATCCACAGCGCATGGTTGTCGCTGTGTTTCTCGCTCCCCGTCTCGAGGTTGCCGAAGGTCGCCCCTCCGTCCCGCGTGACCTGGATGAAGACGTCCATCTGGTACACGACATCGGCATCGTGCGGGGAGGCTTCGATCTCCTGGTAGTAGTGCGGCCCCGTGCCCCCGGAGATGTACGCGTTCCGCCGCTCCCAGCTCTCCCCCTTGTCGAGCGACCGGTAGAAGCCGCGCTCCTCGTCGTTCGCCTCCATGGTCGCGTACACGACCTCGGGGTTCGCGGGCGTGACGGCGAGTCCGATCTTCCCCACGTCGCCGCTCGGGAGTCCCGCCGTGATCCGGCGCCAGTTCTCACCGCCGTCGGTCGACTTGTAGATGCCCGAGTTGGGTCCGCCGGCGAGGTGTCCCCAGATCTTGCGGCGCCGCTCGTACGCCGCGGCGTAAACCATGTCCGGGTTGCCGGGCGCGAACTCGATGTCGGTGACGCCCGTGTTCTCGTCAATCTCCAGCACGAGCCGCCAGGAGTCGCCGCCGTCGGTGGACTTGTACACGCCGCGGTCGCCGCCCGGCGCCCAGAGCGACCCTTCGGCCGCCACCAGGATCACGTCGCTGTCGCGCGGGTCGATGAGGATCTTCCCGATGTGCTCCGAGTCCCGGAGGCCGACGTTTTCCCACGTCTCCCCACCGTTGCGGCTGCGGTAGACGCCGTCCCCCCAGCCGACGTGGCGCCCGCTCACGTTCTCCCCCGTCCCCACCCAGATGACGTCCGGGTGGTTGGGATCGATCGCGACGTCGCCGATCGAGTACACGGACTCGTCCTCGAAGATCGCGTCCCACGTCACGCCGGCGTTCGTCGTCTTCCACACCCCGCCGGAGCCAACCGCGATGTACCAGGTGCTGCTCCGGTGCGGGTGCACGGCGATGTCCGCGATGCGGCCGCCCATCACGGCGGGACCGATCTCGCGCAGGGGCAGGCCGGCCACGACCTCCGCCACCAGCGATTGATCGACCTCCTGGGCCCGAACCTCCGCCATCGACGGAGGAAGGAAGCCGGAGACTCCCATGAAGACGCCCCAAACGAGCGTCATCCGCGCGCGCGACGCGCCACGCCTCGACGAATCCCTCATCTCGCTGCTCTCCTTCTTGCCACGGGCAGGCAGCCCGTGCCGGGGTTTCCGCGAAGATTCCGCCGGATACGCTATCCCGGGAGACACGGGTCAGACAGGGCGCGGCGAGCGGCGAGGCGACACAGCGGACGCGATGGATGTAGAGCGGATCCGGCCCGAACGGCCGACCGTCGTGTCAGTTCGTGCGGGGCGACCGGGAACGCCAAGCCGCGGCGAGCGCCCGGTCGAAGGTCATCAGGTCGTCGGGCTGTCGCCGGATACAGCAGGCGAGGTGCACGAGATCGCGGGCCTCGAGTTCGGGATGCTGGGCCACCATGTCACGGGCCATTTCCACGTCCTCACGGTGAACGGACCAGACGTCGGACACGGTGGCGTCCAGGAGATCGAACGCCGCGCGGAGACTGTCTTCCGCGTCCTGGCGCACGTACACGTAGAGGAGTTCCTGAAGCACTTCGGCGGACGTGACAAGGGGTGTATTCCGCTCCCTCGACCGGCGGAAGAAGTCCAGAGCCTGCTCCCGCCGGGGATCCTCGGTGCCGACGAAGTAGATGAACAGGTTGGCATCGACGAAGATCACAGGAGACCCAGTTTCCTTGCTGAACTGAGCTTCCCGTCGGCGATCAAGCGTTTGTATTCCGGCCAATCCGGCTCCTTCGAGCCGGGAGGATGCATCGCGGCGCACCTGGCCGCGAACGCCTTGAGTTCCTCTACGGTGAACAGGCGTGGACGCGCGGCCTCCAGTTTCTCATCGGCGGCTTCGCGCAGCCATTGCCCGAGGGACTTGCCCTCACGCTCCGCCTCCGCCTGGTAGCGGATCTTGGCGCTTTCCTTGACGACGAAGTGAATCCTCGACATGACCCCTCGTGGATGTGCAGTGTTGTGGCGCATGCACAAGATGATGGTGCATGATATTCGAATCAACCTCCGAGGGGTGGGGCCGTGGGCGGCGGGCGGCGGTGGTTCGTCGCCTGCTCGTAGGCGTAGCCGAAGCCGAGGAGCATCGCCTCGGTGAAGGGCCGCCCCAGGAATTCGAGGCCCACCGGCAGACCATCCTCCGTGAATCCGGCGGGAACCGTGAGCGCCGGGAACCCCGTCAGGGGGCTCAGCGAGCGGTTGTCGCCCAGCGCGTAGCGGTCGTTCGGGGCGGGATTCGTCTCGACATCTTCGGCGATGAGGGCGGGCGGGTGGTCGAAGGTGGCGTAGACGAAGGCGTCGAGGTCCTGTTCCGCCATCGTCGCGATGACGTCCTCCCGCACCCGTTCGCGGGCCAGCAGGTACTCGAGATAGCCGGGGTCGCGGGTCGTCCTCCCGAGGAGATCGGCCATCCCGGCGGCCCGCCACGGATTGACGCGACCGGAGAGGAGTATCGACGCGAGCGTGCGGTACGGCGGGTCGCGGAGTTCGGCGAGGTAGGCATCCGTGACCTCCTCCGTCTCGTACGAATTGGCCCGGAAGACGGCGCTCACCCGCTCGATGCCGGGGATGGAGACGTCGAATACCTCCGCACCCTGGTCGCGGAGGGCGCCGAGGGCCTCCTCGATCCGGGCGCGGACCTGCCGGAACCCCTCCGAGTTCGTGTCCACGGAGAGGTCCATCGGCTCCCGGACGACGCCGATCCGGGCACCCGCCAGCGCTCCCGCATCGAGTCCGGCCGCGTAGGAATCAGGGACGTGTCCCACCGCGTAGGCCGTCGCGGGGTCGTTGGGGTCGTAGCCGGCGATCACGTCGAGGAGGATGGCCGCGTCCATCACGGTGCGGGTCATCGGACCCATCGTGTCCGTGGTGGGGTTGGCGGGCATCATCCCGAACCGGCTCACAAGGGGGAGCGTGGGGCGGAGGCCGACGAGCGCCGCCACGGCCGCCGGGCCGCGGATCGAGCCGCCGGTGTCCTCGCCGATTCCGATCAGGCCGAGGTTCGCCGCCACGCCGGAGCCGGTGCCGCCGGAGGAACCGCTCGGATTGCGCTGCGGGTCGTACGCGTTCCGGATGATCCCGAACCCGGAACCGACGTAGCGGGAGGCGAACTCGCCCATGTTCGTCTTCGCGATGATGAGGGCGCCTGCGTCCTTCATCCTGGTCACGATGGTCCCGTCGCGCTCCGACATGTACCCCTCGAACAGGGCTGACCCGTACGTCGTCGGCATGTCGCTCGTCTCGACCTGGTCCTTGAGGAGGACGGGGATGCAGTGCAGCGGCCCGGTGAGGCCGCCGGACGCGAAGGCGGCGTCGAGGCTTCGGGCTTCCTCGCGGGCTCGCGGGTTGATGACGGCGATGGAGTTGAAGCGCGGCCCCCGCTTGTCGTAGGCGTCGATGCGGGCCAGGTACATCTCCATCAGCCCCTCGCACGTCAGGTCGCCCGACCGGAAGGCCGCGTGGACATCCGCGACCGTCGTCTCCTCGACCGCGAATGCCTGTGCCTGGAGCGCGAGAGGGGCCGCCGTGAACGCCAGGGCGAACGAGAGGGCCAACCGGATTGCGA
This sequence comes from uncultured Gemmatimonadota bacterium, assembly GCA_964509895.1. Taxonomy (GTDB): domain Bacteria; phylum Gemmatimonadota; class Gemmatimonadetes; order Palauibacterales; family Palauibacteraceae; genus Palauibacter. The sequence goes on from CAZDZJ010000097.1 coordinate 3,635, forward strand.
TCGACGTTCGAGCAGACATGGCAGCACCTCTCCTCGGGGGAAACGCGATGAGTAGCCGTTGATATGGGGACGCAACCTCAACTTTAGCGAGACGTGATCCGACCGGAAGGCAGCATCAGGAAGTCGAAGCCGACGTGCTTGGAGCCTCAGCGCGTGACGCGGCGGGGGAAACCGGCCGTCGTGGTGGTCGCAGTGGAGGAGTACGATCGACTCCGGCGGACGGAGGCGGCAGCCGCACCGAGCTTCGCCGAGGTACTTCTCGGGATTCCCCGGAATGATGGCGAGTTCGAGCGGCGTCCCTTGAACCTCCGCGAGGTCGACTTCTGAATGTTCCTGGTCGACACCGACGTCCTGTCCGCGCTCCGCCAACGTGAACGCAGCCGCTCGATCGTCCGGTGGGTGGCGAGCCAGCGGACGGGCAACCTGTACCTCAGCGTGGTTTCCATCGGCGAAATCGAACGGCGAATCGAGAAACAGCGACGCCGCAATCCGGGGTTCGCGGACACCCTGGGAGGGTGGCTCGACGACGTCGTCCGCCTACATGGGGACCGTATTCTGCCCGTGGACCTGCCCACGGCCAGGCGCTGGGGACGCCTTTCTCAGGCTCTGGGCCGCGAGGACGCGGATCTCTTGATTGCCGCCTCGGCGCTGGAGCGCGGGCTTACGGTCGTTACGCGCAATGTTCGCCACTTCGAGCCGACGGGGGTATCGGTCCTGGATCCCTCCGCTCCGGCGGGAGCCGTCTAGTGTAGTATCACCGCCGGATACCGCAGAAACGGATCGCGGTGACGGCGAGGATGCGGGCGGCTTCGACGAGATCCTGCGCACGGATGCTCTCGTCGGGCCGGTGGGACTTGCGGACGTCGCCGGGGCCGAAGAGTACGGTGGGCACTTGGCCCTGGTTGACGAGGAGCCGCATGTCCGCCCCGTAGCGCACGCCCCCGACGCGAGGGTCCGTGCCGTTGAGTGAACGCACGGCGTCCGTCAGGGCGCCGACTACGGGGTCGCGCTCATCCGTGCGGGCGGCGGCGAACTGCGCCCCGACCCACTCGACGGTGGGCGGGTGGTCGCGCAGCCATGCCTCACCGGAAGCGGCCTCGGCCACGGCGTCCTCCAGCGCGCGGCGCGCCCCGGCGAGGTCCTCCCCGGGCGCGACGCCGTAGCGACCCTCCACGACGAGGCTCTCGGCCACCGTCGAGGGCCAGATCCCGGCCCGGAGCCGTCCCATGGTCAGGGCGTACGGCAGGACCTCCCCATGGAACAGCGGATCGGCCACGTCGCGGTTCCGGTCCGCCTCGAGAGCCCGGAGTCGCTGGAATATGGGAATGAACTTCTCGACCGGGTCCACCCCCTCCTCCCGCATCGCCCCGTGCGCGGCGAGGCCGGGGA
>CAZDZJ010000098.1:0-44414 GCA_964509895.1 uncultured Gemmatimonadota bacterium
GACGCGAACTTCGACATCCAGGACGACACGTTCGTCGACCCCGACGGGAACCACGACCAGGAAGCCCAGGTGAGGGTGAAGGGGCACGCGACCATCAAGTGGACGCAGAACGGCACGAACATCCACCGCGTGGAGTTCAGCAAGGTCCCCGAAGGCGTGCACGCGGTGGACAGCGACGACCTGCGACCGGGCACGATCTGGGAGTACCGCCCCAGGATCGAGGGCGAGTACGTCTTCTTCTGCCGCTACCACGAGTACATGATGGATGTGCGAATCACCGTGGAAAGCCCCTGACGGGGGCCTGCCACGAATCTGGCGTGTATGTCTCTCCCATGTTGAACCGTGCCCGGAAGGCGTTGGCCTTCGCTGCCATGGGGATCCTCCTTGGCTTCGCCGGCTGTGGAGATACGCCGGCTACGCCCGGTCCTCCCCCCGCACCGCCACCGGAGCCGCCGCCTCCACCCCCTCCGCCTCCCGAGGTCGTGCGGGCCATGCTCATCGACACGGTGCGTCTCCTCGTGGACCATCGGAATCTCGATCCGCTCGATCCCCCGCCCCCCGTGCGGCCGGAGCTGGTCGAGCTGGGACGGGCGCTGGCGTTCGACCGGATTCTGAGCGGCAACCGGGACCTCTCCTGCATGACCTGCCACCTCCCGAGCTTCGCGACCGGGGACGGGCGCTCGATCTCGATCGGCGTCGGGGGCCGGGGGCTGGGTCCGAACCGCACGCACCCCGAGGGCGAGTTCATCCCCCGCAATTCGCCACCGCTCTTCAACCTCCATCTGTCGACACAGTTCTTCTGGGACGGTTTCGTGGAGGAGTTGGAGGACGGATCGATCTCGACCGAAGCCGGGGAGCAGCTGACGTCGGAGATGCAGGGAGTGTTCGAGTTCGGCGCGCTCTCCGCTCAGCCCATGATCCCCGTCCTGCGGCGCAAGGAGATGCGCGGCTTCGGCGAGGACAACGAGCTGTCGGCGCTGGACGATGACGACTTCACCGGCGTATGGGCCGCGCTCATGGCGCGCCTGGGCGAGATCGACGAATACCGGGACATGTTCGAGGCCGCGTATCCGGGCACGGCGTTCGAAGACATGTCCTTCGCGCACGCGGCGAACGCGATCGCCGGCTTCTACGTGGCCGAACTCACCTTCATCGACACGCCGTGGGACCGCTTCCTGAAGGGGGACAACGATCAGCTCAGCGATTCGGCGCTGCGCGGCGCGAAGAGCTTCATGATCATCCGCTGCATGCAGTGCCACGAGACGGACCAGTTCGACGACCGCAACAACGAGCACCACAATGCCGCCATCCCGCAGATCGGCCCCGGGCTGGGAGACGGTCCGGGCGGGAACGACGACTTCGGCCGCGAGCGCGTGACGGGGGATCCGGCGCACCGCCGGCTCTTCAAGACGCCCCCGATGCGGAACGTCGAACTGACGGCGCCGTATGGCCACGCGGGCCAGTTCGCCACGCTGAAGGCGATCGTCGTGCACTACGACAGCATCGACAACCGTCTGCGGGACTACGACGTGTCGCAGATCGACCCCGAGTTGCGGGGCACGCTCCTCAACAACTTCGACGAGATCCTGGCCACGCGGGACACGATCCTGATCCCGATCACCTTCGACGACGCGGAGGCGGACGACCTGGTCGCCTTCCTCGAGTCGCTGACCGACGACGCGGCGCGCGATCTGTCGCACATTGCGCCCGCCGCCGTTCCCAGCGGATTGCCGATCGACAAGTAGGGGCCCGCCGCGGGCTTCCGTTCTTGTCACGGCCTGCCAGGACGGACCTTGGGTTCCGGGGTCAGCGCTCCCCGTCGAGGAGTGAACGCACCACCTGCTCCAGTTCACGTGCCTGGGCCCCGGGATCCGCGAGCGCCGGGTTCCTGACCAGCGCGAGATCGCCGTCGGCATCTACCACGAAGAGCGCCGGGACCGAGGCGAGCTTGTAGTCGAAGGCGATCCGCTCCGCGCGCAGGAGAGGAGGCGCATCGAATCCCCATTCGCGCAGCGTCCGGCCGGGGTCGGCCCCGGGGCCTTCCCACGCGTTGAGGTTCAGGAACCGCACGCCCTCACCCGCCCACCGCTCCGGGAGGGGAGCGTACGCCGCCGCGAGATCGCGGCAGGGGGCGCACCAGGTGGACCAGAAGTTGAGGACGACGACGTCCCCACCGAGATCGGAGAGTCGGGTGCGCGCGCCGTCCTCCGTCTCGAGCGTCCAGTCCGGCGCCGGAACGCCGGGCGCGATCCGCCGCGCGTCCTCGTCGATGACTTCATCGCTGGCCGGGTCGAGGAGGTCCACCCCGATCGCGAGATGCTCCGAGGTGAGCCCCGGATCGACGAGCATGCTGCGGATCTCGAACGCGATGCTCCCGCTCCCGTCCTCCGCCTCCCAGCGGAAGGCGCGGGGCAGGTGGTCGTCGACCCCGATGTGCCACCACACGCGCGCGGGCCCGAACTCGGTGCTCCTTCCGCGAAGCACGTCACAGAGGTCGCCGCCGATCGTCTCTCGGCTCACGAGTTCGAGGTCGCTCTCGAGTGCCGCCCGGAAGGGCTGCGCATCCGTGAATGCCGCAAGGACGGCGAAGGGGGCGTTCGCCACGAGGTGTCCGGAGCCGCCCGAGACCGTCCCGTGACTGAACCGCTTGAGCGCCTGGTCTTGCGCCGCCACGTAGTCTCCCCCGCCGGACACGATCAGGGCCGGCGTTTCGGCGTCGGCGGGCCGAGCGTCGGCCGGCTCGGCGCCCGATGGTTCGCCCGAGCGCGAAGCGGGACTCCATGACGGGGACGGCCGGAGTTCGGCCCAGTAGATGAGGGAGCCCCCTTCGTCCCGGAGCAGCCGCACTCGCCCGGTGTAGGACCCCGCGGCGCTCCCCGTTCCCTCGTACGAGTACTCGTACGCGAGGCTCGAGAGGCCCCGGATGGCCGCGGCGGCCTCGATCAGACGGTCGCGCGCCGTCGGCGCATTCGAACAGCCGCCGGCGCCCAGGGCGGCGACGACAACCGCGACCACCGTGGTTCGCCCCCTCCGTTCCTCCCTGACCCGCCTCACGTTGCGATCCGTTTCCTCGCTGCTTCGGTCCAAGCGGTCCCCCACCCGCCGAGAGGGGTCCGTCATCCTGGCGGAGGGCCTTCCGTCATCCCGGCCGAGGGCCGAAGATACTGGCGGACCCGGAAGGGAGCGAGAAAGACGATCACCAGCATTACCAGGAGACCTGCGGCTGCCGTGGCGTTGGCGATACTGCTTCTTGCGGGCTGGTCGCCCCCGGTGGTCGCACAGCGAGCGCAGGCGGCGCTGGCGCGGGACCTGGCGAGCGACGACGCGTTGACGGCGGTTGCCGCCCTGGCGGAGATACTTCGAATTCCGCGGGAGGAACGCGGCACCGAGCTCGCGAGCGCTCTGATCGCGGCACTGGCGGCGCACGGCCGGCGGCCGGACGAAGGGGCACAGCGGCCCTCGGGCTACCAGGCGCTGGCCGATCAGGTGCAGATCCTCGCGGAGGAAGTGCGGGCCACCGGGGATCCGGCGGCGATCCCGGCACTCCTGTGGTCCCCGGCCTTCGGGAGCCGCGAGGCCGCCTGGGTGGCCGAACTCGGCTGCGGAGCGCAGATGGCGGCGCTGGAAGCGGCGCTGGAGATGGCCACGTGGGGGGGAGATCGAACGCCGAGCGGTCTGTTTGCCGTCCGCGTAATGGCCGAACTGTGGGGCGGTGCAGGAGCGATCCCGCCGGAGGCTCGTGCACTCCTTGTGGACGCGGCGAAGCTCTATCTCAACGCCCCGGACGAGCGATACCCGAGGGTGACTTCGAGTCGAACCTGGCGCAACGGCATGACGGTTCGTCGTGCTCTGGGCCTGGCGGCCGTGCTCGGTGACCCCGAATTGCGGGCGCGCATGGAGCAGATCTCGTCCGATAGCGCAGTGACGCGGGAAATGGGCGTCACGGAGGACCTGCCTGCGGGGACCTCGCTGAACCTGCAAACGCTGGCGGCGGGCCTGCTCGGGGGCAAACCACCGGAACCGCGGCCCTACAGTCCGGCGCTGCGTCCGGCGTCCACGAAGCCGCTGCCTTCGGCCGGCCGGCACGATCCGGTCACACAGGTGCGCGAGGCACTGCCCTCGGTGGCCGAAGTGGCCGGCGAACTGGAGAGTGGAGAGTGCGTGGCGCACTTCGCCCGCGCGTGGTCTGACGACTATACGCCGGTGGCCCTCCGGGTGGAGTTTCCCGCGGGGAGGACCTGGCCGGACGAGCCGCCGCAGGTGTTTGAACACGAGCAGATTCGGGGGGACGAGGTGGAGATGCGCGTCGTCTGCCTGCATCCGTCCACGGAGTGGCACCGCGAGTACGTCCGACGCGTGGTGCTGGAGCGTCTTATACAGCCGCCCGTCGTGCGGGATGCCGGCGGCTGGGAGAGGCTCCGGCCCGGGTGGGACGTGATCCGGAGCCCCGAGGCGGCGCCGCGAGGGGTCTGTCCCGTGGCGCCGGGGGCGGGGACGGCGGGTCTACTGCGCCCGAGCGAGGAGTACGATGAGATACGATGAGAAGACGGGGCTGGGCCGATCGCCAGCCACCGCCGTCGACCGGCGCACCCTGCTCAGGCTGGGCGCCCTCGGTGCGGGGGCGGCCGCCCTGGGCGGCTGCCGCGGGCCCGGGTCCGACGGCGGATCGCCGGCCGGGTCCGGGAGCCGCGATCCGGCGCCCGCAGCGCTGTTCGCCGCGCCGCCGATCGAAACCGTCAGGATCGGTTTCGTGGGGATCGGCGGCATGGGTTCGGTCCACGTCCGGAACCTTCTCGACATGGAGGGCGTGGAACTCAGGGCGCTGTGTGACATCCGTCCGGAACACGCCGAGCGCGCCCGCGACTGGGTGGTCGAGGCCGGAGGGTCGGCACCCACGCTGTACACGCGCGGCGAGACGGACTTCATCCGCATGTGCGAGGCGGAAGACCTGGACCTCGTATACACGGCGACGCCCTGGCGCTGGCACGTGCCGGTCTGCGTGGCCGCCATGGAGCACGGGAAGCACGCGGCCACGGAGGTCCCGGCGGCCTACACGATGGAGGACTGCTGGCGCCTGGTGGAGACGGCCGAGGCCACGCGGAAGCACTGCGTGATGATGGAGAACGTGAACTACGGCCGCTGGGAGATGCTCGTCTTCCATATGGTTCGCCGGGGCCTCTTCGGCGAGATCCTGCACGGCGAGGGCGGATACCTGCACGACCTGCGGGGGATCAAGTTCGCCGATACCGGCGAGGGGTTGTGGCGGCGCGAGCACTCGAAGACGAGAAACGGCAATCTCTATCCGACGCACGGCCTGGGGCCGATCGCGAACTGCATGGACATCAACCGGGGCGACCGATTCGACTATGCGGTCTCGATGAGCGGCCCGTCGCGCGGTCTGCAGGAGTTCGCGCGCGAACATTTTCCCGAGGACGCCCCCGAACGGCGGGAGACCTTCGCGCTCGGCGACGTGAACGTCACGCTCATCAAGACGGTCATGGGACGGACGATCTACGTCTCGCACGACACGAACCTTCCTCGGCCCTACTCACGGATCCATCTGGTTCAGGGTACGCGCGGCCTCTTCCAGGGCTATCCGGAGCGGGTGTACATCGAAGGCCGGAGTGAGGGACATCGCTGGGACGAGGCCGAGAGCTACCTGGAGGAGTTCGAGCATCCGCTGTGGCGTGAGATGGCGGGAGCCGGCGCGGGGCGCGGACACGGGAGCATGGACTACCTGGAGGACTACCGGCTCATCAAGTGCCTGCGCGAGGGCTTGCCCACGGACATGAACGTGTACGACGCGGCCGCGCTGTCGGCGGTTTGCGCCGTGAGCGAGGCGTCGGTGACGGACCGGAGCCGGCCGGTCGACTTTCCCGACTTCACGCGCGGCCGGTGGGAGACATGGCCGCAACTCGGCGTCGTCGAGGCCTGACGAAGGCGCGGACGCGCCGTCCGCCCGTCGCCCTCCGCGTACTGCGCGGACTGGCCACGCTGGGCGTGGCCGGGCTGGTTCTCTGGGCCGCGTACACGGGGCTGCGTTCGCTCGGCTTCCGACCCCGGTGGGAGGTCGAGCCGCCCCCGTCCGCGCAAGCCCCCGTGATTCGCGAGGCTCCACCGCTCTCGCCGCCGCCCGCCACCCCGACCGTCGCGGACACCGTCGCGGAAACCGAATCTCCGGCATCGGCGAGGGGCCCTGTCGCTGGCGGCCAATACGCGCTCATCGAGTTCGAGAGCTACGGGGATGGCCGTCCCGTCGTCTCCAATACGGCCGTGGCGGAAGAATGGCGGGCGCAGGGCCTCGTTCTGTCGTACGAGTCGTACACGGCGGCGGCCACCCGGCCCAACGTCCTGGATGCGCGAAGTTACCTGCCGCCGAAGGCGTCCACGCACGCGCTGAGTTCGCCGCTGGCCGGGGAACGGGGCCTCGAGGTCGGTGTGATCCACCTCGATTTTCCGGGGCGTCCGCGGAGGGTGGCCTTCTCCCTCTTCGGCCCCGACCTCATCGCGAGCTTCGAGGTGATCGCGTGGAGCGGCGGCGAGCGGCTGCCGGCCACGGCCCGCGTCCACGCACCGGAGGCGCGCTACGCCGCCGCAGGGCAGCCGGAATCGGAGAACGTCACGTACCGCCCGAGAGGACGGTCGCTCTTCCGCGCCGAGCGCGTCACCATCGAGACGCCCCTCGGGATCGATCGCATCTCACTCGATGGCTGGGGCCCGCCGGGTCACCTTCTCCTCGTCGATCACCTCGAAATCGACCCCTGATCCCATGGTCGACCCCTGACAACGGCCGCCTGCGGACTCACCGGATCGGGATCCGTACCCAGAACTGATGCGTGAGGACGGTGGCGTCCGCCAGCGTGAGCGGGCCCTCCGGCGCGACGACGAAATCGCCCCCACCGCTGTCCGGCGTATTCTGCGCGAAGTCGGTGCGCGCCGTGCCCGGCTGGCCGGTGCCCGTCGTGAGACGCAACCCGTAGTGCAGGTCCGCGGCCCCCAGCCGAAAGACGGCGGCCGCGGCGGGCGTCCACTCGATCCACGACTCATCCTGCGTCCGGAACGCGTCGTCCACGTTGTTCGTCTGCTCGAGCGTGTAATCGTAGGATCGGCCCTCGAGGCCCAACCGCACCCCCACCTTCTCGAACTCGTGCGCAATCCCCAGGCGCAGGCGGAGGTTCAGGAACGAGAAGCGATTCTCGATCGTCCTTCCCCCGATGGGGATCGTGCTGCCGTTCGCTGCCTCCGTGGGCTCCTCCGCCTCTTGCCACGTGTCGCTCCGGATCGGCAGCAGCGCGACATCCAGCCCCGCCGTGGTGCCGTCCAGGGAGCGCGCGATGCCGAACCCCAGTTCCCACGCGAGGCTGTTGCCCGGGTCCCGGGGGATGTTCTGGATGTTGTAGTTGGGGATCTTCGGGTGTGACTTCCGGTTGGCCGTCATGGAAGCGCCGATGCGCCAGCCGGGTGCGCGCAGGCGGCGATCCCACGCGAGCTGCAGCCCCCAGGTCCGGGTGCGGTCCAGGTTCGTTTCCTTCCTTATGGACACCTGCTCGAAACGCATCCAGCGGATCACGTCGGCGTAGAAAACCTCGTGCGTCATCGAGACCGCGTTGTGCACGAGGACCGCGGACGCGCGATCGCGTCCGGACTCGCGGTACACGCCGAGCCTCACGTCGCTCACCGACCCGGACTGGTCGATGCGGTCCGCGCCGGCGTAGAGCCGGTCCACGCCACCCATCGCCTCGAGACTCGCGACGCTGGCGCCGACGCCGAGGGACCACCGGCCGGAGCCGAGCCTGCGGCCGGCGAAGCCGCCCGCATACAGGTTGCGCGTCGAGATCTCGGACAGCCGGTCGGCGGTCCAGAAGCGGCGGCCGCCTTCAACGTCGATCTCCTGCATCGCGAAGTTGACGCCACCGAACCACTTCTCGCCCGCCACCAGTCCCGCGATCGGAAACGTGAGGCCGCCACCGCCCCCGTCCGAGACGCCGTAGTAGACCGGCGCGCCGAGGAGCGAGGATTCGGAGAGAAGCGCGCCCTTCGCCGGGTTCGACCACCCGTCGGCGATGGAGTCGTCCACCGCGTAGGTGAGCCCCGCCATCCCGAAGTTGGCCGAGGGCGTCGTGAGGAACTGATCGCCGGTCGCCACCGGCACCGTGCGGATCTGAATCAGCTGCGCCGCAACCGGCCCGGTGAAGGCCGGGAATACCGCCGCGATCGCGCCCGCCGCGTAGCGCATGAGCCGGTTCGTGAACATTCGTTCCCCCCGGGAAAAAGGACGGTTGTCTGCCCTTAAGGACGGCCCGGGAGCGCGGCCCGTGACACGAGCCGGATGTCGGGAGGGGGAGGGGGCGGGTGCAGAGTCACCCGGGTGCGATCAGTCGAAACCCACTCTCGGGAGTGTGCGGAAGAGACCCACGGCGGCGGCGATGGCGACGAGGCCGAATCCGAGGGCGGCGGCCGGTCGGCCATACAGGGCCATCCCCGTCCCGAAGAGCACGGCATACACCGTGACGCAGCCGAGCCCCCATGCGGCGAGGCCCGCGGCCAGGCTCCCGGGGGCATCGGGCTGCGTCTGCACGGCGCGGCGCCAGCCCGGTGCGAAGGGCCGGATGCGGTCGTAGAAGCGCTGCAGCGTCGCCGTATCCGTGGGCCGCGTGAGGAACGTCACGAGCAGCCACACGGCCGTCGTCGCGCCGACGCCGAGGAGGAGGCTGACCGCCGGGTCCAGCGCCGGGAACCCCACGCGCTCGTGGAAGAGCGGGAACCAGAGCGCCACCGACGCCGAGGCCGCCATGCCGGAGATCTCCGACCACGCGTTCACCCGCCACCAGAACCAGCGCAGGAGGAAGATCAGGCCGCTCCCCGCGTGAAGCAGGAGGATCAACTCGAAGGCCTGCTTCGCGCTGTCCAGAAACAGCGCCAGCGCCGCGGAAAGCACGACCAGCACCGCAGTGGAGAGCCGCGCGACGCGCACGTAGTGGGCCTCGTCCCGGTCCGGGGAGACGAACCGGCGGTAGAAGTCGTCGACGACGTAGGACGAGCCCCAGTTCAGGTGCGTGGAGATCGTCGACATGTAGGCGGCGGCGAGCGACGCGACGACGAGCCCGAGCAGTCCGTGCGGGAGGAAGACGAGCATGGCCGGGTAGGCGAGATCGTGCCCCAGGATGCTCGGATCGAGGTCGGGGAAGGCCGCGCCGATCGAGTCGAGTGTGGGATAGACGGCGATCGAGGCGAGCGCCACCAGCACCCACGGCCACGGCCGCAGCGCATAGTGCGCGATGTTGAACCACAACGTGGCGCGCATGGAGTCGCGCTCGTTGCGCGCCGCAAGCATGCGCTGGGCCGCGTACCCGCCGCCGCCCGGTTCCGCGCCGGGGTACCAGCTCGCCCACCACTGCACGGCGATCGGAATCACGAACACCATCGCCGCCGTGCGCCAGTCCGAGAAGTCGGGCAGCAGCGAGAGGTTCTGCGAGATCTCGGGGTGGGTGACGAGCCCGGCCAGGCCCCCGACCTGGGGCTGGGCCAGTGCGTACCAGGCCGCGGAAACCGCCCCGATCATTGCAATGGCGAACAGCAGGAGATCGGTCACGACCACGCCCCACAGCCCCGAGGTCGCCGAATAGAGCGCCGCGACCGTCCCCGCGACGAGAACCGTCGTGTACTTGTCGACCCCGAGCAGCACGCCGGCGATCTTGATCGCCGCCAGGGTCACCGTGGCCATGATGACGACGTTGAAGAAGACACCCAGATAGAGCGCCCGGAAGCCCCGCAGGAAGGTTGCGGCGCGCCCGGAATAGCGGAGTTCGTAGAAGCCGATGTCGGTGAACACGCCGGAGCGCCGCCACAGCTTCGCGTAGAAGAACGTCGTGCACATCGCCGTGATGAGGAACGCCCACCAGCTCCAGTTCCGGCTCACGCCGCCGTTCCGGACGAGGTCCGTGACGAGGTTGGGCGTGTCGGTGGAGAAGGTGGTGGCGACCATCGATGTCCCAAGGAGCCACCACGGGAGCTTCCGGCCCGCGAGGAAGAACTCGTTCGTGCCGGAGCCGGCGCGCCGGGCAAACCAGAGCCCGACGCCGAGGGCCAACGCGCCGTACCCGGCGAGGACGAGCCAGTCGAGGCCGTTCAGCTGCACGGGATCACCGACCTGCGCGCGTCAACGACTGCCGAGAGCGAGCAGCGGGCCGCTACCACCCCCAGCCCGAACGGTAGTCGGCCTTCACGTAGTGGTCGGGGAGCGACACGCCGTTCAGGATCTCGCCCGTGGCCGGATCGAGCCGAACTTCGCGGCCGCTCCGAACGGACAGGTTGCCGAGCAGCACCATCTCCGTCAGCGGCCCCGCGTGCTCGACAAAGTTGGATCCGGCGGGAGGGCCGTCCTTGCAGGCGGCGGCGAATTCCGCGTAGACCCCGTCCGTGCGCGGGTACTTCGCGGGCGGCGGGTCGGCGCGCATCTCGGCGTCGCGTCCGGCGTCCAGCAGCCGCGGGTTCTCCCCGTAGATGCCGGCGAACATCTTGCCGTCCGTGCCGATCCACAGCTGCCCGCTCGTCTCGAACGGCCAGCGTGCGTCGTCCGCCACTTCCTCCGGCCGCGGCGGCGAGAGGTTGCCGTCCCGCCACACGACCTTCACGGCCGACCGGTCCCCCCGGGCCGGGAAGTCGTACTCGATGCGCGACGCCGCGGGCGCCGTCTCCGGGAAGCGCGTCGTCGACTCCGCCGAAATCCGCTCCGGCGTCCCCAGGTCGAAGGTCCAGAAGGCGGCGTCCATCGCGTGGCACCCGATGTCGCCCAGCGCACCGGTCCCGAAGTCCCACCAGCCGCGCCAGTTGAAGGGGGCGTAGGCCGGGTGATAGGGGCGGTCGGCCGCCGGTCCGAGCCACAGGTCCCATTCGAGCCACGGCGGCGCATGGTGCGCCTCGGTCGGCCGGAGGATCGCCTGCGGCCAGATGGGGCGGTTCGTCCAGTACTCCACGCGCCGGATCTCGCCGATCGCGCCGGCCTCGTACCACTCACGGATGATCCGCGTTCCGTCCTGGGCGTGGCCCTGGTTCCCCATCTGCGTGGCGACGCCCGCCTTCTCCGCGGCGGCCACGAGCTGGCGCACCTCCCAGATCGTGGTCGCGAGCGGCTTCTGAATGCGGGTGGGCTTGCCCATCGAAAGGGACATCATGCCGGCCGCGGTGTGCGTGTGGTCCGGTGTGGAGATCACGACCGCGTCGATGTTGTCGGCCTCTTCCGAGAGCATCGCGCGGAAGTCGCGGTAGCGCTTGGCGCGCGGGAAGGCGCTCCAGGAACCGGCCGCCTGGCGCTCATCCACATCGCAGAGGGCGTAGATGTTCTCTCCGACCCCCGCCATGCCGCGCACATCGCCGCCTCCCATGCCGCCGACGCCGATGTGCGCCACGTTCAGCGTGTCGCTGGGAGCACGATGCCGGGGACCGCCGAGCACGTGCCTGGGAACGATGCTCAGGCCGAGGCCGGCAGCGCCCGAAGCCCGAACGAAATCGCGCCGGGAGAACGGGGAAGAATTCGTCTTCAACGTCATCTGCGCCTCACTCCGGTAGTGTGCGTCTCGCCACGCCAAACATTGCCTGTTGCATGGTCTCCTGTCGGCGGCGGTCAGGCCAGACCCAGTCTCTCCAGGACCTCCGGAGGCGGGCCGTCGAAGCGGGGCATCGGGCGGTTCCCCACGAAACCGAGGTCGGCCATCCCCTCGGCCGTGGTCCAGAAGGCCGTCGAGGTCAGGTCTCGTATGCGGTCGAAGAAGCGGGCCGCGACCTGATATTCCGGCGTCGCGTTCTCCACCCAGCAGATGTCGTCGCAGATCGCGTGCTTCTGCTCCAGCGTCAGCTCCGTGAAGCGACCCCCGAACCGTTCCGCCGACTCGATGTCCAGCCACACGAGCCCGCCGCGCACGAGCACCAGGTCGTTCCGGTTCCCGTCGTAGGGCGCGCTCACCCACTCGTCGATGAAGCCATGGGCGCCGAGCGCCGCGGCGCCGGGCGAGTGCTCGTCCTCGGGGATGATGACGTCGCACAGCGCCGCGAGCGTGGCGAGTTCGTCTTCAGTGAGGACGAGATCCCACCACACGACGGGCGAGACCATGTCCGGATCCGTCGGCGTTCCTGCGGCCCGGGGGTTGCCGCCGCTCGTGGCGCCGGTGAACGAGGCCGCGTCGTCGCCGGCGGGAACGCCCGAGTCGTCGCCGTCCCCGCAGGCTCCCGCGGAGAGGGTGGCCGCACCCGCCGCCCCGGCCGCCAGGACCTGCAGCGCCCGCCGGCGCGTGAGCCCCTCGGCCACCTCCGGTTCCCGTTCAGGCGCCGGGTTCGCTTTCCCCGCCCGGTCCCGTTCCTGATCGGCCATCAGAGCGCCCCCTGCCGAAGCCGGTCCACGAGGTACTCCGACGACCGCCACGCGATCGCCATGATGGAGAGCGTCGGGTTCTTGTCGGCGTTCGAGACGAAGGGCCCGCCGTCCATCACGAACAGGTTCGGGACCTCCCACGCCTGGCAGTACTGGTTGAGGACCGAGTTGTCCGGTCGGTCTCCCATGCGGACCCCGCCCACCTCGTGGATGATCTGGCCGGGCGCCAGGATCGCGCGGGCGCCGTCCGTCTGAACCGTCGACAGCACGCGCCCCCCCATCTCCTCGATGATCCCCGCGAAGGTCTGCTGCATGTGCCGGGCCTGGTTCAGTTCGTGATCCGACCACTTCCAATGGAACCTGAGCACGGGGATACCCCACTGATCGACCACATCGGGATCGATCTCGCAGTAGCAGTCCTCGTTGGGGATCATCTCGCCGCGGCCGTCGAAGTTCACGAACGTGCCGTAGTAGCGGCGGCACTCCTCCTTGAAGCGCTGTCCGTAGGCGCCCTCGGTGAGCGGCTCGATGCCGCTGAAGGCGCCGTAGCCCGGCATCCGCTGCCCGCCACCGAATTCGATGTGGTAGCCGCGGGCGAAGTCGAGCCGGCCGGCCGCCTGCTGCCCGTACAGCCACCACGGCATGTACATGTGCATGGCGGAAGCCCCCTCTTCGGCGTGCCGTGGCAGGTGCTCGAGCGCCGGGATCTGGCCTGACACGCCTGCGCCGACCGTGTCCATGATGTACTTGCCGACGAGCCCGGTTCCGTTGGCCAGCCCATCCGGGAAGAGGGCACTGCGCGAGTTGAGGAGGATGCGCGCCGACTCGAGGGCGCTGGCGGCGAGAATGACGACCGGGGCCGCGGCGCGGCGGTCCGCGCGCCGTGCCTTGTCTATGTAGTGGACCCCGTCCGCCCGCCCCCGTGCGTCGACCGTGACTTCCCGCACCATGGCGTCGGTGATCGTCGTGAGGTTGCCGGTCGCCCGGGCAGGCGGGAGGCAGACGGTCGTGGACTGGAAGTTGGCCTTGATCGAACAGCCGCGTCCGCACGGCGTGGCCCAGTAGCAGGCTGCGCGCGAGCGCATCGAGTCGTACGTCACGCGGCGCGCCAACTCGTTGTTCGGCCACAGCATGCGAGACAGTCGGTCGGCGTCCTGCTGCTGCGTGAGGATCGCCAGATGCGCGGGAACGACGGGAATCCCGAGCCCGTCGCAAGCCTGCTTTGCGAGCAGTTCGTAGGCGCGCGGCGCGGGCGCCGGCTGGAGGATCCCGTTGGAGGAGTCGGGCGTGTTCTCGAGCCCTTCGCTGGAGCCGTAGACGCCGATGAAGGCCTCGGTCCGGTCGTACCACGGCGCGAGGTCGTCGTACGTCATCGGCCAGTCGAAACCGAGCCCGTCCCGGGTCCGGGGCTTGAAGTCGTACGGGCCCATGCGGAGGGAGATGCGGCCCCAGTGGTTCGTGCGTCCCCCGAGCATCCGGGCCCGCCACCACATGAAGTTCACGCCCTCGGCGCTCGTGTAGGGTTCGCCGGGGACCCGCCAGCCGCCATCGACCGTCGCATCGTAGAAGCCGAACGGCTTGTCGGCGGTGCCGGCGGCCCTGAGCGGCGCGTCGGCGGGGAGCTGGAACATGGGAGTCTCGGACACGGGGTCGTAGTCCCGCCCCGCTTCGAGGAGCAACACCCGGACGCCGTGGCAGGCGAGCACGTAGGCGGCCACGCCGCCCCCGGCGCCGGAGCCGACGATGATGACGTCGTAGGTGTCCTGGCTTCGGCGTCGTAACGAAGGTGCCGAGCCGGCTGTTGTCTTGCGCGGGCGTGAAGAAGTCATGGGGCGACGATGAGCGCGGAGGGCGCGCGAGGTCAACGGGTCATCTTGCCGCGTCGGACCGGCGCGCGAACCTTCAGCGCCACCGGAAGCGGAAACCCGAGGGGAGGCGAGATGCACAGACGAGCCGTCACGGGGCTCATGGCCATACTGACGCTGATGGCGGTGACCGGTCGGCCTGTAGCGGCACAGTCACTCACCGACCTCCTGTCGGAACTGTTCGTGTTCGGCCAGTGCGGCGTGCCTCTGTGCCTCGATCCGGACTTCGAGGAAACGGGGCGCTACCGGACCGAGCACGGCCGTCACTATCTGCGCGACCTGGTCCCGCGCAACGACGCGCTCATCCTCTCCTTCCAGGAAGGGGTCGCCGGCGTGGTCGCCAGCCTCCCCGCGACGGCCATGGCCGGGGGCCGCATCTGGTCGAACGGAGAGCGCAGCGCGTCGTTCGGCCCCGTGTTCGCCGAACGCGCCGAGACCCTCGGGATCGGGCGTTTCTTCCTCGGCCTCGAGGCGACCGCGTTCCAGGTCACGAACTTCAGCGGCGTGTCCGCGGACAACCTCGTCCTGAACTTCTTCCACGAGGATTCGGACGTGGCCCTCGGCCCGGACCCCGGGCTGGGCCTGCCCTTCTTCGAGCGCGACGTACTCCAGGTGCGGACGAATCTCGACCTGGACTACACCGTCGCCACAGCGGTGCTCAGCGCCGGCCTCACCTCCTTCCTCGACGTGGGGTTCGCGGTGCCGGTCGTAAGGACCAGTCTGAGGGCGACGGCCGACGCCCAGATCCTGTCGCTCGGGAATTCGCTCGCACACCGCTTCGCTGGAACGGCCGAGGATCCGGTCCTTCAGGCGAGCAACTCCGTGCGGGGGTCGGCCACCGGGATCGGCGATGTCTCCGCGCGGGTGAAGGTCAATCTGACGGGAGGAACGACCGTGGGTCGCGCGCCGCCCCCCGTCGGGATGGCCCTCCTCGCGGACGTCACGTTCCCCACGGGTCAGGAAGAGGATCTGCTGGGGCTGGGGGAAGGACGTGGCCGCGCGCTGGCCATCCTCTCTCTGAACCAGGGAGGGTTTTCCCCCCATCTGAATGCCGGGTACCTCCTGCGCGAGGGCAACCTGCGCGACAGCAACTTCGACCGGGACGCCGTGCTCGCGACGGTGGGCTTCGACGCCCACGCTTCGGACGCCGTCACGGTGGGCGCGGACCTCATCACTCGCTGGGAACTGGCCGATGCGGAGCATCCCATGCCGGGGCCGGTCACCTTCGACGGCCGCCCGACGCTGACGGTCGAGTCGTCGTCGATTCCGGATGCGGCGCGTCGTTTCATCGATCTCGCCGTGGGGCTCAAGTACATGCTCGGGAAAGACATGATCCTCGTCACGAACGCGCTGCTCCCGATCCAGGCCGCCGGCCTGCGGCCGGATGTTCTGTGGACGCTGGGGCTCCAGGGCACGTTCAGATAAGCACCACGATCACATAATCCCCCACGTGGAGGTGTCGATGTCCTTCTTGCCACGAACGGGATGGGCCGGGCGGCGTGCGCTCGCGCTGCTGCTGGCCATCGCCGCGGGGGCGCCGGCCGCCGCCGGCCTCGGCGCCCAATCCTCCCCGAGGGCGCGGGATCTCGGGATCCCCTTCCCGGGGCAGCCCGGAACCCTGAACGCGATCACCGATGTGGCCGGCGTCCGCGTGGGTCACGCGACGATCCTCCGGGGAGAGGGGGCGCTCGTCGTCGGCGAGGGTCCGGTGCGCACCGGCGTGACGGCCGTGCTGCCTCGTACGGAGAGCTACGAACCCGTCTTCGCCGGCTGGTATTCCCTCAACGGTAACGGGGAGATGACGGGGACGACGTGGGTGGAGGAGTCGGGGTTCCTCGAGGGTCCCGTCATGATCACGAACACGCACAGCGTGGGCGACGTGCACCAGGCGACCATCGAATGGTCGCGGGATGCGCAGGCGAATCATCCCATCGCGCCGGGGATCTGGTGGAGCCTGCCGCTGGTGGCCGAGACCTGGGACGGAAGGCTCAACGACATCAACGGCTTCCACGTGCAGAAGGAGCATGTGTTCGCCGCGATCGAGAGCGCCACCTCGGGACCCGTGACCGAGGGGTCGGTGGGCGGCGGAACCGGCATGGTCTGCAACTCGTTCAAGGGCGGGATCGGAACCTCGTCACGGCGCGTGGGGGATTACACCGTAGGCGTGCTCGTGCAGTGCAACTACGGGCGGCGGCCGGAGCTGCTGATCGCGGGCGTGCCGGTGGGGCAGGAACTCCTCGACTGGACGCCCCCCGGCGAACCCGGCGGGTCGGGCGACGGCTGGGAGTTCGATGGTCTCGGGTCGATCATCGTCGTCGTCGCGACGGACGCTCCGCTGCTCCCGCACCAGTTGAAGCGGCTCGCACGCCGCGCGCCGATCGGGATCGGACGCATGGGTGGCTACGGGGCGAACAGCTCCGGCGACATCTTCATCGCCTTCTCGACGGCGAACGGCGGCGCGTGGAGCCGGGGAGAGAACACCACGGTGGAAATGGTATCGAACGACGCGATTTCGCCCCTCCTGCTCGCGACGGCACAGGCCACGGAGGAGGCGATCACGAACGCGATGGTCGCGGGCCGGACCATGGTGGGGCGCGACGGGAACATGGTCCCCGGGCTCCCGCACGACGAAGTGCGGCGCATCCTCGCCGCCCACAATCGGCTGGAGAGGCCGCAGTGACCGCCGCGCTCAGGCGGAGCGGGCATGGGCGTTTCGCGCCGACCCGGGCCGCGCTTCTGCTCGGCGCGCTTGCGCCGGGTGCGGCGGGCTGCGCGGCGCCGGCGGCCGAGCAGGCGACGGGGGCCATCGCCGAAGCCGTGGAGCGTTCGCTCGGGCGCGGGACGGGGAGTTTCGATCACTCCGACTGGGACGCCCTGCTGCGAGAGGGCACCCGCGAGGGTCTCGTCGACTACGCGTACATGCACGAACATCGCGCGGATCTCGACGTCTACGTCCGGCGTCTGGCCGACGCGGAGCTGGGCAGCCTCGAGAGCGACGAGCTGAAGGCGCTCCTGATCAACGCCTACAACGCGCTCACGGTCGTCGTGATCCTCGATCACGCCGGGGTGGCCACGATTCGCGACATCGACGGCGTGTGGACGGAAATCACGTGGAACGTGGGCGGACACGAGCTGACGCTCGACAACATCGAACACAACGTCCTCCGTCCCTTCTTCCGCGATCCGCGCATCCATTTCGTGGTCAACTGCGCCTCGCTCTCCTGCGCGCCTCTCCCGCGCTGGGCCTATACGGGACCCGAACTCGAGGACCAGCTGGAGGAACAGTCCCGGGCCTTCCTGACGGATCCCGACAACGTGTCGCTGGAGGGCGGCGAACTCCGGCTCTCACGCTACTTCGACTGGTACGGGTCCGACTTCACCGAGGCCGGCTGGGCGCCGCGGGCGGCGTCGATCCCCGCCTTCATCGCACCCTACGCGAGCGACGAGGTGCGGGCCGCGATCGAAGCGGAGCCGGGGATCGGGTTCGGCTTCTCCGACTACGACTGGTCGCTGAACACGGTCGATGTGCTCTCGGCCTCCCGGGACGCGGAACCCGCCCCACCGGCGCTCGCGGCGGCGTCCCTGCTCCCCGTGCAGGCGGCACAGGCATCCGATCCCGCGGTGGAGGAAGAACTTGGCTTTCTGGCGCGGCTCGTCACCTGGCTGCGGGACACGACCGCGGGACTGGGGTGGCTGGGTCCCTTCTTCTTCGGGCTCGTCTACGCCCTCGCCGTGGTGTTCTTCGTGCCGGGGTCGGCGCTCACGATCGCGGGAGGCGTCACCTTCGGACTCGGGCTCGGCACGCTCACCGTGTTCGCGGGCGCGAACGTCGGGGCCGCGCTCGCCTTCCTCGTCGCCCGCTACGTGATGCGCAACCGCGTGGAGAAACTCCTCAGCAGCCGTCCCGCGCTGCAGGCGATCGACCGCGCCGTGGAGACACAGGGGTGGCGCATCGTCTTCCTCACGCGCCTCTCGCCCGTGTTCCCGTTCAACGCGCAGAACTACTTCTACGGCCTCACCGGCGTGACGTTCTACCAGTACGTCGCCGCCTCGCTCGCCGGCATGCTGCCGGGGACGATCCTGTACGTGTACATCGGTGCGGCGGGAGCCGAGGTGGCGGAGGCCTCCGGAGGCGCCGCCGGCTGGGGGCAGACCGCGCTTCTCGTGGCGGGACTCGCGGCGACGGCGGCGGTCGTCGTGCTCGTCACCCGGGTCGCCCGGCGCGAACTGCAGAAGGCACTGGCCGACTCGGAGGCCGCCCCGGACACCTCGGCGTAGGCTCGCGGTGTTCCCTGCGGTCCGGGCTCTGCGGCATCGTCCGCCGCGAAGCCCGGATCCGCGCAGGGAACGGGCGTCGGGTCAGGAGCCGCCGAGGACCACGCGACCGCCGACGTACACCCCGCGACCCGGCGTCGCGAAACCCCACACCTCCTCGTACGCCGCGTCGAGCAGGTTTTCCGCTCGTACCGTGAACGCGAAGCCCGGCCGCCCACCGCCGCCGGCGACGTCGAAGCTGGCCGACAGATCCAGCACCGTGTAGGCGGGAAGCGTCACGGGCTCGGCCGGGAAGGAAGAGAAGTCGCGGTCCTCCCGTTCTCCGACGCGCCGCAGGCTCACGTCGACGCCGACCCGGGCTGAGACCGGGTAGAAGGCCGCCGCGGCGAAGGTGTGCTTCGGCCGGCGAAGCAGCGCGGATCCTTCCACGAAGGTCGCCCCCGGTCCCTCGTCGAACCCGGCGTCCCGCACCTCGGTGTCGAGGTATGTGTAGTGGCCCGTGAGCCGCAGTCTGCCGGCCTGCACGGACGCCTCGGTCTCGATCCCCCGGCTGCGCGCCTTCGCGACGTTGAAGAAGTTGGGGTCGCCCTCCGACGGGGGAGAGCCGGTGTACTGGATCAGATCGCGGTAGCTCTGGCCGAAGCCCGTCAACGACAGGGTCATAGAGCCTCCGACTTCCTGATCGATCCCGCCCTCCAGGCTCGTGGAGCGTTCGGGCGAGAGATCCGGATTGCCGGTGACGAAACCGGTGGCGAAGGTCTCGAAGAAGGTCGGCTCCTTGATCCCGGTCCCGGCCGAGACCCGGAGACGCGTCCCGGAGGCCTCGGCGCGCCACGCCGCTCCCGTCCGCCAGGTGGCGGCGCCGCCGAACCGTTCGTCGTCCTCGGCCCTGAGGCCGGCGTTCAACGCCAGCGCGTCGCGCACCCAGGAGAGTTGCGCGTGAAAGGCCCGGTTCCACCAGTCGCTCCCGGAGTTGCCGGCGCGCTCCCCGAACTGGGAGAAGGACTGGTTGAAGCCGCGGACCGACTGTCGCTCCTCCTCGTACCCCGTCGTGAGGGCCAGCCCCCCGGAGGCGCGCCACACGGCCCGGCCGCCGGCCGTCACGCGCCTCGTGTCGGTGAGGCTCTTGAAGCCGAAGAAACCCAGGCTGTCGGCGGGGCTGTCGGGCCCGTCGTCCGTCCCCCGGTCCGCCTCCCAGACGTTGACGAAAAGCCGGGTCTCGAGGGCCCCGCTCCAGCGCCGGCCCGCGTCGATGTTGACGGTGAGGGCGTCGCCGAAGGAGTACGCGTTGCGGTCGACGACGTTGCCCGACCCGTCGGTGGGATAGTGGAAGCGCGAGTCGTTGTAGCGGATGGCGAAGGTCGCGTCGGTGTCGGCGTCCAGATTCGCCTGCACGCGCCCCGTGGCCGTCGTCTGCCGGTGTTCGTTGTTGAAGGCGAGGATCCCGTCGGTCGCGCTGCCGCCGAGCGAGAAAGCGTAAGAGAGCCCGCCGCCCCCCCCGGCGAGATCGCTCTGCCAGCGGGTCGTCCCGAAACTCCCCGTCTGGAAGCCGAGGCTTCCGCGGGGCCGGCCCGCACCGCGCCGCGTGAAGATCTGGATGACCCCGCTCACGGCGTCGGAACCGTACAGCGCCGAAGCCGGCCCGCGGACGATCTCGATCCGCTCCACATTGTCCGTCGTCAGCGATGCGAAGTCATAGGATCCGCCGGGCTCGTTCACGCGCACGCCGTCGACCAGCACGTGGACGTAGTCCGATTCGCCGCCCCGCAGGAACACGGACGTGATGGCGCCGAACGAACCGTTGCGGGCGACCGCCAGACCGGCCACTCGCCGGAGCGCGTCGGAAACGAATTCGATCCCGGCCCGTTCCAGATCCTCGCCTTCGATGACCGTGGTGTTGGCGGCCACCGTCCACTCGGGCTCGGCCCAGCGGTGGGCGGTGACGATCAGCCCTTCGAGGCTGACCGGTTCCTGCGCGCGGAGCGGGGGCGCCCCGGCGATGGCGAAGGCGGCGGCAGTGGCGCTGGCGATTGCGGCGAGGGCGTGAAGTGGGCGCCCTCGCGCCGGATTCACATGTCTCATCTCGGTTCTCCCTTCCCGCGGAAGAGAGGAGGGAGGTGTCCGAGATGTGCCGTGCCCGGAAAGCGACCCCTCACCTCCCCGCGGAGGTGCGTTGTGGGCGCCGGATGGGCACGTCTCCTGGCTCGAGGCCGCCGGGGCTCGCCTTCCCGGGACTCACGGGTCCCAGTGGCACGTCCGAGTCGGCGTTCCGGGAAATCCCGGACCTCTCACAGTGGCGGGGCCGCGCCGGATTCACACCGGCTTCCGTGAGCCCCCCCGGCCGATTCTGTCGTGCCCCGACAATGCGCCGGCCGCCTCCGCCGGTCAACTCGCGCCGCCCTTTGACGTGCCGTTGATCCGCAGCGAGGCGGGGTGTCTCAGGACAGTTCTTCCACCCGGTGTCCGAGTTCCCTCAGCTTGCCCACGATCGCCGCGATGTGGTCGCACCCGCGGGTCTCCAGCGTGAGTTCGATCCCCACTTTGCCTACCGAGATGTCTCCGAAGGCGCGCGTGTGTTCGATGTGGAGGACGTTCGCGCCCTCGATCGCGACGAGAGCGGTGACCTCGTTGAGGTAGCCGGGGCGGTCGCGGACGACGACGGCGAGGCGCGCGAGGCGGCCATCGGCCCACAGCGCCCGGTCGATGACCCGCGACACGAGGTTCATGTCAATGTTGCCGCCCGAGAGGATGCAGACCGTGACGTCGGACGGGTCGAGGTCCACCTTCCCCTCGAGGACGGCAGCCACGGACACCGCTCCGCCACCTTCCACGACGAACTTCTCGGCTTCGAGCAGGAAGAAGATCGCCCGCGTGATCTCCTCCTCGGCAATGAGGACGACGTCGTCCACGAGCGCCTGCAGGTGAGGGAAGGCGAGGTCGCCGATTCGCTTCACGGCGATCCCGTCCGCGAGCGTGTCCGAGCTCTCCAGGTGCACCGGCTTCCCGGCGGCCAGCGACTCCCGGGCCCCCGGTGAGGCCGCCGCCTCCACCCCGATGACGCGCACCCGCGGGCGCTGAGCCTTCACGGCGGTCGCGATGCCGGAGATCATCCCGCCCCCTCCGATCGGGACGATGACGGTCGTCAGGTCCGGAACCTGCGCCAGGATCTCGAGGCCGATGGTCCCCTGGCCGGCCATCACGTCCGGGTCGTCGAATGCGTGGACGGGCGTGAGCCCGTCCTCGCAGGACAGGCGGTCGACGAGCGCCATCCCGTCGGAGAGCGTCTCGCCCGTCTGGATGACGCGGGCGCCGTAGCCCCGCGTGTTGGCCACCTTGATGAGCGGAGCGTGGTTGGGCATCACGATCGTGCACGCGATCCCGAGCCGGGACGCATGCCAGGCGAGCGCCTGGGCGTGGTTGCCGGCGCTCGCCGCGACGACGCCCGCTTCGCGCGCCGCCGGATCCAGACGCAGAAGCTTGTGGAGCGAGCCCCGGTCCTTGAACGACCCCGTTCGCTGCCGGAACTCCGTCTTCAGATGGAACCGCCCCGCGGCGCGTTCCTCGAGCGCGAAGGACGGCGGACACGTGGTCCGCACAACGCCGGACCGGATCCGTTCGCGCGCCGCGATGATGTCAGCGTTCTTGAGCATAAGCAGGAAAACCCGGCTACCGGTGCCGGAGTTCCGCGGCGTGCGTCACGACGCGAGCCTCCGCAGCCGGTCGATGGCGCCTGCCGCGTCGAGGCGGGTCAGATCGATCGCGTGTCCATCCGCGCCTCCCTCTTCGAGCCAGCGGCCGACCATCGCGCTCGGCACGGAATCCCGCGGGGAGAGCACGGCGGGCGACCGCAACTCCGCCACGCGCACGGCATAGCAGGCGTCCTCGACCGCCTCCTCCCAGGCGCCCTCGATCCACGCCACCCGCTGGCGCCGGAGCACCTGGCCGCGCGCCACCGGCTGAAGCGTGCGATACGTGTCGTCGATCCCCGGGAGCACGATGAGCCACGAGTGCGGCTCCGCCTCCGGTTCGAGCGAGAACCGAAGCTCCTCGAGTTCCTCGATCCAGTCGAGCCGCAGCTGCACCTCGGCGGCCTGCTCGAACTCCAGCCGTTCGACCGCGGCGTCGCGCGCCGCCGTGAAACGGTCCAGGAGCTCCCAGGCGTAGTCGCGGTCGACGAGGAGTCGACCGGCCGCTTCCGCCTGCCGCCGGTAGTCGTTGAGGCCCACGCGGCGCGCGCACGGTGCCGTGCAGAGGCCCATGTCGAACTGCATGCACGGACTCCGGCTCGGGTCCGGGCGCACGGTCTCCGCGCAACTCCGGAGGCGGAAGATCTTCTCCACGAGGCGACGGATGCGCTCGGGCAACCGACGACTCCAGAAGGGGCCGATGTAGCGGGCCTCGGCCCGGCGCGGCCGGCGCACGACGCGCAGCCGCGGGAAGGGCTCGTTCCGGCGCAGTTCCAGATACCAGCCGGCGTCGCGCCGCTTGAGTGCCCTGTTGTAGGGGGGACGTCGACCGAGGATCCACTCGGCCTCCACGAGGCGAGCCTCGAGGTCGCTGCCGGTCGGGTGTGCCTCGACGCCCCGGGCGATCCGCAGCATCTCGGCCAGACGCTCGTTCGATGGCCCGCCCGAGTAGAAGTACCCGCGCACCCGTCGTCGCAGATTCACGCTCTTCCCCACGTACAGGGGATGCCCGTGCGCGTCCACGAAGACATAGACCCCCGGGGTCGCGGGAAGATCGGGTACCCATTCCGGGACCGGCGTCGCACGCGGGATCGCGAAACCTCCTCGTCTTCCGTCTTCGGATCCTCCGGACCCTGCCGACCGCAGGATGGGGAATGTCGGCTTCGGGTTGTATTCGGTCAAGCGCGCCGCCCGCGTTCGCCTCGCACCACCCGCTCTCGGCCTCGGGTCGACGCGCCCCGATTTGGCCCATGCCCGGCGGCCGCGCATATTCGCCCGCCATGATTGCGCTCATCACCGGCATCACCGGACAGGACGGCTCCTACCTCGCCGAGTTCCTGCTGGCCAGGGGATACGAGGTGCACGGCGTGGTGCGCCGGTCCTCGGTGGAGAAGTACGACCGCATCTCCCACCTCCGGGACCGGATCACGCTCCACCAGGCCGACCTCCTCGACCAGCTGTCCCTCATCCGCGTCCTCGAGCGCGTCGGTCCCCGCGAGGTGTACAACCTCGCCGCGCAATCCTTCGTCCCGACCTCCTGGGAGCAGCCGCTCCTGACGGGAGAGTTCACGGCGCTGGGCGTCACGCGCATGCTGGAGGCGATCCGCGCGGTCGACGGCACGATCCGGTTCTACCAGGCGTCCTCGTCCGAGATGTTCGGGAAGGTGCGGGAGACCCCGCAGACGGAGGACACGCCCTTCTATCCGCGCAGCCCGTACGGCGTCGCGAAGGTGTACGGCCACTTCATCACGGTGAACTACCGGGAGAGTTACGATCTCTTCGCGACGAGCGGCATCCTCTTCAACCACGAGAGTCCCAGGCGAGGCCGTGAGTTCGTCACGCGCAAGGTGAGCTGGGAGACGGCCCGCATCCATCTCGGACGCAGCGACCGTTTCCCGATCGGGAACCTCCGCGCGGAGCGCGACTGGGGGTTCGCGGGCGACTACGTCGAGGCCATGTGGCTCATGCTGCAGGCGGAGACGCCGGAGGACTACGTGATCGGCACC
The DNA here is from genome assembly GCA_964509895.1 of uncultured Gemmatimonadota bacterium. Classification (GTDB taxonomy): domain Bacteria; phylum Gemmatimonadota; class Gemmatimonadetes; order Palauibacterales; family Palauibacteraceae; genus Palauibacter. The sequence goes on from CAZDZJ010000098.1 coordinate 24,200, forward strand.
GGGGTCACGCATTCCGTCCAGCGCCTGATCGAAATCGCCTTCGATGAGATCGGGCGGGACTGGCGCGAGCATGTGGAGCAGGATCCCGCGCTCCTTCGCCCTGCCGAGGTCGAGCGGCTCTGCGCCGACCCGTCGAAGGCGAAGCGGCAACTGGGCTGGGAGCCGCGGATGTCGTTCGAGAAGATGGTCCGCCTCATGGTGCGCGCCGACATCGAGCGAATCGCAAACGGGGCGGCTTCCGACCGATAGTCACGCGCCGCCGGTGCCGGCGCGTGACGTGGTCCCGATATGGAACCTTACGTACGCAGCCGGGCGAAGAGCAGGAGCCCGGCGCCGAAGAAGATCGCGTTGGGCAGCCAGGCGGCGGCGACGGGCGACAAGGCTCCCGCCGCGCCCATCGACTGGGCGATTCGGATGAGCGTCAGGAAGAGCATCGTGGTGCCGAGGGCAATCCCGATCGATGTCGGCGCGCCGCCGCGCCTGTTGCTGTGCGCCAGCGGCATCCCGAAGACCGCGATCACGAGGCAGATGAAGGGGAAGGCGATGCGCAGGGCGCGGGATGTCCTGAGCCCGTTCGTGGTGCCGCCCGAGCGTTCGACGGACTCGATGAGACGCCCCAGTTCCGCGTACCGCATCTCGTCCGGCTCCTTGGGTCGGGCCTGGAGGTCCTCGGGCGATTCGTCCAGTTGTCGCAGGAACATCTCGCGGAACTCGTAGGCCGTTTCCTGTTCCGGTCCGCGGAACTCCCGCAGCCACCCCTGCCGCAAGACCCAGCGGGCGGAGGCCGAATCGTAATGTGCCGTGTTGGCCGTGATGTGTACCGTCGGGATGTCGGGCTCCGATCCCCTCCGCTCGATCTGCACGTCATCCATCCGGCCCTCGCGCGTGTCCAGCAGTCGCGCCTTGTATATGAGGCCATCGTCGTCCCGATAGACGAAGGTGTTGCGGATGGTTTCGGTTCGGGCCTCCTCCTGCTCGAGGACTTCGACGGATTTTCGGGTCGTCACGGCGACGACTTCGGTGAGCCCGAGCGCGACGACGCTGAGCGCCGTGGCGCCGCACAGGATCGGAAGGCTGAGCCGGTAGAAGGAAATCCCACCCGCCTTGGCGGCCGCGACCTCGAAGTGCCGCGACATCGTCGCGACGGTGAAAACCGAGCCGAGCAGGGCCGCGATGGGGAAACCGAGCAGCGACTGGTACGGGAACTCGTACACGTAGTGAAGGATGATCTGGCCCCAGGTCGACCCCTGGTCGAGGAAGCGGTCGATGTTGTCCGCGACATCGATGACCATGAAGAGGAACGGCACGCCGAGCGCGCACATCCCGAAGATCCTCAGGAACTGAAACAGCACGTACCGGTCGAGCAGTTTCACTGGCTCAGCGCATCACCTTGGTCGAGCGCGCCAGGGCCGCGAGCCCGAACGCTCCGAAGAGGACATTCGGGGCCCACATGGCCCAGAGCGGCGAAACCCACAGCCGGTCGGACAGCTGCTCGCCGCCGATGAGCGAGACATAGTACGCCCCGAAGAAGCCGAGACTCACGCCGACCACGAGCGCCACGCCACCGCGCGGATAGCGGACGGCGATCGGGGCCCCGAGGAGGACGAAGACGATGCAGGCCGCCGGTATCGTTCCCTTCTTGTGGATCTCGACCCAGTACTGGTTGATCCGTCGCAGGCCCGTGGTTTCGCGATCCGCGTAGGATTGAAACTGGTTCGCCGCATCGAACGCCGAATAAAATCGTCGAGCCGCACTCTCGGCGACCTGTGTCGTGGAATCCGGTGCGGCGGCTTCTCCCCCGGGAGGGGACGCGAACCCCGGTCCGTCCGCGGGCTCCGGCCCCACCTCGTTTCCCGCGGTGGCTCCGGGCGTCGCGGAGACGTCGTCCTCCCAGGCGGGGACATCGTCCTCCGGATCGGGGAAACCGTCCTCCAGGTCGGAGACGTCACTTTTCCAGTCCCGGGTCCCGCTCTCGCGCCCGAGCACGGCGCCCGACATAACCCTGCTCTCGAGAGGCTCCTCGAAGTCCAGCAGCATACGCGTGATCGCCTGCGCGTAGACGAGACTCTCCGAACGTGCCGCATCCGCCATCGCCGCGCCGCGGTCGGCCTCCGCGCGCATGTCGGCGATGTTCATCTCGCGATCGCCGCGAACCGCTCCGACCGTGTCGCGCTCGAGGCCGGTCGCGACGCCCGGGATCTTGAGAATCATCCGCTCGAAGTCGATTCGCCGGAAGGCGTGCGGGCGCAGGTTCGGGCGGATCTGTGCGACGCCGTCCTCCAGATCGAAGTAGAGATCCTCTCCGTTCTCCGAAAAACCCATCGTCCCCCGGCTGGCGTAAATCGACCGGCTTTCCTGGCCGTGCCGCTCGTCGTAGATCGCGACATCATGGACGACGCTTTGCTCCCGGTCGATGGCGCCCGGGTGGACGTACAGGCGGGAAGCGAGCACTTCGTTGATCGTATGTTCCCGGAGACTGAAGGTCGGCGAGGTGCGGCCTATGCCCGTCAGCAGGACCTGCAGGTGGTGGTTTGCGTCCGGAAGCACCGCATTGTTGAACCAGGTCATGCCGCCCGCGAGGATGGCCCCGCAGACGAGGAGCGGGGCCATCAGGCGCGAAAGGGGGATGCCGCTCGCCTTGATGGCCGTGATTTCGAAGTCGCCCTCCATCCGGCTGAATACGTAGAGGACGGCTATGAGGACGGCCATCGGCAGTGTCTGGGCGACGATGAAGGGGATCGAATAAACGAAGACTTCCGCGATCACCGTCCACTCGAGATCCTTGCCTATGAGTCTCTCGAAGCGCTTGCTCACCTGGTCGAGGAGGAGCAGCACCGTGGTGCCGATGGCGGCGAAGATGAACGGCCCGGCGTGACGTCGCAGGACATATCGGGTGAGAGTTCGCATCGCCCCGAGATTACAGTGTTCTTGGGCCGTTGTCAGCCCGCAGGGGTCCTCGCGGGGCCCGTCTCGACCCCTCGAGGCTTCACAGTCCGCCAAGTCCTGTACCGGTATGCAGGCGAATAGATCCCTCCCAAACGCGAGCGCCCCTCCCCGCCGGGTCGCCATCGTCCTCATGAGTGCCGTGGGGAGCACCGTGCAGGCGATGCCGGTGGTGGCCTCCCTCCGGCGCGCCTGGCCCGCCACGCACATCACGTGGGTATTGCAACCCGGCCCCGCGACGCTGATGGCCGGCCGGCCGGACATCGACCGCATCCTCCTGTTTCATCGCCGCCTCGGTGCCCGGGCCTACTCCCGCCTGCGGCGCGACGTGGCGGAAGAAGCTCTCGATCTCGTCATCTGCCTGCAGCCGAACTTCAAGGGCGGGCTCGTCACGCGCCTACTCGGGGCCCCCGAGCGGCTCGGGTACGATCGCGCGCGTGCGCGAGATCTCAGTTGGCTGGCCACGAACCGCCGCATCCCCCCGGCTCCCCTGGCGCACGTGCAGGACGAGCTGTTCGAGTTCCTCGACCATCTCGGCGTCCCCCGCCGCGAGGAGTGGGATTTCCATTTCACGGAGGATGAAAGGCGCGCTTCCGGCCGGTGGAAGGAGGGTTTCTCGCGTCCCGTGCTCGCCGTCGTGCCGCGGAGTTCGAACTCCAGGAGGAACTGGACCCTCGAGGGGATGGCCCGGGTAATCGACGTAGCGGCCAACGATATGGGGCTTCAGCCCGTCCTCCTGGGGGGAGACTCCGAGGAAGAACTGCGCGATGGCCGCCGCCTGGAGCAGTTGTGCCGCGTTGCGCCGCGTGTGGCGCTGGGGGGGACGCTGAGGGAGTTGGCGGGTCGGCTCGCCGCATGCGATCTCGTGCTGGCGCCCGACACAGGTCCTCTCCACATGGCGGTGGCGCTGGATACGCCGACCATCGGACTGTACGGGTATACGGATCCGCTGCGTAGCGGCCCCTACGGCCGGTTCGCGGATCTCGTCGTGGACCGGTTCGGAGGGTCCGGCGGTTCCGCGGACGGGCGAATGCCGTCCCGGGGAACCCGGCCCGGACGCATGTCGAGGATCCGCGTCGAGGAGGTTCTGCTTAAGCTGGAGCGGGCCATCCACTCCTATCGGAAGGCATGAGAGGCTGCAAATGACCGAAGGGACGAAGACCGCCGCGGGGCGGATCCTGTGGGTCGACGACGAAGTCGACCTGCTGCGTCCGCATCTGATGCTGCTGCGGTCCTCGGGATATCGGGTCGATGCCGTGATGAACGGCCAGGACGCGATGGAACTCCTCACGTCCGCTTCCTACGATCTCGTGTTGCTCGATGAACGGATGCCGGGCCTGCGGGGGATCGAGGTCCTCGACCGGATCCGGAGTTCGGCTCCGCGCCTGCCGGTGGTAATGGTCACGAAGAGCGAAGAAGAATCGACCATGCACGAGGCGATCGGCCGGCGGGCGGACGACTACATCGTCAAGCCGACGAGTCCCCGGCAGGTGCTGTCGGTCGTGACCCGGCTCCTCGCCGGTCCCGCACTCCGCCACGAGCACATCACGCGCGACTTCTCCCGCCGCTTCGGCGAACTGCGGGAGCGGGTCTCGACCGCGGCGTCCTGGCGCGACTGGGCCGAACTGTACTCGGACGTCGTGGACTGGGATCTGAAGCTGGAGGAGGCCGGCGAGTCGGGGCTGCGGGAGATCCTCAAGGGGGTGCACAGCGACCTGAGCCGTGGGTTCTGCGATCTCGTGGCGGATCGTTACGGGGAATGGGTGCACGAGGGGGGGGAGAGGGGCCCGACCCTCTCGGTGGACGTGCTGCCGCGGTTCTTCCAGCCGATTCTCGACCAGGATCCGGCGGCGCTGCTCGTCGTCATGGACTGCATGCGCCTGGACCAGTGGCGGGCCGTCCTACCCATCGTGAGCGAGTACTTCGAGATCGAGGAAGCGCTCTACGCAGGTCTGCTGCCCACGGCGACCCCGTTCGCGCGCAACGCGATCTTCGGAGGCATCTTCGCGGACGAACTCGCCGAGAATTACCCGGAGTGGTGGGAACGGGGGAGCGAGATCGGGTACAACTCGTTCGAGGACGAGCTTTTCGAGCGGCACATCCACGAACTCACCGCGTCCAGACTCCCCGTGCACTACGAGAAGATTTTCTCGGCCCAGGACAGCGAGGCGATGCTGGCGCGGCTCGCCGGCTACCTGTCGTCCCCCTCGGCGACCGCGCTCGTGTTCGGGTTCGTGGATATGCTCACGCATGGGCGGGCACGCTCGCGGCTGATCTGGGAGATGGCGCAGGACGACAGCGCGCTCCGCTCGATCACCGTAACCTGGTTCGAGCGTTCGCCGGCGCTGAAGGCGCTTCAAGTGGCGGCGCAACGCGGCGTGCGGGTCCTCCTCACGACGGACCATGGTTCGATCCACTGCCGGCGCCCCGCCACGATCTATGCGGGGCGCGACGCGTCCACGAGCCTGCGCTACAAGATCGGCGACGACATGAAAGTGGAGAACCCGGCGGCGGTCATGTCGACGTCGGATGCCGACGAGTGGCGGCTGCCTCCGGGGGGGATGAACCAGACCTTCGCCCTCTGCCGCGAGGACTACTTCTTCGTATATCCGACGAGGCTGCGGGAATACCAGAACCGGTATCGGGACAGTTTCCTGCACGGAGGCGTGAGCCCCGACGAGATGGTGCTGCCGGCCGCCCTGCTCACGCCGCGGTGAGGTCGTGAGCCGGGCGCGGAGCGGCGGGGTGCCCTCTTCGTACCGGCGGCTGCTTCGGTTCCTGCGCCCCTATCGGTGGATCTTCCTCGCGAGCCTCTCGCTCGGAGTGCTCGCGGCCGGACTCGAAGCCTTCAGCCTCCTGCTGCTCATCCCCTTCCTCCGCTCGCTGTTCGACGTGGGCCCCCCGCTGCCCGACGGCGGACGGAACGCGGCGGAGCGTTTCATCGACGGGGTCGCGGGGGGGTGGCTCGGTCCGGACGCGGGGCTGGAGGGTTTGCGTGCCGTGTGCCTGCTCGTGCTGGCGGCGTTGCTCCTGAAGAACGCCTGCATCGTCGGAGGACGGGTGCTCTCGATCCGCACGCAGGAGTTTCTGGTCCGCGATGTGCGCAGCGCGGTGCACGCGCACCTGCAGCGTCTGCCGGTCGCTTACTTCGACCGTGGGAAGGCCGGACAGCTGATTGCGCGCGTGATCGCGGATGCGGGAGAGGCGAAGCCGGTCGTGACGGACGCGCTCGCGCAGGCGGTCCGCCAGGTGGCGACGCTCGCGGCCTGCGCCGTGGCCCTGTTCGCGCTCTCGTGGCGGCTCGCGCTGGTCGCCGTCATTCTCGTGCCCCTCGCCTTGCTGGCGCTGCGACCGCTGCTCGTCCGGCTGCGCGAGCGGTTCCGCCGGACCTGGGACGACCACGGCGAACTGGTGGCGGCGCTGCAGGAATCGCTGGGTGCGGTACGGCTCGTGAAGTCGAAGGCGGCGGAGGACGTGGAGGAGAAGCGCTTCCAGCGCCGTTCCGACGCGTTCAGCCGCAAGCGGATCGCGGCCGCAACGACCCGGCACCTCGCCTCTCCTCTCTCCGAGGTGCTGGCCTCCATCGTCGCCCTGGGACTCGTCTGGATAGGGGCATCGTTCGTGGGAAGCGGAGGATCTCTCGCCCCCGAACAGTTCGTCGCCTTCGTCACCATCGCGCTGCGCGCGATCTCGCCGGTGAAGGGGTTTGCGCAGTATCCGGCCCTTGCGGCGCAGGGACTTGCCGCCGCCGACCGCTTCTTCGAGATCCTCGACCAGCGCCCGGAGCCGGTCGGAGGATCACGGATCGCGCCGCGTCCCGAGCGGGAGATCCGCTACGAGGACGTGAGCTTCGGCTACGAGCCCGGGCGGGCCGCGCTGCAGGGTGTCGACCTCGTCATCCCTCGTGGTTCCGTGGTCGCCATCGTCGGGGCGTCGGGGAGCGGGAAGTCCACCCTCGTCGATCTGCTTCCCAGGTTTGCCGACCCGCAGGCGGGGAGCGTCATGATCGACGGCACGGACATCCGGGAATTCTCCGTGGATTCCCTCCGCCGCCTCATCGGTCTCGTGGGGCAGGAGCCGGTGCTCTTCCACGACACGGTGGCGGCGAACATCGCCTACGGCGAGGACGCGCCTGACGCGGCGAAGGTCGAAGCGGCGGCGCGGACGGCCGGCGTGCACGACGTCATCGCGGGCCTGCCCGAGGGCTACGACACCGTGCTGGGCGACCGTGGCGTGCGTCTGTCCACGGGGCAGCGCCAGCGCATCGGGATCGCGCGGGCCATCCTGGGGGATCCCCCGATCCTCATCCTGGACGAAGCCACGTCGGCTGTCGATGCGGGTACGGAGACCGCGCTCCGGTCAGCGGCGACGGAGGGCCTGCGCGGCCGCACGGTGATCGTCGTCGCGCATCGGCTCTCAACCGTGCGCGAGGCCGACCGGATCTTCGTCCTCGAACGCGGGCGGCTTGTGGATGCCGGCCGTCACCACGCGCTCGTGTCCCGCGAAGGGCCGTACCGGCGGCTCTTCGATCACCAGCTCGTTTAGTGCCGCGGGGTTTCCGTGCCACCGCACCGGAGCCGGTCTCGCGGCCGTGACGCCCCGGCCCGGCCGAGTGCTCGCGGACGCGCTCGTGGACGGCGGAGTGGCCGGTCTGCACCTCGGTCTGCGTCTCGCCCCGGAGCGGGCGTCGCTCGCCGCGGGCCGGATGCTGGGGGCCCTGTCCCGGCGGGCTCTGCGGATTCGCCGGGACGTGGTGGAGGCCCAGATCGCCGCGAGCTTCCCGACCGCCACCATGGGCTGGGTTCGCGATACGGCTTGTGCCTGTTACCGCCACTTCGGCCGGGAGGGTGCGTTCCTCCTGGGCGATCCGCGCCGGCTCGAGGGCTCGCTCGCTCGCGTCGTCGACGAGGGCGGGCTCGGTCCGCGCCTGCGCGCGGCGGCGAAGGAGCGGGGCGGGGCGGTGGTCGTCTCCGGCCATTTCGGAAACTGGGAGCTCGGCGGCGGCGCCGTGCGGGCGCTCGGAGTGCGCGTGACTACGGTCGCGCAGCGCCAGCGAGGCGCCTTCGGCCGCCGGTTGCGCGATTTGCGCGCCCTGCTCGGAGTGGATGTGCTCGACCGCGACGCAGCGGCGAAACCGGCACTCGACGTGCTGCGTTCCGGTCGGATTCTTGCGCTTGTCGCCGACCAGCATACCCGCCGCGCAAGCGCCCCCGTCGACTTCCTGGGCCGTCCCGCCTGGACATCGCTCGCCCCCGCCCGTTTGTGTCTCGCGGCCGATGTCCCTCTCTTCTTCGCGGCACTGGTCCGAGACCCGTCGGGGTACAGGATCGTCCATGAAGAGATCGACCGCAGCCGCTCAGGCGCCGAGCCCGATCCGCTCGACGTGACGAAGAGATGGGTTGGGGTGTTGGAGAGGGAGGTTCGGCACCGGCCGGAGCAGTACTTCTGGTTCCACCGGCGCTGGAAGCGCGTGGAGCAATATGGAGGTGGCGCGTGATTCACATCGGGATTCCGGTGCACAACGAACGCGATACGATCGGCCCGCTGCTGTGGCGCATCCGCGAACTGCTGTACGGCGAGCGCCGGCAGTTTCACGTCCTCGTCTGTGACGACGCCTCGGACGACGGGACCGGCGAGGCCCTGAAGCGATATCCGCGCGTTCTCCCGCTGACCGTGCTCCGCAACGAAGCGCGGCTGGGCTACGCCGCGAGCCTCGACCGGCTGGTCCGGGCGACGCTCGACCGCTCGGGTTATCCGCGACGCGACGCGTTCGTCTCCATGCAGGGCGATTTTTCCGATCCGCCCGAGCGCCTGCCCGAGATGTTGCGCCGCTTTGAGGGCGGAGCGGATCTCGTGACGGTTGCGCGCGGTGAATCGGAACCCCTCGCGCGGCGCCTGGCCCGGGTCGGTGGCCGGCTCTGCGCGCGTCATCTCCTCTCCACTCCGGCCGTAACGGACCCTTACGCCTCCTTTCGGTTATATAGGCTGTTCGCTCTCGAACGAGCCGTCGCCGCCGGCGATGGACAGTTGCTGCAGTACGAGGGCTGGGCCGCCAACGCCGGGCTGCTCCTGCGAGTGTGGCCGTTTGTACGAAGATCCGAGGAGATTCCGTATGACCCGCATCCCATCCGCCGGTACCGGGACGCCCGCTTCCGGGTCGGCGAGCAACTCCGGCAGCTGTTCGCCGCCGGCCGGAACCGCGCCCTGCGTCAGATCGTCCGGCAGATCGCCGAAGCGGCCTGACTTGGGGACGAATAGCCGGCGCCGCGCGGCGCTGGCGTGCCTCGCGGTGCTTGCCGGCGCGACGCCCGCCGCGGTCGCCCTGTCGGGGCAGGGCCTGACGGTACGCGTGCCCGACGACGTGTTCTCCCGGCAGTGGCCGTTCGAGATCGGGGAGGCGTCGGAGTATGCGGTGCTGTTCGGCCCCGTGAATTTCGGACGCATGCATCTTCGGGTGGAGGCACAGGACACGATCCGCGATACGCCGGCCTACCGGCTCTCGATGGAGATGAAAGGGAGCATTCCCTTCTACAGGGTGGACGACCGCACCGTGAGCTGGCTTGCGACCGATCCATACCGGTCGCTGCGCTTCGAGGAGCAACTCCGGCAGGGGGGATACCGCAGGCAACGTCGCTGGGAGCTGGATCACGACGCGCTCACCGCTACGAGACACGACTGGAACGAGGAGGCCGAGGCCTATCTTCCGCACCGTCGGCAGAGGGATCTGCCGATGCCCGCAGGGGCACTCGACGAGATCTCCTACCTCTATCTGATCCGGACTCTACCCCTGGAGATCGGCCGGACGTACGAGTTCGACCGCTACTTCGAAGAGGACGGCAATCCCGTCGTTGTCGAGGTTCTGCGCCGTGAGCGTGTGCGCGTGCCTGCGGGGACCTTCAACACGATCGTCTTGCGTCCGATCATTCAGACCGATGGTCTGTTCGCCGAGGACGGGCAGGCGGAGGTCTTCATTTCGGACGATGACCGTCGCCTCATCGTCCAGATCGAAAGCCGCATGAGGAGGGGAAGGGTGAACATGTACCTGCGCGACTTCGAGCCGGAGGAAGCAGAGTCCGGCCAATGACGTTGGTGACCCATCCCTCGGGGTTGCCACAAGGTAGCGCGGCACTCCCTTTTTGCCGTGGCGCATCCTAGGTTAGTCTACACGCCGTATGGAGACGACTACGAGCAGGAGGTGCCTTGAGCAAAGGAAATTACGTGCCGAATTCAAGCGACCGGGCCCGCGACGAACTGTTCAGCCACATCCGCCGCTGTGGCGTCCTCGACGCGGAAGAAGAGCAGCGGCAGGAGTGGTTCGACGACACGATTCAGTACCTCGGAGAGCGATATCCGGAGTTGTCGCCGGCGGAGTTGACTGCCCTGCGCACGATCGGCGAGAGGTACTGCGCCCCGGCGATTCCGCACGGAGGTGCGGCCCGGCAGTCGGAGCAGGAAGTAGGGATCTAGTGTCGTGTCCCGGATATACGTCGCGCAGTTTTCGGAACGCGACACCGAAACCCGATCCAGGACCACCGGCGAGGTAACGTAGCCTGAACGAACCCCCGCCCCCGGACAGACCGGGAGCCAACACCATCCGCTGGCCGGACCGCTGAATGGAGCTCGGACTTGTTCTGAGGCTCGGCGCGGTGCTCGCGCTGGTGGCGGCGAACGCATTCTTCGTCGCGTCGGAGTTTGCGCTCGTCAGCGCCCGACGCACCCGTATCGACGAGCTGGCCAAGGCCGGCGATCGTCTCGCCGGCGTCGTACGCAGGGCTCAGGGCAATCTCGACCGTGCCATCTCCGGTACTCAGCTCGGAATTACGATTGCTTCGCTCGGCCTGGGATGGATCGGCGAGCCGGCCCTCGCCCGGTCGATCGAACCGCTGTTCGGCGCCCTGGGCCTCGCCTCGGGACCGGCGACTCTCCACACGACGGCAGTCATCGTCGCCTTCATCCTCATCACCTACCTTCACATCGTGCTCGGCGAACTCGCGCCGAAGACGGTCGCGCTCCTGCGGCCCGAGACGGTGAGCCGCTACCTGGCCGGCCCTCTACTCGCCTTCAACCGCGTCGCGTCGCCGGCGATCTGGCTGCTGGACGGCTCGGCCCGGCTCTTCCTGCGGCTCGTTCGCGCCCCGGTCGGCGATACGCACGGAGCCGAGCATGCCCACAGCCCGGAAGAGATCGAGTTGCTCGTGCGGCAGAGTCTGCGCGAAGGGATGGTGGAGAAGGACGAGCAGGCGATGATCGAGGGGGTGTTCGATCTCACGCACACGGTCGTCCGGGAGGTGATGACGCCCCGGCCGGACATCGTCGCCGTCGGGGCCGGAGATCCGCTCAAGGTCATCATGGAAGTCGCGGCGGAATCGGGGCACTCTCGCCTCCCGGTCACCGGAGATTCGCTGGACGACATCGTGGGCATCATCGTCGTGAAGGATCTCCTCGCGGAGGTGGTCGCCGAACGTCCGGCCGGCGTCGTGGCGCGCGACGTGATGCGAGAAGCGCTGTTCGTCCCCGAATCCAAGGCGGTGGACGATCTTCTCGCCGAGATGCGCGCCCGGAAGACCCACATGGCCGTCGTGGTCGACGAGTTCGGAGGCACCGACGGCATCGCCACCCTGGAGGACCTCCTCGAGGAGATCGTGGGCGAGATCTACGATGAGCACGATGACGCGGAGGCGGGTCTGGAGGTCGCGTCCGACGGGTCGGTCGGGCTCGATGGCGGCGTCTCCTTCGAGGATCTCCTTTCGGGCCTGGGCATCAGCGATCACGAAGGCGCCGAGGAGTACGACACCGTGGCCGGCTACGTGATCGGCTCGCTCGGCCGGATTCCGGAGCCCGGAGATCGGGTCCCGCTCGGAGAGGCCCGGCTGGAGGTCGCGGAGTTGGTCGAGCGGCGGATTACGCGGGTCACGCTGCTGGGCGTGGACGAGGAGACGGTGGGGAAACTGTGCGAGACGCTCGGGTCGTGACCGGTGGAGATGACCGGAACTTGCTAGCGTCGGCCTCCCGCCCGAAGTTGAGAGAGCGTCCCTCCAACGAAAGGCTCGGCTCTGGTACGCCGAACATTGTCGGAAGGGTTCTTGACTTGAGGTTCCGGACTTGAACCTCTCCGACTCCTGGAACTACGAGCAGTTCGACGCCGAAGCGCAACGGCTGTACGAAGCCGGCGACTTCGACCAGGCGCTCGGCCTCCTCAAGGAGGCCCTCAACCGCTATCCCGATTCGGTCGAACTCCTCGTCTCACTGGGGTACACGCGTCTCGCCCGCGAGGAATATGCCTGGGCGCGCGCCGCCTTTGACGGCGTGCTCGGGATCGATCCGGAGCACGAAGAGGCGCTGGCGGGGCTGGGCGATGTCCTGCTGAAGCTCGGGGAGCGCGCGGCCGCCTTCCAGATCTTCGAAGGCCTCATTGCCCTGGGATACGATCAGGACGTGGAGCTCATGCTTTGCGTGGGGCGGAGTCTCCTTCGGGAGGGGCTCCTGCGGAGGGCCGAACGCTTCTTCCGGCTTGCCCTCGCTGCCGATCCCGGGAGCGCGGACGCCGCCCTGGATCTTGCCTTCACCTTCTACCGGGAAGGCGACACCGAGGCGGCGTTGTTCTGGAGCCGGGAGGCGGTGCGCCTGGATCCGCGCCTCGGGGAGGCGCGCGCGCTCTACGGCAACGTACTCTACGAACGCGGCGATTTCCGCGGCGCGCTCGCACAACTCGAGACGATCCCGGTGACGGACCTCGCCGACCCGATCGTGGCGTGGCGCGTCGTCGACCTGAAGCGGCGCCTCAAGGATCTGCCTACGGACGCCGAGGAACTGCAGCCCTACCTGCTGGCCCTGGAGGAACTGTCGCCGGAGCCGAGCCCGGAGGAACGCCTGCTGGCCGAGGTCGAGTCGCGGGCGAACGGGCTGTTGGCAAATCCGGGGGCGGGCCAACTCGATCTGTTCGGCCGCCCGCCGGACGCGTCCGGGGTGGACGTGCACCGCGTGCGGGCCCCGAACGGTGCGGTGTACGAAGGAGACTGGGTCGGGATCGTCCGGGCCATGCGCAACGGGTCCGAGGAGCCCGGCGTCTCGCTGGCGGACTTCATGCGCAACGAGGCGATGCGGCTCCAGGCGCTGACGGGCATCGCCGTCTCCTGGCAGACGGCCCGCGCCTTCCTCGAGGATTCGGCCAGGGTCGGCGCGCTCGAAATCGAGCACTAGCCGCCCGTCCGTGGCGCCATCTCGGCTGCGAATCGCCGTCATCGGCGGCGATGGGATCGGGCCCGAGGTCACCCGCGAGGCCTGTCGCGTGCTTGAGGCGGTGGCCGCCGCGGGTCTCGCCGATCTCGAACTCACGCACTTTCCGCACGGCGCGGACCACTATCTCGCGACGGGGGAGACGCTGTCCCGGGAGACCTTCGAGTCGCTGAGGGACGACTTCGGCGCGATTCTCTTCGGCGCGGTCGGCGATCCGCGCGTACCCGACGGACGCCATGCCCGCGACCTTCTTCTCGGACTGCGCGTGCGGCTGGACCTGTTTCTCAACCGTCGCCCGCTGCGGTTGCGCGCGCCGGAGTTGTCACCGCTCCGATCGGCGGACGCCGTGCCCATCGACTTCGAGATCTTCCGCGAGAACACGGAAGGACTGTACGTGGGGCTCGGACGCGTCGAGCACGAGGGCACGCCCGAGGAGGTCGCGGTCTCCGAGTCCGTCGCGAGCCGGTTCGCCGTCGAGCGCATCGTGCGCCTCGCGTTCGAGTACGCCGCACCACGGGGGCTGCGCGTCACGCTCGCGGACAAAGCGAACGCGGTGCCGCACATGTTCGGGCTCTGGCGGCGCGTCTTCGCGGAAGTCGCCGCCGGATACCCGGAGGTGGAGTCGGAGATGCTGTACGTGGACGCGCTCGCCATGGCGATGGTCCGGGCGCCGGAACGGTTCGGCGTGATCGTCACCTCGAACCTGCTTGGCGACATTCTCTCCGATCTGGGTGCCGAGATCGTGGGCGGGCCGGGGCTCGCGCCCTCCGCCAACGTGAACCCGGGCGTGCATGGGCTGTACGAGCCCGTGCACGGCAGCGCACCCGACATCGCCGGGACGGGACGGGCGAATCCGATGGCGGCGGTACTCAGCGCCGCGCTTCTTCTGCGGGATCACGGGGCGGTCGAAGCAGCCGAGGCGGTCGAGGGGGTGGTGGACGAGGCCCTCGCCTCCGGGGTGCGGACGCCGGACCTTGGTGGAAGCGCGACGACCTCGGAGGTCGGCAGCTGGCTCGTTGCCCGGGCGGCCTCGGGCGCGGCCTGATCCTCTACACTAGGTTGAGTCCGGGCCTGACAGGCCGTGGCAAACCCCCGCGTCGGCGCAGGACGAGGTCGGCGTGGCCGAATCATACACATGACACGAAGCCGGCCGAACGGCCGGCAAGAGACGGAGGACCCTGCGAAATGAGCGACAGCAACGGCAACGGGACGGTGTTCCTGTCCGCGGCCCGAACCGCCATGGGTGCGTTCGGCGGCAGCCTGAAGGATTTTTCGGCGGTGGACCTGGGTGTCGTCGCCTCGGAGGCGGCGATCGAGCGTTCGGGCGCCGACGCTGGCGACTTCGGGCACGTGGTGATGGGGAACGTGATGCAGACTTCGGCCGACGCCATCTATCTCGCTCGGCACGTGGGGCTGCGCGCGGGTCTCCCCATCGAGACCCCGGCCGTGACCGTGAACCGGCTGTGCGGTTCGGGCTTTCAGGCCGTGATCGACGGCTCGCAGGAGATCGAACTCGGGGAGAGCGACGTGTGCCTCGTGGGTGGAGCCGAGTCCATGAGCCAGGCGCCGCACATCGTGCGGGGCGCGCGCTGGGGTCTGCGCCTCGGCCCGGCGCCGAAGTTCGAGGACGCGCTCTGGGAGGCGCTGACCGATCCCTACTGCGGCTTCTCGATGGCCCAGACGGCGGAGAATCTCGCGGAGGAATACGGGATTTCGCGCTCGGAGGCCGATGAGGTCGCCGTGCGCAGCCAGGAACTCGCGGCGGAGGCCTGGGAAGACGGCCGCTACAGGGATGAGGTTGTGCCGATGACGGTGGGAAGGAAGGGGAGAGAGAAGTCCTTCGATCGGGATGAGCACCTCCGTCCCGAGACGACGCTGGAGGGCCTTGCGAAGCTCCGGCCCTATTTCAAGCAGGACGGCCTCGTCACCGCGGGCAACGCGAGCGGAATCGGGGACGGGGCGGCGGCCCTCGTGCTGGCGGGCGCGGACTACGCGGCCGCACACGGCTTGGCGCCGGTCGGCCGACTCGTTTCCTACGCCGTGGCGGGTGTGCCGCCCCACATCATGGGGATCGGGCCGGCGCCGGCCTCGCGCGCCGCCCTCGACAAGGCCGGTTTCACCCTCGACGACATCGATCTCGTCGAGGTGAACGAGGCGTTTGCGCCGCAGTACCTGGCGGTCGAGCGCGAACTGGGTCTCGACAGGGAAAAGGTGAACGTGGACGGCGGGGCGATCGCGCTCAGCCACCCGCTCGGCATGACCGGCGCGCGGATCACGGGCCATCTCCTGCACGAACTGCGGCGCCGGGGCGGCGGGCTGGGGCTCGGAGCGGCCTGCATCGGAGGTGGGCAGGGCGCGGCCGTGATCGTGGAGGTCGACGCCTAGCGGTCCTCCCGTCGGTTATCGGAAGCTCTGCAGGAGGTTCGGACATGGATCCCCTCTTCTACATTCTGGCCGGGGCGGGAGCGCTCGCCCTGGCTACCAGCCTCCGCATCATGAAGGAATACGAGCGGGCCGTCGTGTTCCGGCTCGGCCGCGCCCGTCCGACGCGGGGGCCGGGGCTCATCTTCCTCGTTCCGTTCGGGGTCGAGCGCATGGAGCGGGTGAGTCTGCGCATCATCGCCATGGACATCCCGCCGCAGGACGTCATCACCCGCGACAACGTTTCGGTGAAAGTCAATGCGGTCCTGTACTTCCGGGTTGCGAACCCGCGGCGCGCCATCCTCGAGATCGAGGACTATCTCTTCGCCACCTCCCAGCTCGCCCAGACGACGCTGCGCTCGGTCATCGGCCAGGCCGAGCTCGACGAGGTTCTCGCGGAGAGGGAGAAGTTCAACCAGATCCTGCGCGACATCATCGACCAGGGGACGGACGCGTGGGGGATCGACGTCACGGGCGTGGAGGTCAAGGATGTCGACTTGCCGGGCGAGATGAAGCGGGCGATCGCGCGCCAGGCCGAGGCGGAGCGGGAACGCCGCGCCAAGGTCATCAACGCGCAGGGCGAACTGCAGGCGGCGTCCGATCTGCGCTCGGCGGCGCGGCAGTTGAGCGAGTACCCGGCTTCGCTGCAGCTTCGCTTTCTGCAGACGGCGACGGAGATCGCGGCCGAGAACAACTCGACGACGCTCTTCCCGCTGCCGGTGGATCTGGGGTCCATGGCCGGCCTGTTCAGGAACCTGTCATCGGTCGCCGACGGCGAGTCCGCGGCCCCGGCGGAGGCCGAGGAACGCGTGCTCGAAGGTTCGGACGGAGCTCCCCAACTGCCCCGCGGCGGTGCGTCCCGGGGGGAGGAGGCGGTGCCCGAACCCGAAGCGGTGACACGGGATCGCGATGCCGCCGGTTGACGACGACCGCGATGGTTCAGGGGAGACCGGTCGCCCGGAGCGCCCGTCCCTCCCCGCGACGGTCACGCAGGAGCAGCTCGAGCGGGTAATCCGGCGGGCGTCGGACCTGCAGTTCCGCGGTTCGACTTCGGTCGGAGGAGAACTCGGGGCGGGCGAAGTCGTCCAGATCGGCGCGGAGGTCGGGATCGAGGAGCGCTACGTCCGGCAGGCGCTGGCCGAGGTTCAGGCCGAGTCGCTCGTCCCCGACGCCCCCCCCGACCAGGGACTCGCCCGCAGGATCAGCGGCCCGGCGATCGTGAGCGCGAGCCGCGTCGTGCCCGGCAGCCCGCCGGAAGTCGAAGCGAATCTCGAGGCGTACCTGCGCGAGGAGGAGCTTCTCAGGCAGGTGCGGTCACGCGCGGGGGGATCGCTATGGGAGCCGGCGACCGGCCTCGTCAGCCAGATGCGCCGCGCGATGGATGTCGGAGGGCGGCGGTACATCCTGGCCAAGGCTCGCAGTCTCCGGATCACGGTGGAGGCGCTCGAGAGCGGCTGGTCGCTCGCGACGATGACGGCGGATATCGGAAACATGCGGGCGGAACGGCTCGGCGGCTGGTTCGCCGGCCTGGGGCTGGGCGGCGTCGGGGGAGGCCTGGGCCTCGTCATCGCGACGGGAGGCGGGATCCTGCCGCTCGCGGGCGGAATCGTCATACTCTCCGGCTGCATGGGGGTGGCGACCGCCGCCGTGCGGGCGGACATGCGGAAGGTGCGCCGCCGGATGGAGCTTGCGCTCGAGGGCCTTCTCGACCGTCTCGAACGCGGACAGAATCTGCACAGCCCGGAGGAGCCGTGGCACCGGAAGCTCCTGCGCTGAGGCGCGTCCCGGCCCGGCATCGGGGTCGCGCGGCGCGAGCGGACGTCAAGACACCTGAACACAGGCACGAACAACCATAGAGGGAGCGGACATTGACTGAGATTCGAAAGGTCGGGGTCATCGGAGCGGGACTCATGGGGGGCGGCATCGCGCAGGTGAGCGCGGCGGCCGGTTACGAGACGATCGTGCGGGATGTGGAGCAGGGGTTTCTCGACCGGGGAATGGCGCGGATCCGGAAGGGCCTCGATCGCGCCGTGCAGAAGGAGAAGCTGGATGCGGCGGACCGGGATGCGACGCTGGCCCGTCTCCGCCCGACGCTGGAGCTGGGGGACCTCGCGGAGTGCGACCTCATCATCGAGGCGATCACCGAGAACCTCGCGGCGAAACACGGGCTGTTCGGCGAACTCGGGGGTCTGTGCGGCGCGGAGACGATCTTCGCCTCGAACACGTCGAGCCTCTCGATCACCGAACTGGCCGCCGAGACGGATCGGCCGGAGCGTTTCGTCGGCCTCCACTTCTTCAGCCCCGTCCCGGTCATGCCGCTGGTGGAGGTCGTCCGCTGCGGCCAGACGGCGGACGAGACCTTCGAGACCGCGTTCGCCTTCGCAGCATCGCTCGGGAAGAGCCCGATCGCCTGCGGAGACAACACCGGCTTCGTGGTGAACCGGCTGCTCGTCCCGTACATGCTCGACGCGATCCGTGCCTACGAGGCGGGCGTGGCTTCGATCCCCGACATCGACAAGGGACTGCGCCTGGGCTGCGGATATCCCATGGGGCCCTTCACGCTGGGCGACTTCGTGGGGCTCGACACGCTGTACCACATCACGGGGATCATGTACGACGAGTACAAGGAGGCGCGCTTCGCCTCTCCGCCGCTGCTGCGCCGCATGTTCCTGGCCGGCTACCACGGCCGGAAGACGGGGAAGGGCTTCTACGACTACAGCGGCGAGGTGCCCGTGGTGTCGAGCTTCGTGCTGTAGTCGGCATCCGGCGGGCGCGTCGGGCAATCGGGTCGGGCGGATGCGGGGCCCGAGTGACGTCGCGCCGCCCGAAGCCGTCTTGTGTTGAAAACACCGGAATCCGCGCGAAGAGGAACCCGATGAGACGGATACGACGCACGGTTGAGCCGTCGAAGGCGTGCGCCAGGGTGGGAGTTCGCGCCCTGCTTCTGACTCTCGGGGTTCCGGTCCTCCCCGGGACGGCTCTGTCGGATGTCGTCGCCCAGGAACCCGTTCGCCTGGTGGGCACGGTCCGCGATCTGGGAACGGGCGCGCCGGTCGAGGCGGCGATGGTGCGGCTCGCCCCGGCCTCCGATGTGGCCGGGGAGCTTCGCGAGACGCTGTCGGGCCCCGGAGGCACGTTTGCGTTCGAGGGCGTGGTGCCGGGCGACTACGCGCTGGGCGTGCGACGAATCGGGTACGAGGACTTCAGCATCCCCCTGGAGGTCGGACCCGACGCGCCGGCCCCGGTGGAGGTGGGACTCCGTACGCGGGCGATCCCGCTCCAGCCGCTCAACGTCGATGTGGAGGGGCGGCCGCCCCGTCTCGCCGAGACGGGCTTCTACGACCGTCTGGAAGAAGGGTGGGGAACGTACTTCGAGCCCGACTGGATCGAGTCGAACGCGGCCGGGTTCGTCCGCCTCTCGCAATTCCTGTCGAACCTCCAGATGCGTGCGCCCCTGCCTCGGTGTGGGTCCGTCCAGGTTTGGTATGACAGGAGGCCCATCGGTCGTGCGGACGGGTCGGGTACCAGCCGGTCGTGGTCGCTCAATCCGGCGGGGCGATACAGATCCTCCGAGGGTCCGCCGCCACCACTTCTCGACGAATTGTCCGTGACGGATGTCGGCGCGGCCGAACTGTACATGCCCTCCACGCCGATCCCCATGTTTGCTCTCAATGATTCGACGATCGCGTGCGGCGCCATCATCCTGTGGTCCGACTGGATGGCGCAGACCGCACAGATCCCGCAGATCGAAGTCGAGTTGTGCAGACCGGGCGGGCGGCCCGGCGAGGTGACGCTCGACGGGTTCGTGGAGGACGAAATCACCGAGGTCAGGCTGCCCGCGGCGCACGTCTTCGCCTCGTATCCGGCTCCGGGAGAGTCCGCGCCGAGGGATCTCGAGGTGCGCACGGATTCGCTCGGCCGGTATCGCCTGTGCGACCTGCCTGCCGGAGCGGCCGTGGAAGTGACGGCGGCCTATGGCCGCGAGATGGGCGTACCCGCCCTGGTGGAAGCGGCCGACGGGGCGGGGCTGAAGCTCACGGTGAAGGTGACGGAGCCGGGTACGATCACGGGGCTGGTCGTGAACGAGGGGACCGGACGGCCCTTCGGGGGGGTCCCCATCGTGGTGGTCGGCACGGATTTCCGCGCCGTGACGAGCACCGCGGGCAGATTTTCCCTCGAGGGCGTGCCCCCGGGCGCCTACCGCATCCGCGCGGTATGCGAGGGATTCGAACCGGTCTCGCAGGACGTGGAAGTGACCGGGGCCCGGCAACTCCGCGTGATGCTCGCCCTGCGTCCGGAGGCCAGATTCGCTGTCGCCCCGAGACGCTGCGCCACGTAGGAGCCCGCCGCCGTCGGATCAGGTGGGCCAGAGCCAGCCGAAGGCGCCACCCGTGAGCAGTCCGTAGACGAGGCCGTCGAACAGGTTCCGGCCGGTCGTCCCCCACGACTTCCTGTACCAGATCGAGCCCTGCAGATGGGCCAGCGAATCGCTAGGGGATGAAATCCCGGCAGGAATTCGTCTAAGTCTAACCAGGGCTGCACGATCTGCGCTTCCTGCCTCTGGGCTGGACCTTGCTGGACCGTGCCGCGAAAGCGGGAAAAACCCGTCCGAATG
>CAZDZJ010000099.1:0-15059 GCA_964509895.1 uncultured Gemmatimonadota bacterium
CCCGTAACGGTCCACGGCCAGCAGGAGCGATCCTACGACTACTTCGCGCCCCAGCGGGAGATGATCCAGCGCGGCGTCCAGGCCATCCTCCAGTGCAACGGACTCTTCACCGGCGACCGGACGCTGGACCAGGTTTTCGAGCAGGAGCTCGCCTACCTGCAAGACCCGGTCGGAACCGCCGAGGGCGGCGACTACGAGGTGGACTGGGACAGGAAAGCCGTGGCCATCGGCGCGCCGGGCGCGATCCCGACGATGCGGGCCGCGTTCCGCGAAGGGATCGGCTGCGTGATCATGTCACCGGACCAGACGTTCGACGACATCGACGACCTGCCGATCCTGGACGCGCCCCCGCCAGCCGGCGATCCGGAGGCCATGGCGTGGCCCGACGGCGATCTGGTCATGAGTCGCCCGCTCCCCCGCGGCGTCGATCCGGTGGCCCTCCAGGCCGCGTCCGATTGGACCTTCGGCCGCGAATCCCCGGAGCAGGTGACGCTCAGCCTCATCGTCATGCACGACGGACAGATCATCCACGAGCGCTATGCCCCCGGCATCGACATGTTCACGAAGACGCGCACCTGGTCGACCGCGAAGAGCATCGCCTCGACGCTGATCGGCATGCTCGTGGACGAGGGCAAGCTGGCGCTCGACGAGCCCCTGCCCTTCGGCTGGCTGCCCGAGAACGCGGGGTCCGCGGAGACGGATCCCCGGCGGGAGATCACCCTCCGTCACGCGCTCAACATGTCCAGCGGACTCTATCCCGTGGACAGCTGGGGGATGGAGTACGCGACCGGTTCCGGCTTCTCGTACTGGGCGGGCGCGAGTTCGGTGGACGGGGCGCGCAACCGCTCGCTCATGCGGGAGCCCGGCACGTTCTGGGACTACGAGAACTACGACACGCTCCTCGGCGTGTACGCGATGAAGCAGGCGATCGGCGATCCGCAGACCTACCTCGAGTTCCCGCGGGAACGTCTCCTCGACAAGATCGGGATGCGCAATACGCTCCTCAGCACCGACCGGTTCGGCGACTTCATCATGAGCAGCCAGATCTACACGACGGCCCGCGACCTGGCCCGCTTCGGGCTCCTGTACGCGCAGAACGGGATGTGGAAGGACGAGCGCCTGATCTCCGAGGAGTGGATCGACTTCGTGCGGACGCCGGCCCCCGCGACATCCGAGACCGGCAACTTCTACGGCGGCCAGTTCTGGCTCGTCCCCGACGACCGCACGGACGTGCCGAAGGGCGCCTACTCGACGGCCGGCAACCGCGGGCAGTTCGTCGTTATTGTCCCATCGCACGATGTCGTCATTGTCCGGCGCGGGCTCGACTACGGCCGGCAGGGCTTCGACCGCTGGGACATGACGCGCGAGGTCTTCAAGGCCTTCGAGCCGGTCGCCACGAACCCCTGACGCCGCGCGGCACAGGGGCGGGCCCGGCGGGCAGCGGGCCCGCTGGAGTCGGGCCCGCTGGAGTCAGACCCAGCGGCCGCCGTGGAGTTGGAGGACGAAGGGGTTGGTGTCGCGCTCCAGCCCCACGGTGGTCTCGGGGCCGTGACCAGGGTAGAGCCGGGTCTCCGGGGGTAGCGTCAGCACCTTCGACCGGATGGACTCCATGAGCGTGCCGTAGTCTCCGTTCGGAAGGTCCGTCCGTCCGATCGACCCCTGGAAGATCACGTCGCCCACGATCGCCACGGGGTGCGACGTGGAGACGAACATCACGTGGCCGGGGGCGTGGCCGGGCACGAACACGACGTCGAATTCCGAGCCGCCGAAGGCGACGTTCGTACCGGGGACGAGGTCGATGTCGGGCGGCGGCGGCTCCACGTGGGGCACGCCGAAGACGAGGGCCTGGTTCGCGATGTTGTCGTAGAGCGGCCGGTCCAGCGGATGGAGATGAATGGGCGCCCCCGTCTCCGCCTTCGCCTCCCTGAGGCCATCGATGTGATCCAGGTGGGCGTGCGTAACGAGGAGCGCCGCGATCTCGAGGTCGCGGACACGCGCCTCGGTCAGCGCTTCCGGGGTCGCGGCGCCGGGATCGATCAGCAGCCCCGTGCATCCGTCCTCGCACACCACGAGCAGCGTATTCTGCACGAACGGCCCGCCCGTGAACGTCAGAATCTCGATCTCGTACTCCCTTCCATTCCGTGCCCCGGCGGCCCTCCCGCCGGTTGAGGCGGAGTCTACCCGCGGCACCTCGCGGGAGCAACGGATTTGCCTTTCCGAGCGCGCCGGGCACAGGATTCCGCGATGAAGCTCACCCCGAACCGCTCCGACCTGGAGCGCATGCTTCGCCTCGCCCTCCCGATCGTGACCGTCCAGGTCGGCATCATGATGATGGGCGTCGTCGACACGCTCATGGTCGGCCACCTCTCGGCAACCGATCTCGCGGCCGTCGGCCTGGGGAACATCTATTTCTTCCAGATCGCCGTCTTCGGCATGGGCGTGCTGATGTCCCTCGACCCCATCGTCTCGCAGGGCGTCGGGGCGGGAGACCACGAGGCGGCCGCCCGCGGGATCCAGCGGGCGCTCGTTCTCACCCTCTTCCTGACCGCGATCACATCACTCCTCTTCCTGCCCGCTGCCCGCGTATTCGCGTTCCTGCGCCAACCCGCGGATGTCGTGCCGGTGGCGGGGGGATACGCACTCGGGTCGATCCTCGGGATGCTCCCCTTCTACGCGTTCGTCGTGCTGCGCCAGAGTTTGCAGGCGATGGGTCACGTAGCGCCGATCGTGTGGACGATCGCGGGGGCGAACGCGCTCAACGCCTTCCTGAACTGGGTGCTGATCTACGGCAATCTCGGGGTCCCGCAGCTGGGCGCCGTTGGCTCCGCGTGGGGTTCGAGTCTCGCGCGCTGGTGCATGGCGGTCGCGCTCTTGTGGCTGTCGTGGCCGTCCCTGCGCCCCTACCTGGGCCGGTTTCGCCGCGAGGCCCTCGACCGGCTGGCGCTCGCGCGCATGGTGCGGCTGGGCACGCCGATCGGCTTTCAGCAGCAACTCGAGTTCGGGGCCTTCGCCGTGATCGGCGTCATGATGGGCTGGCTCGGTACCGAGGCGATGGCGGGGCACCAGATCGCGCTGAACCTCGCCGCGCTCACCTTCATGGTGCCGTTCGGGATCGCGGCCGCCTCCGCCGTCCGGGTGGGTCTCGCGGTCGGGCGCGAGGACATGGACGGGGCGCGCCGGGCCGCAGCCGCCGGGATCCAGCTCAGCGGCGTCTTCATGCTCGCGACGGCCGCGGCGTTTCTCCTCTTCCCCCGCTTCTGGGCCGGCCTCTACTCGCACGATCTTCCGGTCATCGCGATCGCCGCATCCCTCATCCCCATCGCCGGCGTCTTTCAGGTGACCGATGGCCTCCAGACCGTCGCGGCCGGCGTACTGCGCGGCGCCGGAGACACGTTCACGCCCTTCCTCGTCAACGCCCTCGGCTTCTGGCTCCTCGGCGTGCCGGTGAGCTACTTCCTGGCCTTCCGCGCCGACTGGGGTCCGCGTGGCCTGTGGTGGGGCCTGGCCGCCGGACTCGCCGTGGTGGCCGTCCTGCTCTTCGCCCGCCTGCGCAAGGTCCTGCGGCGCGAGGTACGGCGCGTGGCGATCGACGCGCCCGGAAGCTAGGAGTGGTCGCCCATTCCGTTTTCCGGCTAAACGGGATTTCAATCGGTCGAGGCTAAGATTTCAAACGGACATTACTTGACTTTCAATCGGTCGCACACAAACTTTCAATCGGTCGGGATCACGTTTTCAATTGGTCGGAATCTTTTGCGGGAACCCAGGGAATTGGGGACAGGGATGTATCACCGGCTTGTCGAACACCGGATTCGTGCTGCTCTGGAGGACACGAGAGTGGTCATGCTGTGCGGCCCCCGCCAGTCGGGGAAAACCACACTGGCGAAGCTTGTCGCGGGCACCGACACCCCATTCTTCACCCTGGATGACGCCATCACCCTCGACGCCGCCTTGACCGACCCGATCGGATTCGTGCGTGCTCTCGATCACGCCGTGATCGACGAGATCCAACGCGTCCCGAATCTCGTCCTGGCGATCAAGACTTCGGTAGATTCCGACCCTCGTCCGGGACGTTTCCTCCTCACCGGATCAGCTAACCTGATGACCCTGCCCCGGGTCGCGGATTCCCTCGCCGGACGCATGGAGATCATCCGCCTGCTGCCTCTGTCTCAGGCAGAACTGCGAGAAACCCGGCCATCCTTTCTCAAGCAGGTCTTCGCGGGCGAGACACCAAACCCCGTCGCTCCTGCCTTGGGTACCGATCTCGTCGAGCTTGTTCTTGCGGGAGGATATCCCGAAGCACTCACCCGCTCCGGCTGGAGGAGGCGGCGAGATTGGCACCTGAACTATATCGAAGCGATCCTCCAGCGGGATGTCCGTGACATTGCCCGCGTGGAGCAACTCAAGGCCATGCCGAGGCTGCTGCGCGTGCTAGCCGAATACTCCGGGCAGCTCGTGAACTATTCCGGTTTCGGTTCGGCACTCGGTATGAACCACGTCACCACGAAGAAATACGTCGGAGTGTTCGAAGACCTGTTCGTCGTTCACACCCTGCAACCCTGGTATTCGAATACTCTGAAACGCCTTCTGAAATCTCCAAAGCTGCACTTCCTCGACGCGGGGCTCCTGGCCGCGCTGCGAGACTTGTCGCCGGATCGTCTGCAGCACGAAAGGAAACCGTTCGGTCCGCTGCTGGAGACCTTTGCCTTCGGCGAACTCCTGAAGCTCGCGAATTCCGCCGACGATCGATACGAGTTTTCTCACTTTCGCGACAAGGAGGGCAACGAGGTCGATGTGGTCCTTGAAGACGGGCGCGGGAGAGTGGTCGGCATCGAAGTGAAGGCGTCCGCCACGGTGTCGCGACATGATTTCCGAGGCCTCGAACGTCTGGCGGCCGCCTGCGGAGACAGCTTTGCGCAGGGTCTGGTTCTCCACGACCACGACCGGACGGTTCCGTTTGGTCCCCGCTTGGCCTCGGCACCCATCTCGGCACTCTGGTCCTGATCCGCACCCGCCATCGTGTCCAGTACAACGTGACCCCGGCGCCGTGTGTCCGATCTAATGGATGACGGACGACAAGCGGCGGGTTCCATGAATACACGACGACGATTCCTGAGACGGTTCCAGTTTTTCCTTCTCGCGGCCCTTCCGGGCGCCCTCGGGGGCTTCACGCCCGCGGCACTGGGCGCGCAAACGGGGCATGTCCACTACCTGCGTTCCGTGCAGTACGACTTCGAGGTGCCCGAGCGGTGGGCGGCGTTGCGCGACCGGATCGCTGCGCAGAGCAGCGCCTCCATGGTCCTCCTCTTCGACGGCTCCCGATCGATCATGACACCGGATCCCGACGAGGAGGAAGCGGCGCCCCGACGCGGCCCCGGCGACTCGGACCGGATGGACCGCCGCGCGCTCGGGATGGCGCTTCGACTCCGCATGGCGTCCGCTTCGCGCAGCGACCAGGAGGATCTGCTCCAGGCCTACGTGGACTTCGCCAGCGGCGCGATCACGGAGACGCGCGAGTTCATGGGACGCACGTTCCTGATCTCGGGGGACCGGCCCACGTACCCCTGGAAGCTTGGAACGGAGCAACGCGAGTTCCTCGGCTTCATGGTGCAGAAGGCGACGGCCGTTCACGACGGCGCGGAGATCGAAGCCTGGTTCACGCCCCAGATTCCGGTGCAGGCGGGCCCCGGCGAGTACGGAGGCCTGCCCGGCCTCATCCTCGTGCTTTCGCTCGACGGCGGACACCTGCTCTACTCGGCGACCGAGGTGAAGCTCGAAGGTCTGGACGACGTCGAGATCTCCCCGCCGACGGACGGGGAGATGGTCACGCGCGAGGAATACGAAGCCATCGTGGCGGAGAAGATCGAGGAAATCCGGGCGACGCGCGGCGGCAACCGGCGCCGCCCGTTCGACGGGGGGCTCCGATGAGGCGGCCGGGGCCAATGGGTCCGAGCCCGGCGTTCCGGACGCGGCCGAGCCGGATCCTGGCGTTGGTCGCGCTGGGGCTCGCCGTCGCGGCGTTCACGCCCCGCCCCGTCAAAGCCCAGACGGAATACACGGTGAGCGGCGTGATCGCCGACACGGCGGGGGGAGGGCTCAACGGCGCGATGGTGGTGGCGCTCGCGAAGCCCGACTCGGTGCTGGCCCGCTTCACGACCTCCAACGGCGATGGCGTCTTCGCCCTCGGAGATCTCGGACCCGGCGAGTACATCCTGCAGGTCACCCTGATCGGGCACGGCACGGTGCGGCAGGACCTCTCCCTCTCGGGCGAGGACGTGAACGTCGGCACGATCACCCTCGAGGTGATGGCGGTCGAGATGGACCCGCTGGTCGTCACGCTCGATCACGTCCCCTTCCTGAACCGGCGGGACACGCTGGGCTACAACGCCCTCGCCTTCCGGACGCGGCCCAACGCGACGGTGGAGGATCTCCTCCGCCAGCTTCCGGGGATCGAGGTCGAGACCGACGGATCGATCACTGCGCAGGGGGAAGAAGTCGAGAACGTCCTCGTTGACGGCAGGGAGTTCTTCGGGGGCGACCCCACGATGGCGACCCAGAACCTGCCCGCCGAGGCCGTGGAGAAGGTGGAGGTGTACGACAAGGAATCGGACATGGCCGAGTTCACGGGCATCGCCGATGGCGAGGAGGAGCGGACCATCAACCTGGAACTCAAGGAAGAGGCCCGGTCGGGCTACTTCGGCCGGACGTCGGGCGGACTCGGGGCGGACGTGGAGAACGCATCCGCTTCCCCCGGATTCGGCGAAGCCGTGGCCGCGCGGGTCGCCAGGGCCGCCGGCGGCGAGACCGGGACCGTGGCCGGCGGGATCCCGTACGCGGGCGCCCTGTCGATCAACCGGTTTTCCCCCACCACGCAGCTCGCCCTCGTCGGAAGCGCGAACAACGTGAACCAGGCCGGGTTCGGGTGGGGTGACGCGATGTCGTTCGGCGGCCGCGATTTCGGCCGAGGCGGGGGGGGCGACGACGGGCTCACCGAGACCCGCATGCTGGCGTTCAACCTCAACCAGGACTTCGGCGGGAACGACGACCACTGGATCCGGACGAGCTACCGCATCAGCACGCTCGACAACTTCCAGAACGAGACGCGCAGGCAGGAGCAACTCCTCGGCACGAACGCGTCATCCCTCGTCGACCGCGCGACGCGCACGGACACCGAAAACTCGAGCCATCGCGTCAACCTCAATTCCCAGTTCACGCTTTCCGAAGGCCACGAACTGCGGCTTCGCGGGAACCTGAACGCGCGCAGCTCCCTCCTCGATCGCGTCGACTTCCAGGACAC
The DNA here is from genome assembly GCA_964509895.1 of uncultured Gemmatimonadota bacterium. GTDB lineage: Bacteria > Gemmatimonadota > Gemmatimonadetes > Palauibacterales > Palauibacteraceae > Palauibacter. The sequence continues at coordinate 7,295 of CAZDZJ010000099.1, forward strand.
GCGCTCGGGCACCGGGCAGTTTCTCACCGCCGCGGCGACGAACTACGACGTGGAGGGCGACGACGTGGGCGGCGATGCCCGGCTCACGTGGCGAAAGCGGCTCGACGACAGCGGGCGGAGCCTCTTCGCGGAGGCCCGGGTCAACCTCAGCGACTCGGACCGCCTGACGAACCTCGCGTCCTCGATCGAGGGCAACGTGGAGAACCCGCGGGCGCGGGCCGGCGACGTGCTCCAGGAACAGACGAATGTCGGCCAGACGCTGACGAACTCGATCCGCCTCTCGATGACGCAGCCGATGCCCTGGGAGTCCATGCTCGAGATCTACGGCGAGCGGAGCGCGACGGCAGAGGACGAGAACCAGTCGGTGTTCGACATCGGACCGGACGGCCGTACGCTGAACCCGCTCCTTACCTCGGGGTTCGAACGGACGTACAGCTACCTGCGCGGGGGCTTCCGCTTCAACCGCACGAGCGAGGCCGGACGGTTCGTGCTCGGACTGCGCGTGCAGGGCTCGAACCTGGAGGGGACGATCCTCGACCGGAGCGAGGAGATCAGCAACGGGTACACGCACGTGCTGCCGAACGCCGAGTATCGGATGCAGGTCGACGATCGGCGCACCCTTCAGTTCCGTTACTCGACGTCCACGCGCGAACCGCGAATGACGGATCTCCAGCCCTTCGTCGACAACCGCGATCCGCTGCGGATCCGGGTGGGGAACCCGGACCTGCAGCCCGAATACACGCACCGTCTGCGGACCGAATACCGCTTCTTCGACACCTTCAGCTTCGTCAACCTGTTCACGTACGCGAACGTCAGCCTCACGACGAACGATATCGCCCAGTCTCGAACCGTGACGGAGCGGGGTCTCCAGACGATCTCGCCCGCGAACCTCGGGAGCGCATGGTCGGCGAGCGGCGGCGCGAGCTTCGGGACGCCGCTGCGCTGGATGGGCGGTCAGGTGGACCTGAACTACAACCTCGGCTACTCCAGTTCGAACGAGTTCGTCAACGACCTCGAGAACCGGAGCCGGTCGTTGTCGCACACGTTCGGCGTCGAACTCGAGAACCGCGCCAAGGAGGACTACGACGTGCGCGCCGGCGCCAAGGTGACCTTCAGCGATGTCAGCTACTCCCTCAACCAGGAGCTGGACGAGGACTACGTCAACTCCACACTGTACGCGATCGCGGACCTCCATATGGGGCCGTGGACGCTGGGCACGGAGTTCCAGTGGCGGCTCTACGACCAGGACCTGTTCGGCCCGGGTCGGAACGTCGCCCTGTGGGAGGCCTCCCTCCGGCGCCTCATCCTGAACGACCGCGCCGAGATCCGACTGGTGGGGTTCGACATTCTCGGCCAGAATCAGGGCGTCAGGTACACGAATTCGCCCGGCTTCATTCAGGAGAGCCGGGTCGAGTCGCTCACGCAGTACGTGATGCTGAACTTCACCTGGTATCTCGGGAGCCAGGCCATGTCGGGCGGCGGCCGGGGCGGACGCGGCGGAGACCGGTTCCGGAGGTAGCTCAAGCCGCTGCCGCCCGCGCACCACGGGGCTCGCCATGAACGAACCGACGGGGGGACGGGTCGTATCGCTGGACGCGTTCCGCGGCCTGACGATCGCGTCGATGATCCTCGTCAACAATCCCGGCAGCTGGAGCTACGTCTACGCGCCGCTGGCCCACGCGGAATGGCACGGCTGGACGCCCACCGACCTCATCTTCCCCTACTTCCTCTTCATCGTCGGCGTCGCGATCCCCTTCTCCTTCTCGCGCCGGCTCGCGGAGGGTGCGGGCCGGGGCCGGCTGTTCCGGCACGTGGTGCGCCGTTCGCTCATCCTGATCGGGCTGGGACTCGCGATGCGGGCCATCCCGGACTTCGACATTCTCGACATGCGCCTCTACGGCGTGCTGCAGCGGATCGGCCTCGTGTACTGTGCGACAGGCGCGCTCTACCTGTGGGGGTCGGCGCGCGTGCGGTGGGCCGCCCTCGGCGTCCTTCTCCTCGGGTACTGGGCGCTCGTCGCGGGGGACCTGACGCCGGACGGAAACCTCGGGGCCCGCATCGACCGGTTCATCATGGGCGACCGCCTGTGGCAGGGGACGTGGGATCCGGAGGGACTCCTCTCGACGCTGCCGGCCATCGCGACTTCCCTGCTGGGGATCTTCTGCGGCGAATGGCTGCGGTCGGATCGCTCCTCCGGCAGGATCTCGCGCGGACTGGGCATCGCCGGCGCCGGGCTCGTCGTGCTTGGGTTCGCGTGGGACACGGTGTTCCCGATCAACAAGAACCTGTGGTCGAGCTCCTACGTCCTCTTCACGGCGGGGACGGCGCTCCTCCTGTTCGGCGCCATGTACTGGCTGATCGACGTGAAGCGGCTGCGCCGGGGATGGGTGACGCCGTTCGTCATCTACGGGATGAACTCGATTGCCGTGTTCGTCGCCTCCGGCATGTTCGCCAAGTTCCTGGCCCGCATCCGGGTCGGGGGCGACGGGGACATGCCGCTGAGCGCATGGCTGTACGAGAACGCCTTCCGATCATGGGCCGGCGACTACGGCGGCTCGCTCGCCATGGCGCTCGCCCAGGTCGTGTTCTGGCTGGGCGTCATGTGGCTCCTCCACCGGCGCGGCACGTACATCAAGATCTGACCTCACTCGGCGTCGCCTGCCGGCTGTTCCCTGCGCCTCCAGCACGGTCGGCCCACCACATGGCGGCCAGCGTCCCCGCTCCGAAGACGGCGAAGGCGGCGACAAGGGCGTACAGGGTCCCGTCGAAGCGGTGGCCCACGATCGCACCGGCGGGGACCGCGATGAAGGTGGAGAGCGAAGCCACGACGGCGGCTCCCACGCCGGCGATGTGGCCGAGCGGCCGCATCGCGAGCGCGTTGAGATTCCCGAATACGAGCCCGATGCAGAAGAAGGCGATGAGCATGTAGCCCACGAAGAGCCAGAACGGCGGAAGCCCCTCGAAGGGGATGGCCAGCCCGCAGGCCACGACCGAGACCAGGGTCGCGGTTCCCGTGGCCGCCCTCGAGATCCGGCGCATGCCGTGCTTCATGACCAGACGACCGTTCAGGAGCGAGGCACACCCGAAGGAGAGGGCGAGCACGCCGAACCAGAGCGGGAAGAGCGCGCCGGTTCCGTAGGCGTCCTGGAAGACCTGCTGCGCCGAACTCAGGTAGGCGAGGAAGGGCGCAAAGGCGCATCCCGCGGCGAGCGTGTACCCGAAGGCGGCGCGCGTCCTCAGGACTTCGAGGACGGCCGCGCCGATGTCCCGCGGGGAGAAGGGCCGCCGGCGGTCGGCGGGCAGCGTCTCGGGCTGGCGAAGCGAGAACCACGCCAGCGCGATCGCGCCGACGGCGAAGATCGTGGCGAAGATCGCGCGCCAGTCTCCGAGCGACAGGATCCCCTGGCCGAGGGCCGGCGCGACGATGGGAACGAGGATGAACACCGCCATCGCGAAGGACATGAGGCGAGCCATGCGGCGACCTTCGTACTGATCGCGCACCATGGCGATGGTCACGATGCGCGAGGCCGCGACCCCGAAGCCCTGCAGGACGCGGCCGGCGACCATCACGCCGAAGGTGGGCGCGAAGATGCTCACGAGGCAGCCGGACATGAACAGCACGAGGCCGGCATGTATCGCGGCCCTTCGCCCGATGCGGTCGGAGAGCGGTCCGAAGAGGATCTGCCCCAGCCCGAGTCCGAGAAAGACCGCCGTGATGACGAACTGCGCGTCGTTCCGGTGCACCACGCCGAGGTCGGCCGCGATCGAAGGCAACGCGGGCAGCATCGCGTCGATCGAGAGCGCGACGAGCGACATCAGCAGGGCGACGAGCGATACGAACTCGCCGGTACGAAGGGCGGGACCGGGGATCTAGATGCCCGCCGCCGCGAGTTCCTCGAGCACGCGCCCGGGGCGCAGGGGGATGCGGCGCATGCGCACGCCGGTCGCATCGTGGATCGCGTTCGCGACCGCGGCCGGAACCGTACGGTGCGATGGCTCGCCCGCCCCGTAGTGCGGCAGATCCGGGCGCTCGGGGTTCGGATCTCCGTTCACGATCACGACATCGATCTGCTCCGGCGCGTCGCGGTGCGTCAGCGTGGGGTGCGTGCGCCAGTCGACGCTGGTCACCTTCTCTGCGTCGAACCGCACTTCCTCGTACAGCGTCCGGCTGATCCCGTGCAGGAGATTCCCCTGGATGGTGTTCTCGAGGCCATCCGGGTTGATCACGAGGCCGCAGTCGTGCGCGCACACCATGCGCTTCACCCACACGCGTCCGCTCTCCCGGTCGACCTCGACCTCGGCGATCGTGGCGACCGCCGTCTGGATGCGGTACGCGTAGGAGATGCCGCGCCCGGTGAGGATGCGTCCGTCGCCCGTCGCGCGGGGTGAGGGCCGCGAGTCCCAGCCGAACGCCTTGGCCGCCGCTTCGACGACCGCGATGGAGCGAACCCTGCGGAACGTATCGTCGTCCTCGGTCGTGCCGTGCAGGAGACGGAGGCGGAACTCGACCGGGTCCGCGCCTGCCGCCGCCGCCATCTCATCGATGAACGACTCGCCGGCGAACGTCGTCTGCGGGCCGTTGGGATCACGCAGGTTGCCGGTGCGAAGCGGCGTCTCGAAGGCGAGCGGGAACCGGACCGCCCGTGTCTCCTCGCGCCGGTTCGGGATGTGGTACATCTCGTCCGGCCCCCGGCCGCCGCCCGGCGATGGCCGCTCGGGCCGGATCCCCATGAGCTGGGCGATGAGGACGGTGTCCGCCTGGTTGTATCCGACGTGCGCGTAGTTCGCGATCCGGGCCCGGTAGTCGAGCGCCACAACGTTTCCGGCGTCGTCGAGGCCGCCCCGCAGATCGATCGCGAACGCCGGGCCCTTCGTGTCCCACGCCGTCTCCTCTTGCCGCATCCACTGCATTCGGACGGGGCGGCCCAGTTCCCGCGCCAGGTACGCGGCCTCGAAGCCGGCGTCGTCCGCCGCCGTGCGCCCGTAGAGTTGGGGGCCCTCCATCCAGATCACGCGCACCCGCTCCGGCGGCATGCCGAGGAACTCGGCGATCCCCGTGCGGTGGCTGTAGGGCTTCATGTCGTTCGTGTAGATCGTCATCTGCCCGTCCGAGGGATCGGCCACGGCGTGGGCGGGACCGATCGCCGTGTGTCCCTGGAAGGGGATGTCGTAGCCGGCTTCGACGATCGTCGCCGCACCCGCCAGGGCCGCGTCGGCGTCTCCCTCCACGCGGGGACGGGGAGGACTCCCGGTCGCCACGTCGACGGGCGTCGCGCCGCGCATGTAGTCGAAGAGATCATCGGAAGATGGGAAGGGCGCCGTCTCCGGCTTCTCCCACTCGAGCGCGAGGTTCTCCGCCGCCTGGATCGCCTGTTCCTCCCGCTCGCAGACGACCGCGACGTAGTTCCCCTCCCGGACGACCCGGATGAAGCCGGGGGTATCGCGCACCGAGGACTCGTCGATGGAGACGAGCCTCGCGCCGGCGAAGGGGGGCCGCACGTTCCTGGCGTGGACCATTCCCGGGAGCTTCACATCGACCGCCCACTCGAGCGAGCCGTCGACCTTGCCGGGGATGTCGTACCGGGGGAGGGACTGGCCGACGATCTTCAGTTCCTGGACCGGCTTCACGGGCGCGAGGCCGGTCGTCTCGTTGACGTTCCTCCCCGTGAGGGCGACGTCGAAGCGCCGTCCGCCGATCAGCTCGCCATACGTCACCGTCTGTGACGGGTCCGCGGCCACGGAGATGACGCCCTCGCTGACGGTGAGTTCGTCGGCGGGCACATCGAAGCGCTCCGAGGCCAGTTCGAGCAGGACGCGGCGCGCCTCCGCCGCCACCCGGCGTGCGGCCAGCGCGTCGCGCTCAATCGCGTCGGAGCCGCCGGAACCGCCCTGGTCGACGGTCATGTCGGTGCGGCCCATGACGAGCGTCGCCCGGTCGTAGGCGAGGTCGAGTTCGTCGCACATCATCTGCCGCATGGCGGTCCCCGTCCCCTGCCCGCCATCGGTCTTGCCGACGTAGAAGGTGGCCGTGCCGTCCTCGTGGACGACGAGCCACGAGTCGAGTTGCAGGTAGTCCGGGTCCGGATACGGGTTCGCCTCGTCCGGGGCGCCGGAGCCGTTCCGGCCGAGCCCGGCCACGCCGATGCCGGCCCCGCCGCTGAAGCCCACGCTGCCGAAGCCGAGGACGAAGAGCCCCGAAGTCCTGAGGAAGTCGCGGCGGGAACTGCTCCCCTCCCACGGGGCCAGCGCCCGGTCGATCCCGGCCGCCGGTTCCGCGCGGCGCTTCACCGGTCCACCTCCCCGCCCGCCCCGGCGGCCATCGCATCCGAGGCACGCCTCACCGCCGACTGGATGCGGTAGTACGTCATGCAGCGGCAGAGGGCGCCGTTCATCCCCTGCCGGATCTCTTCGTCGCTCGGGGTCGGGTTCCGGTCGAGCAGCGCCTTGGCCGTGAGGATCTGGCCGTTCTGGCAGAACCCGCACTGTGGCACCTGCGCCTCGATCCACGCCTGCTGCACGGGGTCCGGCTCGCCCCCGGCCGAAAGCCCCTCGAGCGTGGTGATCTCGCCCTCCGCGCGGGACACCGGCCGCATGCACGAGCGGATCGCCCGGCCGTCCATGAGGACCGTACACGTCCCGCACTGGCCGAGGCCGCAGCCGAAGCGCGGTCCCCTCAGGCCGAGGTCGTTTCGAAGCACATAGAGCAGCGGCGTCGAAGGATCCACGTCCAGCGAATGCGTCTCGCCGTTCACGCGCAGCGTAATCATGGTGCGACGCACTCGAAGCTGTCCTCGCGCTTCGGGTCTCCGGTGCCGTTGTAGGCGGCGTAGGCCGGCCAGGGGCAGACGGGCCGCTGCATCTCGACGCCCTCCGCGCCGAACTTCGTCGCGACGAGCCGCTCGGGCGCCTCGTCCTCCTCGACCCACGACTGGATGGCCGCGATCCAGTCGACGAAATCGGGGCCGGGCCCGCCGGCACAGTGCAGTACGCCCGGCAGCATGAACAGCCGCGTGTAGTCCTCCGCCTGCTCGTCGCCCGCGGCCACGCCCTCGAAGTAGCGGATCGTGCCGCTGGCCGGGATCGCGGAGTCCGACCATCCCGTCCAGAGGATCAGCTTGCCGCCCGCCGTCCTGAACGCGCTCAGGTCCGTGTCCGTCGCGTTGAGGATCCTGCGGGCGCGGCGCGTGTCTTCCTCCCACGCGAAGTAGTCGCTGAAGTCGTACGTGGAGTAGTCGAACTCCGGGTCGTCAAAGACGATGTACTTGTACATCTGCGTGCCGAAGGCGTAGTGGAGGTTGGGGCCGCCCGGACCGAGCTGCATCTCCCGCCCGGTGACCCACAGTTGCCACCCGCCCTGGTCCGTCTCGCCTCCGAAGGGGAAGCCCGGATAGATGTGCCGGTCTCCGGCGCGGGCGCCGCCGTAGATCACCTCCGCCGCGGCGCGTTGTTCGTCGGTCAGGCCCTCGATCGAGGCGATGTCGATCTCGCATGCCATGGGGTTCGTCATGAACCCATCCTCCACGCCGTCGTTCGCGTCGCACGCCTCGAGGATCGCCGCTTCGAGGATGGCCGCGGCCTCCTCCGTGATGACCGGCGTCGAGAGATCGTTCGGATCGGGATACAGCGCCTGCTGGGTCTGGAGGAAGAAGGCGCCCAGGCCGGGCCAGTCGTAGGCGGGGGCGCCCGACACGATGCCGTCGAAGTCGTCCGGATAGCGCTGCGACGACATCATCGCCTGCCCGCCGCCGCGGGAGCAGCCGATGAA
>CAZDZJ010000100.1:0-8330 GCA_964509895.1 uncultured Gemmatimonadota bacterium
GTTTCCCGGCCGGCTCGAACCAGTACTGGACCGTGCGCTCCACTTCGATCGGGAGGGAGAGTTCGGGAACCAGTTGCGGGGTCCACGCGCCCGCGGCGATGGCCAGCCGGCGCGCCCGATATTCCCCGCGTTCCGTGCAAACCCGTACCCCCGCGGCGGAGGCCGACCACTCCGTCACGGGTTCGTCGAAGCGCAGGTTCGCCCCCGCGGCGGCCTCCAGCGTCGTTTCGAGGCAGGCCTCCAGCCGGAGGATGCCTGCACGCGGCTCGTAGATCGTCACGGTCCCGGGGGGCGGCCGAAGCCAGGGGAAGCGCCCGACCACCTCCGCCGGGGAAAGGCCGACGTAATCGGTGCCGCTCGTGCTGACGCTCCGCAGCGGGGTTCCCGCGAAGGTGCCGGCGTCCCCCGGTCCCATCATGAGGGCGCCTGTTGTCCGGACCAGCGGTCGGCCGGAGGTGCGCTCGAGGTTGGCCCACCATCGGTACGCGTCCTGTACAAGCGGCATGTACGGCGATCCCCGATACCAGGCTTCCCGAATCATGCGCGTCTCGCTGTGCGCCGATCCCATGCTGTGCGGGGGCGTGTGCCGATCGAACCCCACGACCGAGTGCCCCCGCCGCACGAGCTCGGCCGCCGTCGCGCTTCCGATGGCTCCGAGTCCGATGACGGCGAAGTCGTACACGTCGATGCCGCGCCGGATCAGTTTCCGATTCTGGGAAAGGTGAGTCGCTGGTCCGCCTCCACCACGGAAACGCCGGCAGCCACGCCGTCCTGCACGTCGAAAACGAATTGTACGGCCGAGCCGGAGAGCAGGAATGTCGTGGACGACTGGGGCAGGAGCCGAAAGGCGTCCTCTCCGGTGCGCGCCGCCATGAGCGCGCCCGCCTCGAGCGTGATGGCGAGCGTCGTGGCGGGGTTGATCCGGTACTCTCCGACAAGAGGAACCAGCTCCAGCGCATCGACCTGTACCACGGGGAGCAGGAGAGCCGGCGCCGCAGCGACACCGAGGGCGGTCAGCCTCGCGAGCAGCCGGGGCATGCCCGGGGCATAGGTGAGCGCTTCCTGAATGCGGGCGGCGGCGGCTTCTCGATCGCCCACCCCCTCATGAAGCTCGGACAGGGCGTATCGGACCATGGGGGCCTCGGGCGTCCCCTCCAGGTAGGCTTCGAGGATCGCGATCGCCGTGGCTGGCTCGTGCTCGCGGAAGTGCCGGGCCAACATCATGAGCTGGCTCGCGGAGTAGTCGTAGTCGTCCGGCCTCGTGCGCCTCCAGTTCCTGTAGCGCGACATCGCCGCGTCGACCCCGCCGGCCTCGATGATCGGCAGCAGCCGCTCCGCGATCGAAGGCTTCGGACGAACGGCCTCGACGCCCCACAGCACGTTCGTCAGACCGGCCAGGATCGGGCTCAGATCGGAAGACGTGTTGTCCAGCAGCACGATGAGGCGTCCGTGGTCCGGGAATACGCGGAGGTACGAGGAGAAGCCGAAGATGCCTCCCGAATGCTGGATCGCGCGTACGCCCCTCTCGTTTCCGATGTCCAGCGTCCGCACGCCTACTCCGTACGCGTACGACCCCGACGCCGGGTCGGGCGTCGTCATGCGCGCCAGCGTCTCGGGTTCCCGGAACAGCGCGCCGGTGGCGAAGACCGCAGCGGCCCAGTCCGCAAGATCGCCTGCGGTCGAGTACAGCATGCCGGCGGCGTACGGCACGGTCGGGTCGATCAGGCGCGCCGGCCGGTAACCGGTGAGGTCGCGAGTGTGCCCGGACGCATGACCCTCAGGCGGGCGGAGATCGTGATCGTACCCGGTCTCTCGGAGTTCCAGCGGATCGAGCACATGGGTCCGGAGGGCCTCGGCGTAGCTCAGCCCCGTGACCCGCTCCGCGATCCAGCCGAGCAGGACGTAGCCCGAGTTGGAATACTCGAAGTCCGTGCCCGGCTCGAAGGAGAGCGGCTCATGCCACGTGAGCGCGAGGATCTCTCCCGGTGACATCGGCGTCGCCGCCTCCCAGTCCGCGAACCCCGGCATGCTCGTGTAGCTGGGAAGCCCCGAGGTGTGTGTCAGCAGGTGGTGGAGCGTGATCCGTTCCGCGTTCGCCGGCGGATATTCCTCGATGTGGAGGCCGACCGGGTCGTCGACCTGCAGCAGTCCCTCTTCCTCCAGTCTCAGGATGAGTGCGGCCGTGAACTGCTTGGTCAACGAGGCGATGCGGAATCGGGTGTCCAGGGAGTTGGCGCTGCCGGCCGCCTGATCCGACCGGCCGAACGCGTCTTCGAACAGCACCTCGTCCCCATCGACGATCAGGGCCACGCCGTTGAAGAGCTTCAGGTCGTGGAAGGACCGGAGGTAGGCTGCCGCCCGCTCCGCACGACCCTGCGCCTCGGCGCCCGCCGCCGACGAAAGGACGAGCGTGACGGCGAAAAGGTACTTGCACAGCGGTTTTCGGATCGGTTGCAAGCGGCACCCTCCCCCTGGAACACGACGCCGAGCGGGAAGCTCGCGCCCCCTGCACGAAAGGGATAGGATCGCATCATGCGCTCGATCTCAAGTCGGCAGCGGTCCCGGATACTGGAACTGGAGGCGGCCGCGCGGCCGCTCGACCCCGATGCGGGCGAGCGCGACCGCCTCATGGCAGAAGTGCACGCGTACGCGCAGGGGTTCCTCGACGGTCTTCCCGAACGGCCCGCCTACCAGCACGACAAGTCGTCCGTCGCGGCCCTCCGGGACCTGGGGCTCGGAAGCGATGCGCACCCCGTGGCTCGGCTCATCGACCGGATCGACGAATCCGTTGTCGGGGCGGGACTCGTGCCGTCGCACGGCGGGCACCTCGGTTACATCCCCGGCGGCGGCATCTACGCCTCTTCACTCGCGGACTATCTCGCGGCCGTCACGAACGAATACGCCGGCGTGCGCTTCGCGGGCCCCGGCGCCGTCGAGATGGAGGACGCGGTCCTGAACTGGATGGCGACCCTCGTCGGCTTCCCGGAAGAGGCCGATGGCAACCTCGCTTCGGGCGGTTCGGTGGCCAGCCTGATCGCCGTGGTCGCCGCCCGTGAGGCGGCGAAACTGCGCGCCCGCGACTACGAGCGCGCGGTCGTCTATTCCACTCCGCACGTGCACCACTGCCTGCACAAGGCACTGCGGGTGGCCGGCCTGGGTGAGACGGTGCGGCGGGACGTGCCTCTGGGCTCCGAGTACCGGATGTGTCCCGACTCGCTGGCGGCGCTTGTCGCCGCGGATCGCGCGCGGGGTCTGCGGCCCTGGCTCGTCCTCGCCTCGGCGGGCACTGCGGATACCGGGGCGGTCGATCCACTCACGGCGATCGCCGACGTGTGCGAGCGGGAGGGCCTGTGGTACCACGTCGACGCAGCCTACGGGGGCTTCTTCGCTCTCGTGGAAGCGTGTCGACCCGTGCTCGCGGGCATGGAACGCGCCGACTCGCTGGTCCTCGATCCCCACAAGGGCCTCTTCCTCCCCTACGGGACGGGGGCCGTGCTCGTCCGGCGGGGTGAAGCCCTTCAGGATTCGCACGCGTACTATGCCAGCTATCTGCAGGACACCGTCGTGTCGGAGTGGGGTGGTCGCTCGCCCGCGGCCGTTTCTCCCGAACTGACCAAACACTTCAGGGGGCTCAGGGTCTGGCTGCCGCTCCTCCTGCATGGCGAGGATCCGTTTCGGGCGTGCCTCGAGGAGAAGCTCGAGCTCGCCCGCTACTTCCACCGGGAGATCGAGGCCCTGGGGTTCGAAACAGGGCCGGAGCCGCACCTCTCGGTGGTGACGTACCGCTGGGTGCCGGAGACGGGCGACGCGAACGCGTTCAACCGGGCGCTCGTGGAGGAAACGCACCGGGACGGCCGCGTCTTCCTCTCCTCGACGACCGTTGACGGGACCTTCCTGCTGCGAATGGCGGCGCTTGCGTTCCGCACGCACCTGCACACGATCGACCTTGCGCTTGAAGTCCTCCGGCAGGCCGTGGAGCGGCTCGAGGCCCGCCCGGAGCGTTGGCGCTCGCCGGCGCGTGCGGAAGCGCTCGCCGGGGGAGGCGGCGGCTGATGGCCGGTCCCGGCGCCGGGGTCGCGCTCCAGGACGTCCGCTTCGAGCCGGACGAGCGTCCCCCGCTCCCGATGGCCGCGGGGCTCGGCCTCCAGTACGCGCTCATCTGCCTCGCCAGCATCGTGCTGACACCGACGGTCATGATCACCGTGGCGGGCGGCAGCGCCGAATACCTGTCCTGGGCGGTGTTTGCGGCGCTCGTGATCAGCGGGATCACGACGGCCGTCCAGGCGCGCAGCGTGGGACGGATCGGCGCCGGCTACGTCCTCGTCATGGGGAGTACGAGCGCCTTCATTGCGGTGAGCGTCACCGCCATCGAGCAGGGCGGCCCGGGAATGCTGGCGGTGTTGATCATCGCCTCCTCGATCGTCCAGTTCCTCCTCGCATCCAGGATGGCGCTCCTGCGCCGGGGCTTCACGCCCACCGTGGCGGGCACCGTGCTGATCCTGATCCCGGTGACGCTCACCCCGATGATCCTGCGGAAACTCGCCGAGGTGCCCGCCGGAGCCCCCCTGGCCGCGGCTCCGGTCGTGGCGGGCGTGACGCTGGCGGTCACGGTGCTCGTCCCGCTGCGGTTCTCCGGCGCCCTTCGGCTCTGGGCCCCGGCGCTCGGGATCGTCGCCGGGTCCCTCGTCGCCGGCCTCGGGTTCGGCATCTACGACCTGTCAAGCGTCGCCGACGCCTCGTGGATCGGCCTGCCGGACCTGGCGTACCCCGGTCTCGATCTGAGCTTCCGCCCCGAGTTCTGGGCCCTGCTGCCGTCCTTCCTGATGGTGACGCTCGTGAGCGCCATGGACACGCTCGGCGATGCGATCGCGATCCAGAGAGTTTCCTGGCGCAGGCCGCGGGCGATCGATTTCCGCTCCATCCAGGGCGCGATCTCCGCCGATGGGCTGGGCAACCTCCTTTCCGGTCTGGCGGGGACCGTCCCCAACACGACCTACGGCGTGGGCATCGCCGTCGCCGAACTCACCGGCGTCACGTCTCGCGCCATCGGGATCTGCGTCGGCGTCGTCTTCGCGGCGTTCGCCTTTCTGCCGAAGTTGCTCGCCCTGATCATCGCGATCCCCGGTCCCGTCGTGGCGGCCTACTTCATCGTGGTCGTCGCGCTGATCTTCGTGTTCGGGATGAAGATCCTGCTCCAGGAGGGCCTGGACTACCGGAACGGCCTCGTGGTCGGCGTCGCTTTCTGGCTGGGCATCGTCTTCCAGTTCGACTGGATCTATCCGGAGCAGATCACCGGGGCGTGGGAGGAATTCCTCGGCAATGGCATGACGGTCGGCGGTCTCACCGTGATCCTGCTCACGATCTTCGCGGAGGTCACGGGAGGCCGTCGGGCGCGATTGAAGACGCGGTTGTCGGACGACACGTGGTCGGAGGTCGACGCCTTCCTGGTGAAGTTTGCGGCGCGCAGGGGCTGGGACGAGGAGATGGAAACGCGGCTGCGCGCGGTCGGCGAAGAGACGATGCAGATCCTCGGCCGCGAGGAGGCCGAAGCCGGGATCGATGAGGCGCGAAGCCTGTTGCTCATCGCGAGCGGCGACGGCCCCGCGGCGGATCTCGAGTTCATCGCGACGACGGAGGAGAGGAACGTCGAGGATCAGCTGGCGATGCTCAGCGACGTGGCCGCGGGCGTCCCCGTCGAAGCGGAGACCCCGCTCCGGCTGCTGCGGCACTACGCCTCATCGATCCGCCACCAGCAGTACCACGACATCGACATCCTCACGATCCGCGTCGAGTCCGCCCCCCAGGTCGCCGCGGACTTCTAGCCCGACGTCGCCCGATCCCGGGACGGAACGATGATCGCCTTGGTGACGGCGAGCCGCTCGACATCGGCGAGTGCCCGGCCCGTCTCCTCCAGGCCGTATTCTCCCCCGATCACCCGGCCGAAGGGGAGGCGGTGCCGCGCGAGCAGGTCGAGGGCGCGTGAGACGTGGGGCAGCTCGGTCCCCCAACGCCCCTTCACGGTCGCGTGCTTCCGGTTGATGTCGACGTGCGGGTTGATGGAGACGGGACCGACGTCCGTGTAGTGTCCCGCCACGACGTACGTGCCTCCGTCGCGGAGAAGGGCGAACCCCTCCGGGATCGCCGCCGGGTTGCCGCTCGCCTCGATGACGACGTCGGCGCCGCGGCCCTCGGTGAGGTCGGCCACGCGTGCCGACCGGTCACGGCCCGACGTTCGGCTCAGCGAGAGCGTGACGTCGGCGCCCATGGCGACGGCGAGAGCCAGGCGATCGTCGGGATCGCCGATGACGACGAGGGGGCCGCAGCCACGGACCCGGGCGAAGGCCGCGGCCGCGAGGCCGACGGGGCCGGAGCCCTGGACGACGACCGTGTCGCCCGCCCGAAGGTCCGAGCGCTCGACCGCCCCGAAACCGGTGAAGAGCCCGCAACCGCCTCCGATGACGTCCGCGGACGCGAGTCCCTCGGGCAGCTTGAAGATCGAGGTGTCCGCCGTGAGCCGCATGGACGTCGCCCAGCCGCCGAGCAGTCCTTCCCGAGCGCTGAACGTGATGCCGTACACGCGGCGGTGCGGGCAGAGGTTCGGCTGCCCGGCCGCGGAACAGTAGAAGCAGCGGTGGCACGTCCCCACCACGTCGAAGAAGGTGACGACGTCGCCCTCGGCCAGCGGCCGCCCGGCCGCGTCGACGCCCGGGCCCCTCGTCTCGCGGATGCGTCCCACGCTCACATGCCCCGGGACGATCGGCCAGGGCACGCCCGCCAGGCGCCCATGGTGGAGATGGACATCGGTCCCGCACACTTCGCTCGCCTCGATCTCCAGCCACGTCTCCCCCGGTCCGAGCTCGGGATCGTCGAAGGTCCACACCTCGAGCGGCCGTCCCGGTCCCGTCATCACCGACGCACGTTGCGACACCCGATCTCCCGTCCCTGGAGTTCTCAGTTCCGTGCCCGGCGCGTATCATACTGCTTCAACCAGGGGAGATGAGAATGTCCAGAGCCCGTACGCGCGTCGGGGGCCGGTTCGGCCCCGGACGAATCCGTTTCCTTCCCGCGGCCGTTCTCCTGTGCGGATGCGCCGGTGGTGCGGGAAAGCAGGTGTCGCTGGAGGCGGGCGACGTCGAGTTCGACCGGCCGGCGCCCAGCGGCGAGCCTTATCTGTCGGTCGGGGCCGGGGGCCGCGCCATCCTGACGTGGATCGAACCGGTCGAGGGTGTGCCCGCGCTGCGGTTGGCGATTCGCGAGGCGGATGGCTGGTCCGATCCGCGAACCGTGTGGGCGTCGGAGGACATGTTCGTGAACTGGGCCGATTTCCCCTCCTCGGTGGAGATGTTGGACGGGACGCTCGCCGTCCACTGGCTGGAGAAGGTCGCCGAGGCCCCGTACGCCTACCACGTGATGCTGGCGCTCTCTGCCGATGATGGGGCGACCTGGTCGGAGCCCTTCCGGGCGCACGATGACGAGTCCCCGACGGAGCATGGCTTCGTGTCGATGGTGCCGTGGGGTGACGGGGCGGGGCTGACCTGGCTCGACGCCCGCGCCATGGCGGGCCATGCGGTCGGCGGCGAGCACGTGGGCGGCGGCGGCGGGGAGGCGCGAGGGGCGATGTCCGTCCGCTTCCGCACCCTCGCCCCGGATGGCCATCTCGGCCCGGAGGTGCTGCTTGACGACCGGACGTGCGAGTGCTGCCAAACCGCGCTGACTCGCGTGGGCGAAGGGCTCGTGGCCGCCTACCGCGACCGGAGCGAATCGGAGGTCCGCGACATCGCCGTGGTGCGCGGGGCGGGGGAGCGCTGGACCGAGCCCGCGACGCTGTCCACCGATGGCTGGGTCATCCCGGGCTGCCCCGTGAACGGGCCGCAGTTGAGCGGCAAGCGGGCTCTCGCCGCGGCGTGGTACACGGGCGTCGACGGTGCGCCGCAGGTGTACGTCGCGTTTTCGGACGACGGTGGGGCGACGTTCGCCCCCGGGATCCGCGTCGACGAGGGGCTGCCGCTGGGCCGCGTGGACATCGAACGACTCGACGACGGTTCGGCCGTGGTGGTATGGCTCGAGGCCTCGCACGACACGCCGCGTGTCCTCGCCCGCAGGGTCGGTCCGGACGGGTCGCTCGGGACGCCGCTTCTGATCTCGGAGACCGCCGGCGAGCGTTCGAGCGGCTTTCCACGGATGGTCCGGACGGGCGAAGGGTTCCTCTTCGCGTGGACGATCCCGGGCGAGGGGGGTGGTGTCCGCGTCCGGTCGGTTCGAATCTCCGACTGAAGCCCACCGCTCCGAGAAGGGAACGCCCGAGGGGGGACGAGGCGTCGGGGGACGGG
>CAZDZJ010000101.1:0-46055 GCA_964509895.1 uncultured Gemmatimonadota bacterium
AATTCGCCCGGTCCCTCGCCCTGCCCGCCCACCCGGCGTGCCAGCGAACCGTCGGCGGAGAAGAGCAACACCTCGCTCGAGCCCATGTTGGCCAGCGCGAGGCCATCGTTTCCGAGCAACACCGCGTCACCGACCCAGAACAGCTCGATCCCGAGATCGCGGGTGGAGAAGACGAGGTCCGCCGCCAGGAGGGGCACCGGTAGTTCCTCCACTGGCCCCAGTGCGATGTTCGTGATGCCCGCTGAATCGGAGACCAGAACCACGTTCGGGGGTTGATCTTCGGGTTCGGAGTGCGCGCCGCCGCACGCGATGGCCGCGCAACTGAGGACTCCGGCGGCAAGGAAGCTTCCACAAGCGCGCATGGTTCCCGTCCCGGTTGAGACATCGGTGATGTCGACCGCTGTCCGCTGCACGGCGGCCCCAGCCGGTTAGAGGCGCCAGGTCGACCGGGGGTTGTATCCTCCCGGGCGCTACTCGGAGGCGGGGACGCCCAGGGCGCGCCGCAGTGCCGCGTTCCCCCCAACGACGGGCAATGCAATGCTGGTTGCGCGGAGGTCGACGGTCAGCGTTGCGCCGGGGTCGGGGTGAAGCGTGAAGAACTTGTCGCTGGAGAAGATCATGAGGCCGATGCGGGCGCCGGCCGGGATGATCTGGTCGTCGGGCTGCAGCGCGAACTCCATCTCGACGAACTCTCCCGGCGTGAGCGGCGTGCCGGTGCGGGGCGCGGCGATGTCCTCGGCGCCGGCGTTGGACGGGTCGGCCCAGCCCTTCGTGATCAGGTTGTCGTTGATCTCGTCGCTCTCCGTCCAGGGGAGCGACACCAGCCAGACGGAGAGGTTGGCCGCGGGCGCGTCCGCCGACACCCGCACGCGGACGCTGGCCACGCCCGAGAGATGGACGTCTTCGCGCAACTCCGGCGTCGCGTAGAGCAGGCGGTGGTTCGACCACTCGGCCGTGGCGAGTTGGTCGCCGGCGAAGGAGAAGTTGTCCACGATCGTCCCGGTTTCCGCGCCCGCGCCGGAAGCGGCCCCCGCGTCGCGTCCCGCCCCCGCGTCCGCGAGCGAGAGGGTGCCCGTCCAGTGTCCGTCGCCACCGGGACGCAAGGTCACGGATTCGGCCTCGGGGTGCGGATAGCTCGGGTAGGGGGTCGGCGCCTCCCGCTCGTCTCCCTCCCGCACGATCCATGCCGCCGGGTCGCCCTCGACCCCGTTCTCGACGCCGACGACGTAGCGGGTGAACCACCGGTTCATGAGTTCGAGCGGCGGCGGTCCCCCGTGCCCGCCCTGGTGGTAGTAGATCTGCAGCGGCACGCCCCGCTCCTCGAGCGCCATCGAGATGCGGTAGCTGTGCTCCGGCATCACGTTCCAGTCGTTGAAGCCGTGGCTCATGAGGGTCGCGGCGCGCACGCCATCGATGTGGCTCAGGTAGTCGCGGCCGGCCCAGAAATCGCTGTAGTCGCCCGTGGCCCGGTCCAGTTGCGCGGTCATCTCGTCGCGGACGTTGGCCAGGCAGTAGTCGCGGACCTCGGGGAAGCCGCTGAAGATGAAGTCGAACAGGACATCGATGTCCTCGCCCGGGTATCCGCCCGGCGCCCGCACGAGTCCGTTGGATCGGTAGTAGTGGTAGTAGGACGTGTTGGGCGCGATCGGGATGATCGCCTCGAGACCCTCGACGCCGGTGGTCGCGGCGGCCAGGGGCAGCGTGCCGTTGTAGGAGGTGCCCGTCATCCCGACCTTCCCGGTCGCCCAGTACGCCTCGACCTCCTCGTCCCCGTCCACGCTCGTGAAGCCGCGCGCCCGCCCGTTGAGCCAGTCGATCACCGCCCTGGGCGCGAGCGACTCGTTCGCGCCGCCGACGGTCGGACAGCCCTGCGACTGGCCCGTCCCCGGCGACTGCGAGTGCATCACGGCGAAGCCCCGCGGCACCCAGGTCGCCACGTGCGAGTTCGAGATCCTCGGCTGACGCTCGATGTGGCGGATGGTCGGCGGGAAGGGATCGCGCGCGGGAGGCTCGCCGCCCACCTCCTGGCGGAGATTCCAGAAGTGGGCGAAGTCGATGCCCGCGACACCCGAGTAGTAGGGACTCGTCTCGTAGATGACCGGCACCCTGAGGCGATCGCTCTCGGTCTGCGCGGGACGCGTCACGTCCGCGTGCACGCGGTCGGGGCGCCCGTCGCCGTCGGAGTCGAACGCCGTCTCGACCCACAGTTCATGACGGACCCAGGTGGACGAGTCCGCGAAGGCCGGGACGATCTGCGCCTGACCGTCCTCGACGACGTGACCCGCCTGGGCCGCGGCCGACGCCGGAAGGAGGGCCAGGGCGATAGCGGTCGCTGCGGGTCCGGCGAAGCGGGACGATGGCATGGGGTTGGCTCCGGTATCTGTCAGTGCGTGTGCGTCGAGGGTGCACGGCCGCGGGCGATCCGCGGCTGTCAGCGTGGCCGCAACGGGCGACCTGCGAGTTCGCCGGTCACCTCTTCGTCGCGGATCGCGAAGCGGCCGTTTACGAGCACGTGGATCACCCCCTCCGAGAACTGGTGCGGATCGTCGTAGGTGGCGTGATCCCTGTACCGCGTCGGGTCGATGACGGCAATGTCTGCGACCAGTCCCTCGCGGATGTAGCCGCGGTCGTCCAGCCGCAGGAAGTCCGCAGCGAGGCCCGTCATGCCGCGGATCGCGAAGGGAAGCCCGATCGCGCCGTCCCGGTTGACGAAGTCGTTGATCTTCTTCGGGAAGGTGGCGTAGACCCGCGGGTGCACGATCTCCGCTCCCGGCGTGGGCGTGACGCCGTCCGTGCACGTCATCATCCAGGGCACCGTGGCCAGGTAGCGCGTGTTCTCGACGTCGTAGAGGTCGCGGTTCATCACCCACGGGTTCGACTCGGACATGATCTCGCGCACCGCCTCGGGGACCGGCAGTCCCCGGTCCGCGGCTACGTCGGCCAGCGTCTTGCCGTTGAATTCGGGCCGCGCGTCCGCGAACACGATCTTCTCCGCCCCACCGCGGATCTCCAGCATCTCCATCGTCTGCACGTCGAGGACCCGGGCGGTATCGGGGTTCTGGAAGCGGCGCACCATCTGCTCCGGGCCGCCAGCCTGCGCCCAGCGCGGGATCGTGTAGGCGCGCAGGCTCGACATCGTGGACGTGTGGACGTGCTGCGCCGCCGCCACCTCGATGCCTTCCGCCCGCGCCGAGTCGATGATCGCGGCGCCCTCCGCGGCCCGTCCGTAGAGCGCAGCCCCCTGCGCGTTGAAGTGGCTGAAGATGGTCCGGAGCCCGGACTCCGCGCCGATTCGGATCGCTTCCCGGATCGAGTCGTGGTAGCTCATCTCCTGGTAGGAGGCGCCGAGGTTCCGGTCGTGCGTGTCGTAGACCGGGGCGTGCTCGCCGCCGATGGGGTATTCCGCCGCGACCCGGCCCAGTTCGATGACCTCGTCGGTCTCGGCGTAGTACCCGGGCGTGTAGAAGAGTCCGGTCGAGAGCCCGAAGGCGCCGTCCTCCATCCCCTTCCGGACGAGTGCCTTCATCTCGTCGAGTTCGCCGGCGGTGGGGACGCGGTCGTCCATCCCCATGACCGCCTCGCGGACGGAGCCGTGACCGATGTAGGAGACGATGTTCTTGCCGACGCCGGATTCCTCGAGGTCTGCGTAGAGCGCGGCGAGGTCGGTGCTGCTGGAGCCATCGACACCAATGACGCCGGTCGTGATCCCCTGCGTGAGGAACTCGGCAGCGGGGAGCCCGTACGCTTCGCCGACGGTGATGAGGGTGATGTGGCTGTGCATGTCGATGAAGCCGGGCGTGAGCAGGAGGCCGTCGAGCGCGACCGTGTCGCGCGTGGCGGGCGCCGCTTCGCTCTCCGCCGCATCACCGACGAACACGATCGTTTCGCCTTCGACGGCGACGTCGGCCGCGAAAGCGGGGTCACCGGATCCGTCGAGTACCGTCGCTCCGGTGAACAGCACGCTCGTCGGGACGATCTCCGCCGCCGCTTCGGGGGCGTCGCCCGGCGCGCAGGCCGCCGCCACCCCCGCGAGCGCCAGACACGTTGCGGAGATCCTCCATCGCAGCGGGATCGCGGTCGGCATACTCTCAACGCGTTCGACGTTCATCGGTTCTCCCTTCAGACCTTTCGACCGAGGCTGCCACATGCCGGCACGTCCACACGGGCGAGCGCTCGACGCGCTCCGACCGACGACACTGGAGACGGGAACCGCCCCCTTCGCCGAGGGATCGTGCACGATCACGATGGGGCTGACGCGCGTGCTTTGCACGGCCTCGGTGGATGAGAGCGTCCCGCCATGGCGCGAGGGGCGGGGCGGATGGGTCACGGGGGAGTACGCGATGCTGCCGCGGGCCACAACCGAGCGGACGCGTCGAGAGCGGCGCGGGCCACGGGGCCGGACGCAGGAGATCCAGCGCCTCATTGGCCGCTCTCTGCGGGCGGCCGTCGACCTCGCGGCGCTCGGCGAGCGGACCGTCACCGTGGACTGCGACGTCCTCGTCGCCGACGGCGGCACGCGCACGGCGTCGATCACGGGGGCCTGCGTAGCCCTGGAGATGGCCTTCCAGCGGCTGGTCTCGGAAGGCGTTCTCAAAGCCAGCCCCCTCCGTCAGTGGGTCGCCGCGATCAGTGCCGGCATGGTGGACGGGGAGCCGCGACTGGACCTGGAGTACGTCGAAGACGCCGCCGCCGACGTCGACTTCAACTTCGTCCACCTCGAGGATGGCCGGATGGTCGAGGTACAGGGGACGGCGGAAGGAGCCCCCTTCACCCGCGATGAACTCGACGAACTCCTCAGCCTCGGTGCCGCCGGCGCCACGACACTCATCGGACTGCAGAAGGCGGCTTCCGCCGGCTCCTGAACCCAGCCTGTGGCCAGGTCGGCACCGGCTCACGCACCTCCGCACGACGAGGGCCGGGACGGCGGGCCCCGACCATGGGCAGGCACAGCAACGGGGAGAGAATGTGCAGCGGGAGCGGGGGCAGCCGCCTCCTGCGCGAGCACCGGACCTCACCGGTGATCGATCCAGCCTATGGCAGAGACTGGAAGCGGCGCGCGGACGGGCAGCCCGCCGTGATCGGTTGCGACCACCGTGATCACGGCCTCTCCGCGGCCTTTGCCCTCGAGGATCACCTGGCTTCCGAAAGCGGACACCGCCACGTGTTCCGGCGCATCCGATGTTGCCGAGAAGGTGAGCGGACGGTCCTCCGGGTCACGAAAGAACTCCGATATGTCGTAGGAAACGCGGAAGCCGACCGGGATCACTCTCGGGAGGGTGCGAAAGGCCCGCGGCGGGTTGTTGGGTGGAGTCCCGGGCGGATGGACGACGACATCGAAGACCTGATGGACCGGATGGAGTCCGGCCACGCTGTCGTTGGACGCCGTTACGACGATTTCGGAGCGGCCCAGACTCCGCGGTTCCAGTACGAGTGAGTCCCCCGAAATCGATACCTGCACGGCGGCCGAAGACGACGTTGCGCTGAAGGTCGTTGAGGGCGGCGCCCAGAACAGCCACTCCAGGGCGACGGTAGTGCGCTCCCCCAAGAGCAGTTGCCTCGATCGCATGGGAGCCCGGATGTAAGGCTGCCCCGGGACCGGAAACACGATTGGGATTGGGAGCCACTCGAACTCTACCCGGAGACTCATCGTGTCCGTCCGACCTGAAGCGTCGGCTGCCGTCACGAGAACTTCGCCCCTTCTTTCGTGCGGAACCGGTCTCAGTTCCACAAAGCTCTCCGACATCGACGCCCGCAACGCATCCGGCGACCGGGACTCGACCGTGAAGGTCAGGGGATCCCCGTTCGGGTCGGTGAACAGGGGAGCGACCGCAACACCTGTAGGACCAATGATCGTAATCGGAGGGAACCGTCCGATGGCTCTCGGCGCGTCGTGGCTCCATCTCCCCAGGCCCGTACCCCATCCGTCGCAGGCGGTTACCGAGAAGGAAGCGACGGAGAGCAGAAGGCCGGTCGTTCTCCTCATAATTGAGCCGCGTCAGCGGCGGCGGGCGCGCATGAGTCGGTCGAGGAGGGGGTGCTCGCGGTCGAGATAGGTATTGCCCTCGGCGACGATCCGGCTCTGGTCGCCTCGCCGGAGGCCGCCGCCGGAGTTCTCTCCATACCCCGAGTAGAGCGCATCCACGACCTCCATCCCGCTCACGACCTCGCCGAACGGGGCGAACCCCGTCGAGTCGAGCCGCACGTTGTCCACGAGGTTGATATACACCTGCGTGGCGCGGGTTCCGGGGTCCGTGAAGGCGAAGGCGATGCGGCCGCGCGTGTTGGAGGCGACGACCGGGTCGTCGGGGATGTAGGCATTCATCCACTCGGCGGTGATGGCGGGGTCGCCGGCCAGCCCCCACTGCACGATGAACTCCGGGACGACGCGGTGGAAGCGGGCGTCGTCGTAATAGCCCGATTCGACGAGGGTGAGGAACCGCTCGGCCCCGTGCGGGGCCCACTTCGGGGTGAACGGCGATCACGAACTCGCCCCGGCTCGTCTCGACGGCGACCTCGACCGGGCTGGCTCCGGCCGCGGCGCGGCGAGCGATGGCATCCGCCCCGACATCGGAGGAAGGGACGGACTCGACGCGCTCGCATCCCGCGAGGAGGAGCGTCACCGCGAGGAGCGGCGCGGCCCGCGGGCTGATCCTCACCTCAGGAACTGCTCGAAGAAGTCGAGCATGTCGAGGAGCATCTGACGGCGGTTCGCCTTCCCGTACACGTAATAGTTCTCGTTCGGGTACGTCTTGTACTGGAACGGCTTGTAGTAGTTCTCCAGCGCCCGCGCGAAGATCTCGGACTGGTCGGAGCCCGGATAGCGGCCCACGCCGTGCACGAGGAGGATCGGCGTCGAGACATCGGCCACGTTCGAGATCGACGAACTGTGGCTCCACACGTCCTCGCTCGTCTCGAAGGGGCCGAGTTCGTGGTCGAGCAACTTGATGTGCCGCAGTTCGTTCTCACCGTGGTAGAAGTGGACCCAGTCCGTGTATCCCGACCCGGGGATCGCGGCGCGGAAGGCGTCGGGCGCGAAGGCCACGGCGTACATGCTCATCACGCCGCCGTAGCTCGTCCCCGTGATCCCGATCCGCTCCGGATCGACCTCGGGGAGCGCCCGCAGGTAGTCGGCGCCCGCGACCACGTCCTCCAGGTCGCAGTGGCCCCAGCAGCCGTTGTTCGCGTCGGCGAAAGCCTTCCCGTAGCCCGAACTCCCGCGGATGTTGGGCAGGAGCACGACGTACCCCCGCTGGACGAAGAACTGCACGTGCTGCTGGAAGGTGTCGTGGAACTGCGACGTGGGACCCCCGTGGATCCACATCACCCCGGGCAGGTCGTCGCCGGCCGCGGCCCCCGGCGGCCGATAGAGGTAGGCCGGAATCGAGTACCCGTCCGTGCTCTCGTAGCGGATCTTCTCCGGCGCGACGAGCCGGCCGCCGAAGTTGCCGGCGGGCATGGAGGAAGTGAGCCGGCGGCTGTTCCCGTCCGCGAGCGAGACCACGTGGAGATCGCGCGGGCCCAGCAGATCCTCCTGGAGGTACGCGATCGCCTGACCGTCCGGCGACCACGAGGGACTCGACGCCACGCCCCCCTTCGGCGACACGAGCACCCGCGGCTCGCCGCCGTCCGCCGGGACGACGCGCAGGTCGTGGTGTCCGTTGTGGTTTTCCGTGTAGGCGATCCATCGTCCGTCGGGGGACCACGCGGCCGCGCTCTGGTCGGCCTCGGCCGGAGCGATCGGGCGAGGCTCTCCACCATCCCGCGGCGCGAGCCAGTAGTTGATCCAGCCGCTCCGGTGGGAGCGAAAGAGGATCGAGCCCCCGTCGGGCGAGACGCTCGGATAGCCGAACGTCGCCCCGGCCCCGTAGTCGAAGAAGTCGCGGTCCTCGATCACCGTGCGGGCGCCCGCGCCGGTGGCGTCCACCTCGATCACGTCGTGGTCCTCCCACGCCTCGTCGAGGCGGACGTAGAGGATGTGGCGGGCGTCGGGCGTCCAGCCGGGGAAAACCTCGTAGCGCTTGTCCTCGGTGAGGCGGACCACACGCCGGGTGGCGACGTCCACCTTCCAGATGTCGTAGTTCCCGTATCGGTCGCCGGCGAAGACGATCGAGCGCTCGTCCGGGGACCAGCTCATCGAGTTGATCCGGGCCCCCAGCTCGGTGAGCTGGACGTCGGCTCCGTTGCGCGTCGACCAGAGCCAGATTTCGGGGGCGCCGCTCTTGTCGGACACGTAGGAGATCCAGGTTCCGGAGGGCGACCAGCCCGGCATCTGGGAGGTGAGGAAGTGCCCGGAGCCCCCCATGTCGACGGGCACCCTCGTTGGAAAGCCGCCCTCGGGTGGCAGGGTCATGAGCCCGCCCGTGAGCCCGGACTCGAACAGGATCGCCGAGCCGTCCGGCGACCAGGCGGGCGCGCCCCCGACGACGGACTCGATGGAGAGGAGCTGGTCGATCGCGAGGGCGCCATCTTCGCCGCCGTTCTGCGCGTGCAGCTCGCTCCGGCCGCCGGCCGCGGCGCCCAGAGCGAGGAGGAGGCCGGTGATCGCCATCGTATGGGGGTCGCGAGCCATGTGTCTTCCTTTCAGCGCGTCAGTACGCGGTCTCCTGCGAGGTCGGGCGCTACGGGGTCGGCTCCTGGGATGTCGTGCGGCGGAGCGGGTCGCCCTGGAAGCGCCACGCCGACTCGAAGTCCTTCGGCGGCGCCTCGCCGAGCAGGCGGGCGCGCACCATCTCGATCGGCATGCGGCCGCCGCGGAGGATCGCGTCGTGGAAGGCGCGGTTCGTCATCTCCCCCGACTGCACGAGCTGCTCGTGCAGAGCCCGGATCTGAAGGCCGCCGATCATGTAGGCGACCTGGTAGAGCGGCGAGTAGCTGCCGTTGAAGCTCCGGCGCACCTCCGCCTCGGCGTTCGCGCGCTCGTGCCCCACGCGTTCGACGAGGAAGTCGATCGCCTCCTGCGGCGTCATGCGCTCGAGGTGGAAGGAGAGAGAGAAGATGATCCGGGCCGTGCGGTGCATGCGCCAGAAGAGCATCCCGATGCGGTCCTCCGGGGTCGACGGGAAGCCGAGGTCCCAGAGCAGCATCTCCCAGTAGAGCGCCCACCCTTCGCCCCAGAACGGCGTCGAGAACGCCCGCCGGTGCGAGTTGAAACGGCTCGTCATGAATCCCTGCAGGTGGTGCCCGGGGATGAGTTCGTGGTGGACGGTGGCGCGGGAGAAGTGTTCGTTGTTCCCCCGCATGCTCATGAGCTTGTACTCGTGCTCCATCCCGTCGGTCGGGAAGGAGACCTGGATCACTTCCCCGCCGAGGAAGAAGGGGGACACCTTCTGGCGCTCGGGGGACATCATCTCGATGCGCCAGATCTCGTCGGCGAGCGGCGGGACGGTGACGAGATCGCGCTCGGTGACGAAGGCCAGCGCCTCGTCGGCGAGTTCGCGGATCATCTGCGGCTGGTCGCCGGGGTCGCGGTGCAGCGTCTTCACGTACTCGAGCGCCGCGCGCCAGTCGTCGCCGTAGCCGAGTTCGCGGGAGGCCTCGATCATGCGCTCCTCGCACCAGGCGTATTCGCGCTCCGCGATCGCGATCAGCTCCTCGGGCGTGTAGGGGATCATCTCATGGCGCAGGTCCGCGGCCAGGCCCTCGGCCCCGATCGGATCGCCGACGATCGGCTCGTCGTCGCCCGCGCGGTACCCGATCACGCCCTCCCGCAGAAAGTCTGCGTAGCCGTCGAGCGCCGCTTTCGCCCGGGTGTAGGGATCCTCGTTCCACCAGGTGAAGACGGGGTCGTAGCCGGCGTAGTGCTCGTACCAGTCCTCGAGGAGCCGCGTGTGTTGGGCAAGCGCCGTCACCGCCCGCAGGGCGACGATCCGCGACACGTCGGATCCGTCCTCCAGCCGCGCCTCGACCCCCTCGCGCGCCGCCCGGATCTCGGCCGGGAGCGCAGCCAGGCGGGCCGCCGCAGTCTCGGACGCCACGGGCTCGCGGCTCCGGCGCCGTTCCTCCAGTTCAACGATGAGCGATGTGAAGGGGATGAGCCCGTTCATCTCCGCGGCGAGGCGCGCCTCTCGCTCGATGAGATCCAGTTGATACGTGAGGTCATTGATGAGGAGGACGTAGTCCACGCGCCCCTCGAGGCTGAGCGACTCGAAGTCGAGCGCCTCGATCCGCTGTCGCCAATTGACGAAGAAATCCCGGAAGCGACGGTTGCGCTCGGACGAGTAGGGGACGTTCCAGCGGCGGCCGAGTGCCGACCGGTCGGCGGTGAATCGTTCGACGACCGCCGCGAGTTCGCTGGATTGTGCCGCGACGAGCCCGTCCAGATCCTGGATGGAGGCGGACGGAGCGGGCGCGGCGGCGAGTCCGGTGAGCGCGACAAACGGCCCGGCGACGAAGATGCTGCGAGCGCGGCGTGCAGGTTTACGACACGCGTTCATGGGGTCATCCTCCGAAGGACGAAGTGTCCCGAGACGACGTCCATCCGGAGCTCATCGAAGGGGGCTCCGGCGGCTCCGGCAGCTCCGGCTCCGGCGGCTTCGGAATCCGCGTCTCGAATGAAGCGATAGCGTGTCCTCCCGTCGGCGAACTCGTCTCCGCCCAGCCACGAGAGGGTGGTCGGGCCGCCGCCCGTGTCGACCGTCAGTTGTCCGTCCGCGGCAGCCACCGTCGCGGTGATGCGCTGGCCGCGGGCGGGCCCCTCGTAGCGGCCCGCGTAGGGCGAGGGATCGCCATCGAAGGGGGCCGCGGCGGGCTCCGCCGGCTCCCCGAGCACCACGTCCTCGATCTGCCCGGCGATCCCGCCGGAGGAAGCGCCCCCGGCCGTGTTGATGAGCACCGCGATCGACAGGTCCTCGGACGGCACGTAGCGGAGGTCGGTGACGTAGCCGAAGATCCCCCCGCCGTGTCCGATCCGCGGCGTCCCATCCCGGTCCGTGATGGAGAGACCCTTGGCGTAGCGCAGCTCCGTGCCGTCGAGCAGCGGCTCCGGCGTGATCATCAGTCGATAGCTCTCGGGAGTCAGGATCTCGCCGCCCTCGCCGTCTCCGTGGAGGGCCTGATTCCAGGCGACGAGGTCGCGCACGGTGGAGCAGAGCGATCCCGCCGCGTAGGGCCACTGGTGGTCCAGATAGGGCGCCGGATGCAATCCGTCCTCGCGCGGTTCGTATCCCTTCGCGCGGTTGGGGGTGAGTTCGTCCTTGTGGCAGTAGCGGGAGTGCTCCATCCCGACCTCGCCGAAGAGGCGCTCTTCGACGAAGTCCTCGTAGCTCGTCCCGCTCGCCGCCTCGATCACCAGGCCGGCGAGGAAGTAGCCCGAGTTGTTGTAGGTCATCGCCGTGCCGGGCTCGAAGTCGAACGGCTCGGCGGAGAAGAGCGTGACGAGCGTGTCCCGGGGGAGATCGAGGGGGGCGAGTTCGACCCAGAGATGCTCCATCTCGGTGTAGCCCTTGATACCCGACGTGTGGTCGAGGAGCTGGCGGACGGTCACGGTCCGGTCTCCGACGGGGTAGTCGGGCAGCCACTTCGTGAGCGGGTCGTCGAGGGAGAGCTTCCCTTCCTCCTGGAGGAGAAGAACGGCCGCCGCCGTGAACTGCTTCGTCACGGATCCGATCTCGTAGACGGCATCCGGGGGCGTGAGCACGCCGAGTTCGAGGTCGGCGTGGCCGAACGCCTCGATGAGGAGCGTGTCGGTCCCGCGCACGACCGCGATCGACATGCCGGCGGTGCGGCCCGCCTCGATGGGAGCGGCGGCGATCGCGTGAATCGCGTCGATCTGGTCGGCGGTGAGGGACGACCCGGAGGTGGCGAGGCCGGGCGCTGCGTCCGGTGCGGCACAGCCGGCAACGCCCAGGCAGAGGACCGGGACCGCGGAGGCCGCTACGGCGCGCCTCCTTCCGGGGTACCCCGGGCACACTCGGCGGAATCTCTGTGATCTCACGGGAAGCTCCTGCTTCTCTCCTGCGTCGAACCGGGACCAGACCTATCTTCGGGCGGTGGATCAAATGTGTCGATAGCCCGCGACCCATGGAGCAGCCGGTTGCGGGAGGAAGGATTTCAGGGAACCCGATGGAATCGACAGTAGCTCCGGCCCCCGTCTTCACGGCGCGCGAAGGGGCGGTGGAATCCGCGGACAGCATCCCGTGGTATCTGTCCGCGGTCCTGTTCGCCTCGGCGGCGGTGATCGTGGGCATCACGTGGGACATCTCGTGGCACCGGACGATCGGTCGGGACACGCTGTTCACGCCCGCCCACCTGCTCGTCTACGCGGGCGGTCTGGCGGCGGGACTGTCGTGCGGGTGGCTCGCGGTGAAGACGACGTTCTCCGGGACGGACGCGGAGGTGGGACGCTCGGTGCGTCTCTGGGGCTTCCGGGCGCCGCTCGGGGCCTGGGTGGCGATCTGGGGCGCGATCGCGATGCTCGCGTCCGCACCGCTCGACGACTGGTGGCACAACGCGTACGGGCTCGACGTGGAGATCCTGAGTCCGCCGCACGTCGTCCTGGCGCTGGGGATCTACGCGATCCAGGTGGGCGCCCTGCTGATGGCGCTGGCGTGGCACAACCGGGCCTCGGAGACGGGCCGGCGCAAGCTCGCCTGGGCGTACGTGTTCAGCGCCGCGATGCTGCTCCTGTCGGTCTCCGTCCTGCTCATGGAGTACACGTTCCCCAACCAGATGCACGGGGCGACGTTCCATCGCGTGATGGCGGCGGTCTTCCCCGTCCTCCTCTTCGCCATCGGGCGCGCGGGGCAGATGCGCTGGCCGGCGACGTGTGCGGCGCTCGTCTATACCGGGGTCGCGCTGGCGACGATGTGGGTGCTGCCGCTCTTCCCGGGGGAGCCCATGCTGGCGCCGATCCTTCGTCCGGTCACTCACATGCAGCCGTCCGAGTTCCCGCTCCTGCTGCTGGCGCCGGCGATCGTGATCGACCTCCTGCTGCGGCGGCATTCCGCGGCGGGCGAGGCGCCCGGCCGGGCGTCGACGGACTGGCGGATCGCGGCACTGGGCGGCGGCGCCTTCGTGGGCATCTTCGGCGTCCTTCAATGGTATTTTGCCGAGTTCATGCTCTCCGAGGGGGCGCGGAACTACTTCTTCCAGGGCGACACCTGGGGCTACACGGCCGCGCCGGGCGAATGGCAGCACGTGTTCTGGCACGGCGGCGCGTACCTCGGAGGCGAGTTCTCGGCCGCGAGCTTCCTGTCCGCGGCCTGGTGGGCGCTGCCGATCGCCGTCGTCTCGGCCCGGGCGGGACTGTGGCTGGGGAGCTGGTGGCTGCGCGTCCGCCGGTGAGCCGCAGCCGGGCCGTCCGCCTCGCGCGCGGGGCGGCGTTCGTGGTCGGACTGTACCTCGTGGCGACGGGACACGTCGGGAGCAAGAATGTGTTCTTCGCCGGCGAGGCCGGTCCCTACCCCGTGTCCGTCGTCATCCGCCCGCCCGAGGTCATCCCGGGGCTGGCGGAAATCTCGGTGCGCGTGCCCGGCGGCGAAGTCGACCGGGTGACCGTGCGCCCCGTGCGCTGGGACGCGGCCCCGGAAGGCGGGGCGCCGCCGCCCGACGAGGCCGTGCCCGTGGTCGGCGATCCCGAACTGTACGCCGCCGAGCTGTGGATCATGACCGTCGGCGCCTACCGGGTCGAGGTGGCGGTGGAGGGGAGTCGCGGCAGCGGCGAGGTCTCGGTCCCGATCACCTCCGTCATGCTCGGGGTGCTCGATCTGCCGCCGGGGCTCGGGTGGATCCTGGCTGCGCTGGGGCTCCTGCTCGTCGCCGGGGTCGTCGCGATCACGGGGGCGGCGGTGCGCGAGAGCCAGCTCCCGGCGGGGGAGGCGGTGGACCCCCGGCATCGTCACCGCGCCCGGATCGCCATGGCCCTCACCGCCGCGGGGATGGCGGGCCTCCTCTACCTCGGAAACGCGTGGTGGGAGGCCGTCGACCGGGAGGTTCGCAGCGGGATCTTCGAACGCCTCGAAGTGGAGGGCGCGATCGTGCGCGACGGCGGCGTGCCCGCACTCGAGATCGCGATCACCGATCCCGCCTGGCGGGGCCGCAACTGGAGTCCGCTGGTGCCGGATCACGGCAAGCTGATGCACATGTTCGTGGTCGGCGCGCCGGGGATGGACGCCTTTGCGCACGTGCACCCCGTGCCGGTCGATTCGTCCACGTTCCGGGTTCCGTGGCCGGACCTGCCGCCGGGCGAGTACCGCATCTACGGCGACATCGTCCAGGAGTCGGGCTTCGCGCAGACGGTGGTCGATACGTTGACCGTCGACGCGGCGGCGCTGGCAGTCGCCGAGGGGGCGGGCGCGGCGCCCGAGGCGCGGGACGTCCTGCCGCAAGCGGCCGCGGCCCTGCCACGAGACCCGGACGACTCCGCGTGGACGGGCGTCCCGGCCGCCCTCTCCGGGCCGGGCTCCGAGGCGCGTCTGGACGATGGCTCGATCCTCGAATGGCAGGGGGAGCAGGAACTTCGCGTCGACGAGGAGACGGTCCTCGCATTCAGGCTCTGGGATCCCGATGAGAAGCCGGCCGAGCTGGAGCCCTACATGGGGATGCTCAGCCACGCCGCGCTCACGCGGGACGACGGCGCCGTGTTCGTGCATCTGCATCCCGCGGGTTCGATCTCGATGGGTTCGCTCGCCGTGCTCGCGCCCGAGGGGGCTCCGATGGCCGCCGGGGGGATGGATGCTCCAACCGGCGTGGTCGAGTTCCCCTTCGCCTTCCCGCAGCCCGGCGAGTACACGATCTGGGTGCAGGTGAAGCGGGAGGGGCGCGTGCTCACGGGGGCCTTCCGGGCGACGGTCCTGGAGTGAGCGAACGCGAGTGAGCGAACGCATCGCGATGTGCTTCAGCGGCGGCAAGGACAGCGCCCTGGCACTGCACGCGCTCCAGCAGTCCGGGACGTGGCGGGTCGAGACGCTGATCACGACGGTGACGGACGCCTACGACCGGGTGAGCATGCACGGCGTGCGGCGGGCGCTCGTGCGCGACCAGGCGGCCTCCATCGGGATCCCGCTGGTCGAGGTCGTCGTCCCTCCGCGGTCCTCCAACGAGATCTACGAGCGCGCCATGGGGGAGGCGTTCGACCGCCTGTACGAGGACGGGGTCCGCCGCGTGGCGTTCGGGGACATCTTCCTCGAGGACCTGCGCGAGTACCGGGAGCGGCAACTCGCGGCCTCGGGACTGGAGTGCCTGTTCCCGATCTGGAAGCAACCCACGGCGGATCTCGCGCGTTGCTTCATCCGGGACGGGTTCGAGGCGGTCGCGGTGTGCATCAACCCCGCGATGCTGGACGCGTCGTTCGCGGGGCGCTCCTTCGACGCGTCCTTCGTCGCGGACCTGCCGGAGGGTGTCGATCCGTGCGGGGAGAACGGAGAATTTCATACGTTCGTGTGGGACGGCCCGATCCTGCCGCGGGCGGTCCCGGTCACGCGCGGCGAGGTGGTGGAACGGGACGGTTTCGTCTTCTGCGACCTTCTCGCGGCGGAGGGGTAGACAGGGGCGGATTCGGAGCCCGACCACAAGTACGGATCGCGTGCGGAGCCACGCGCAGAGATAGAGGGGTTATCGCGGATGTTCAGAGTATTCGGCCTCATGTTGGGCCTTACGGTCCTCCTGGTGCTCGCGGGCGGGGCGCTCTTCGGGCGGCAGGGCGCCGTCCTGTTTCTGGGGCTTTCGGCGGCGATGAACTTCGGGATGTACTGGTTCAGCGACCGCATGGTGCTGCGCATGTACCGGGCGCAGGTCGTCGACCGATCGCAGGCGCCGGAGCTATACGACCGCGTGGACCGGCTGCGCCGGCGGGCGGATCTCCCGGCGCCGGTCGTGGCGATTTCGCCGCAGCCGCAGCCCAACGCCTTCGCCACCGGCCGTGATCCCGAGCACGCGGTGGTCTGCTTCACGCAGGGGATTCTGCGGGCGCTGCCGCCCCGGGAGCTGGACGGCGTCATCGCGCACGAACTCGCCCACATCAAGCACCGGCACATGCTCGTCGGCACGATCGCCGCGACGATGGCGGGCGCGATCGCGATGATCGCCTCGATCGCCCGCTGGGGCCTCATCTTCGGCGGCGGCCGCGACGACGGCGACAACCCGCTCGGCGTGCTGGTCATGGCCATCGTCGCGCCGCTGGCGGCCGTCATCATCCAGATGGCGATCAGCCGCCGGAACGAGTTTCAGGCGGACCGCACCGGAGGCGAGATCACGGGCGATCCGATGGGTCTGGCCAGCGCCCTGAAGCGCCTCGAGCAAGGCGCGCGCCGCATCCCGATGGAGGTGAACCCGGCCGGCGCCTCGCTCGCGATCGTGAACCCGTTCGCCGGGCGACGCCGGGGCCTCACGTCCCTGTTCACGACGCACCCGCCCACCGAGGAGCGGGTCGCCGCGCTGAGGGCGCAGGCGACGGGGAGGCAGTAGGCGGTCCCGTCCCCGTTTCCGGACCGAGACAGCCGGGATCAGATCACGGCGACGTGCACGCGCCTGTCCCCCGCCGGTCCGGAGCCGAGCCTGTGAAGTGAAGCACGCCGCCGAACCGGGTCTCGTCGACGGCGAGCCGGTAGAAGGAGACCACCTCCCGAGCCCGCCTCGGCACGCGGGAGCGCACGTCCTCCAGCAGCGCCGCCTCCAGGTTTCGGCGCAGGAATCGGCGCAGCGACGTGTAGTGGAAGACCAGTTCCCGCGGCGCGTTACTCTCCGCGTCGATCCAGAGGACGCCTCGAATGTCGACGACGTTCCGGTCCGGCTTCGGTTCGAAGGCCAGCCCCACCCTGGCTGCATCCTCCGTCTCGAGCGTGCTCAAGCAGTGCGTGGCCAAGAATCCCGGAGACGCCAGCGCGTCGCCGTCGGGGGTGTAGAACGTGGCTTCTGCGTCCCGATCGACGTCCGCGTACCCGTACGTCTCGACGTGCCGGGGCGACGCGGTTTCCGTCGAGGTGGGAACGACGACGGTCATGGAATCCGCGGTGAACGAGCGTCCGCCGCGACTCAACGACACGGTCGGTCTCATCATCCGGACCTGCAGGTTACGAAGGTCCGCCGTGGACGCTGCCGCCGTCAGGGCGGGGAGGACGGATTCATAGAGGTCGAAGGCGCGCCGCAGTTCCTCCGGAGCGGTCGGGCAGATGCTTCGCCCTGTGACCAGCAGTTCCGGCAGCGGTATCGGCCGGACATCCTGGGCCGAGACCGGAGGCGCGAGCAGCGTAAGTCCAAAGACGGCGACACAGGCGGCGCGAAGGAGGGCGGATCCTTTCGTCATCTTGATCGCCAAGGCCATTCAGAGCAAAGCGGCAAGAAACGATGTCCTCTATTCGGCAAAGGCCTGCTCGGCGTCTACGTAGCTCGTAAAGACTCTGTCGAGTCGCTGATCGAAGATCATCGTTCCAGTCGTCTTTTGGTCCGTCCAGTACTTCGCCGTCAGGCTGTGCGGCTTCACCCGTGGACCATGCGTTTCAAGCAACAGGGCCCCCTGATGCATCGCGCTGATACCTTCGTCCCGCAAATGTACGTTCGGTTCGTTCGTGTAGACGCCAATGATCTGGAAGCCGACTCCGCTTGGATTCGGCCGGATGTTGTTTGCGACAAACACTGACTTCGACTCGGCGGTCAGCAGCTGCATTTGGAGCGTCGAGAGGGTTTGCTTGACCCCCATATAGCACGTTCTTGGTGGGGGCCGCTCGCTTGTTCCCGGATCGATGTAGGTGGACTGCAACGTAACTCGCCAAGTGCCACGCAGATCAGGGCGCGCCACGAACCATCCCGGTATTAGCGGCCAACGCCAGATCACGTGCTCAAGGGCAAGGCCGAAGAGCACAAGCACGCCAACGACGACGGAAAAAGGCCTTCCGTGTTCCCAAGTCACGGTCGTCCCCTGCAACCGAAGAACGATGTACCAGATAAGAGCCGCGAGGCCCAGGAACACGGAGATGTGAAAGCGGGTGAGCTTCATGTATTCCGCCGACCGATGTAGCTCCAAGCCCGGTCGACAAAGGCATGGGCCTGCGCCCGTGTCCATTTCTGGCTAGGTCGAAACAGGTACTTGATGTTGTTCACCTCGCGCCAGTCCCGACTCAGCGCGTCGGTGGCTGTGTTGGACAAGAGAAAAGCGAAGACTGCCTGTACCCTTGCGTCCCATGTCGAGCCGGTGAAGCAGCTGTTCGGTGCATTCCACACGAGACATTCGATGAGAAAACCTGGGACTGGAGCCGCTTCGAGAACGTTCCTCTCACTCATCAGGTTGCGGAGCTTCTTGACGATTCGCACCACTCCTTTGAACCGTCTGCTTGTCGCGTCGTTCTTGCTGACACCGTTCTCGTAGTGCTGGGGTAACCAGGGCCAGTGTTCAAGAAGCCGCTCCGGGTAGTTCTCCACTCGGTTTCCGTGGTCGGGGATCAGGGCCACGCCGGCAAGGAAGTTGCCGTTGTTCCAATACTGACGGAACTCGAGGAAGGGTGCGACGTCCGCGTCGATCGCGTAGTCGTTGTCGCGGATGTCGAACGCTTTGTTCCCTCGATGCACGGCCGACGAACCGAAATAGGCGACCAGCGCCTCTTCGAGTTCGTTCTTGAACTCGGGGTAGGAATAGCCGCCTGAGACGTTTCCGAACATCTCACCGGTGATACCATTGGGGTACTCTGGAAGAAAGACGTCATGACAGAGCACGCCAACATCGACGTCGCTGTCCTGCCGTACGTTGACGCGGTTTCTGTACGACCCCTGCGGGTAAGTCTTGATCTTTCGTGTGGAGAGTCTCGGGCTATTCCTAATCGCCTGCCTAATCGCCCTAATCGCGTTGTCGCTTCGCTGCTCCTCGGCGTCCGGAGGCTTTTTTGCCCACTCTCGGAAGGCCTCTTCCCATGTCGTTGCTGCCATCGATGCGAGTGTTCTCCAGTTAGTCTGACCGGTTAGGGATCCGTTTCTGCCAGCGATCTTCGTAGGCGGCGCAGATCCGGTGGATCATCGTCGCGTAGTCCATGGGGTCGCCCGTCTGGGGTGCGGGAGTTCGCGTGACCAGCGTTGGGACTCCCGGACGGGGGGCTCCGTACGGCAGGGCGGGGTTCTTTCTCAGGTTGTCGAAGTCGACGACGATCACAGACACGGCCTCCAAGCCGGGTCCCTCGGCCGGGGTGTGCCGGAGTGGAAGACCGCGGAAGAGTTCGACGGTCGACTTGCCGAGGGCCTCGATGTTGTCGTGTTCGGTAATGTCGTCCGTTGATCTTGTGGGCGACCAGAACACGCGCGATACGTTCACGGCCACCGTGCCCACGGCGATCGTCTTCTCGTTGTAGCTGTGGGCGTAGTTGTGGAACGCTTGCAGGTCGCGCAGCCGATTGCGGCGCGCCTTTCCGTGCTCCGTCATGATGGCTTTCGCTTCGAGGGCCAGCTCGATGGTGGCCGGCGTCTCGAACGTGATCGACCCGTCGCTCGGCGCGAGGGGGGATCCCGGCGGCGGACCCACGGCCAGATCCGTATTCCAATCCTGGTAGTTGACCTTGACCGTGTGATTCAGCTTGGCGACGATCTCGCCCGCCCGTGCCCGTTCCGCGAAGGCTGGACAATGCGCGAGCAGATCATCCACGATCGCGTGGCAGACGGCGTTGCTGTGGGCGTCAGATCGTGGATGGTAGTTGTTCTCGGCCAGGTGGCGGACGAACGCCTCGGGTGCTTTCAAGCGCAGATCACTTCCGCCGGTACCTGCAGGGCGTCGAGCTGACCCAGCCGACCCCGTCCGATTTCAAGGTATCTCGGTTCGATCTCATACCCGATGCTCGAACGGGCGGT
This sequence comes from uncultured Gemmatimonadota bacterium, assembly GCA_964509895.1. GTDB lineage: Bacteria > Gemmatimonadota > Gemmatimonadetes > Palauibacterales > Palauibacteraceae > Palauibacter. The sequence continues at coordinate 19,762 of CAZDZJ010000101.1, forward strand.
GAGCATGGCGGCGGCCGTCGTGGTGCCCGTCCCCCAGAAGGGATCCAGGACGGTATCCCCCACGAAGCTGAACATCTGGATGAGGCGGGAGGCGAGTTCTACAGGGAAAGGTGCCGGATGGCCGCGTTTGCGGGCCTCACCGCGGATGTCGTCCCAGATCGACCGGAACCAACGGTGGTGGTCGTCCGGTTCGATGAGGCTGAGCGCACGCTGGGCCGCCGTCGGTTTCCGGTAGCTCCCTGGCTTTCGCAGCATCAGGATGGTCTCGACATCGTTCTTCACGATGGCGTTGGGCTCATACGGCTTGCCCAGGAACCCGACCCCCTTCGCCTCCGTCGCCATGTTCGCGATCTTGTACCAGCGGATCGGCGTGAGGTAGTCGAACCCGATCCGACGCGCGCGAACCGAGATGTCGGCCGGAAGCGGAAGGACGTGGTGCCTGCCTCCGGCCCGGCGCGAAATGCAGACGCTTCCCACGACCACGCAGAGTCGGCCGCCGGGAGTCAGCAGGTCGTAACACCGCCGCCACACCCGATCCAGTTCGTCCAGGAAGGACTCGTAGTCGTCGATGCCGCCGAGCTGGCCGTCGTCCGCCCGGCCGCCGTCGTAGTCGATGAGGTTGAAATAGGGCGGCGACGTGACGACGAGGTGGACCGGCTCCCGCACGTCGGGCATGTCGCGCGCGTCGCCGAGATAGAGCGTGTGGGTCGTCTGGTCCGGGGCAGCCCCGTCCCGCCACGCCTCGATCTTGGCCTGGCGTTTCAGGTCAATCGAGGACTCGGCCCCGGACATGATCTCGTTGACGCCTACCGTCATTCCAGCCCTTCCACCCTTCATCAGCATGACGTCTTCGCAGTGGACGATCCAACGTAATGCTTCGTCCGTCGTGTAGCATGCGGTGGCTTTGTCGATCTTGCCGGCAAGGCAGGAGAGGGTTCCGGTAAGCGCTCGGTATGGATGAGCGCCGCTTTCGACCGTGGGCGTTCCCATGACAGCTTGCTTTTGCCGCTGGTCGGGAGCACGCGATCCCGACCGACCAGGATCACCTCGTCGTCGACCTTCCCGCAGCCCGCGACCGGGTTTGATGCGGTCGCAGTGCAGCACGCCGCCGAAGCGGAATTCGTCAACGGCGAGTCAAAGCTCCACGACGCAGGCGGTTCGGTTCGTCATCACGTTAGCTGTTTGACCATGGGCTGGAAGACGCTCAAGAGGCTGTCGAGCCGAGTTCGAAGCCATTCGTGTTGCTCCGGCCAATCAGTACGATCCGCAACGTCGGCAGTCTTCCGCAGATAGGTCTTCCAACTCTTCGTGTTCTCTGGATTATGCCAAGTGAGTTGTTCGTCGAGCCCAAGGCTCTGCTGGATTTTGTCCCTGCGGGTGTGAAACTGGTCGTAGAAGTCGCTCGCGTTGTCCAACGTCACCACGAACTCAGCGCGTATTTCGCCGGTTTCCCAAGAGTTGTCTTGAGAATTCCACGCCGAGGCGATTGCGCTAAGCTGAAACCCGGATCGACCAATGGCGACGTTCATCCAGTTCTGTGGCAGGGCTTTTGTGGTCATAAACTTGGCCCCACGCTCGGCGACGCAGTCGCGGAATGTCTGCCAGTATTCCCGCTGCATCCTCTTGGTCTCGGTTAGCTCGACGACGGGTGCCTTGGTCCAGTCATTCGGCTTCGAGACGACGTTGAACTTGGGCGCGAGGGGAGACGTATCGATCTTCCACAGTTCGATCTCCAAGCCGAAGAAGTTGATCCGGGTGTCGGTGATTTCATTCAACCAATCGAGGGCTGCCCTGTGCTCGTCCGTAATCTTGCGGGCGATCCATACGATGGTCACGGCTTGAAGGCCAGCGGCGTAGGTGAGCAGCTGACCCAGATGCGAATGGTCTGTCCTTTCGAGTTGGTTCTCGATTAGGACCCAAGAATCATCGACCGTGCTCTTGCAAAGAAGGTCTGCGCGGAACGGGCCAACGCCTTTTTCCTGTGCTTCGAGTTCCAGTTCAAGTCCGATGGTATCGCCCAAGAGCTTGATGTTCTGGTCCTTCGCAAGCCATGGAGTGAAGTGAGCCGCTTCGTTCTTCCAGCAGGTCCGAGGGTCGACTGCTTCAAGTCGCGCTAGTTCGATCGTCGTCACTCAGGGGTCCTCTCCGGTTCGTTGGGTCGCAAGTGCGGTCGTAGAGCCGCAGCCAACACTGAACGGCTGCCACCTCAGCCGCGTAGCAGGGCGGTCGCTTCGTCGATCTTGTCGGCGAGGCGTGTGAGGGTGCCGGCGAGGCGTTCCACCTGCGCGGACGCCTCGTCCCAGCCGCGTTCCTCGATCGCTTCGCGGATCCCGGGGAGCGTCTTCACGCCGTACCCGGTGTAGAAGCCGGGTGCGTAGATCTGGTGCCGGAACCAGTCCCGCCGCGGGAGACCGTCCTCGCGCGTCATGAGCCGTTCGGTCTGGATCAGGGCCGCGTTCAGCCGCCGCTGCACCTCCGCATGGTCGGCCATGTTCGCGTCGCTTGACCCGCCGCCGGCGCCCGACCTTTCACCGGCGGCGGCCGCCGCCTGGTGCGCGGCCCGCATCGCGTCGTAGGCCGCGTCGTACGCCGCGGCGCTCGCCTCCAGCCGCGTGATCGCATTCTGGACCGGGGCGAAGTTGAGGAACGGCACCTCGTCCTGCACCTCGGGCGGCACGTAGGTCTTCGTGGGATCTGCCGCGAGCGTGTAGGCGTTCGCCGCCACCAGCGCATTGCGGCGCTCCGTTTGTTCGCGCGTCTCGTCCAGCAGCGCCATCACTTCGTCGCGGTACGTCTTCACGTTGGCCACGAAGGGGGAGAACCGGAGCGGGATGACGTCCGCGTTGGCCAGCCGCAGCGTGGCGCGGGCCGTCGTCTTCGCGAGGGCGGCGCCGTACTGGAAGCTGGTGTCGCCGAAGCGCGTGTAGTGGTCGAACGAGTCGTACTGCGAGTGGTACGAGCCGCCGCCGCTCTCGCCCCCGAAGCTCAGGTTCAGCGAGGCGATGCCGAGGTGCTGCAGGAAGGGGGTGTAGTCCGAGCCGGAGCCGAGCGGGCTGATCGTGATGTCCGAGGCGTCATCCGCGCGGCGCGAACCGCCCACGGCGCGCGAGGCGTGCAGCCGTTCCCACACGGAGACACCCGTCTGCGGGTCGGTAACCGAGCGGGCCACGTCGTTGATGAAGCTCTGCAGGGTGTGCGACCCGCCCATGCTCAGGAAGCCGCGCCCGCTCCCGTCGGTATTGATGTAGGCCACGGCCTTCCGGCGCAGTTCTTCGGCATGGTGCTCCACCCACTCCGTCGAGCCGAGCAGCCCGGGCTCCTCGGCGTCCCATGAGCCGTAGACGATGGTGCGCCGGGGAGGCATCCCCGCCCGGGCCAACTCCCCGATGACGCGCGCCTCCTCCATCATCGAGACGGTGCCGCTGATCGGGTCCTGCGCACCCATCGCCCACCCGTCCCGGTGGTTGCCGCGGATCACCCACTCGTCGGGGAACTCGGAGCCGGGCAGCGTGGCGATCACGTTGTACGCCGTCTCCAGCCCCCAGTCGAACTCCAGGCGGACGCGAACCGTCGCCGGGCCGGGGCCGACGTGGTAGGTGATGGGGAGGGCGCCGCGCCACGGCGCCGGGGCGACCGGCCCCTCGAGCGCCCGGAGCAGAGGCAGCGCATCGCCCCACGACATCGGGAGGACCGGGATCTTCATGATCGTCGGGGACTCCTCGATCGTCAGCCGCTCGGCATCGGCGGTCGCGCCCACCCCCGGCGTGAGGGGATCGCCCGGATGGAGCGGCATGTCCTGCACCGCCCCGCGCTGCACGCCGAACTCCGCCCGGTAGGGCCCCTTCGGATACGCGTCTCCCTGGAAGAAGCCGTCATCGCGGGGGTCACTGTAGAGGATGGTCGCCAGGGCCCCGTGCTCATGCGCCACCTTGGGCTTGATGCCGCGCCAGGACCCGCCGTAGCGGGCGATCACGATCTTCCCGCGCACGTCGATCCCCATGCGCTCGAGTTCCTCGTAGTCGCGCGGGATCCCCTGGTTCACGTACACGAGTTCCGCCGTCACGTCGCCGTCCGCCGAGTAGGCGTTGTATGTCGGGAGGCGGCCAGCCACGCCGGATGTTCCGTCCTCCGGGATCTCCGGCTCCTCCAGCGATGCGACGAAGGACTCGGGCTCCAGCATCTCCACGTGCCGCACGAGTGGCGTCGGGAAGAGAACCTCGTACTCCGCGATCTCCACGTCGTAGCCCCAGCTGCGGAACTGCTCTGCGACGAACATCGCGTTCTCGTAGTTGTACGGCGCGCCCACGTAGAACGGCTCGCGGGTCATGCGCTCCATCCAGCTCTCGAGGTTGCTCGCCCGCACGCTCTCGTCGAGCCGGGCCTCCGCCGCGAGTTGGGCGGCGGAGCCCTCCGCTCCGAAGCCGAGCAGGCGCCGATCCTGGGCATGGGCGGGGGCGGCGTCCAGCGTCTGGAGCGCGGCCGCGGCCGCCAGCGCCGCCAGCGTCGGGATCACGTTACGCGGCTTCATCGCCATCGGATTCCTCTCCTCTTTCGCTCGCTCCTCCCGGGAGGCGCCTCACGTCGCAGTCGAGCAGTCTGTCTCCCTCGAAGCGGGCGAACGCCTCGAAGGGACGGTTCGCCAGCACGTGCGGAAGCCAATAGCGGTCATCCGCCCACATCCGATCGTACGGGACGTCGTCGACGGGCGCCCAGACGGGGACCGCTTCGTCCGTCTCCGAAGGCTCGCCCTCCAGCGCATCGGCCCGGAAGACATGGATGAGAATCGATACGCCGTCCACCACGTCGAACGCCACCTCGCCCAGTTTTCGGGGGGCGAGGGGACGCGCCAGAAGCTCCTCCTCGAACTCGCGCACGGCCGCGTCGAGGCAGCTCTCGCCGGGGTCCACCTTCCCGCCGGCTCCGTTCAGCTTGCCGGCCCCGATGCCCCGCTTCTTGTGAATGAGGAGGATCTCGCCGCCGCGCACGACGTACAGGAGCGTCGCGTCGAAGTCGCGAGGCCAGCCGTCCCGGATCACGCTGGCGGCTGCCCGCTCCAGATGACGATCGCGCCGCACCGGTTGGATGGAGCGGCGAACTCCCCGGGCAGGGAGACGGCCCGCAGGTAGACTTCGATGGCGACGACTTCATGCGGAGCCGCCAGGTCGTCGAGACCCCCCTGCTCGAAGTCCCAGGCACGGCCATCCATGACCAGGGTGCCGTTCAGGTAGACGGACGCGTGCGAGCATCTCCTCGCCCTCGGCGAGACGAGGCGGCAGGTCTGTCGTGGGCAGATTTCGCGCAGGCCATCCACCTCGGTGAGGAGGTCGGTGAGGCGGGTGGGCGCGAGGGCCCGAATCCGCTCCCGCGTGAAGAAGTGGCCGCGGCCGCGCGTCGCGCTCTCCCGCCTGCGTTCGTAGAAGCCGACCTCCGTGAGACGCGGATGCCGCCTCTCGGCCACGACCCGCGGCCCCGCCGCGGGCGAGGCGTCGTCCGGCGAGGCGTCGTCCGGCGAGGGAGGCGGCGCGGGGTCGAGTTCGACGCGGACATCCACCGTCGAACCGGAGAAGACCGGGATGGTGTCTCGGGCGACACCGGCGTCGGGGTGGGAGACGGCGATCCGGTAGTCCCCGGGAACCAGGTCGGGGATCGCGAACAGGCCGTGCTCGTCGCTCGTTGTCGGATACGCGGCCTCCGCGGGCGGGCCAGGGTCGCCGGGGGCCGGTGCGGCCGGGGACGCCGCCAGTCTGATTTCGGCCCCCGCCACGGGTACGCCTCGCGGGAGATCGAAGACGCGGCCGGCGACGTGGCCGTGACGAGCGATGGGGACCACCAGATCCCGCGTCACGGGGGCCGTATCGGCTGCCACGGGGGCTGCCTCGGCCGCCAGGGGCGCCAGTTCGCCGCTGATGCCGGCGAACCTGGCCCAGATGCTCACGTCCGTCCGCGGATCGAGGTCGCAGAACCGGAAGCGGCCGTTGTCGTCGGCGGTCGTCTCCTTCTCGCGCCGCCGGCCGCCCGGTTCCGTGACCCAGGCCGTCACGGTCGCGCGGGGCAGGAGAAGGCCGGTCAGCGCATCCGTGACCGTCCCCTCGACCACGAGCGGTGCCGGCTCCGTCGTGGAGGCGGGCTCGCAGAGGACGATCCGGCGCGCTTCAAGCTCGGCCGCGGTCAGCCACTGTCGCGTCCAGACGATGACAATGGGGCAGAACGGATCCTCGCCTCCGGCGCGTATCAGAGGCTCGAGGCCCGGCACCTTGTGCGGCTCGTCGTGGATCTCGACGCCCCCCAGTCGGTGATGGGCGAGCCCGGTCATGAGGCCAACGCGGTCCCGGCGGCCATCGATGAGGATCTGTGGACCGCAAAACATGACGTTTGACCGGTTCATGTTGAGAATGCGCTCGCTCAGGTTTCGCCAGCGGACGATGAGGCCGTCGCCCCCGCGGCGGAGGTCCTCGGGATCGTAGAATCTGCCGCTGCCGAGCGCCCGGCGCTCGTAGAAGCCGACCTGCTCCAGGTACGACGGTCTCCACTCGACGTTGACCTCGAGCGGGGCGACTTCGATCGCGGCCGGTTCGATGCGGAACTCCAGCGAGAGCGTGCCGTCGGTTCGCGCCTCGACCTCGGTCGTTCGCGTACCGTAGGCGATGTGCCGGATCTCGAACGTGTGGGAGCCGGCGGGAACGACCAGATGGAACGCGCCATCCGCGTTGGTGAGCGTCGAGATGTCCAGCGCGGGGATGGAGACGAGTGCCGCCGTGATGGGTGCTCCGGTGCCGGCGTCGAGGAGCCGTCCCGCGATCCCCACCGGCTGCTGCGGCAGGGCGCTCCGGGGGAGAGCCAACCCCGCCAGCGCGAGGAGCGCGACACGAAGCGGGACCCGGGTTCGCGACGTCGTGGGCATCGGATTCATCTCCGTGAAGACTCGGCACTCCGGCCGGGGGTCACCGCAGGTGCGGAATATGCGAGGCGTACGCGATGTTCGTTGACGGTCATTCACAGGGGGGTCGCCTCGCTCGTTTCCACCGGCTCGCCCTCGAACGTCAAGGCGTAGGGACGCCGCCGCGGTCGAAGACGATTTCCCCGTTGAAGACCGTGAGTTCGCATGCCATGTCACGCAGTTCGATCGTCGGCACGGTGAGGGGGTCGCGGTCCCAGACGGCCAGATCGGCGTACTTGCCGGGCTCGACCGTTCCGAGCTTGTCCTCCAGGAACATCTGGTGCGCGGTCCAGATTGTGAACGAGCGCAGCGCCGTCTCGACATCGACGGACTCGGCCGTGCCGTAGGGTTCGCTGCCGTATACGCCGAGGAGCGGCTGCCGGGCGACGGAGGCCCACACCCCGTAGCGGGCGGGATACGGCGTGACGAAGTAGTCGGAGCCGCTGGCCCAGATCATCCCCCGATCCAGATACGACCGAAACGGGTTCAGACGCAGGGCGCGCCGGGGGCCGAAGTTTCCGGCGTAGGTGTCGCCGATCCACCACGTGAAGGTCGGGGAGGGCTCCGGATACGCGGCTTCCCACTCGCGCTGCAGTGCGGCCATTGCGTCGAGCGCGCGGTCGGTGGGGATGTTGGAGTGGATGATCCCGTGCCTGAGGCCGCGCGCGGGGGTGGCCTCGAGCGCCTCCATGAAGCTGTCGACGGTCCAGTCGATGGCGCGGTCGCCGATGGAGTGGATGGAGACGTGGAGCCCCGCGTCGTGGTAGGCCCGGAAGCGCCGGCGCAGTTCGTCGGGATCCATCGTGGGATAGCCGCGGTTGCCGGCATCGGTGCCGGTGTGATCGCGGTTCCAGTCCTCGTACAGCCAGGCCGTGCGGGCGCCGCCGCTGCCGTCGATGTAGAGCTTGACGCCTCCGGGGATGAGGCGGTCGTCACCGGTCGATTCGTGGGGGCGGGTGAAGGTGGCGAGGCTGTCGGCGTAGGCGCGGACCTCGTCCAGCGTGCCGTCGCGTCCCCGCCAGAGCGCGAAGATGCGGACGCTGAGGTCGCCGTCGGCGAGTACGTCGCTGTACGCCTCCCAGGCGCCGCGTCCGATCCCGGGGTCCTTGCCGCCCGTCATGCACTCGGCGTTGAAGGCGTCGGCGAGGCTCCGGATCCCTTCGCGCTGCTGCTCGGGGCCGAGCGGGGGGATGAGCCGGGTGACGAGGCCCATGGCGGATTCCTTGAGCACGCCGGTCGGCTCACCGGCCGCATCGCGGTCGATCGTGCCGCCGGGCGGGTCGGGCGTATCCGCGGTGATGCCGGCCATGTCGAGGGCGAGCGAGTTGGCCACGCCGTAGTGGCCCATCGTGTGGGCGAGCCACACGGGCTGCCCCGCCGCCACGGCGTCGAGATCCGAGGCATGGATGTAGCGCAGTTCCTGGAGCTTGCCCTCGTCCCAGCCGCCACCGCGGACCCACTCGCCCTCCGACAGCCGCCCGGCCTGCTCGGCGACCATGCCCTGCACGTCCGCGATGTTCTCCACGTTCGGATAGCTGAGATCGAGACGGTACAGCCGGTTCGCGCCCCCGTTCGCGAAGTGGACGTGCGCATCCATGAGGCCCGGCGTCACGGCGCGGCCGGCGAGGTCGATGCGGCGGGTCTCGGGGCCCGCGAGCGCCTCGATCTCGGCGGTCGAACCGACCGCCACGATCCGCTCTCCGCGGACGGCCACGGCTTCGGCGACGCGGCTCTCCGCGTCGAGCGTGATTACGCGGCCGTCCACCAGGACCAGGTCGGCGGGGTCGGCCGGCGGTGACTCGCCACACGCGGCAGGAAGGGCGCCCGCCAGCACGACGCCGGTCAGCAGGGCGCCCGACCGCACGGCACGAACCGGGGTGGCATCGAACGGGAAGGAGCGGTTCACACGAGTCATCATCGGGCTCGGCAGTAGGGGCGAAGGGAAGGCTGCATGGCGAACAGCGCGCCGAGCAGCAGAAGCGGCATGGACCAGGCGGTCGCCACGACGGGGCCGAAGGCGTCCGCGAACCCGCCCACGACCGGAATGATGAGCGTCCCCACGGCCCATGCGAGCCCCATCACGATGCCCGAACTCGCCGCCGTTCCCGAGGGGACGATCTCCTGCGCCATCACGACGATCGGGGGCAGGAGCGCCATGTTCAGGAAACCCGCGAACACGGCCATCACGATTGCCGCCGGGCTGGCGGGCGCCAGCGTGATGGCGAGGACGTGCGTGGGCACGGCGAGTACGCTGATCGCGGCCAGGAGGTGCTGCCGGTTCAACCGGTCGGTGAGGACACCGGAGGTGAGCGTGCCCAGCCCCTGGGCGCCCAGGTAGATGCTGAGCACGACGGCGCCCGCCGTCTCGCTCTCGCCCGCGCGGTGGGCGATGATCGGGATGAAGGTGAGGATCGCCTTCTGCGCGAAGGAGCCGACGACCGAGATCCCGAACACGAGTCCGAGCGGTCCCTTCAGCATCCGGATCACCTCGAGCGGGGGAGGCGGGGGGGTCCCCGGCCCGACGCGCGTCCGTCCCTTCACGCCGAACCAGAGCGCGATCCCGAGCACGACGCCCGGGATCATCGCGATCCACAGGCCGGAAAGGCCGAACAGACCGACGATCGCAACCGCGCTGATCGGCCCCAGCGCGAACCCGATGGCCCCGCCGAAGGAGAAGACGGACATCCGCACGCCGCTCCCCCGACCCTCACCGGCGCGCGCGACGAGCGACGCCCCCGGCGGGTGGAAGGCGGCCGACCCCAGTCCCCCCACCATGAGGAGGAGGAGGAGGGCGAAGTAGCTGGGCGCCATCCCCAGCAGGCAGATGAACACGCCCCCCACGATCGGGCCCGCGGCCAGGAAGGCGCGACGCCCGAACCGGTCGGCGAGGTAGCCGAAGGCCGGCTGCGGGAGCGCGGTCGAGATGGAGAGCACGGTCGACAGCGTCGCGGCGAGGGTGATCGAGAGGCCGAGGTTGTCCATGATCCGCGGCAGAAGCGGCGGCAGGAAGGCCGTGTAGGCGTCGATCGTCGTGTGCGAAACGACGATCAGCGCCACCACCGCCGCGGGGCGCAACGCGAACCGCGGGGCAATGCCGGAGGGTTGGCTGGCGAGTGCGGCGCTCGATTCGTGCAGTGTCGAACTCCGATCCGGTTCCGATGAAAGCCGCCTGGGAACCGCTCACAGTAACAGGATCGAGTTCGTCGTAAAGGAAACCGCGCGCTCGTATGTTGGATTCTCCGGGGTGGTCCGCGGGTCGGATGACCCGAAGGCCGACCCGCATTGAGCGGGAGGAGCACGCGATGGTTCGGAACCAGCGGACGCGGGGAAGGCGGAATTTCCTCATCCTCGGACTGGGCGGCCTGATTCCGACGGTTGTCGGGTGCGGGGACTTCGGCTTCGTCGGGGACCTCGTCGAGGGTGAAGCGACCTACATCATCGCCGGGGGCCACTGGCTCGACGTGCACACCGGAGCCCTCATGGAGAACGAGGGCATCACGATCCATGACGGGCGGATCATTGCCATCGGCCCCCCGCCCGATACGGCCGACGTCACGATTACGCTCAACCTCGATCAGGAGGCGACGATCCTGCCGGGGTTCTTCGACCTCCATGCGCACTATGCGGTCGACCTGTTCGGCGACGGCCGCGTAGACGAGACGGCCGCCTATCCCGAACTCTTCCTCGCCAACGGCGTGACGACGACGTTCCCGGCCGGCGAGATGGATCCGGTCCGCATGCGGGAACTGCGGCTCGCCATCGAGCGCGGGGATCGCAGGGGCCCCCGCATCCTCAACTCGGGGCCCTACTTCGGGTCGTGGCGGCGGGGGTGGGACGACGATGCGATGACCGCCGACTCCATCCGCCGCGAGGTGGACCACTGGGCGGCACAGGGCGCGGCCGGCTTCAAGGCCAAGGGGATCCGGCCGGAACACCTCTCCGTGCTCATCGAGCAGGCGCACGAGCACGGACTGACGGTCACCGCCCACCTCGATTCCGGCTTCGGGAATACGGTGAACCCCCGCGACGCGATCCTCATGGGCATCGACCGCGTCGAGCACTTCCTCGGGGGCGACATGATGCCGGCGGATCGCACGGCCTACGCCTCGCTGCAGGAGTTCGATGATTTTGAAGGGGCCGCGCTCCGCGACATCATCGACCTCTACGTGAGCCACGGAGTGAACTTCGACGCGACGCTGTCCATCTACGGGTACTGGGGTCCCCACGACCCGGAGATGACGGAATACTGGACGGACGAACTCCGTTTCCTGACGCCGTACATGCGGGAGATCGTCGAGGCCCGTCCGCCCCGCCCCGTGAACGCGTCGTTCGCGAAGATGTCGCCGATCAAGCGCAGGACGCTGAAGGCCTTCTACGATGGCGGGGGACGGGACCTGATCACGCTCGGCACCGATCACCCGAGTTGGGGACAGTACTGGTCTCCCTTCGCCGTCCACCGCGAACTCCTCGCGCTCGCGCGCGCCGGCGTCCCGCCCGCCGATGTCTTCCGCATCGCCACCATCAATTCCGCCAGGGCGATGGGCCTGGACGCCGAACTCGGGAGCATCGAGGAAGGGAAGATCGCCGACCTCGTGATCGTGAGAGGCAACGCGCTGGAGGATGTCCGGGCCGCCCGCGACGTGTGGTACGTGTTCGCGCGGGGACTTCTTCGGTCACCCGCCGAGCTGCTCGAGATGTCGGAAGGGAAGATCGGGCCGGCCGACGCGTCGGAGGAATCCGCCTGGAGGCCGGGCCGCTGACGCACTCCCCTCGGACGGCCCCTTCCGTCGTCGGTCTTGCTCGGACGCCCGGATCCTGCAGAGCTTGCGAGTGGCGGCGCGGGAGCGCCCGGTCCACCCCAGCCGAGGTCTGACAAGATGAGCCAGCGAAACCCCATTCCACGACGACAGCTGCTGATCCGGGGCGGCGCGGCGGCCGCCGGACTCGCGATCCTGCCGACGGACATCTTCCGCGGCTGGCTGGCCGGACTCGATCAGGAGGCCGTGATCCCGTGGGTCCAGCGCCCGCACGCGGGGATGAGGGAGCGGGTGAACGTCCTGAACTGGGAGGAAGTGGATTCCTGGATCACGCCGGTCAGCCAGATGTTTCGCGTGGGACACTACGGTTCGCCGGTCATCGCGGAGAGCGACTGGAATCTCGAGATCGGCGGACTCGTGGACCGGCCGGGCACGTTCAGCCTGGCCGACCTCCGCCAGCGGCCCCGGCAGGAGGTCGTGTTCACGCTGGAGTGTTCCGGTAACCGCGGCCGCCCCTCGTTCATGGGAGCGGTGCACAATGCCCGCTGGGCGGGGGCCCGGCTTGCCGACCTCCTCACCGAGGCGGGCGTTCAGGAGGACGGGATCGAGGTCGTCTTCTTCGGCGCGGACGAGGGCGAGGAGGAGATCCGGGGCAACGCCGTGACGCAGAACTTCGCGCGCAGCCTGTCGCTCGAGGACGCGATGGACCCCGGCGTCATCCTCGCGTGGGAGGTCAACGGCGAGCCGCTGCCGAACGAGCACGGGTTCCCGCTGCGGGTCATCGCCCCCGGCTGGTACGGAATCGCCAACGTGAAATGGCTGACGCGCATCGAACTCCGCGACCGGCGCTTCATGGGCAAGTTCATGGCCCGCGACTACGTCACGCTGCGGGCGGAGGAGCGCGACGGCGCGACCGTGTGGACGGAGACCTCGGTGGGGCGCGTCAACATCAACTCCGTCCCCGCCAGGGTGACGCGGAACGGGGACGGCTACGCGATCCACGGGGCTGCATGGGGCGCGGACATCGCGAGCGTCGAGGTCCGCGTGGACGAGGGTCCCTGGGAGCCAGCGACGCTGGGCGAAGGCCAGGGCGACCCGCACACATGGACGTTCTGGCGCATGGACTGGGACGCGACACCGGGTCAGCACGCGATCGTGTCGAGGGCGATCGACGCGGACGGCAACGTCCAGCCGGCGGCGGACGACCCGCGCCTCGTGAACAAGCGGACCTACTGGGAGAGCAACGGCCAGCTCACCCGCGATATCGTGATCGACTGAGTCGACCGGGTCGGGTCATGACGCGTCCGCGCGGCGTCGCAGATGGCGTCGCAGCAGCCAGGCGTACGCCCCCGCATTGACCGCCAGAACGGCGAGCCCCAGCCCGATCTGGATCTCCCGGGTGAGCGCGCCGGGATAGATGACGGGGAGCAGGTAGCGTTCGATGAAGCCGCCCGGATAGCCGGCCTGGCCGCTCGCGATGCGGAGGCTGACCTCCAGCGGCGTGAGCGGACAGATCCAGCCCGCGAACTCGATCAGCGCCCCCCACACGAAGCAGGGGACGTGCGCCCATGCGATCTTCGGCCAGCGGATGGCCGCAAAACCTCCCGCCACCACGAAGGCGATGAAGAGGAAGTGGGTGACGAGGACGAGGTCCGCGAGCACCCGGTACGGCAAGCCGTCTACTCCACCTGCACGGGGTGCGGGAGCGGGACGTTCAGCAGGTAGCCCTTTTCGTTCATGAGAGGGTCATCCGGCTGCGTGTTCCCTGCCGCATCCGTGGCGCGCGTGACCAGCGTGTGCGCTCCGGGCGTCGCATCCCACTCGAACTCGAAGCGCTGCCAGGCCAGCGGCAGGATCGGCTCCACGATCTCGGCCTCGAGCCACGTCGCCCCGCCGTCCGGGCTCCATTCGACCGCCGACACGGGTCCTGCCGGGGCGTGCGCGAAGCCGTGCAGGCGGTGGGAGCCGGGCGCCAGTTGCGCGGGCCGGGGCAGGGCCAGGGCGCTCTTCACGACGAGTTCCGTGATCGGTCCTCCCTGAGCGGGCGCGTAGTCCGCCGCCGGCCAGTCGTCGCCGATGAGGACGTAGGAGGACGTGTTGTTCCGGTTCCACACTTTCTCGGTGGTCACCTGTACCGTCCCCAGCCACTTGATGCTGTTGGACCCGGACCAGCCGGGGACGACGGATCGGGCCGGATACCCGTGGTCGGCCGGGAGCGGCTCGCCGTTCATGCGCAGCGCGACGATCGTGTCCGGATCCCGCGCCTTCGCGAGCGGCATGGCGCGCTCGAAGCCGGAGCCGTCCAGGCCCACGAGGTTCACGTCGACCGCTTCCGGCCGCACGCCCGCCAGGTCGAGCACGGTGGCCAGCGACGGACCCGACCACTCCGCGCACCCGACGGCGCCCGTCGTCCACTGGCCGCCGCTCGCGCGCGTTCCCGTGAGTTCCGGATAGAGGCCGCGCCAGTTCCCGGCGCACTCCAGGTAGGCCGTGATCGCATGCTGCGGCAGCGATTCCAGGGTGGCCAGATCGAGTCGCAACTCGGTCTCCGCGCCATCTCCCTCGACCCGGAGGGCATACGTTGAAGGATCGATCGCTATCGTCGGCGAATGGTTGCGGACGAAGAAGAGCTCGTTCGGCGTCAGGAATCCGTCGAGGAGTTCGAGCCGCGTCTCGAGGTTCGTGACGCGCTGGATGAAGGGCGAGGGATCCTTTGCCCACCGTGGCCCCTGTTCCGCCTCCTGTCCGCCGGCCATGGCCGCTGCTGCATCGGCCGCTGACCCGGCGTCTCCGGCGCGGTCGCAGGCGGCGAGCCAAGCGGCAGCGGGCCCCACACTTGCGGCCCGTACGAAGTCCCTGCGGGTGAGGCGGTCGGCCTCGAATCTCTTCTGCATCGGTGACACCCCTCGATTTGGACGCTTGGCATATCAGCTCAAGTTGGCAAGTTTGGATACATGCGACCGAGGAGCAACGCACCCGGGACGCCCTTGCGTCCGCGGATCGCGGACGGCGTCCACCGGAAGCACCGAGCGATCCCGGCGTTACTGTCCGTTACGCTGGCGACGGGGTGGATCGCGTGCAATCCCGAACCCGCTGCCGATGCCCACCCGGCCTTCCAGATCGTCGAGGTGACGATCGCCGAGGTGCAGGCGGCGATCCGCGATGGGACGACGACGTGCCGGGAGGTCGTGGAGCGGCATCTCGACCGGATCGCGGCCTACGAGGACCGCATCAACGCGATCACGGTGCTCAACCCCCGGGCGCTGGAGCGCGCGGACCGGCTCGACGCGTCGCTGGGCGCCGGCGAGGAAACGGGACCGCTCTTCTGCGTCCCGATGCTCGTCAAGGACAACTTCGACACGCACGACATGGTCACGACCGCCGGGTCGATCGCGCTCGCGGACAACCTCCCGCCCGACGATGCCTTCATGGTGCGCGGGATCCGCGACGCCGGGGCGATCATCATCGCCAAGACGAACATGGCGGAGTGGGCGTTCAGTCCGCGCCAGTCCGTGAGTTCGTCCTTCGACACGACGCGCAACGCCTACGCGCTCGACCGCGTCCCCGCCGGATCCAGCGGCGGAACGGCGTCGGGCGTCGCCGCCTCGTTCGGCGTCATCGGGCTGGGCAGCGACACCGGGAACTCGATCCGCGGACCCAGTTCCCACCTCGCCCTGGTCGGGATCCGCTCGACGATCGGCCTCACGAGCCGCGACGGGGTCATCCCGCTCTCCTTCGACCGGGACATCGCCGGGCCGATGGGGAGAACGGTGGAGGATGTGGCGCGCGTATTCAACGTCGTCGCCGGCCACGATCCGGCCGATCCCTATACGGAAGCGGGGCGCGGTCGCGCGGCGGGAGACTACACGGCCTTCCTCGCTGCCGACGGCGCGCGGGGCGCGAGGATCGGCGTTCTGCGCACGCTCGTGGCACCGGAAGAGACGGACGAGGAGATCCTCGCGCTCTTCGAGGCCGCCATCGACGATCTCGCGGCGCTCGGTGCGGACGTCGTCGACCCCTTCGAGTTCGACGTAGCGGCGGAACTCGAACGGGAGGGGATGTTCTGCCGGCGCTTCCGCTACGACATGTGGGTCTACCTGCAGTCGCTGGGCCCCGCCGCCCCGATGACCGACGTCCTGGAAGTCCTCGAGGACGGACGCTATTCGGACTACGCGCAGGGCTCGCTGCGGCGGAACGAGGCGGCGCCGCTCGACCTCCACCCCTCCGAGTGGGACGAACCCTGCCCGGACTACGCGGAGAACGAGGGTCGGCAGGCCTACCTGGCCAACCTCGTGGCCGCGATGGACGGCGAAGGGGTGGACGCGGTGATCTATCCCTCGTGGCTCTGCGTCCCCGCCCACATCGACAGGGGGGACGAGGAGTACTGCGGCGACAACAGCCAGCGCGTGGCCCCGGCGACGGGCATGCCGGCCATCACGGTCCCGATGGGGTTCACCTCCGGCACGCTCCCGGCGGGGCTGCAGATTCTCGGGCGTCCCTACGACGAGGGATTGCTCTTCCGGCTCGCGTACGCGTACGAGCAGACAACACGACACCGCCGTCCGCCGGACGGTTTCCCGGAAATCTCATGACAAACGGCAAGACCATGTTCAGAACACCAGGAACACGTTTCATCGCCGTACTCGCCGTGGCATGGCCATCGGCGGCCCTCGCGCAGGACGGGGCGATCAGCGGAACGGTCTCGGACGAGAACGGTCTCGCGCTGCCCGCCGTCAGCGTCACCGCGACGGGCCCGGCGCTCGGCGATGAGTCGCGGACGGCACTCAGTTCGGAGCAGGGCGTCTACGCGCTGACCGGACTGCCGGCGGGGACGTATTCGCTGCGGTTCGTCTACCCCGGCTTCACGATCGAGACGCGGTCGGGCGTCGCGGTGACGGCCGGCGACCGGACCCTGCTCGACATCGAACTCGTCTCCTTGCGGACGGTGACGCTCGAGGAGCTGACCGCGGTGGTGACGGGGACGCACTTCGCGGCCCCGCCGATCAGTCTCCCCTACGCGGTGGACGTGTCGAGCCGCGAGTCGCTGCAGGAGGAGGGGTCGCCGCTGGTTGTGGACTTCTTCAAGCGCCTCGGGGCCAACCACGGGTCGCTGGGGGAACGGAACAGCTGGTACAATCGCAGCGGGGCCCTCATCCCCGAGAGCGTCGCCAGCGTCAACCTCCGGGGCCTGGGGGCCTCGCGGACGCTGGTCCTGCTGAACGGAAGACGGCAGGTGTACACGCCGTCCCGGCTTCCCGGTGGCCGTTTCGTGGACGTGAACGCTTTCCCGAGCATCGCGCTCGACCGCATTGAGGTGCTGAAGGAGGGAGCGTCGGCGATCTACGGCTCCGACGCGGTCGCCGGCGTGGCGAACTTCGTCACGCGGCGGGACTTCGAGGGCTTCGAGATGACTGCGGCCCACGACTACTTCAGCGGGGCCGGCGACTCGAACGCGGGCGCCATCTGGGGCGGTCGCCTGGGCTCCGCCAACGTGGTCCTCGCGGCCGAGTGGGCAGCGCGGCAGGAACTCCGGCCCGAAGAGCGGGACTGGGGGCTGCGGCCATACCCGGGACCCGGCGGCGGGGGATGGTCCTACTACGGGAACCCCGGCGCCTTCCTGATGCCGACACTGACGGGGAACGAGACGCCCTCGGAGTTCGTGAGCGCGCTCATCGACTCGCAGTTCGGATCCGACCCGAGCCTGTTCGTGGATCCGGATTGCGAGAACTTCGGGGGTGTGAACGAGGGCGTCACCTGCCGGTTCCGCTATCAGCCCTACGACAACCTGGTCGACAGGCAGAACCACATACGCGCGTTCGGGGAGATCAACGGCGACCTGGGCCAGAACACCACGTTCCACCTCGAGGGTCTGTGGTCCGAGGCCACGATCCCCGAGTGGCGGACGACGCCCTCCTTCCCGCCGATCTCGCTCTACGACGGAAACCAGATCGTGCCTTCGGCGAACCCGGGGCGCCAGGCGTTCTGCGCCGCCAACGCCGCCCATGCGGGCTTCGCCTCCGCGGCCGACTGCCTGGAGGACGACTGGTATTTCTACGGGCGTCTGGTCGGCAACAGCGGGCCGGGACGGACGCTTCACCGCTCGTCGCGGACCCAGAGGATCGCGGCTTCGCTCGATCGGCACTTCGAGGAGACCGAGGGCCACCTGGACATCTCGGTCAGCTACTCGCGCGCCACGGGCAACGTGAACCAGCCCGCGGAGTACGCCTACCGGAAGTACCTCGCCTTTCGCGGCTTCGGAGGCCCGAACTGCGGCGTCGACGTGGTCGTGGACCCGACTTCGGCCGCCGGCATGTCGCTCGGTCCGACCGGGGGCGCGGTGGCCGGGCAGGGCAACTGCATGTTCTACAACCCGTTCAGCAATGCGATCCAGCGCGCCGAGCAGCCTGGGACGCGGTACACCGATGCCGACAACCCGGGCTACGTGGCCGGCGGCGCCAACTCCGCGGAACTCATCGACTGGATCAACGAGGAGGTCGACCTCTTCAACACGGCGGATCTGTTCGTGGCGGAGGCCACCTTCACGGGGCAGTTCACCGAGGCCCTCGGTTACGCCCTCGGCTATCAGTTCCGCCGCTTCGACGTGACGGGGATGCCCAACGACCCCGGCAACCAGGCGATCAATCCGTGCCAGGTGCCCGGCGACCGGAGCTGCCTCGAGCAGGCGGGGCCGTTCACCTTCACGACCGGGTATTTTCCGTATGAGGACGGGCAGACGACCCACCGCTTCTACGGCGAGATCCCGGTCAGTCTCGGTGAGCGTCTCGACGTGCAGGTGGCCGCCAACTACGAATTCCACGATGTCGCGAGCAGCTTCGACCCGAAGATCTCCCTGCGGCTGAATCTGACCGAGTCCGACAATCACCAGCTCTCGCTGCGCGGGTCCCTTCAGTCCACCTTCCGCGTCCCATCGGTCGATGACGTGAACACCGATCAGATCACCGCGCTCGAGTACGTGCAGGAAGTCGACGTCTACAAGGCGGTGGACACGTTCGGAAGCACCGACCTCGATCCGGAACGGGCCGTGACCGGCAACGTGGGGCTCATCTTCTTCCACTATCCGAGCCGTCTGCAGGCGACGTTCGACTACTGGAGCTACGACTTCAGGGACGTGATCAACGTGATCCCCCATTCGAGCATCACGCGGCTCTACCACGAGGGCGGCGCGAGCCGCGCCGCGGTGCAGGAACTCGTGAAGTGCCCGGATGGGTGGAACACGGGGACGTGCGACTCGGCCCTCATCGAGCGCATCCGGATCAACCTGCTCAACTGGCCGGGCATGCAGACGTCGGGCTTCGACTGGAGCCTGTCGACGCGCCGAACGCTGGGGAACGCGGAGCTTTCGCTCGGCATCGACGGCACCTACACGCGCACGTACGACATCAAGGCGCTCGAGTTCAACAACGTGGAACTGGTCGCCGCGACGGAGGGCGTCGGGAAGCTGAACCGTTTCAATCCCCTCGCGTGGCCGCTGCCGCAGTGGAAGTGGTCGACATCCGTCGGATACCACACGGAACGCTACTCCGCGATCGCCAACGTCAATTACATCTCCTCCTACGAGGACGACCTCAACGCGGGCGACGCGACGTACGCCCACCGCGTCATCGACGCCTTCGGCACGTTCGATGCGACGCTGATGATGAGGCTGACCGACAGCATCGACGCCTTCGTGACGGGCTTCAACCTGTTCGATTCGGCGCCGCCGCTGGTGAATCAGGAAGGGTCCTACGACGGCCTCACGCACGACCCCAAGGGACGGCGCATCAAGGCCGGGATGACCTACACGATCAACTAGCGCAGTGCCCGGGGCGGTCCCGCCAGGAGGGCGCGGGGCCGCCCGGACGGGCAGACCGCTACGGGCGCGGCGGGTCGAGGGGGCGGGCGACCATGATGCCATCCTGGGAGCCGATGGAGAGGATCCGCTCGGCGAGGGGACGCTCCGATATCTCCACCGACCGGCCCACCAGGGGGGCGTGGAGGAGGTGAAGCGCCCCGTCGCGCCACAGGGCGAATCCGGTGTGGGCAATATCCAGGCCTTCGACGGTCGACGTGGCCGCGATCACGTCGCCGTCGCGGATCCGGTCGGCCACGTCGGCGATTCGGTCCTGCGGCACGTACTGCCGGGTCGGCTCCTCGCCGAGCCGGGCTTCCATGACGGCGATCTCTTCGCGGACGTCCGGATCGGCCAGCTGCCAGTACGAGCCCGGATGCTCCGACATGAAGCGCACCGGCTCCGGATCGACGGCGGGGTCGAGAGCGCCGGTCGTGATCCGCACCAGCCCCTTGGCCTCGTTGTCCGCCAGCCACTCCGAGAAGTAGTGGAGGCGGCTCGCGTACCCGTCGAGGCGGCCTCCCCGATACCGGAGTGCCGTCAGGTGTGACTCGTAGGCGGCCCGCGCCGCGGGCGGATCGGCGAGGGCCTCGGCGCCCTGATCGCGAACGAAACGCGTCAGGGCGAGGACGGTCTCGACCAGGGTCACGCAGTCCAGTTCGCGGAAGTTGATCACGAGGCGCTCGGGGCCCATGACTTCGAGCGTGCCGGGTTCGTACGTCGTGCCGACAAAGGTCTCCGCGAGCCGCACGACGGCCTCGCCCGGTTCCATGTCGGCGAGTCCGCGTTCCGCCGCGAACCGGACCTTCTCCTCGAAGATCGCCCAATCCTCCTCCGTCCAGTCCGCTCCGGCCGCACGGGCGCCCGACGCGGTCCCGACGCCGGTCATCTCGTCAATCACGGTCGAGGTCGACGGCTGGACCTGCCACCAGGCGAGCGCCGCGATCGCGCCAACGGTCGCGAGGATGCAGACGACCACCTTCGCCAGTGCGAAGAGGCTGTGCCATCTCATGTCGAACTCAGCTTGAGCGTCACGCGTTCCTTCCCTTCTCCGGTCGACCCCACACCGAACTGCCTGCCAACTCCGCCGGGGGGACCGGCGGCATCTGGTACTATAGCTGCGAGTGCGCCGGCGTGTCGCTCCCTCACGGCCGGCCGGCACAGCGAATCCAGGCGAACCGGTCGGTGCGGCTGGCGCCGCCGCTCGCCGCTAGCGGTGCCGGCGCCTATTCTCCCTGTCTCCGATTCCGGGGGGGCGGTCGAGCGTGCGCCGCCTGACTACACACAGCGAGTCAAATCGATGAAACCATTCGCCTCGTGCGGCCGCGCGCTCGTCACGTCCGCCATCGCCCTCGTTCTCGCCGCGACCGGCGTCGCGAGTCAGACGTTCCCGTCGACGGATCCGGTTCCCCCGGATCCGGCCGTGATCACGGGGGTCCTGGACAACGGCCTCCGCTACTTCGTGCACGAGAACCGCGAGCCGGAGAACCGGGCGGAGTTGCGTCTCGTCGTCAACGCGGGCTCGATCCTCGAGGAGGAAGACCAGCTCGGACTCGCGCATTTCGTCGAACACATGGCGTTCAACGGCACGGAGCACTTCGAGAAGCAGGCGCTCGTCGACTACCTCGAGTCGATCGGGATGCAGTTCGGCCCCGACATCAACGCCTATACGAGCTTCGACGAGACCGTCTACATGCTCCAGGTGCCGATGGACGACCCGGAGACGCTCGAGACGGCGTTCCGGATCCTCGGGGACTGGGCGCAGGGCGTGCTCTTCGACCCGGAGGAGGTCGACAAGGAACGCGGCGTCGTGATCGAGGAATGGCGCGGCCGGCGGGGGGCCGCGGCGCGCATGCAGGACGAGCAGTTCCCGGTCCTGTTCCAGGGGTCGCTGTACGCGGAGCGTCTCCCGATCGGGAAACCGGAGATTCTCGAGACGGCCCCCGCCGAGCGGCTGCGCAGCTTCTACGAGGACTGGTACCGGCCGGACCTGATGGCGATCGTCGCTGTCGGCGATTTCGACGGCGCCGAGATCGAGGCGACGATCCGCGAGCGCTTCGGGAGGCTGACCGGGCCGGCGGAACCCCGCACCCGTATCGCGGCCCACGTCCCGATCGATCACCCGCCGCTCGTGACGATCGCGACCGACCCGGAGGCGCAGGGGAGCCAGGTCTCCGTGGTCTACAAGCAACCCCCGGCCCCCCAGGGCACCATCGCCGATTTCCGCCGCAACCTGGTACGGCAGCTGTACACGCGCATGATAAACGCGCGTCTCGATGAACTCCGGCTTCAGGCCGACCCGCCGTTCCTCATCGGGGCATCGAGCGACGGGCGCTTCGTGCGCGGCGTGGACGCGTACATGCTGTTCGCCTTCGTCGGCGAGGACGGGATCGAGCGCGGGCTGGAAGCCCTGCTGACCGAGGCGGAGCGCGTGGTTCAGAACGGCTTCACGGAAACCGAACTGGAGCGCGAGAAGACCAACACGAGACGGGGATACGAACGCCGCCTGGCCGAGCGGGAGAACCGCGAGTCGGGAGCGCTCGCCAACCTGTACATACAGGCGTTCCTCCAGGGGAGCGTATACCCGAGCCCGGAGACGCAGATGGAGCTGGTGGATGCCCTTCTGTCCGGGATCACGCTCGAGGAGACGAATCGTGTCACCCAGGCGTGGCTGGCCGAGCAGGGACGCGTCGTCCGGGTCAGCGCGCCCGCGAAGGAGGGCCTGGAAACACCCACCGAGGAGGACCTCCTCGGCGTGTTCGCGGCGGTCGGCGGGAGAACGTTCGAGGCCTACGAGGATGCGGACGCCGACGCCCCGCTCCTTCCCGCCCTGCCCGAAGGCTCCCCGGTCGTCGCCGAGGAGGCGCTCGATGAGATCGGCGTCACGATATGGACGCTCGAGAACGGCGTCCGGGTCGTCCTCAAGCCCACCGACTTCAAGGACGACGAGATCCTCTTCTCCGCGACCAGCCCCGGCGGCACGTCGCTGGTTTCCGACGACCTGTTCCGGAAGGTCACGTTCGCCCTCAACGTGGTGGGCCAGTCCGGCGTCGGGGAGTTCGATCAGACGGCCCTCGGAAAGAAGCTGGCCGGCAAGGCGGTCCGCGTCTCGCCATCGGTGGGCTCGCTCTCGGAGGGCATGGGCGGCTCGGCCTCTCCGCAGGACGTGGAGACGGCGTTCCAGCTGATCTACCTGCACTTCCTCGAGCCGCGCCGGGACGAGACGATCTTCGAGGCCCTGAAGGCTCAGCAGATGGCGTTCCTCGCGAACGCGGGAGCGAATCCCAATTTCGTCTTCTCCGATACCATGTCGGCCACCATGACCCAGGGCCATCCGAGAGTCGTGCGGCTGTCGCAACTGGCCGGCACGCTCGAGGCAGCCGACCTCGATGCGGCCCACGACCTGTATCGTGAACGCTTCGCGGACGCGAGCGACTTCACCTTCTACTTCACCGGGACCTTCGATCTCGCGACGATCCGGCCCCTCGTGGAACGCTATCTGGGTGCGCTTCCGAACCTCGGTCGCGTCGAGAACTGGCGGGACCTCGGGATCGATCCGCCGGCGGGGGTGATCGAGACGTTCGTCTACAAGGGGCTGGAGCCGCAGAGCCGGACCCAGATCATCTTCGCGGGCGACGCCGACTATTCCCTCGAGGAAGCGAACGCGATCTCGGCCATGGGGGAGGTCCTGGACATCCGGCTCCGTGAGGTGCTGCGCGAAGACCTCGGTGGCACCTACGGTGTTGGCGTCGGCGGGTCCCTGAGCTACCGGCCCGACGAGGAGTACAGCTTCAGCATCTCCTTCGGCTCCGATCCGGAACGGGCGGAGGAACTGTCCGCCGCCGTGTTCGAGGAGATCGAACGCCTCAAGGCGGAGGGGCCGGACACCGAGACCGTGGACAAGGTGCGCGAGACCCAGCGCCGGACGAAGGAGACGAACCTGTTGGAAAACGGCTACTGGCTGTCGCAGCTGGCGGCCTTCGAGCGGGCCGGTCGGGATCTGAACACCATCCCGAGCTACGAGCGGATCGAGAGCTGGACGGCGGAACAGGTGCAGCAGGCCGCGATCCGATACCTGCGCACGGACCGGTACGCCCGGTTCGTCCTGCTGCCCGAGCAGCAGGTGCCCTAGACCGGGCGCCGATGGGCGATTCACGGTGGCACGGCGTCGACATGAGCGGAAGCGCGCGCGCACGCAGGGAGCGTCTGCCGGTCCGGATCATGCCGGACCACGACAGCATCGCGTCCGAGGTCGCCGCGCGGATCGCCACCCTCCTCCGGGAGCGGGCCGGGAACGGGCGCCACGCCGTTCTCGGTCTCGCGACCGGGTCCACCCCGGTGGGCGTATATCGCGAACTCATCCGCCTGCACCGGAACGACGGGCTCGACTTCTCCAACGCCGTCACGTTCAACCTCGACGAGTATTTCCCCATGCGGCCCGACAGCTTCCACAGCTACCACCGCTACATGCGGGAGCACCTGTTCGACCACGTGAACATCTCCACGGAGAACCGGCACATTCCCCGCGGCGACCTGCCCGAGGGGGAGGTCGAGGCGCACTGCGTCGAGTACGAACGCCGCATCCGCGACGCGGGGGGGATCGATTTCCTGATCCTGGGGATCGGGCGCAGCGGCCACATCGGGTTCAACGAGCCGGGGTCCGAGCGGGACTCGCGCACCCGGCGTCTCTACCTGGACACCGTCACGCGGGACGATGCCGCGTCCGATTTCTTCGGCAAGGAGAACGTGCCGCCCCAGGCGATCACGATGGGCGTGGCCACCATCCTGGAAGCGCGGGAAATCGTCCTCCTCGCGACAGGGGAACACAAGGCCGCGATCGTGCACCGGGCGGTCGAAGGCGAGATCCACGCCGACGTGGCCGCGACGTTCCTCCAGCGGCACCCCGCCGCGACGGTTTACCTCGACCCGGCGGCCGCGTCCGATCTCACCCGCATTCGGACGCCGTGGCGCGTGGGCGACGTGGAGTGGACGCCCGAGCGCGAGACCGCGGCCGTCATCTGGCTCAGCGAGCGCACGGGGCAGTCGATCCTGCACCTGGCAACCGATGACTATCGGGCGAACCACCTCGCGCCGCTCACCTCCCGGCACGGCTCGGCCGAACCACTGAACGGACAGGTGTTCAACGCGCTCATCTCCAAGATCCGCGGGAAGAGCCGGCTCCCGCGCGGCCAGAACATCGTCGTCTTCTCGCCACACCCCGATGACGATGTGATCTCGATGGGCGGACTGCTGCGAAAACTCGTCGAGAACGGCAACCATGTGACGGTCGCGTACCAGACCTCCGGGAACATCGCCGTCTTCGACCACGAGGTGCGCCGGTATCTCGACTTCCTGCGGCGGGCCGCCGGCGTGATCGACCTCGGTGACGCAGGGGACCTCGAACGCGTGCTGCGGTCCCTCGAGGACCGGCTCGCCCGCAAGGAACCGGGCGACATCGACCCCGAGGTGGTCCAGCAGCTGAAGCGGATCATCCGCGAGACAGAGGCCACGGCGGCGATCGAATCTCTGGGGCTCACCGCGGACCGTGCCCGCTTCCTGAACCAGCCGTTCTACCGGACGGGGGCGGTGAGGAAGAACCCGATTACCGATGCGGATGTGCAGATCGTCTCGGAGCTCCTGGAAGAGGTGCGCCCCGCGATCGTGTTCGCGGCCGGCGATCTCTCCGACCCGCACGGCACCCATCGCATGTGCCTCGAGACGGTGGAGGCCGCCCTCGAGCGGTACGGAGGCGACCCTCCCTGGCTCTGGCTGTACCGCGGCGCCTGGCAGGAGTGGAGCCTGGACGAGGCCACGGTCCTCGTGCCGCTCTCCGAGAAGGAACTTCGGGGGAAGGTGCAGGCGATCTTCCGGCACGAATCGCAGAAGGATCTGGCTCCCTTCCCCGGCCCGGATCCACGCGAGTTCTGGCAGCGGGTCGTCGAACGGAACCGGGATACCGCCGACCGGCTGGCCGCCCTGGGCTTGCCGGCGTACTACGCCATGGAGGCGTACGTCACGCTGCGGGAGGGGAGGCGGATCGAGGGGCCGGAGATCCCGACCTCGTCGCTCGCGGACGCGGAGGGCTGAGCCGGTGCCGCACCCGGGTGGGCGGCGGCGGGTGACGGGCTGACATGGACCGGTTCTTCAGCACGGAACGGCTGCCGTTCGATCTCTTCGGCCCGGTGCATCTGGCGACGATCGGCGTCCTCCTGGGTGTCGGCATCTGCGTCATCCGGGCCGGCCTCGTCGCCGGCGAGCGCGGCCGGCGCTGCCTGCGAGTGGCGATGGGCGCCACGATTCTCTTCTTCCTCCTGTCGAGGCACGTGTGGAAGGCCGCGACCGGGCTCTGGTCGGTACAGACGGACATCCCGCTGCACCTGTGCAACCTCATGGCCTGGGTGACGATCTACGGGCTGTGGACCCGCCATCCCCGGGTCCTGCGCCTCATGTACTTCTTCGGGATCGCGGGGGCGGTGCAGGCCGTCCTGACCCCGAATACCGAGTTTGGCGTCGTGCACACCACGTTCTTCGAGTCGCTCGGCTCGCACGGAACCGTCGTCATCGCCGGCGTGTGGGCGGCAGCCGTGGAAGGCTATCGGCCGACGGCGCGCGATCCGTGGATCGCCCTCGGCCTGCTGAACCTGTACGCCGCCGTGGTCTACCCGATCAACCGGCTCCTGGGGTCGAACTACCTGTACGTGATCGAGAAGCCGCTCGGACCCACGATCCTCGACTTCTTCCCGGCGTGGCC
>CAZDZJ010000102.1:0-20752 GCA_964509895.1 uncultured Gemmatimonadota bacterium
ACTACACCGGGAAGAATACACGGGATGGCGATGGACCGCAAGGGACGGTGGAGCGCCGTGGATGCCACAGAACACGTTGTCCAATAACGTGTTATGGCTTACTTGGTAAACCTTGGTGGATTACACTGGAAGATGTGTGCCGAGTTCGGGCGGTATCGGCCCCGCCAGGTGGTTGCTGGCGAGGCGAAGGTCAGTCAGCGATGACAGGTTGCCCAGTTCGTTCGGTATGGGGCCGTCCAGCTGGTTCGCGTTGAGACGCAGCTCGGTGAGTGACGTCAATCGGCCGAGTTCCGGCGGTATCGGTCCCGTCAAGCGGTTGTCGCCGAGTTTCAGTTGCTCAAGTTCCGACAGCGTGCCCAGCGCCCCCGGTATCGATCCCTCGAGCAGATTGCTATGGAGACTCAGTATCCGTAGTCGGGAGAGGTCTCCCAGTACGCCGGGGACCGGACCCCGCAGCCAGTTGTAATCGAGGTCCAGAATCGTGAGCGCCTCGAGCTGCCCGATTTCCGGGGGGAGCCGGCCGCGCAGGTTGTTTCCGAAAAGAATCAGTTCGGTCACGGTGCCGTCGATGTTCGTGTCGACTCCGTACCATTCCCGCAGCGGCGCGTCCGTCAGCCAGTTCGTGTTGTCGTCCCAGGCCGATCCGCCGGTGGCCTCGTAAAGCGCGACGAGGATGTCGCGGTCCGAAAGAACAGGGGGCGGTGGCGGCATCGGACCGGGGCCGGCCGGTGGGTCGCTGCAGTACCAGGCGAGGCTTACGGCCAGCAGGAGCAGCGTAGTCCTTAGCCGGAACGAGATCCAGCGCGGCTTCCACTGGTGAAGCCATCTCCGTGAAGGAAGCCCCATGCGGCTCCACCGGTTGGAGTGAAGATCCGTGACCGAACCCCCACGCCCGGGTGGAGATCCCCCCAATATCAGGTGGAAGCCAACATAGCTTTGCACCCCCCAGGCGTGCGAGGCGCCCACCGGAGGGGCTTGGACAGGTCGCTTGCGTGAGGACCGGTCGCCGATCACCTCTGGCGGTCGGGTGATTGCTGTTCCAATCGACCCGTTCCCATCTATGATTGCTGAGTGTGAACGCAGCCCGCATCCCAGCCACGGAGAGCGTCCGATGACCGCCCCGCTCAGCAGTGCCCGAACCTCCCTTTCGTTTCTCGTTACGGCAGCCCTCCTGGGCCTCGTCGCGCCAGCGGCGGGGCAGGCGGGGGCCGAGTCCGGCCCGCTTCGCATGGAGGACATCTTCGAGGTCGAGATCGCGGGCGACCCGCAGATCTCGCCGGATGGCCGCTGGGTCGTCTACGTCCGCCAGCGGGCCGACATCATGACGGACAGCCGCTTCTCGAACCTGTGGATCGTGGGTTCCGATGGGTCCGGCCACCGCCCGCTCACCTCGGGCGACTACTCGGAGAGTTCGCCGCGCTGGTCGCCGGACGGGACCAGGCTGGCCTTCATCTCGAACCGGGAGGGGGACGCGCAGATCCACGTCCGGTGGATGGACTCGGGCGAGACCTCGGCGATCACGAACGTGACCGAACCGCCCCGATCCTTCGAGTGGTCGCCCGACGGGACGCAGATCGCGTTCGGGAAGCTGGTGCCGAAGCCGGCGCCGACGATCGGCGGCATGCCGACGCCGCCGAAGGGAGCGGAGTGGGCCGAGCCCGCGCAGGTCGTCGAGCGGCTGGTGTACCGCTTTGATCAACTGGGCGATCTCCCCCACGGGTTCGTTCACGTCTTCGTCGTCCCGGCTGAAGGGGGGACGGCCCGCCAGATCACGAGCGGCGACAACCATTGGGCCGGAAACGGGATCGGGGGGACGCACTTCTCGTGGACGCCGGACAGCGGTTCTCTCGTCATGTCGCGCGACCCGCGGGGGGGCGACACCGAAAGCGTGTTCGTGGCGGACACGGAGGTGTTCGAGGTTTCCGTCGCCGACGGGGCGGCGACGCAGCTCACGGATCGACGGGGCCCGGATGACGGACCGATCGTCTCGCCCGATGGCCGCCACATCGCCTACTTCGGCATGGACGACCGCTTCCAGGGCTACCAGCTCACGCGGCTCTACCTCATGAACCGCGACGGGAGCGACCCGCGCTCGATCTCGGAAGGGCTCGACCGCGAGGTGTACGGCGCCACATGGGCTCCCGACGGATCCGGCCTGTACGCGCTGTACGACGACGAAGGCATGACGAAGCTCGCCCTCTTCGGCCTTGAGGACGACGGGGGCGACCACCGGGTGCTGACAGAGAACGTCGGTGGCGTGGGCCGGGCGTATGCAGGCGCCACGTACTCGGTCGCGTCGGACGGGACCTTCGCGATGAACTACACGACGCTCGCAGTGCTTTCCGAGGTCGCGACGGGCCGCCCCGGCGGCGACGTCCGCGTGCTCACGGGCATCAATGACGATCTGATGGACAAGCGGGAGATCGGCGAGGCCGAGGAGATCTGGTACGAGTCGTCGCACGACGGGCGCCCGATTCACGGCTGGATCATCAAGCCCCCCGGTTTCGACCCGTCACGCAAGTATCCGCTCATTCTCGAAATTCACGGCGGCCCCTTCTCCAACTACGGCGCGCGCTTCGACCTCGAGAAGCAGCTCATGGCGGCCCAGGGCTACGTGGTCCTGTACACGAACCCGCGCGGCAGCACGAGCTACGGAGAGGCGTTCGGGAACCTGATCCACCACGCCTACCCCGGCGACGACTTCTACGACCTCATGTCGGGCATCGACGCGGTCATCGACCAGGGATATGTGGACGAGGAGCAGCTGTATGTCGTGGGCGGGAGCGGCGGCGGCGTGCTCACGGCGTGGCTCGTGGGCCGGACGGACCGGTTCCGCGCCGCGGTGTCGTGGTATCCCGTCATCAACTGGTACAGCTTCGTGCTCACGGCCGACATGGCCGCCTACGGCGTCAACTACTGGTTCCCGGGCTTCCCCTGGGACCACGCCGAGCACTACGAATCGCGCTCGCTCCTGAGCGTGGTCGAGAACGTGACGACGCCGACGCGGATCGTGACGGGGGAAGAGGACTGGCGCACGCCGATGTCGGAGTCCGAGCAGTACTTCAAGGCGCTCAAGCTGCTCGGCGTGGAGACGTCGCTGGTGCGCTTCCCCGGCGAGCCGCACGGCATCCGCCGCCGCCCGAGCCACCACATCGGCAAGATGCTGTCCACCCTGGAGTGGTTCCGCCGCTACTCGGCGACGACGTCCTGATGAGAGGCGGGCAGCGGTGCGTGGGCCGTCGGAGGTTTCTGGAACTCTCCCTCCTCGCCCCGGGCCTGTCGCTGCTGCCGCGGCTGCGTAACCGGTCGGCCCGGACCCTCGCGGACCGGCGCGTCATCGTGGTGGGTGCCGGTATTTCCGGGCTGGCGGCCGCCCGCGCCCTGGCCGATGCGGGCGCCGATGTCGTCGTCCTCGAAGCCAGGGGCCGGCCGGGAGGCCGGATTCACACGGACTTCAGTCTGGGGGCCCCGTTCGAATACGGGGCGGGCTGGGTGCACGGCCCGAGCGACGACAACCCGATCATGGACCTCGTCGAGGCGACGAACGGACGGACGTTCGTCACGGATGACGAGAGCCTGGCGGTATTCGACGACGCCGGCATGCGCCTGCCCGAATCTCGCGTCGACGCGATCGACGCCGGGTGGGAAAACGCGCTCGACCGAGCCGGAAACGCCGCACGCCCCGGGGATGGCATCAGTCTGCACGACGCGATCCTGCGGGCGGCGCCGGGGGCGCTCGAAGATCCGGATCTCGTATGGGCGTTGTCGGCCTACACCGAGTTCTCGAAGGGCGGAGCGATCGAAGACCTCTCCGCGACCCTGCACGACGCGGATGAGGCGTTCCCCGGAGCGGATGTCGTCCTCACGACGGGGTACGACGTCATCCTTGGACCATTGGCCGCAGGTCTGGACATTCGGCTCGATACGGCGGTGGACTCGATCGCATATGGCGAGCGAGGTGTGACCGCGGTCGCGGGCGAACGCGAATGGACCGGCGATGCCCTCGTGTGTTCGGCCCCGCTGGGTACGTTGAAGGCGGGACGAATCCGCTTCGATCCTCCGCTGCCGCCCGAATACCTGGAGGCCATCGCGTCACTCGGCTTCGGGAGCGTCACCAAGATCGCCTTGAAGTTCGATGCGCCGTTCTGGGATACCGCTACCCAGTATTTTGGCGTAGCGACGAGGGAAAAGGGCCGGTGGTGCTACTGGCTGAACTATCGGCCATTCAGCCCCGAGAACATCCTTCTCGGGTTGTCCCTGGGCAACTACGCCCGGGTGGCCGACCGGATGTCGGACGCCGAGATGCGCGAAGACGCCCTCCAGGTGCTGCGGACCGTCTGGGGCGCCGAGGTCGGCACGCCCGCCGAAGTGCGGACCACGCATTGGTCGACGGACCCCAATGCCCTTGGGGCCTATACCTACCCGCGCCCCGGGACCGTCAGGGCCGATTTCGATCTGCTCTCCGAGCCCGTCGACGATCGCCTGTTTCTGGTCGGTGAGCACACGCTGTTCGACTTCGCGGGCACCACGCACGGGGCGCTCATGAGTGGCCGGCGGGCGGCTCGGCGCATCATGTCCGGATAGAGCGTCGAGTTTGAGTGCACGGAGGCTCCCCGGACCACGAAGTCGCTGCACGTCGTGATCCGGGACCCGGGCCCGCTCAGCGACACCATCACCGCTCTGCCGCTGAAGCGAATCCCGGACATCTCGCTCGGCTAGCGGGCCACCTCGAAGGCGACGGTCGCGACCTGATCGTCCCACCAGATCGTGAACACGCCGCCGTCCTGTGTCATGTCCATGAACGAGATCGTGAGCTGGTCGGCCGACATCATGATGGTGTCCACGTCCATCGCGGTGCGAAGCACATCGCGGTCGGGCGTGTAGCCGTAGGACCCCCAGAGCGCGTCCGGGTCCTCCTCGCGGAAGTTCTCCTTTGCGCCCCAGTTCGAGAAGACCAGCGTCCACTCGGCCTCGGTGAGTTCCGCGAAGACGCTGTACTCGCCGGCCGGCAGGCGCTCGCCGCCGAACATGAGGTCGGTCTCGGTCATGAAGCGCGTCGACTGGTCGGCGCCCACGCGCCACAGCGGCGCCCCGCGCAGGAACTGCTGTCCGTACTCGTCGCCCGAGCCGAACAGGTCGCGGCCGCGCAGGATGGGGCGGCCGTACGTCACGACGACCCAGGAGCCGCTGTAGCGCCCTTCGTCATCGTAACCGCCGCCGACCTGGGTCGCGGCTTCTCCGCGCGGGCTGGCGCGACGGTCCTGGGCGTCCGCGGGCGCCGCGAAGGCGAGCGCGAGCACAAGGACGGAAACAAGGGAGATCAATGGGCGAAACATCTTCTTCATTCGTTCCTCCAAATGGGTTTCGGGCCCCGGCGCCGCGAGGAATCTCCGGCGGCGCGACGGGCATCCTACGACGGCGCACGCAGACCCGAAAGCCGCGTGCGTCGCCGTCTCATGCGACCTCCGATACAATACGGCGCATGCGGCAAACGTTGCAGTTGATCGTCGTGGCCGGCGGGACGTTCCCGCGGGAACGTGTTCGGCTCCCCGCGGCGTGAACTCACCATTCCGAAGGAGATGCTGACGCGATGAAGAAGACGGGAAGGGCGCCTTCGACGGACGCCGTGCATGCGGGCGAGCAGCAGCCGAGGCCGGAGGGGGCCGTCGTCACCCCGATCTACCAGACGGCGAACTACGAACTGCGAGGCGAGGACTACCACGACATCGGATACATCCGGCTCAGCACGACGCCGAATCATCGCGTGCTGGGCGAGCGCATCGCGGCGCTCGAAGGGACGGAGGCGGCGCTGGCTCTGGCGAGCGGGATGGCGGCCATCTCAGGATCGCTGCTCACCGTGCTGTCGTCGGGGGACCACGTGCTCGTCCAGGACACGCTGTACGGCGGCACCGCGGCCTTGCTGCAGCAGGACCTGCCGCGGTTCCGCATCGGGCACACCGTGATCGACCCGCAGGACCCGTCCGGCTGGGCCGCGCATCTGAGGCCCATGACGCGCGCGATGTATGTGGAGACGCTCACGAATCCGCTCGTGCAGGTCGCGGATCTGGAGGCGGTCGTGGCGTTCGCGCGCGAGCACGGGCTCGTGACGCTGATCGACAACACGTTCGCGAGCCCGATCAACTTCCGGCCGGCCGAAATCGGCTTCGATCTCGTGCTCGAGAGCTGCACGAAGTACATGAACGGCCACAGCGACATCGTGGCCGGCAGCGTGGCCGGGCCGGCGGATCTGGTGCGCCGCGTGAAGGTGATGCAGGACCACCTGGGCGGCTCCCTCGACCCGCACGCGGCGTTCCTGCTGGAACGCGGGCTGAAGACGCTGAGCGTCCGGGTCCGCGAGCAGAACGCGTCGGCCGGGCGGCTCGCCGCCCTTCTCGAAACCCACCCCGCGGTGTCGGTCGTTCACTATCCGGGGCTGGAGAGCCACGCCCAGCATGAGCGTGCCGCGCGTCTGTTCGACGGTTTCGGCGGGATGATGTCGTTCGAACTCGAGGGGGGGGTCGAGGCGGCCGAAGCCTTCATATCCGCGCTCGATATCCCGATGGTCGCGGCGAGTCTCGGCGGCCCGGAATCGCTCGTCGTGCGACCCGCCGCCGCCGTTCACGCGGGCATGTCCGCCGACGAGCGGGCGAAGGCCGGGATCAGGGACAGCCTCATTCGGTTCTCCACGGGACTGGAGGGTGCGGAGGACCTCGCGGCCGACCTCGCCGCCGCGCTGGCGAGTCTGCCGCGTGCGGTCGCGGGCGTGACCGCGTGAACCCCCCCGGCCTGCCGGAAATCGAGGCGGCGCGCGAGCGCGTCTACGCGGCGGCGCTCCGCACCCCGCTCATCCGCCTCGGGGTGGACGAGGGACCCGAGATCTGGCTCAAGCTGGAGAACCTGCAGCCGATCGGCTCGTTCAAGATCCGCGGGTCGGCGAACGCGATCGGGCTGATCCCGCCCGCGGAACTGGCGGCGGGGGTGTGGACGGCGAGCGCGGGGAACATGGCGCAGGGGGTCGCCTGGAACGCCCGCCGGCTCGGGGTCCCCTGTTCGGTCGTCGTGCCGGAGACAGCGCCGCAACTCAAGCTGGACGCCATCGCGAGGCTCGGTGGGACGGCGGTGAAGACGTCCGTTGCCTCCTGGTTCGAGGTCTTTCGTACACAGCGCTTCGACGGCATGGCCGGGCGCTTCGTCCACGCGTTCATGGACCGGGACGTGATGGCGGGGAACGGCACGATCGCGCTCGAACTGGTCGAGGACCTGCCGGATGTCGACGCGGTGATCGTCCCCTTCGGGGGCGGCGGCCTTGCGTGCGGGATCGCGGCGGGCCTGCGGGCCGTCGCCCCGGGCGTCCCCGTCTTTGCCTCGGAGGTCGCGGGTCAGGCCCCGCTCGCGGCGTCGTTGCGCGCGGGCCGGGCCGTCTCCATCTCCTATACGCCCTCGTTCGTTGACGGAATCGGGGGCCCGCACGTCGAACCGGCCATGTGGGACTTGGCGCGGGACCTCCTCGCGGGCTCCGTCGAGATCACGCTCGAGGACACGGCGGATGCGGTCAGGCTGCTCGCCACCCGCAACCGCGTCGTGGCCGAGGGGGCCGGGGCGTCGTCGGTTGCGGCCGCCCTGTCGGGCGCCATGAGGGCGGATAAAATTGTGTGCATCGTTTCCGGGGGGAATCTGGACCCGTCCGTTCTTGCGACCATCCTCGAGGGCGCAGTGCCATGAGTGGCGGCGGCTCGGGCCTCTCCTCCTGAACCTGGACGGCTCCCGAGGAGAACGCGGTCATGACCGATCCGCCCGAATCCGGCCCGCCGATGAGGCTCACCGCCTCCCAGGTCTCGCAGGTCCTCAAGCGCGCGGCCGAGATCGACGCTCGCGGCGATTCGATGACCGTCGAGGAGCTGGAGCGCGTCGCGGGCGAGGCAGGGATCGATCCGCGAGCGACGCGTACGGCGATTACCGAATTGATCGCGCAGGAGATGCCGGTCCCGGCCCCCGATCCGCGCCCGCCGGAGGCCGCGGCGGCTCAGGCCGGGACTCCGGCCTTCCCATCGGCCGGGCGCATCATCGCGGGTGGGGCGCTCGGAGTGGTCTGCGGGTTCCTCTTCGCGCTCTCCCCGGGGAGCGCGCTCGCGGGATTCGCCGTGACGGGGTTCTACCTCCTGCTGCGCGCCGTCCACGCCATGAAGCGCGGCAGCCAGTTCGACTTCCAGATCCAGAACTTCAGCCTCTGGTTCGGGTTTGTGCTGTCCATGGTCGTGGCGCACGGGGCGGAAGGTATGGTGTTCACGTTCCTCGGCTGGATCTTGACCTCGCTCCTCGGCGGGCTGCTGGTCCGCTTCGGGCCGCGGGAAGAGACGCCCGCGGAAGATGTCCCGCTGATCGAATCCGGAGGCCGCTGACGCATGACTGACGAACCGATGAAGCTCACTACGTCCCAGGTCTCGCTGATCCTTCAGCGCGCGGCGGAGATCGACGCCCGTGGTGACACCCTGAGCGTCGAGGAGCTGGAGCGCACCGCGGCCGAGGCGGGGATCGATGCGCGCGCGACGCGAACGGCGATTGCGGAATTCATCGCCGAGGAGGTGCCCGTGCCGGCGCCGGAATCGGCGGTTCCCTCGACCTCCCGGGCTCAGGCGGCCCCCCCGACCCGCGCCCGCAAGTCGAGTTCGCCTTCTCCCCTGCGCATTCTCTCGGGGGGAGCCGTCGGCATCGCGTACGGGTTCGTGCTGACCCTCTCCGAGTCCGCCGCATTCCTGGGTTTCGGCGGCGTCGTGCTCTACCTCGTGCTGCGGGCGGTGCAGGCCATGAAGCGAGGGGACCAGCTCGACTTCCAGCTCCAGAACTTCGCCATGTGGCTCGCCACGATGGTGAGCGGCATCACAGGTGTGTTCGACGATGAAATGTTCAGCGCGGCGATTCTCTTCGCCTGGCTAATGACCTCGTTCCTGGGCGGGATGCTCGTCCGTTTCGGGCCCCGCGAGGCGGAGCCGGAGGAAGAGGTCCCACAGATCGGGCCCGGAGGCCACTGACACAAGACGCGTCTCCCGAAGCCGGTGCATGGGTCTTCGCCACTCCCTTCGCCTCCCCGCGGCCACCGCGTTGGCGGGCGGTGACATCATCCGATCGCTATGATCCCCGGGATGAACCATTTCGGCTGGACCAGAGAGGAGGCGCGCCAGTTCATGCGCGAGAACACGCTCGAATCCGGGACCCGGATCGCGACCGAGTCGCTGCCCGCTCGCAGCGGCCTCGCACGGGCCGCGGCGGCCGCGCTCATCCTCGTGTCCGGCGTCGCGCGGGCCGAGGCGCAGGCGCCCGGTTCGATCCCGACGCCGGAGTCCGTCCTCGGCCACGCCGTGGGAGCGGATTTTCATCTCGCGACCTACGAGACATCGATCGAGTATTTCCAGGCGCTTGACGCCGCGAGCGACCGTCTGGAACTGCGCGAAGTGGGCCGTTCGTCCTTCGGGCGGCCGGCATACCTGGCGCTGATCTCGAGCGCCGAGAACCTCGAGAACCTCGGCCGCCACCGGGAGATCGCGCAGCGGCTGGCGCATCCCCGCGGGCTGACCGACGACGAAGCGCGGCAGCTCGCCGCGGAGGGAAGGGCGCTGGTGTGGATCGACGGCGGCCTGCACGCTTCGGAGGTCGCGCACGCGCAGCACACGATGCAGCTCGCCTACGACCTGGTGACGGGGGATGAGGACCCCGAGATCGCCGCGATCCTCGACAACGTCATCCTCCTCCTGTGGCCCTCGATCAACCCGGACGGGCAGACGCTCATCGCGGACTGGTATCGCTCCAACGTCGGGACGCCGTTCGAGGTCGCGCCCGCGCCCTTCCTCTATCAGAAGTACATCGGGCACGACAACAACCGGGACGGCTACATGATCAACCAGGTCGAGTCCCGGTACACGACCCGCGTGGCGCGCGAGTGGGAGCCGCACATCCTCTACAACCACCACCAGAGTTCCCCCTTCCCGACGCGGATCTGGATCCCGCCCTTCGCCGAGCCGATCTCGCCGCACGTGCACCCGCTCATGTGGCGCATGGTGAACCTGATCGGGATGGCGATGTCGCAGGCGCTCGAGGAGCGGGGGCAGCGCGGCGCGACGCACATGGGCACCGGGTTCGACAACTGGTATCCGGGGTTCATGGACCACGCGCACAACTTCCACAACGTGGTCTCGTTCCTCACCGAGACCGCGCTCTACCGGTACGCGACGCCGGGCTTCTACACGATCGGGGACTTTCCGCCCTCGGACCGCGACCTCCGGCCGGAGTCGCTCTACTCCAGTCCGTGGGAGGGCGGTTGGTGGCGGCTGAGGGATGCCGTCGACTACATGCTGACCGCGTCGGTCTCGGTGCTCGACGTGGCGGCGAAGTACCGCACGGACCTTCTCTACAACCGCTACCAGGCGGGGCGCGATATCATCGCCGAATACGAGGAGGGGCCGCCGTACGCCTACTTCGTGCCTCGGGAGCAGCGGGATCCGGTGGCGGCCGTCGAACTCCTGCGCCGGCTCGCCTTCAACGGGATAGCGATCGATCAGCTCGAGCGGGCGGTGACGCACCAGGGTCTGGATCACCCGGCGGGGACGTGGGTCATCCGCATGAACCAGGAGTTCGCCCACTTCGTGCGGCAACTGTTCGTCGTCCAGGACTACCCCGACCTGCGCGAGTATCCGGAGGGGCCGCCGGACCAGCCGTACGACGTATCGGGGTGGACGCTGCCGCTCCAGATGGGCGTGCGCGTGATCGAGGCGACGGCACCGCTCGCCGCGGACGTGCGCGAGGCCCTGATCCCCCTCTCGGGAGAGGCGCTCGCGTGGGACGCGGAGGTGGGAGACGCGTCCCCGTTCGATTCTCCGTTCGGGGTCGGGTTCGACTCGCACCCGGTGGCGGCGGCGATCGTTCCGCCGCCGGGGCGGATCACGGGGGGCGGAGGGGCGCTCGTCGTCGATCCGGCGCAGAACAACGCGTTCAAGGCGATCAACCGGGCGTGGGCTGCCGGCGCCCGCGTCTCGTACCTCCCCGGCACGCCGGGGGCGGACGGGGAACCGGGGAGCGGGGGACGCTACGCGATCTCTGGGCTGTCGGGCGAGGCGGCGGTGGCCCGCGACCTCGGGTTGCAGGCGACGCGGGGCAGCGGCGGCGAGCCCCTGCGCCGGCCCCGGATCGGACTCTACCGTCCCTGGAACGCAAGCATGGACGAGGGCTGGACGCGCTGGCTCCTGGAGCGCTACGGGTTCGACTTCACCAGCCTCTA
The DNA here is from genome assembly GCA_964509895.1 of uncultured Gemmatimonadota bacterium. GTDB lineage: Bacteria > Gemmatimonadota > Gemmatimonadetes > Palauibacterales > Palauibacteraceae > Palauibacter. Next base: position 11,270 of record CAZDZJ010000102.1, read on the forward strand.
CAACGCCGATGTTCTCGCCGGAGACCTTTCCGCCCGCTACGACGTGATCATCGTGGCGGACATGTCGGGGGGGCAGATTCTCAACGGGTTCGCGAAGGGCTCCGTGCCGCCGCGGTACGAGGGCGGGATCGGGCCGCAGGGGGTGCGGGAACTGGACGCCTTCGTGCGGGAGGGCGGCACGCTCGTCACGCTGAACCGCAGTGCGCTGTTCGCGATCGAGGAACTGCACCTGCCCGTGCGCAACGTCGTCGACGGGCTGGGCCGGGCGGAGTACTTCCAGAGCGGTTCGATCGTGGAGATGATCGTCGACCCGTCGCACCCGGTGATGTCGGGGATGCCGGAGCGGGCGGCGGTCATCGTGGAGCGGAGCCCGGTGTTCACGACGGAGGAAGGATTCGAGGGGCGCGTGATGGCGAAGTACGCGGACGAGGGATCGCCGCTCCTGTCGGGGTACCTGCTGGGCGCGGAGCACATCGCGGGGTACGCGTCGGCGGTCGACGTGGCGCACGGGAATGGGCGCGTCGTGCTCCTCGGCATGCGGCCGCAGTGGCGCGGACAGCCGTTCGGGAACTTCCGCATCCTCTTCAACGCCGCTCTCCACGGGCGTGAACTGGCCGCCGCGGTGCCGGAGTCTTCCGGATTCTGGACCGCCCCCGAGCAGGAGGATGGAGAGAGCGAGACCGCGGGGAACGGCCCACCGCGGGGCGGCGGATCATAGCGCCGCGGCGATCGCGCGCCGGCTGGACGGGCTGGATGCTCCTCCTCCTCCTGGCGACGGCGGCCCTGTTGGCCGCCTGGGCGTTCTGGTGGGAGCCGGGCCGGCTCGTGGTCAACCGGACCGACCTCGAGGTGCCGGGGTGGCCGGCGGGGGAGGAGACGCGCATCGCGCTCATCGCGGACCTCCACGTCGGCTCGCCCCGAAACGGCCGCGGCAATCTGCGCCGCGTCGTGCGGCGGGTGAACGAGACGCGCCCGGATCTCGTTCTCATCGCCGGAGATCTGACGATCGACAACGTCGTGGGCGGCCGCTTCGTGCCGCCGGAGGAGATCGCCGAGGACCTCGCCGGCCTCGATGCGCGCCACGGCGTCTTCGCCGTTCTCGGCAACCACGACCGCTGGCTCTCGGCCGCGCGCGTGGAGGAGGCGCTGTCCGGCGTCGGGAACACCGTACTCGACAACCGCGGCCACCGTGCGCGCGTGCGTGGCAACGACATCTGGATTGCGGGGGTGGCGGATTTCTGGACGGGCCACCCTTCGGTCGAGGACGCGCTCGAGGGGGTCCTGCCCGGTGAGCCCGTCCTGGTCGTCACCCACAACCCGGACATCTTTCCGGAAGTGCCGCCACGCGCCTCGCTGACGGTGGCCGGCCACACGCACGGCGGGCAGGTGATCATCCCCTTCATCGGCCCCGGGATCACGCCTTCCCGCTTCGGGGATCGGTACGCTTCGGGTCACGTGGTGGAGGACGGACGACACCTCTTCGTGACGACCGGAGTCGGCACGAGCCGGCTCGGCGTGCGCTTCCTCGTGCCGCCCGAAGTCGTCTCGCTCCAGCTCACGCGCTGCAAGTCCTGCGAGTCGCCGCCGGAGTGACTATCATGGCGCCGAAGTCCGCCAACGCGGGCGCACGCCCGCCGTCTGGCAGGCCGTGGCAAAACCCCGCGTCAGCGCCGAGAGCGGTGAAGCGCTCGCCGGACAAGGAGCGACGAGGGAGAATAGCAGAGCTATTCTGCGGATATTTCGTAAGTTACATATATTACAATCATTTACGATGTTGCCGTTGGCATTCATCCCCCTTTTACATCCCTATTCCCAAACGGGATTCCGTGCGACCTTGCCGGACGTTGGCGGACCCCACGGATCGTTTCATCCTTGCGGCTCCAACGCAATCAGCCTGACCACGCGCACGGTCTGCACGTCCATCTCGTCTCGTTCGATGTAGGCCATGAGCCCGTCGGGGCCGAAGGCGTCGGGGGTCCGGAGCCCGTCCGGCGGCAGCGTGCCGATGTAGTCGCCGTCGGGGGTCACGATATCGGTCGGACCGTCGTCGTCGCCCGTCGGACCCCAGCGTTCCAGCCAGAGGCGGTCGTCCCAGTCCACGTCCAAGGCATACAATACCGGCAGCTCCGCAGCGAAGGTGCGTCCCTCCGCGCCCTCCCGCTCGACCTGTACGTTGACTCCCCCCGAGGTCACGACCTCCGATGCCTCGCGCTCGCGGTAGCGCTCGCGTTCCGCCTCCATGATCGCATCGCCGACCCGAAGCGGCGCAATCGGCCGCTCGATGGTTCCGGTGACGGTTCCGTCGAGTCCAATGAGCTTGACGCGGTATCCGATCGAGTCGATCAGTGCCAGGCGGCCATCTGTCAGGAGGTCGTATTGGAGGCGGGGCTCGAAGGCACGGCCCGCCGCCCGGTACATGCGCACTGCACCCGACGCTGACGACTCGAACGTGCTCTCGTCTTCGCCCTCCGGGGGCAGCTCCCAAGCAGTGTATAGGACTTCCGGCTCGGCACCGTCCAGCGGGAAGACATGGATGGGGCGGCCTGTCTCGTAATGTTCGTCCTGAGCTCCGAAGCGCTGGAGCGCGGATGTGACCAAGCGGCCGTCGGGAAGCGCCATCGAGGCGAAGATAATTCCCGTCGTCATCGGATCCATGGTGACGCGCCGCACGAACTCGCCGTCGGGGTGGAGGAGATCGATCGTCGTGAATCCCAACACGGTGTAGGAGCCGTCGCGCCCAACGATGACCGACAGGACGTTGTTGAACTCCCCGGGCCCCTCCCCTCGGCCACCGACGGTACGGACCAGTGAACCGTCCGGCCCGACCACGAGGATGCGATCGAGTTGGCTATCGAGGATGTGCAAGTTGGACTGCGCATCGAAGTGCACCGAGCGCACGCTGCCGAAGGTGTCCCAAGTGTCGCCCAGGACGGACCCCACGGTGAAGACCTCCTCGGTCACGGCGCTCACGGTCACGTCCGGGCCGTCCAAGGTTCCGGCGGCGCCGGTGGCCGATTCGTCCCCGGCATCGCCGCAGGCCACCAAGAGGGAGAGAGGGAGGAGCGCCGCGAGGTGTCGCGCTCGCGCCGTTGTCGTGTTGTCCAGATTCCTCATTTCGGTTCGTCCTTCATGCCAAGGGAGATACAGAGACAGCCGAACGCATCGCAGCGGGCGCTCGGCACCTTCAGGTTCGTCCCATTCAATGTAGGCAAGGAGCCTGTCGAGGACGAAATTGCGTTGCCGTTCGCGTGGCGAGTACGCGTCAGCAGTGCGATCTTGAACGCGGCGGGCGGCGCAAGGTGGCCCGCCTTTCGTGCTGATGGCGAGACGGAGTTGAAAAGATGTACGAACGAACGCAAGCGATACTGATCGCCGGGGCGTGGGTGGCGTTGGCCGGGTGCGGGGACTCCGAGTCCCGAAGCGACTGGACCACACTGCGGGACACGTTGCCTTCCGGCACGGTTCACGTCACGAACATCCCGGCGGCGAACGCATCGCCCACCTGGACGCTCGTCGAGGAACTCCGCGTCGGCACCCTCGAAGGCACCGGACCGGACGCGTTCGCCTATCTGAAGGGTCTCTTGGCGCTGGAAGATGGGGGCTTCGCCGTCCTGGATTCGCAGATTCAGGAACTGCGCGTTTTCGGCCCCGATGGCGCGCACATCGCGACCCATGGCGGCAAGGGGCAGGGACCCGGCGAGTTCGCGGACGCGAACGGTCTCATGCTTGGCCCCAACGGCCGCATCTGGGTCCCCGACGGGCGGAACGGACGCATGTCGGTCTTCGATCCCGAGGAAGGCTTCATCGAGTCCTTTCCGTTCGACGACGGCAACTACGGCTGGGTGTGGAATGGTGCGATGGTGGATGGGCACCGCATCCACCGGCCGTGGTGGGACGGGACCCGGAGACAGATTCGCGTCTACGATCTGACGATGACGCTGGTGGACTCGATTCCGTTGGCCAGCGATGAACCGGAGGACGAGGAGTACGATCCCCAGCGTCAGCCCGGCACGTTCTACCAAGCGCTGGACCGTGGCTACATGCTGTATGGGATTCCGTTCTTCGCTTCCGAGGTCACGCACCTCGATTCGCGGGGCACCGCGTGGTCCACGCGGGACGGCGATCCCGAATACCGGCTGTCGCGGTGGGAACCGGGCGGGGATACGACTCTCGTGGTCGAAACCCGCCGACCCGCCGTCCCCGTGTCGGAAGTCGAGCGCGACTCGGTGATCGCCGCGATGCGGCAAATGCTCGCGGACCGGGGCGTGAGCAGCCAGTGGGACTGGTCCCGGATTCCCTACGTCAAGCCCGCCGTCGAGGCCATCTTCCAGTCGGCCGAGGGCGACCTTTGGGTGCGAATCCCGTCAGCGGACGGGGAAGTTCTGTTCGATGTCTACTCGGAGGACGGCAGCCGTCTTGGAACGGCGAGCTTGGGAGCGGGCCTCAGCCTTTGGGACCAAGTTGCCCCGGCTGTGCGGGGCGACTCGGCATGGCTGATCGTAACGGACGAATTGGACGTGCAATACGTCGTCCGTGTCCGTATCTCTCCGTGGAGCAGGTCGATTGACTGAAGCTGGACCGCTGTTCTTCCGCTACGCCCCCCGTCGCCCGAATCGGGCTATCGGGGGAGCGTCGCGATTCGAAAGCCGGGCCGGTTCGGTGAGGTGCTGGCTCAGGACCGTTACCGATCCTCAGCCAGCCGACGCCACGTTGAACGTGGCGGACTGGCGAGGGGGACGCTGCGCCCCCCTCAAACCCCCAGCAATTCCGCGCCGCTCCAGAACCGTTGGTGCGGATTCGGGCGGATCTATCGCCGGGTGGGCTGCCGTTCCAGCCGCCACACGTCAACGTGGTCCAAGTCCATGTCGTCTTGGCGGACCGTCGCGAGATGATCGCCCCGGAAGACGGGGACGGTTCGCTCCTTGAACGGGACGGCGGGAACGCTGCCGAGCAGCCTCCCCTCGGGATCGAAGAACTCCCAGCGGTTGCCAGCGGTGCGGATGACTTCGACCCACAGCCTGCCATCAGTGGACACGAAGATCTCGTTGACGAACGAAGCCCGTTCAGGCCGGTTGTAGCCCCGGGGGTTGCACGAACCGCCCGGCCACCGCTCCATGGCCTCGTCGAACTCCGCGCTGCCCGCGTCCCATTCCTCGTCGGAGATCGGCTCGGTCGGCAGTGTGCGCTCGATCACCCGAAGCGTGTCGCTCTCCCCCCTCGTGACGGCGATCCGGTAGAAATAGCCCCAAGCGGAATACATGACGCCACCGGAAGCCGGGTGCTGCACCCACTTTGCCCCAGCCGTGTGACCGTAGAAGCCGACTCTTCCCTCCTCCCAAGTGCAGAGAATCCCCCCGGTTTGCCCGGGAAGGTCCTCGGGAGCCGTCAGGAAGGGCACGGTATCGCCCGTGGCTCCGCCGTTGTCGAGGCCGATCCACTGAGCGCCAGCATCGGGATCGAACGCAAAGCGGAAGACCTCGTTCTCGCCGACGGGGTAGAATCGAATGTTCGCGGCCGATCCGGTCAGACCTCCCGTGGTCCTTCTTTGCCCGAGCCACTCGCCGTCAGCCGAAAACTCGCCGATGCGCCCTTGAACCGGATCGAAGGTGATGAGCCGGTCCCCGACCCAAGCCAGAGAATAAAGGCTCCTGAACTCGCCCGGTCCCGCACCCTCACGACCGAAGGTGCGCATGTGCGCCCCGTCGAAACCGAAGACGCGGACCTCGTGGTTGATGGCGTCCGCCACGAAGATGGTCTCATCGGGGCCGATGGCGATGGCGCTGACCTGGCCGAACTCGTCGGGAGTCTGTTGTTCCGTCAGCGACTTGGGTCCGATCGAGACGACCGGAGTTAGTTGCCATCCGGGCGGCGTGCCGGTGTTGGTGACGTGGACGACGCCGCCCACTGTGTCGAAGGTGGTGGCGAGGTCCCCACCGCCAGCCGTCGAAGTCCCCTGATCGCAGGCTGCTACCAAGGTCGCCGCGAGGAGGAGCGAAACCTTGGTGGTGGAGACACGAAACGGATGCTGGGGCGCGACCATTCTTGGCTCGATCATGGTGGGGGAAGGCACTCACAAAGGTTGGCTTGTGCCCCGGTCCCTGCAAGGTCGAGCGGCAAACAGGTGGAAGATGCGGGCAACGTGGCGGCAAGCAGCCGGGACGGCACCGCGGGCGGGGAAATCCCTTCGCCGCGACTCCGCGCGGCAACGATTTCAGGGGGGATCGAAGGGGGGAGCGTAGCCACCCCTCGTCAGCCTCCGTGTTATACACGGGGTATGCGGAACGTCCGAGGCTCAAATCACGGCAGGAGATCGCGTAAGTTCAATCAGGGCTGCACGATCCGCCACTCCTGCCCTTGGGCTGGACACTGCTGGACAGTGCCAGAATGACCGGAAAACCGCAACCAATTGACGGGAATGATCAGGCCTCGGATCGAGCCGCGAACTACATCGCGGCCCGACGAGCAGTGAGCCCGCCCGACGAACCAGTGAGGCTCCCCGATAGCACCACCCCGAGGGACCGGATCGCATTATCTTGACGCGGTGAGGCAAAGGTGCTGATCCGGCAGACCGGCAAAAGGAGAGAGCGAATGACCCCGAACCGCAACCAGGATGAATCCGAAGACCCGAAGTCGAGCACAGCATCCGCGAGCAAGCCGGAAGGTGAAGACGGCAGATGGCTTCCACCGACGCTCGATAAACTCCCGGCGCTCACGGCGGTCTTCGCCTCGTGGAGCCTCATCATGTCGGTCGCCTACGATTGGGGCTTCTTCTCAGCCCTCGGCATCAAATTTGCTGACGCGCCGACCACCCTTTCGGATCACCTCAGTAGCTGGCTGATTTGGGCAACGCTTTACGCGCCCGGGCCGGTGGCATGTGTCATCTATTCGATGACTCGCTTCCATAGGCAAGCTCGTGCGGACCTAAAGGACAATGAAACCGATGATGACGTCCCGTCAAGCGTGCAACTGATCTTCCGGCGTCAGCGATTATTCCGCCGGATGTGCCTTTGGAGCTTCCCAGTTCTCTTTCTGGCATGGTTCCTATTCGGTACTCCGAAGAATCCATGGGGGTGGATAGCCTTAAGCTGGATCGGGCTGGTGGAGACGTGGCGGGCCGATCTGCGGAATCTTCCGGAAGAGGTGACCGCGAGGGCGAGATCGGCGGTGCGGAGCATTAGCCTCCCGCTACTGCTCTTGACCTGGGTTCCCGCAACCTTCGTCTTCTTCTTTGCCGTCGGATACAGTTATCCGGATCGTGCCCAAGATGATGCCATGCCGAGAGCGCATATCCGTTCGGGGGCAGGAGATTCGGACTTTGGGCCGGTCGCAGAGCGAACCTATGTCCTGCGGAGTTTTGCGAACTGGCTGTTGGTTCAAGACCAAGATCGCACACAGGTGGATTGGGTCAGGATGGAACAGGTTGACCGAATCGAAGTTCATCCACAGGTTCGCTTCCCCGGCCTCCTCTGCGGCATCTTTGGCCTCTGGTGTCGAGGTGACTTGGGTGGGAACCCCACATCGTCACTCCCTCACGGGACTCATGCGCAGCCGCACGGACCGACTTCGGCAATCGTCTTCAAGGCTTGGCCTACTCTTGTGAGCCGCGTAGATGCGGCCGTCGGTTTGCGGACGCCTCTCCTTCAAGCGCCTTCTCGAAACAGCATTCCATTCAGCCGGGCCTGCCACTCGTCCTCATCCACGACCTCGAAGCGCATCACCTTGCTCCGCATGGCGGGCACGAAATCAGCCCAATCGGCCTTGCGGGCGTGCTCGCCGCAGATGTCGAAGACGGATCGCTTGTATTCGGTGTCCTCCGAGTCCTTCAGGTGGACGCCCTTGGTTTCGACCACGAAGACCCGGTGGAAGCCATCGTCCGCCTCGGGCTGTCCATCGCGTAGCGTCACGATGAAGTCGGCATAGATCCGCCTCGGCTTCCACCCCTGCACATAGTAGTCCTTGCGGGAGCGGTTGCGGTACCAGAAGAAGAGCCTCGCCTGCTGGTCCAAGTAGGTCGCGACCTTGTTCTCGAACTGGTTGAGATCGTCTTCCGTGGTACGGTCGAAGAGGTTGCGCTGGTAGGGTGTCCCGTCCTCCCGATTCGCCTGCTTCGCCTTCGGAACCTCGATCTTATCGGGCAGACGATTGAACTTGAGATCGTCCACGACGACCAGAAAACGCATCCTTCCAGACTCCAAGAGGCTGCGAAAGACCTCTCGCGACAAGCGGTCGCGTTCTCTCTCGACCCGACGCCGCAACTCTTCGAGCACGAAGACGTGATTGGCCGCCACGCGATCCGCCGGGTAGCGTTCGAGCAGGGCATTGAAGGCCCGCCGAGCCAGATCACGTCCCTGCCAGGGATTGGGAACCAAGTCCAGAAGATGGCTGGCCGCGAAGAAGTAGTCCACCGGATCGCCGCCGTTGCCGGAGTCGCCAGCGGCTTGGGGTTCGGTGGTTCTCGGATCGTCGCCGTTCGCGGCCTCCCGCCGCGAAACGGGCGTGTCGCCAGCGAGGTTGGTCACCACTAGGGTGTCTCCTGCGCTCCCCTCGCCCAACTCCAGATCGTGTAGCCCCGAGAGGTCGATGTCGTCCCAGCGCACGCGCGAAAGGATGTCCGCCTCGTAGCGGACCAGACGCCATCCGTTCTTGTCCCGGATCATGAAGGCGGGCAGGACGAGATCCCGTGCGGCTGACCGATACCGTGTCCGCTGCCGCGTTGTCAGTTTCTCCGGCGGGCGGATCGGGCCGTCATCGGAGACGACCCTTCCTTCCAAGCCCTGCAACCCCTCCAGCCCGAACCCCTTCCTGACCTCTTTCAGCAACTCGTTCCCGCGTCGGCTGAAGCAGAACACGTAGCTTTCGTCGAGCGGCGCCACCCCCGTCTTGCTCGCGTAGGGCTGTCGCAGAATCCGTCCGACAAGCTGGGTGATCCCCGTCTTCGACATCGGGTTGGTGAGGATCGTGAGGACGTAGGCGAACGGGCAGTCCCAGCCCTCTTGGAGTGCCTGCTTGGTGATGATGAAGCGGATCGGACAATCCCGTGACAGCAGACCGCCAACGTCGTCTACCTCCTTCAGTTCGTCCTTCGTGCTGGTCTTGACCGCGATGTGCTCCGGCGCGATTCCTGGGTGTTGGAGCAGGTACTCGCGCACGTCGTCGGTGTGAACGTACCCCGGCTTCCTCTGCTGCTTGCCGGTTCGCTCGACCTGGATTACGCAGATGGGCCGAATATAGGTGCCGGATTCGGCCTCGTGAAGCCGTGCCTCGGCTTCAAGGGCTTCGCGGTGTTCGACCGACTCCAGCAGCGTGCCGCGCCAGTCGCCGCTCGACTTGTTCCGGATGTGGAGGTCGAGCTTGATCATCTCCTCGGCGTTGAGTTCCCGGCCCAGGATCTCGACGAGCACGTTCGCGCCCTTGGCCGGGGTGGCCGAAAGCTCGACGATCATGCAGGGATTGAATCCTTCGAGCGTCGCCTTCGCGTTGGCG
>CAZDZJ010000103.1:0-5313 GCA_964509895.1 uncultured Gemmatimonadota bacterium
GAGCGCAGCGTTTCAGGCGAGATGCAGCGCCGCTCGAACGCAGCGGGGCTTTTGCCACGGCCTGCTAGGCAGGCTCGCGGGGTTCGGCCTCCTCCTCGGCCCGTTCCCGCTCTGCGCCCCCGGGGACGCATCGGCGCAGGAGGCCGGCGGCTCCACGATCGAGGCGACGCGCCTGGCCCCTGACGAGCGCATCGATCTGGACGGCCGCATCGAGGAATCGGTATGGCGTCGCATCGAGGCCATCAGCGACTTCCGGCAGCGCGAACCCGTCGAGGGCGGCACCCCGACGCATCCCACCGAGGTCCGCGTCGCCTACGATCGCGACAACCTGTACATCGGGGCGATTCTGTTCGACGATCCCGACCACATCCTCGCCCGGCAGCGCGCGCGCGACGCGTTCCTGTTCACGGATGACCGGTTCGCCTGGGTCCTCGACACCTTCCGGGATGGGCGCACCGGCTACCACTTCGAGACGAACGCGGCCGGCGCCCTCAGCGACGGACTCATCACCGGCACCGGCGGCGGCGGGCCCGGTGGCGGCGGCGGCTTCGGCGGCGTCAACCGCTCGTGGGACGGGATCTGGGAGGTGCGCACGGCGCGCCGCCCCGACGGGTGGTCCGCGGAGATTCAGATCCCCTTCCGCACCCTGAACTTCGTCCCGGACGGAGGGAACTGGGGCATCAACTTCCTGCGCTCGATCCGGCGACACAACGAGGAAGTCCTGTGGCGCGGATATGGGCGGAACGAGGGCCTGAACCGTCTCGTGTTCGCGGGTGAACTGGCGGGACTCGAGGATCTCTCGCAGGGCATCGGGCTGGAGGCGGTGGCATCGGGCATCGGCAGTTGGCGCAACACGCCCGACAACGCGGACCCGACGACGTTCCCGCGCGACGTGAGCCTCGACCTCAACTACAGCGTGACCCCGAGCCTCCGCGCCTCCTTCAGCGTGAACACGGACTTCGCGGAGGTCGAGAGCGACCAGCGCCGCGTCAATCTCACGCGTTTTCCGCTCCGCTTCCCCGAGCGGCGCGACTTCTTCCTCGAGGGCTCGAGCGTGTTCACGTTCGCCCCCCGCAGCGGCCCGCAGCCCTTCTTCTCGCGACGGATCGGGATCGAGGGTGGCCAGCAGGTCCCCATCGACTACGGGCTTCGCCTCACGGGCCAGCTCAACGGCGTCGACCTCGGCTTCTACCAGATGGGCACGGGCACGCACGCCTACGCCCGGGAGGATGAACTCGGGAACGCGGCCGAACCGGATCCCGCGGCCCTGATACGGTTCGAGAGGGAGGCCTTCACGGTGGCCCGGGCCCGGGTCCCCATCTTCGAGCAGTCGGCCATCGGAGCCATCTACACGAGGCGGAGCACGGCGGCCGACGCGGACGGCTTCCTGCCGGCGGACCGCCATACGCTGGGCGCGGACCTCGACTACCGGACGAACAGCCTGTTCGGGAACCAGAATTTCGAGGCCGAGGCGTTCATGGCCTGGAACTCCAATCCGGACCCTGCCGTGCCTCGAACCTTCCAGGATCTTTCCGCCTGGGGCGCCCGCATCAACTTCCCCAACGACCTCTGGTCCGGGCACGTCTCCTACCGGGAATTCGGCGACGACTACAGTCCGGCGGTCGGGTTCGTGGCCCGGAACGACTTCCGCCGCGTGGAGCCGCGCATCGGATGGTCTCCTCGTCCGGCCATCGACTGGATCCGGCAGGTGGAGGTCTCGGTCCAGCTGAGGAATCTCTGGGAAATGGGGTCCATGATCCTCGAGGAGCAGGAACTTCAGCTGAACTTCATCGACATCGATTTCGAGAGCGGCGACAACCTGAGCTTCGAAGCGGTCCGGACGTACGAGTTCCTCGACCGGCAGTTCGAGATCAGCGATGGCATCGACATCGTGCCGGGCGACTACACCACCTGGGACTACCAGATCCGCGGCCGCACGACGAGTCGCCGTCCCGTTTCGGTCCGTGGCGGGGCCAACATCGGAGGCTTCTGGAACGGCGACCGGGTGCGGGTCGACCTGAACGCGAACTTCCGCCCCAACCCCGGGATCAATCTCGAGACGGGCTACGAGCGCAACGCCGTCAACCTGCCGCAGGGCGATTTCGTCACGAACCTCTATCGGCTCGAGGGGTCGTGGGACCCGACCCCGTGGATCGGTGTCACGAACCAGTTCCAGTACGACGACGTGAGCCGCGTGCTGGGGCTGTTCATGCGCTTCCGCTGGATCCTGAAGCCGGGGAACGACCTCTTCCTCGTCTACACGCACAACTGGCGGAACCTGGAGTCCGGGCTGCTCGACCAGCCGGACGATGCGGACCTGATGGGCTGGATGGACCTGAGGACCCTCTCGCGCGGCGCCTCGATCAAGCTGAACTACACCTACCGCTTCTAGCGACCGCCTTCGCAGCCCGCGGCCTGTCCGTCCGCGACTTCGGCTGCTACGCGAAAGCCTCGAAGAAGGCGAGTTCGTGGCGCATGGCCTCGGCGTACGCCTCGGCGGCACGCTCCGGCATGTCGGTCGCCAGACCGTCCAGCAGTTCCTCGAGTTCGGCAGCCAGTGCGTCGAAGTCGGGGGAGGCGTAGGTCTCGATCCAGTCGCGATACGGGTTCTGCCCGCGATCGCCCGCCGAGAGGCGTTGCCCGAGCCAGGCGTAGAGCCGCATGCAGGGCGTCATCGCGGCAAGGATCTCTCCGGCCTCCGCGCTCCACGCCGTGCGCGCGAGGAAATCCGTGTATCCCCTGGCTGCGGCGTTGGGCGTGACGGCCTCGAGGTCGATGTCGAGGCGTTCGGCGTAGGCGCGGTGGAGTTCGAGTTCGTCGAGCACGCCCTGCATGAGGGCGTGCAGACGTCGGGCGACTTCGATGCGGTCCGCCGTGCGCGCCGCGGCGACGGCGTACGCGCTGAAGAAGGCGCGCAGGAAGAAGGCGTCCTGCGCCACGTAGCGGCGGAAGGCCTCCGGGTCCAGCGACCCATCGGCGAGGCCGCGCACGAAGCGCGATTCGAGACAGGCCCGCGCGAGGCCCCGGTTCCGGGCCCATAGCGCGTCATGAAAAGGTTGGTCCGCCATTCCGTCCCCTGCCCGCATGCTAGCTGAACAGCGTTCCCACGGCTTCCGGAGGGGCGTTGAAATGGAAGCGCGGGATGGGGGCGCGGAAGACGGACCCGTCCCGGCGCCGGAAGTGGTAGAAGCCCTCCATGTGCCCCGTCGGGCCCCGCAGGATGCAGAAGCTGTTGTACCGGTGCGAATCCCCCGGTCTCAGCACCGGAGACTGCCCGACGACGCCCTCTCCCTCGACCTCGTGGTCCCCCGCCACGAGATCGTGGATGAGCCAGTGGCGCCAGAAGAGTTGCGCCGTCTCGTCTCCCACGTTCTCGATCGTGATGTGGTAGGCGAAGACGTAGCGCCAGGCCGCGGGATCCGAGTGTTCCGCCGCGTATTCCGGCCGCACCTGAATGGCCATCGCGTCCGGGACGATGGGGGAAGCGCCGGGATCGGGAGTGGCCTCGTCAGGGGTCATGCGGGCGGAGGATACGTCGCCACCGTTGCGCGGGCCACGCCTCGCGCCGCAGAGTATCAGTGCATCGTTCTGTTCGGGCCGCACTCCCGGTTCGTGTCGGCGGCCGGGTGACAGGGACTTGAGGGAGCATGGAGGAAGCGATGGATTCCCAGCACACGTTCTCACGGCGACACTTCGTGGGCGGCGCCGCCGCGGCCCTGGGCGTTGCGGGCCTGAACCCGGGCGCGGTCATCGGCGCCGGACTCAGGCCGCCCCCGAAGGGCGTCGAGCCGCTCGATCCCTACGACGATCTCGCCAAGCTCTCCTCCAATGAGAACCCGTACGGGCCCTCCGAGAAGATGCTGGAGGCGATGAAGGGGGCGTGGAAGTACTCGAACCGGTACGGGTATCCCGACGGCGACATCCTCGAGAAGATCGCGGAGTCCCACGGGGTCCCCACCGATCACGTGATGATCAACGCGGGTTCGGGCGAGACGCTGCGCGTGGCGGGCCTCGCCTTCCTGCGCCACGAGGAGAAGGTCGTGGGCGTGACGCCCACGTACCTCACGGTCTATCGCGTCGCCTCCGGGATCGACGCGGATGTGATCGAGCGGCCGCTCCTGCCCGACTACACGCAGGACATCGACGACCTCATCGAGGTCACGAACCGCAACTACCGCGACGTGGGGATGGTCTACATCTGCAATCCCAACAACCCGACCGGCGTCATCGTCCCCGGGGACGACATCCGCCGCCTGCTGGACGGGATCCCGGAAGACATCCCCGTCCTCATCGACGAGGCGTACCACCACTTCATCGAGGACCCGCGCTACGAGACGGCCATCCCCTACATCAAGGAAGGCCGCAAGGTGCTCGTGACGCGCACCTTCTCGAAGATCTACGGGCTGGCCGGCATGCGCCTCGGCTACGGGGTCGCGACGCCCGACATGATCGACCAGATGCGGGACTACGCGACGGGCAGCGTGAACGCGCTCGTGAAGTGGGGCGGCGTCGCCGCGCTCGAGGACAAGGAGTACGAGGCCTGGATCAAGGAGACCTCGAACACGCTCCGCGACCAGACCGCCGATGTCCTCAGGGGGCAGGGCTTCGACGTGCTCCCGTCGGAGACGAACTTCTTCATGGTCCGCACGGGGCGCCCGTCGGCCGAGGTCAGGGCCGAGTTCCGCAAGCACGAGGTCGCCGTGGGCCGCGACTTTCCGCCCATGCTCGACTGGCTGCGCGTCTCGGTCGGGACGGAAGAGGAGATGAAGCGCTTCATGACGGCGTGGAACCAGATCTTCCCGGACGGCATGACCGCGGCGGACAGCAACAGCGGCTCGTAACGCTCGGCTCACTCACATGCCGGGAACACGCCGGGGACTCCCTGGGCCGCATCGGCACGGCATGGCGATGTGGCTCGCGCTTGCGGGCCTGATCCTGCATCTGGCCGTCGCGGCGCCGGCCCGGGCCCAGTTGGACCCGAACGCCATCATCGATCGGGTGGACCGGCTGCTGCGCGGTGATTCCAGCCGGGGCGTCGCGACGATGGAGATCGTGACCGAGCACTGGGAGCGGCGGATGACGATGGAGATCTGGTCGCTCGGCACGGACTATTCGCTCGTCCGCCTGCGGGCGCCGCGGAGGGAAGCCGGGACGGCGACTCTGAAGGCCGCAGAGGACATCTGGAACTACCTCCCCAAGGTCGATCGGACGATCAAGGTTCCTGCCTCGATGATGGGCGGCTCGTGGATGGGATCGCACTTCACGAACGACGACCTGGTCAAGGACAGCCGGCTCGTCGAGGACTACGACATC
>CAZDZJ010000104.1:0-35626 GCA_964509895.1 uncultured Gemmatimonadota bacterium
GCATGGATCCCGCAGAAGCCGTACTCACGCGCTTCGCCCGCATCCGACGGCTCGCGCGCGAACCGGACGGAGGGGTGGGAGGTCGTCGCGCGCGAGCCGTCGGATGCGGGCGAAGCGCGTGAGTACGGCTTCTGCGGGATCCATGCGATCTCGCCGCGCGTGTTCGAACGCCATGCGGAAGGAGGCGTCTTCTCGATCATGGATTCGTACATGGACTGGATCGGAGACGGAGAGCACGTCGGGGTGTTCGACGCGACGGGCGCGGCGTGGCACGACATCGGGACGCCCGAGCGGCTGGAGGCCGCGCGGCGCGCCTTCGGGGCGGGCCCCGCATGAGGGCGATCCGCATCCGGGAGCCCGGCGGCCCCGAAGTCCTGGAACTCGTCGAGCGCGACGACCCGCTCGCCGGGGCGGGCGAAGTGCGCGTACGCGTACGGTGTGCGGGGATCAACCGGGCCGACCTCCTGCAGCGGATGGGGCGCTATCCGGCCCCCGCGGACGCCCCGCCGGACATCCCCGGACTCGAGTTCGCCGGAGAGATCGAGGCGGTCGGGCCCGGCGTCGGCGGCTGGTCGGCGGGCGACCGCGTGATGGGCATCCTGGGTGGTGGCGGATACGCGGAGCGGGTGGCGGTTCCGGCCGGGCAGCTCCTGCCCGTCCCGCCGACGCTGAGCTGGACCGAGGCCGGGGCGATCCCGGAGGTCTTCCTCACAGCGGCGGATGCCCTCATCGAGCGCGGCCGCCTGCGCCCCGGCGAGTGCGTGCTCGTACACACGGCCGGCGGCGGCGTAGGAACGGCCGCCCTGCAGCTTGCCCGCGCGGCCGGCGCCGGCTCGATCATCGCGACGGCGTCGGCGGCCAAGCTCGACCGCATCCGCGAGGCCGGGCTGCCGCACGATCTCGCCGTCGACCGCCGGGCCGGCTCCTTCGCCGACGCGGTCGCGCAGCACACCGGCCGGGCCGGCGCCGACGTCATCCTCGACACCGTCGGCGCCCCGTATTGGGAGGCGAACATGGCCAGCCTCGCCACCCTCGGGCGCCTCGTCATCGTCGGCGTCATGGGCGGCATGAAGGTCGAGGCGAATCTCCGCACCCTGATGGGCAAGCGCGCCACCGTCGTCGGCACCGTCCTCCGCGCCCGCTCGAAGGCGGAGAAGGCCCACCTCACGGAGATGTTCGCGGCCCGCTTCCTCCCCGGCTTCACCGATCCCGACGGCGCACCCGGCGCCCTGCAACCGGTCATCGACCGCGTCTTCCCCCTCGCCGAAGCCGCCGAGGCCCACCGCTACGTCGAGTCGAACCAGTCGTTCGGCAAAGTCCTCCTCGACACGGCGTGACCCCGTGGCGAGCGGGGCCGTCCATCTCCCAGCCCCCGCCGCCCTCTCCGCCGCCGGGGTGCGTTGGCCCGCTGACGGCGGGACCGTATCATCTCGCCATGCAAATCTGGATCGGCACGAGCGGCTACAGCTACCCCGCGTGGAAAGGGAGCTTCTACCCGGAGGATCTCCCCAACCGGGAGATGTTGTCCTACTACGGCCGCCGGCTTCGCGCGGTCGAGATCAACAACACCTTCTACCGCATGCCGCGCGAGAGCGTGCTGGAGAACTGGGCGGAGGCGGTGCCCGACGGCTTCCGCTTCGCGCTCAAGGCTTCGCGCCGCATCACCCACTTCAAGCGGTTGAAGGACGCGGAGGAGGAGACGGAGTACCTCGTGCAGACGGCCGCGGTGATGGCGGATCGCGCGGGCGTCATCCTGTACCAGCTTCCGCCCACCTTCAAGCGGGACGATGAGCGGCTCGCGCGTTTCGTGGGCCAGCTCCCGAACCCCGGTACTTCCGCCTTCGAGTTCCGGCACGACTCGTGGTTCGACGAGGCCGTGTTCGACATCCTCCGGGCCCGGAACTCCGCCCTCTGTCTCGCCGAGACGGACGACGGAGACGACGCGCCGCTCGTCGAGACGGCGGACTGGACCTACCTCCGGCTGCGCCGCAGCGCGTACTCGGCGGAGGAACTGGAAGCCTGGGCCAAGCGGCTGCGCGCCTCGGGATGGGGCCGGGTCTACGCCTTCTTCAAGCACGAGGATGCGGGTGTCGGTCCCGCGCTCGCCGGACGGTTCACGGAGATGATGGACGCCGCCCCGGTGGATGCGGAGATGGTGGACGCATGACGCGCGTCGTCGGCCAGCTGCTCCTGATCAACGTCATCACCTACGTGATCACGCGCGGCAACATGGTGCTGTTCTCGGAGCTGTCGCTCGTCCCGGCGCAGATCCTGACCAAGCCGTGGACGCTCATCACCTACCAGTTCCTGCACGATCCGAGAGGCTTCTCGCACATCTTCTTCAACATGCTGGCGCTCTTCTTCTTCGGACCGAAGCTCGAACTGCTGCTCGGCGCGAAGAGCTTCCTCAAGCTGTACCTTCTCGCCGGCCTCGTGGGGGCGCTCGCACACATCGGATTCACGATCGTCACGATGTCGCAGGGGGGGCTCTACGTGCCGATGGTCGGGGCGTCGGCCGCCGTGTACGGCGTTCTCTTCGGCTACGCGCGCTACTGGCCGCGCGACCGGGTGATGATCTGGTTCGTCGTTCCGGTGCAGGTCCGCTTCCTGGTCATCGGGTTCACGGTGCTCTCCCTGTGGCTGGGGCTGGGCGGCGTCGGCGGAGGCGTGGCGCACTTCGCGCACCTTGGCGGGTTCCTGGGCGGCTGGCTCTATCTGAGGCTGCGGGTCACGCGCTCGGCGGCGGCGCAGTTCCGGAAGAAGGCGGAGAGTCCGGGCGTGCGCATGGGCGAGCGGGAGTTCAACGTGAAGTGGCGGAGCATCGAACCCGGCGCCCTCCACCCCGTGAACCGGGCGGAGTACGAGCGCATCGCGGGCAAGTTGAAGGACGCGGGGTGGTCGGCCCTCACCGATCGGGAGCGCACATTCGTCGAGAGGTTCGGCGGCGGTTTCGGCTAGGAACCCCGGCCAAGCGGCATCCCCGCAAGATTTTGCGAAATGCCGCCCCCGACCTATCTTCCGCCGCTTCCACGCCGTCCAACCCTTCCCGGGATGCCGCCATGCATCACGTCGCAATCTTCGACACGACCGCCGTCCGTGGGGCGTCGGCGGCGGGACCCGCGCCGTAGCCTCGTGGACAGGCACATCCTTTTCCTGCCCGGCGACGGCATCGGACCCGAGGTCCTCTGCGAGGCGCGCCGGGTGCTGGAGGCCGTGGGCGAGATCTACGGCCATCGATTCGAGATCGCCGAGGCTCCGATTGGAGACGTTGCGCTCGAGCGCTTCGGGGATCCGCTTCCCGACGAGACCCGGGCGCTGGCCATCGAGGTCGACGCCGTGCTTCTCGGCGCCGTGGGGCTCGCCGTCCGCCCCGTGGATGGGACGGGGGTCGACGCCACCCGGGGACTGCTCGATCTGCGGCAACTGCTGGGCAACCATGCGAATCTCCGGCCCGTCGCGGTGCCCGACGCCCTCCTGAATGCGTCTCCGCTCCGGCCCGAGCGCGTGCGCGGCGTGGACCTCGTCGTCGTGCGCGAACTCCTGGGCGGGATCTACTTCGGACGGCCGCGGGGCATCGAGAACGGGGTCGCCTTCGATACCGAGATCTACGGCGAGGACGAGATCCGACGGATTTCCGTGTCCGCGTTCGAACTCGCGCGCACGCGGCGCGGGAAGGTGACCTCGATCGACAAGGCGAACGTCCTCGAGTCGTCGATCTTCTGGCGCCGCATCGCGGAGGACGTGGCCCGCGATTACCCCGACATCGAGTTCTCCAGCATGCTCGTGGACAACTGCGCGATGCAGCTGATCCACCGTCCGCGCCAGTTCGATGTGATGCTGACGAGCAACATGTTCGGCGACATCCTCAGCGATGAGGCGGCGGTGCTGGTCGGGAGTCTCGGGATGCTGCCATCGGCGAGCATCGGAGGACGGGTCGGTCTCTACGAACCGGTGCACGGGGCCGCACCGGACATCGCGGGGCGGGGGATCGCGAACCCCATCGGCGCGATCCTCTCCGTAGCGATGATGCTCGAACACTCCCTCGGGATGGCGCAGGAGGCCGATGCCGTGCGCGTGGCCGTGAACCGGGTGCTGGGCGACGGATACGCGACGGCCGATCTCCTATCCGCAGGGGGAGAGGACGACGGTCGGGAGACCGTCTCGACGGCGGAGATGGGAACGCTGGTCGCCGACGCCCTGGGCGCGGCTGGCGTCGCGGGTGCCGAGACAGCGGTGGCTGCAGCGGCCGCGCGGGGCGCCGCGAATCCGGCACTTGGAGCACGGGGGCACGCATGCTGAACCGGATCAGCCGGGAGTTGACGCAGCACCGGGATCGACCGGCCGCGCGCGCGATGCTGTTCGCGGCGGGCCTGACGGAGGATGACCTGCACCTCCCGCAGGTCGGGATCGTCAGCTCGGGCTACGAGGGCAATCCGTGCAACATGCACCTGAACGGCCTCGCCGCGGCGGCGAAGGAGGGCGTCCGGTCGTCCGAGATGATCGGCTTCGTCTCGAACACGATCGGGGTCAGCGACGGGATCTCGATGGGCACGTTCGGGATGCGCTATTCGCTCCCCTCGCGCGACCTGATCGCCGATTCGATCGAGACGATCGCCTCGGCGCAGCACTACGACGGCGTCATCACGATCATGGGCTGCGACAAGAACATGCCCGGCGCGATGATGGCCATGAGCCGGCTCGACCGGCCCGCGATGATGATCTATGGCGGCACGATCGCGCCGGGACGCCGGAACGGGGAGCGGCTCGATGTCGTCTCCTCCTTCGAGGCGCTCGGGCAGCGGCTGGCCGGGACCATCGGCGCCGAGGAATACCGGGAGATCGTCCGCCTCAGCTGTCCGGGTGCGGGGGCCTGCGGCGGGATGTTCACCGCGAACACCATGGCCTCGGCGATCGAGGTCATGGGGATGAGCCTCCCCGGCAGTTCCTCGAACCCCGCGACGAGCGAAGACAAGAAGGCGGAATGCCGGCGGGCGGGATCGGCTATCCGCAATCTCCTCGAGCGGAACCTGTGCCCCCGCGACATCCTCACGCGCGAGGCGTTCGAGAACGCGATCACGCTCGCCATCGTGATCGGCGGATCCACGAACGTCGTGCTCCATCTCCTGGCCATTGCCCGCACCGCCGGCGTCGACCTCTCGATCGACGACTTTCAGCGCATCGGCGACCGCACGCCGCTCCTGGCGGACTTCC
This sequence comes from uncultured Gemmatimonadota bacterium, assembly GCA_964509895.1. GTDB lineage: Bacteria > Gemmatimonadota > Gemmatimonadetes > Palauibacterales > Palauibacteraceae > Palauibacter. The sequence continues at coordinate 5,212 of CAZDZJ010000104.1, forward strand.
GGCCCAGCGGCCCGTACGTCATGGAGGACCTGCACCGGATCGGCGGGATGCCGGCGCTCCTCAGGATGCTCCTCGCGGAAGGTTTCCTCCACGGCGACTGCATGACCGTCACCGGGAAGACGCTGGCCGAGAACGCCGCCGCCGCGCCCCCGCTGGGCGACGATCCGAAGGTCGTGCACGGGTTCGACGATCCCATCAAGGCCTCCGGGCACCTCCGGATCCTCTACGGCAACGTCGCCGAGGCCGGGTCCGTGGCGAAGATCACCGGGAAGGAGGGCGAGGTCTTCGAGGGCCCGGCCCGGGTGTTCGACGGCGAGGCCGCCGCGAACGAGGCCATCGGCAAGGGACGGATCCGGCAGGGCGACGTGATCGTCATCCGCTACGAGGGTCCTCGCGGCGGCCCCGGCATGCCGGAGATGCTCACGCCGACGTCCATGATCATGGGACGAGGCCTGGGCGGCGATGTCGCCCTCATCACGGACGGCCGATTCTCCGGCGGCACGCACGGTTTCGTCGTCGGCCACATCACGCCGGAGGCGCAGGAAGGCGGGGTCATCGCCCTCCTCGCCGACGGCGACCGCATACGGATCGACGCGATCACCAACACGATAAACGTCGCTCTCTCGCCGGCGGAGCTTCAGGCCCGCCGGGATCGCTGGAGCGCGCCGCCGCTGCGCGCGAATTCCGGGGCCCTGTACAGGTACGCGCGCACCGTGTCGCCGGCCTCGGAAGGTTGTACGACGGACAGGGATGCATCGCCATGACGTACGACACCGCCGTACTCACCGAAGAGAGGAAGACCGGGCATCCCGGTCGCGGGGAGCCGCCGGTTCCGCCCACGCGGACCCTGTCGGGCGCGGAGGCCCTCGCCTTTTCCCTTGTCCGGGGCGGAGTGCGCGTCGTGTTCGGCTACCCGGGCGGCGCGATCATGCCGGTGTACGACGCCCTGCTGGACTACGAGGATCAGCTTCGGCACGTCCTCGTGCGGCACGAGCAGGGGGCGATTCACGCGGCCCAGGGGTACGCGCGTGTATCGGGCGAACCGGGCGTCTGCCTCACGACGTCCGGACCGGGGGCCACCAACCTCATCACCGGGATCGCCGACGCGAAGATGGACAGCACGCCGGTCGTCTGCATCACCGGCCAGGTGCCGTCCGCCCTGCTCGGCTCCGACGCCTTCCAGGAGACCGACGTGCTCTCGGTGAGCGCGCCGGTGACGAAGTGGAGCTGCAAGATCACCCGTCCCGCGGACATTCCGGCCGCGGTATCCAAGGCGCTCTACGTTGCCCGCACCGGACGCCCGGGGCCGGTCCTCATCGACATCACGAAGGACGCGCAGTTCGGCACCTTCGAGTACCGGGAGGTCGAACACGAGCCGGACATCCTGGGCTACGATCCGCGGCCGCGGCTCGACAGCGAAGCCGTCGCGTCGGCCTGCCGCCTCATCGACGAGGCCCGCAAGCCTCTCGTCCTCGTGGGCCAGGGCGTCCTCCTGTCGGGCGCGCAGGACGAACTCCGGCACCTGGTCGAGCGTGGCGGGCTCCCCTTCGCCTGCACGCTGCTGGGGCTCGGAGCCCTGCCCACCCGGCATCCGCTGTACGTCGGTCTCCTGGGCATGCACGGGAACTACGGGCCCAACATCAAGACGGAAGACTGCGACCTCCTCGTCGCGGTCGGCATGAGGTTCGATGACCGCGTCACCGGCAGCCTGGCGAAGTACGCGCGCGGCGCCCGCGTCGTTCACCTGGACATCGACGAGTCGGAGATCAACAAGAACGTCCCGGCGGACGTCGGCATCGTGGCGGACGCGAAAGAGGCCCTGGCGGCCCTCGCGCGGGGCGTCGCGATCCGGTCTCACGAGGCCTGGCTGGCCGAGTTCCACGCCTGCGACGAGATCGAGCGTGAACGGGTGATCGAGGGCGACCTCTACCCGGCCACGCCCGAAATCCGGATGGCCGAGGTCATCCACCTGCTCTCGGAGCGCACCGAGGGCCGGGCGACGGTCATCGCCGACGTGGGTCAGCATCAGATGGCGGCGGCCCGCTACTACCGGTTCGACGGGGGGAGCACGCTCGTCACCTCGGGCGGCGCCGGCACGATGGGCTACGCGCTGCCGGCGGCGATGGGGGCGGTCATCGCCCGCCCGGACCATCCGATCGTCGCCGTGATCGGGGACGGCGGCTTCCAGATGACGCTTCAGGAGCTCGCCGCCATCGTTCAGGAGGGAATCGCCGTCAAGGCGGTGATCCTGAACAACGGCTACCTGGGCATGGTCCGGCAGTGGCAGGAGATGTTCTTCGACAACCGCTACTCCGCCATCGAACTCAAGAACCCGAACTTCGCGGAAGTCGCGGCGGCGTTCGGCATGGAGGGCAGGCAGGTGACGGAGAGGGAAGACCTGGACGCCGCCATCGACGAAATGATGGCGGCGGAGTCCGCCTTCCTGCTCGAGGTGGTGGTGGAGCAGGAGGAGAACGTCTTCCCCATGGTGCCGGCCGGCGCGGGCTGCTCAGAGATCCGCCTCGGGTAATGAGCGGCGATACAGCTCGATATCGCGTGTCCGCGCTGACGGACCAGGACAGCGCGCTGCTCCTGAGGGTCATCGCCTGCCTCGGGCGTCACTGCATCGAGATCGAGAGTTTCCGCTGCGAGACGCCGGAGGGCGCCGCGGCCTTCGAGCACGAGTTCATCGTGCGGACGGGCGCGGACCGCATGCGGCGCGCGGCGAAGCAGATCGGCGCCTCCGTGGGCGTCGTGCGAGTAGACTACCGCAGCGTCGGGGACGACGACGCGGAGTCCTGAACAGGACCGAAGAGAACGACCGACGAGAACCGGGAAGCGGCCGCGAGCCGCCCGATCACGGAGGGACAGGCTGTGGCGAGAATACAGGTGGGCGACCAGGAAGAGACCGTCATCACGCGGGAAGAGTGGCCGCTCGAGAGGGCGCTCGAGACGCTGAAGGACGAGACGATCGCCGTGCTGGGCTACGGCGTCCAGGGGCCGGGCCAGGCGCTCAACATGAGGGACAACGGGTTCCGGGTGATCGTCGGACAGCGCAGGGGTTCCGCCTCCTGGGACCGGGCCGTCGCGGACGGCTGGGTGGAGGGCGAGACGCTGTTCGAGATCGGTGAGGCGGCCCGCCAGGGCACCATCCTCCAGTACCTCCTCTCCGATGCGGGTCAGATCGCGTGCTGGGACGAGGTCAAGGCGCAACTCACGCCGGGGAAGTGTCTCTACTTTTCGCACGGCTTCGGCGTCACGTACCGGGAACAGACGGGAATCATCCCCCCGGAGGATGTCGATGTGGTGCTCGTGGCTCCGAAGGGATCCGGACTCTCGCTGCGGCGGCTGTTCGTGCAGGGGAAGGGCGTGAACTCGAGTTACGGCATCTTCCGGGACGCGACGGGACGGGCGCGGGAGCGGGTCGTCTCCCTTGGCATCGCGGTCGGCTCCGCCTTCCTGTTCGAGACGGATTTCCAGCGCGAGGTCTGGTCGGATCTCACCGGTGAGCGCGGCATTCTCATGGGCGCGATCGCGGGCGTGTTCGAGGCGCAGTTCGCGGTGCTGCGGAAGAACGGGCACTCCCCTTCGGAGGCCTTCAACGAGACGGTCGAGGAACTCACCCAGAGCCTGATGCCGCTCGTGGCCGAGAACGGCATGGACTGGATGTACCGGAACTGCTCGACGACGGCGCAGCGGGGCGCGCTGGACTGGCGCCACCGGTTCCGCGAGCTGGTCACGCCCCTGTTCGACGAGCTGTACGAGAGCGTGAAGACGGGCGAGGAGGCCCGGATCGTCATCGAGACCTGCGGCCGCGACGACTATCGCGAGCGGCTCGGCGAGGAACTCGACGAGATGGCGAACTCCGAACTCTGGCGGGCCGGCAGGACGCTGCGCGAACTGAGGCCCTGACTAGTGTCGTGTCCCGGAAATACCACGGCTATTCGAGCGCCGGTGCATCCGGTTCCGCGGCGTTGCTCCTCCTCGAAATGGCGCTGCCATACCTCGTCGGAGCGCCTTGCGGAAGCCGGCGCCTCGACCCTCTCGGTAGCTCGCGTATTTCCGGGACACGACACTAGAAGACGCCGCCCTTTGCCACGGCCTGTTCGGGTTGGCGCTCCCGGGCGCCGTGGATGGTTGCGGCAGTCGTCGAGTCCGACTCTTCGTCGTCCGAGGCGGGGTCCGCGACCGTGCCCTTCCAGGCCTCGAGCGCGGCCTTCTGGAGGCCGACGATGTCGCGCTCCATCCACTCGAAGCTGCCGGCCATGATGTCCTGGGCGATCCGATAGTCCGCCACGTCGTGGTTCGAGCGGATGCGGCGGAAGAGTTCGCCCACCCGACGCCGCGACTCGGCAGCGAAGGAATCGGCGAGGCGGGCGGCCTCCCGGGCCTCGGCTCGGGCCTCGTCCCCTTCGCGCCGCCGGAGCATGTCGGCCCGGGTTACCGCGGCCGCGATCGCGAACAGTTCCGCGCCGATGTCGATGACGCGGAAGAGGAGTCCCTGGCGACGCTCGAGCTTCGGTCCGTGGCGCAGCATGAGGTGGAACGTCGTCCGGGCCAGCTTGCGGCTGTTGCGCTCGACGAAGCGCAGGTGCTTCGCCAGGCGCCCGTGGCTCGCGAACCGCGGGGGCAGGCTCCAGCCGATCCAGGTCGTCGGGTACCAGGTAGCGTAGAACCACGCCGCCTTCGGCAGGGCCTTGAGCCTGGCGCCCGGGCCCAGGCGGGGGTCGACGAGGCTGCCCGCGATCTGGAGGTGCCGGTCGACGGCCTCGCGGGCCATGAACAGGCGCAGGATCTCGCTCGATCCCTCGAAGATCCGGTTGATGCGGAAGTCGCGCAGCCAGCGCTCGACCGCGACGGGTTCCTCGCCCCGCGCCGTGAGCGAGTCGGCGGTCTCGTAGCCGCGTCCGCCCCGCACCTGGAGGACATCGTCGACCAGCTGCCACCCCGTCTCGGTATTCCAGAGCTTCGCCATCGCGGCCTCGAGCCGGATGTCGTAGCCACCGCGGTCCGCCATCGACTGGGTGAGGTCGGCGATCGCGGACATCGCGTAGGTGCGGGTCGCGATCGAAGCCAGGTAGTGCGCGATCGTCTCGTGCTTCCCGACCGGCACGCCCCACTGAATGCGGTCGTTGCACCAGCGGCGCGAAGCCCCGAGCGCGGCCTGCGCCCCGCCAACCGACGACGCCGGAATCGTGAGGCGTCCGGTATTGAGCGTGATGAGCGCGAGCTTGAGCCCGCTCCCTTCCTTCCACAGGAGGTTCTTCGCGGGGACGCGCACGTTCGTGAAGCGGATGATCCCGTTCTCGAGCGCCTTGAGCCCCATGAAGTGGCAGCGCCTGACGATCTCGACGCCCGGCCAGTCGCGCTCGACGATGAAGGCGGAGATGCGCCCGGTGTCCGGGTGCCGTGCCATGACGACGTAGAGTTCGGCCAGGGTGCCGTTCGTGCACCACAGCTTCTCGCCGTTCAGGATGAAGGCAGACCCGTCCTCCGTGCGCTCGGCGGAGGTCGTGAGGCGCGCCGGATCCGAACCCACGTCGTTCTCGGTGAGCGCGAAAGCGCTGACGGCCCCCTTGGCGAGGCGGGGGAAATACGCCTCCTTCTGGGCTTCGGTGCCGAACATCTTGAGCGGCTGTCCCACGCCGATCGACTGATGGGCGGAGAGGAGGGCGACGATGTTTCCGTCCACCGACCCCACGACGCGCATCGCGTTCGCGTACTCCGTCTGGTTGAAGCCGAGGCCGCCGTACTTCTCGGGCACCTTGATGCCGAAGGCGCCGCGCTCGGCGAGTTCCCGGACCACTTCGGGCGGGATCTTCCCTTCGCGGTCAATGCCGTCGGAATCCACCTCGTCGCGCAGGAAGACCCGCAGGTCCTCGGTCCACGCGCGGGCGCGCTCGGAGATGAAGTCGTCGGGGTCGGGGTAGGGGTGGATCGCGTCGAGCCGGAACTTCCCGAGGAAGAGGTTCCGGACGAAGGTCCGCCCCGTCCAGTCCGTCTCGCGGGCGGCCTCGGCGACCTTCCGGGCCTCGGCCTCGCTGACGTGGGATCCCGTGTTCGCAGCGGGTTGTTCGGACATGTAGATCTTCCGTCTCGTGTGCTTCATGCGGTACGCCGCCGGGAACGCCGGCTTCGACGGCGACTCTCCCGCAAAACCTACCCCGCGCCCCGCGCTCGCGACAAACCGGAGGGCGCAGCCGGACGGGTCGCGTCACGCGGACTCCTCGTGATACCCTGGCAGTCCGTGGGGACTGCCAGCCCTCGAAACGGTCCCCCGCCGGATTCGAAAGGCCGACGCGAGTGAACCCGACCCCACAGACGCCGCCCGTCGCACGCCGGGAGATCGTCTCATGGGCGATGTACGACTTCGCCCACTCGGCCTTCGGGACGATCATCGTCACCTTCATCTTCTCCGCCTGGTACGCCCGGTCGATCGCTCCCGATCCCGTCCTGGGGGGGGTCTGGTGGACGCGCGCGGTCACCGTCTCCGCGGTCACGACCGCGCTCATCATGCCGGTGGTCGGCGCGATGGGGGACTTCGGCGGCCTCAAGAAGCGGTTTCTGTTCATCGCCACGGCGGTCTGCGTCGTTCTCACCGCGGGCCTCTTCCGCATGGGGCCGGGCGATGCGTGGATCGCCGCGCTCGTGTTCATCGGGGCCAGCGTCGCCTACGAGTCGATGCAGTCGCTCGCCAACGCGTTCCTTCCCGAGATCTCGACGCGAGACAACATGGGACGAATATCCGGGCTGGGCTGGGGCCTGGGGTATTTCGGCGGCCTCCTCTGCCTCGTCCCGGCGCTGGGAATGGTCAGCGGCTGGCTGCCGGAGGATGGGGGGCTGAACGTGCGGTCCACGAACCTCCTCGCCGCCGGCTGGCTACTCGTGTTCTCGATTCCGGTCTTCCTCTTCCTTCGGGAGCGGCAGCCCCGCCGGCGCGCGTCGCTCGGCACCTACGTGCGCATGGGCTTCGGCCGCATCGCGGACACGGCGCGGGACCTGAGGCGCTATCGCCAGGCCGTCCGCCTCCTCGTGGCGCGTCTCGTATACAACGACGGGCTCGCAACCGCCTTCGCCATGGCGGCGATCTTCGCCGGGGCCGAGTTCGGGATGGAGACGGCCGACCTCCTCATCCTCGGCATCGTCGTGAACCTTACGGCCGGCGCGAGCGCGATCGGCTTCGGGTTCGTACAGGACCGGATCGGCGGGAAGCGAACGATCGCGGTCACGCTCGTGCTTCTGATGGTGGCGATCGCCATGGCATGGTCCGCGCGGGATCTCCCGATGTTCTGGGCCGCGGCCATACTCCTGGGGCTGATGGTCGGGCCAAACCAGGCGGGGAGCCGCGCCCTTCTCGGTTCGTTCGTGCCCGAGAGCAAGCAGGGCGAACTGTTCGGCTTCTACGCCTTCTCGGGTCGGCTTTCCGCAGCGGCCGGGCCGCTCTCCTACGGTCTCATCCTGGGCGCCACGGGCAGCCACCGCTGGGCCATCGGCTCCATCCTCGTGTTTCTCGCCGCCGGGTTCCTGCTCCTGCTGCGGGTGGATGAGGAGGAGGGCATGTCGCTCGCCGCGGCGGAGGCGCGGCCCGCCGACTAGTGTAGCGGGCCCGCGGCGGCGAGGGCCCGGCGGAGTAGCGCCTGCTCGATCATCGCGGTCGGGGACGCGGCGGTGGCGAGGGCATCGATGCGGGCGCGCAACGAGGCGATGGTTGCGGTCTCGAGGGCCCCGGGCACGGGTCCGCCATCGGGGCTCTCCGCCGCCGCGTCGAACAGGAAACGTACAAGCCGGTCGTCGGGATCGAAGGGACGCCCCTGGCCGAGCGATTCCGGCCACAGCAGCGCCTCTTCCAGATGACCACGGGCCGCCGGGCGGTTCCCGGCGTCGAGTTCATCCAGCGCGGCCCCGACGTGGGCGATCTCGTACAGCCGGTGGGCCTCGCCGGAGTTCTCCGAGGGGAGGACGTGGGTGTTCGCGAGAATCCGGATCGCCTCGCCGTGGTCTCCCGCCTGGAGAAGCCCCCGCACGTGGAGGAGGTCGAGGTTGAAATCGTCCGGGAAGAGTTCCCGTCCCTGGCCGGACGCCTCGAACGCCTCGGTCCAGCGTCCCGATTCCTGCAGGTGCCGGACGAGGGAGACGCGGAGGAGACGGTCACCGGGATCCACCTCTGCCGCGCGCCGGAAATCGGGCCCCGGGTCGCCGCCCATGGTCCGAGTCAGGTGGGCGCGCGCCGCGTAGGCGGGTCCGTAGTCGGGCTCGTCTCCGAGGGAAGCCAACACGTCGGCCGCCTCGGCGTCCCGGTCGAGCGCCCACAGGTTGAGGCCGAGCAGGTACCGCCAGGCCCAGTGCGGGTCCTCGGCGGCTGCCCAGCGCAGGACCGGCAGGGTCTCGGGGCGGTACGGGAAGGCAAAGGCGGGATCGGCCCCCGCCCGCAGCAGTTCCGTGTCATCCGTCAGGAAGGCGCGCCATGCCGCGGCTACCGAGCCAGCGCCCACTTCGTCCGCCAACTCCAGCAGGCGCGCGGCATCGCCGGGCAGCCCGCGGCTCGCGTAGCCCACGGCAAGTTCCAGCAGCGTCTGCTCCGGATACTCGCCCCGCATCGACGCGGCGAGGCGGGCCGCCTCGGGCCCGCCCGCATCCTGCGCGGCGTCGGATCCTTCACCCCGCGCCGCGAGGTATCGCTCGGCCAACGCGAAGTGGTTCAGGGGGTCGAGTTCGAGCAATTCCGCCAGCACCCGCGAAGCGCCGGTCTCGTCCCCTTCCAGGCGCGCCGCGATGGCCAGCACTTCGCGCGCCGGAATACTCACGCGGTCGTGGTCGAGCGCCAACCCGGCGTGACGGCGTGCCTCTGCCATGTCCCCTGCATCGAGCGCCAGCTCCGCCAGCCGCACGCGCGCCGCGGCCCGGAAACCGATGGACCGGGAGGCCCAGCCGAACGAGTCCAGCGCATCCGCGCGGCGCCCCAGGGCGAGGTACAGGTTGCCGGCGAGGAAGTTCGCCTCCGGATCGTACGTGTCGAGCCGGAGGACGCGCCGCGCGTGGGCGAGGCCCTCTTGGTAGCGGGCAGACCTCAGCGCCAGCGTCCCCAGCCCCAGCAGGGCGTCCCGGTTCCACGGCTCGGCCGCCCGCGCCCGTTCGTAGAGCACCCCCGCTTCGGCGTAGCGGCGGCCGCGCGTCAGTTCTCTCGCCTCGAATACCAGGCGATCGGTCTCCGGCAGGGCGTCCCACGCCTCGGCGTTCGTCGCAAACGGCCGTGACACGGAGGGGTCGCCCCCGAAACCGCACACGCCGACCAGACCGGGTTCGTCCGCGTTCGAGCAGCCCTCCAGCCCGAGGCCGGGTAGCGCGATCCGCCACGGACGCTCGGGCGCGACGTCGAACTCGACGGTCACGGGGTCGAGCGCCCCCAGGGCCACCGCCCGTGCGGCGACCTGTTCGTCGCCGGACCACACCTTCACCGTGTCGGCCGCGGTCCCGAAGGCATGCACGGCCACCCGCAGGCGACCGTCCGCCCGCTCGACGTGCATGGCGCCGTGGGCGGAGGCGTCGGTGAGGCCCCCCGTGCCTTCGAGCGGGAACCACCACTCGGTCCAGCGGTTGGCCGATAGTGGATCGAACCCGCCCTGTGAGATGGGGTTGCGGTGCGCTCCCGGCGAATACTGCACGTGCAGCCGCCCCGCCTGGAATTCAACGTACTGGCCGTCCGTATCGGTGAGCAGGTCCTCCCAGATGCCGCCCGCGCGGGACAGCGCCCACAGCCACATCTTGCGCCCCGGCATCTCTTCGTGAGGTGCCCAGTGCCCCCAGCCGTAGTCCGCGTCGTGGTAGTAGCCGCCGAAGAAGTCGTTCAGCGCCCCGACGACGTGGTAGGACTTGTGTCCGTCGAACGCGTTGTTGCGGTAGAGGGGAAGGAAGCGTCCCTCTTCGTCCACGGGCCAGGGACGCTCCTGGCCGGAGTGCTCCAGATAGGCGTCCCCCGGCACGAACAGCTCCAGATCGTCCCGGGCGAAGGCCGCGGCCGTCATCCAGTTGTAGTAGGGCTGCTCCAGCGGGGTCGGGTTATGCCACAGGACGCGCGTCTCGAAGGCGGCCCGGTCCGCCGGAAGCCGGATCTCGACCCGCCACGGCGTCCGCGCCGGGAGGTCGGTGGCGCCGACGATCGTGCTCACGCTGCCGTCCGCGTTCTCCCGCACGAGGTAGTCGACGGGGGTCGCGGTGGCCGGCGTGTGCCCGATGACGCCGAAGTTGAACTCGAGACCGCCCGATGTCCACGGACCGCGCAGCGCGATCTCGCGGAACTTCATCACTTCGTTCCGATAGATGAACTCGTGCCCGGTCGCCTTGACCACGGCCCCCCACACCTTGCCGCCCATCTCGGGAAGGACGAAGACCTCGATGAGGTCGTTCTCCATCGTCACGACCTTCCACTCCCTGGGCTCCGACGTCGCCGCGTATCCCTCGAACGTGTGGTAGGGGTACAGCCTGCGGTCGGTGGCGAGGATCGGCACTGGGTTCGGATCCGAGAACGGATAGGTGTCGATGACGCGCACCTCCTCGGAGATCCGGGCACGGGGTCCGGCGGGGGCGCACGAGGCGGCGGTCAGCGCCGAGTACAGGACGGCGGCCCGGAGTGCCGTGTTCCGCGTGCGCCAAGCCATCAGTCGCCACATGTCACGTCCCCTTTCTCGGTCACCGAGGCTCCGTCAGAGGGTTCGGCCACGAACAGCGCGCGGCGGCCGACGCCGCCGCGGGGCGCGTAGAAGCGATCGATCAGTGCCTCGACCACACCCTTGGCCCGGCTCGCGTGGCAGAGCGCGACCGCGCAGCCGCCGAATCCCGCGCCCGTGAGCCGCGCGCCCGCCGCGCCCGCGTCGACGGCCACGCCCACGATCTCGTCCAGCGCCGGCGTGCTCACGCTGAAGTCATCGCGCAGGCTGGCGTGCGATGCGTTCATCAGCCTGCCGAACGCGGCCATATGCTCCCGGCGAAGGGCGCGCTCGGCCTCGATCACCCGGCGACCCTCCGTCGCTACGTGGCGAAAGCGTCTCAACAGGGTGAGAGGCAGGGCAGGCCGCGCCCCGGCCAGGATGGACGCGAAGTCGTCCTCCTCCGCCTCCACCACCTCCGGCCAGGATGTCCGGCCAAGCCGCTCGAGGGCTTCCGCGCACTGGGCCCGCCGCTCGTTGTACAACTGGCGTACCTCCCCAGCCTTTTCCGCGCGCTTGAGCGACGAGGCGACGATCCATCGCCACTCTTCCGGCACCGGCACCGGCGTCACGCGCAGCGGTCCGAAATCGATCCGCAGCGCCCGCCCCTTCACCCCCGAGAGAGATGCGGCCTGATCCATCCCGCCACCCTCGACCCCGACGTATCGCTCGGCGCGCGCCAGGAGCGCCGCCAGTTCCAGCGCCTCGATCTCCTCTTCGTTGGCGTGCAACAGGGCCAGCGCCGACGCTACAACCAGGGCGGACGAGGACGACAGCCCCTCCGCCACGGGCACCGTGCCGGTGACCGTTCCCCCGATGCCTCGCTTCAGCTCCACGCCGTGGTCCAGCAGTCCCCTGGCGGCGGCCCTCACATAGTTCGACCAGTGGCCCTGGGGTGCAGGTTCGATCGGGCGGTCCAGGCGAAAGCCGAAGGGGCCATGGTCGAAATCGCCCTCGAGTTCGACTGCCGGCCGGGGCAGCACCTCGAAGTCCACGCTGACGTTCCGTTCGAGCGCCATGGGCAGCACAGAGAGGCCGCAGTAGTCGATGTGCTCGCCGATGAGGTTGATGCGCCCGGGCGCGGATGCGACCCCGCGGCGCGGGGCCTGCCGGATGAGCGCGGGCGAAGCGGGTTCGCTCCGAATCCGCTCCGAGCGAACCGGCGTGGTCCACAGATCGGCGGGATACGCCCCGGCCTCGGTCAATTCCCGGAGCAAGGCCGCGGCGCCCTCGCGGTCGTCGGGAAAGGTGAGCCCCATCCAGCCTCCGTTCGCGCCGAGCAGTCCGCAGCGCGCCCGTCCGGCGACGGTCAGAGCGCTCACGGTCTCGGAGAGGTAGAACTCGTCGTCCGCCCCCGGGGAGGCGGCGTGGAAGGCCCGGAAGCGTCCCTCGAGCAGGGGAACGATTTCGGGGAAGAACCCCCACAGGCCCACGCTCGCCGGGCTATCTGCCTCGACGCGGATCGGGATCGAAGCGGAGGTGCGCCCGACGACGGCGGGTCGGGCGGCTGCGGTGCCGGGACGGGTTCCCGCCGGATCCTCCAGGCGCAGCTCCAGCCCCTCGGTCATGCGGAGCAGCGTGCCGTCGGGTCGCGCTTCGCAGAGGCCGCGCGACACGCCGCCAGCCGTCGAGAGAGTGTCGGCCAGGGGGTAGGTGACCGCGAAGGCCTCGACGCCGGGGGGCGGAGCTGTAAGAGCGCCGGCCAGGCTCTCGTAAGCGGCCCGCCCGTAGAAATCGTCCGCGTTGCAGACGGCGAACGGCCCGCGGCGGGGCAGGGCGGCCGCCGCGGCCAGCACGGCGAATCCCGTTCCCCAGGGCCGTACGCGCCCCGCGGCCGGCAGGGGCACGAGGTCGGCGTGCGCCAGGCGCTGGCAGGCGAATGCGAGTTGGACGCCCGCGGTTCGCAGCGGGTCCAGCCGCGCATCGAACTCATCGCGCTGACTCGACCGCACCACGAACACGAAGCTGCCGAAGCCGGCGCGCAGGGCGTCGTACACCGCGTATTCGGGCAGCGATGCGCCGCCCGGCCCCAGGGGCTCGAGCTGCTTCGGGCGGCCGAACCGGGTGGATCGCCCGGCGGCGAGGATCACGAGCGTCGGCCGTTCCGGATGGGGCGAGGGGGCATTCATCGGGACACCATCGAACCGCACGGCTCGCGGGTCAACGGCCCGCCGGTCGACGGCCTGCCGGTCAGCGCCCGTGCCAGGCACCGGCGCTCGGCGATGTCGGACACGACACTCGCACCCCTCACCCCGACAGTTCGACCGTCCGCTCGCGCCCCGCCACGCGGAGCCCCTCGATGCGGGCCCCGGTGGCAGCCTGTGCGCCGGCGTCCCGTCCGATCGCTCGGGAGACGAATGGGGGCAGGCGGGAGCCGATGCGGACGCCGCGCCAGGGGCAGGCGTCGACGAACTCCTCGATCGCGCCCAGCGCGAAGAGCGGGCCCCAGCTCTGGAAGCGATGCCCCCGCCCCCGGCCGCTGCGCGCGTCGAAGTTCTCGCGGCAGAAGCCCGTGCGCCGATGGTCGTCCAGGAACATGAGCGCCCCCTTCCACGCCAGCTCGCCGGCGAGTTCGTCGAACCCGTAGCGCCGCAGTCCCTGCAGCACGAGGTAGTTCATCGGGGGCCAGATGGAACCCCGCCAGTACTGCTGGTCGTCGAACGCGGGGTCGTCGCGCGAGATCGTGGGCAGCACCCACTCTCCCCGGAACCGCGCCGGATCGCGCAGCACGCCGACCATTCGCCGCGCCCGCCGCGCCGACGGCACACCGGCGATCAACGGAAGGAAGTTCGACGCCGCCACGCGCTTCGAGTGGCCCCCGGGCAATTCGTCCAGATAGAGCCCCGCGTCCGGGGACCACAGCACCCGGTTCATGGTCTCGACGAGGCGGCGGCGCTCCGCGTCCAGCCGATCCGCAGTCGCCGGGTCGCCCAGGATGCGGGCGATCCGCGACAGGCACTCCAGGTCCAGGGCGCGGTAGCTGCACAGATCGACGGCGGATATGGCGAGCACCTCCCGCCGAGGATCCCATTCCGCCTCCTCCCACAGCGGCAGATCGTCCTGACCCGATTCCCACGCCGCCCGCTGGTGGCCGCTCGCGCCGACTTCCCACTCCGGGAGCTGCTCGTGCGCCGGAACCAGCGCCGTATCCGAACCCCATGCCAGCAGTCCCGGCGTGAGGCCCTCCCTGCGGGGACGCCCGCGCTTGTCGGCCACCCACCAGTCGTTCCATGCATGGAGTCCGGGCCACGCCGCTGCCAGCGAATCCTTGTCAGGACAGATGAGATGGAGCTTCAGCGCCGCGAAAGATCCGACCGGGGGTTGGGAGCGGTCGGGCGTGCCGCCGCGCCGGCTCCTCCAGTTGGGCACGTTCCCGTTCGGGTAGCGCGACTCGAGCCCGGCGAGGAGGACGTCCCACGCCAGCCGTCCCGACGCCGTGGCGAGCGCGAGGGCGTTGAAGAAGGAGTCCCACCCGAACACCGTCCAGTCGTCGGGTGCCGGCGTGCGCTCGCGCGTGCTGTCCGTCGGTCCGGCGTCGCCCGACACGGCCAGCGGTGTGCCGCCCGCCGGACTGCTGTCCCGCGGCCCCTCATCCGCGGGCTTCGGGAAGATCCAGCGGCGTCCGGCGGGTGCATAGAGGCGTCCGGTTTCCGGTTGGAGGAGGACGGTCCACATCAGATTGTCCGTGACGGCTTCGACGAGTCCCTCCGCGGCCCCGGACGAACGGGGATGGCGATGATCCCAGTCGGCGCGCGCGTCGTCGATCCAGCCGTCCAGTCCGGGAAGGAGGCGTTGGGCGCGGTCCGGGGCGGCGCTGGATCCGGACGGCGTTGCCCTCGGCTCCCAGGCGACTACGGTGGCCACGCGGGCCCCCGCACGAGGCCCGAAAGCGGCGGCGATCTCCACGCTCCCGACCGCCGCGCGCCAGCCATCGGACGCCTCCTCCCACCGCGCCTTCCACCCCCACGGATCGTCGCCCGTCAACTCCAACCGGCCCGGCGCCCGTGCCACCGCCCGCAGTGCCACGGCATCATCGCGGCGCGACCATTCCAGGACGAGCGTGCTCTCGCGCGGACGGGAGGCCGGGGAAGGCTCGGCGGCAAGGTCGAACTCCATGCGCGCATACGATCCATCCGGCGCGTGGGGACCGACCCGGGAGACCATCCAGTACCAGTCTTCCAACGCCCGTCGCCGCCCACCGGGCGTGGTGAAGACGAGGCGCAGGCCGATCCCGTCGTCGGGTCCGGCCGCAAACACCAGCCCGGCCCAGCGGTGCGCCTCGAGTGCCCCGACCCGCATCATGCGGGGACCCCGCGGATCCCGGCGTGCCACGCTAGCGAATCCCCTCCAGCTGAATCCCGCGGACGAAATACCGCTGTGTGAACAGGAACAGGAGTGCGATCGGGAGCACGGCGGCGACGCCGGCCGCCATCTGGTAGGGCCAGTTGATCTCGTAGGTCGAGTGGAAGGCGGCGATCCCCACCTCGACGACCCGCATCTCCATGGACCGCGTGACGAGGAGCGGCCACAGCAGGTTCTTCCACGCGTCGACGAACGCGAACAGCGCGAGGGTGGCCACGGCGGGCTTGGCGAGCGGCAGGGCGACGCTCCAGAAGATGCGCAGGCGTCCGGCCCCGTCGACGCGCGCGGCATCCTCCAGTTCCCGCGGGACGGTCCGAAAGTACTGTCGCATGAGGAAGATGCCCCACACCGAGACGAGTTCGGTGGAGATGAGCCCCTGGTAGGTGTCGATCCAGCCGAGGGACTCGATCACGAGGAAGCGGGGGATGAGGACGACGACTGCCGGCACCATCATCGTCGACAGGAAGAGCATGAAGAGCCCGTCCCGTCCGGGGAAGTCGAGGCGGGCGAAGGCGTATCCGGCCGTGGCCGAAGTCGCGACCTGGCCCGCCGCCACGGCGGTCGCGAATACGAACGAGTTGAGGAAGTAGCGCCCGAAGGGCTGGACGGTGAGCGCCTCCGGATAGTTCGACCAGCGCGGCGGTTGCGGCAGGAGGCCCCCGCCGGAGAACACCTCGAGCTGTCCCATGAGGCTCGTGAGGGCCATCCACACGAAGGGTACCGCCATTACGAGGCAGGCGACGGCCAGCAGGAGCCCGCGCGCGGTCCGGGACGCGATCGCCCGTTCAGGCATGTGCCCGCCGCGCATCCAGGAAGCGGAAGTGCAGCCAGGTGGCGGCGAACACGACGGCGAACAGCAGCCAGCTCATGGCGGCCGCGTTGCCGAACTGGAGGAACTCCCACGCCTCCCGGTAGATGTGGTAGACCGCGACGTTCGTGGCGCCCAGCGGACCGCCCTCCGTCATCACATAGACGAGTCCGAACACCTGGAAGGACCCGATGACCGACGTGACGAGCACGAAGAACAGGGTGTGGCGCAGGCCGGGCAGGGTGACGTGGCGGAAACGCTGCCACGGTCCGGCCCCGTCGACCCGGGCCGCGTCGTACCAGTCGCGCGGGATGGCGGCGAGGCCCGCCTGGAAGATGACCATCTGATAGCCCACGACCATCCAGATGCCGATGATCATCAGGCTGAGGAGCGCGTTATCGGGCGAGGTGAGCCATGGGACGGACGCGATGCCCACGCCCTCCAGACCCCGGTTCAACAGTCCGTACCGGTCGCTCAGCAACCACTTCCACACGACCGCGATCGCCGCCACGCTCGTGATGCCGGGCAGGAAGAGGGCGAGCCGTGCCCAGCGCATGGCGCGGCGTGACCCCCGGGTGAGGAGCGCGAGAGAGAGGGCGATGACCATCGCGGCGGGCACGTGCAGGGTGAAGAGCGCCGTGTTGCCGATCGCCCCCCACCACTCGCGGTCCGTGAGCAGCCCCGTGTAGTTGCCGAGTCCGAGGAAGAGGGGCGCCGGGTCGATGAGGCGCCACTCGTGCAGCGAGATCCACAGGGAGAAGAGGAGCGGCCCCAGCGTGAACGCGAGGATGAGAGCCGCGGCGGGCGCGAGGAGACCCCACGCCGCCAGGGTTCGGCGCAGCGCGCGGGGGCGGGCCGCGAGTTGTACGAGGTGGAGGACCAGCCCCACGAGCAGGGCGGCGAGCCCGCCCGCCGCCGTCAGCGGAAGGGCGGGCGAGGCGGTGCGCTCGTATCCGAGGAGCGCGACGTGGATGTCGGCGGCACGGGCCGCGTGCCACGTGGCGCCACCCGCCTCCACCCTGTATGGCGTGCCGGTGTGCGTGTCGCCGGGCGTCGCAGCGGCCCGGTCGGGCGAGGTGGCGATCGCCGCCGCGATGTCGGCCGGCATCGTCCACTGCTCGTCATCCGCTTCCAGCGCGCCGTCTTCGGCCCACGGGAGGCGGGCGACCCGGGCCGCGTCGGCCGGACCCGCGCCGGTCGCAAGGGCGAGCTCGACGGCGCGCGCACCCTGGGTCACCGAGGCGACGCTCAGCGCCCGGAGTTCGCGATCCGCCCAGCGCCCCGCGGCCACTGCGGTCAGGGCGATGCAGCCGAGGGCGAGGAGGGCGATGCCCGCCGGGTAGCGCTCGCGCGCCGGGCCGCGGCGCCGGGTCGCGGCCCAGCCCGAGATGAGTGCGACGCCCGCCAGCGCGATAGCGGTGGCGCCGGTGGGGAACGCGCCCCATGGGCCGCCGGTGCGACGTGGCGCGACCGCGACCCTGACAGCAGGGTCGAGCGCGCCGGCCTCGTAGGCGTACGCCCCCGCAACGGCGCTGCCCATGTCCGCCTCCAGGATCATCGCCCGTTCGCCGAGCAGCTCGGCCACGGCCGGGGCGCCGCCCCCCTCCGCCTCCCAGAGCGCGGCCGCCATGCGCGCCTCGGCATCCGCCGCGTCGGCCCGCGCGCCCTCCACTCGCCCTGCGGCCACAGCCAGGACCAACCCGAGGCCGACGACGAGAGCGACCGCGGCGAGGGCGTCGAGAACAGGCTGCCGAACACCGGTCACCAGTCGAACTCCGCGTCGATGCGACGGGCCACATCCGAGGCGCTCGATGAGAGGGGTTCTCTCCGCACAAGCCGCCGGTCCATGATCTCCACCGCCAGCGCCTCGATGCGGGAGAAGTCGCGCACGCGGGCGCCCCACGTCATTCGCGCGCCCTCCACCAGCGCGATGAACGCGTCCTCGACCCCGGTGTCGTCCGCCGCGGCGATCTCCGCCGCCACATCCATCCGCGAGGGAATGGCGAGCCCCGACCGGGCCCGGATCCGTTGCGCCTCGGGCGAGGCGAGAAAACCGGCCAGGTCGATGGCTCGGCGCAGGTTCGGCGCGTTGGGCGGCACGGCCCACCCCGACGCGTACAGCACGCTCGTCGCTGCAGCCCGCGACGGGTGATGCGGAATGGGGACGATGGCCAGATCCAGGGCGCCCGAATCCACCAGATCGCGGAACACGGGGAGTGTCCAGTGACCCGACAGCAGGAACGCCTGGCCGCCCGATGCGAAGCGCGCCTCGCGTGCGGGGTCGCCCTGCTGCACGAATTGCGCCCCCGGCGTGAGGCCGTCCTCCGCCAGAGATGTGAGGAAGCGGTAGGCCTCCAGCGCTTCCGCCCCGTCCAGGTAACCCGCCGCCCCGTTCCCGCCGGGCGCCAGGATGTCGCCGCCCGCCGACCACACGAACGGGACCCACTGGTACAGGTTGCGCGGAAAATCGAACCCGAACACGTCCTTGCGGCCGTCCAGGTCGGTGTCCGCGACGACGGCCTCGGCGGCGCGTCGGAAGTCCTCCCAGGTCCAGCCGACCGGCCGTACGGCGGTCGACCGCGCGATGGGGGACGGCGCAGCCGGCAGAAGGTGCTCGACGCCCGCGGCGGCGAGCGCGCCGCGATTCGCATACAGGACCATCGGCGTGAAGTCCTTCGGCAGCGCGAAGAGGGATGCCCCGCGCTGAAACGCCTCCGCCACCTGCCCGAACACGCTGTCCGGCCGAAAGCCGAGCACTTCCCGGTACGGCGCGAGATCCAGCGCCAGCCCCCGCTCCACGAACGTGGGGATGTCGGGCGAGTCCATGAGATAGACGTCGGGCGGACGCCCCGCCGCGATCGAGGTCAGCAACCGCTCCTCGTATCCGTTGGGGGCCGATTCGAGCACGACCCGCACGCCGGGGCGCAGGGCCTCGTAGCGGTCGGCCACCTGCCGCTCGATCTCGAGTTCGTGGCCGCCGGCCCAGAGGGCCACGCGCAACGTCGTGCCCGACTCCCCCGGACCGCATGCGGCCGCCGCGAGGGCGAGCGGGGCGAGGGCGACGCCGGTCCAGCCGGTGGCAGCCCGGAGGGGCCGGCGCCGTTGCGGACGATGGCGCGTCATCGCGCGCCCCGCTGGCGCATCGGCCGCGGGGCGGCCGCTTCGCGGCGGCCATCCGCGCCGAAAACGTGGCTGCGCTCCCATGCGACGTAGACGTTCACACCGTCACCGGGGGCCACCCGCAGGCCGGGAGATGCGCGCACCACCCAGGCCGCGTCGCCCGGGCCGTCCAGGTGCACGCGCTGCTCGCTACCCAGCGCCTCCACGCGAAGCACGGTCGCCGGGAAGTCGCCGGCCTCGGTCGAGTCAACACTCGGAGCGGGGGCCACCGCGAGGTCTTCCGGACGAACCCCGAGCGTAGCCTGGTCGAGGCCCGAAGGGGCGTGCAGTGCAAACGGACCGCCCGCGAGGCACCCTCCTTCGTCGCGGACCAGAGAGATGCGGTTGATCGGAGGCGACCCCACGAAGCCGGCCACGAACAGGTTGGCTGGCTGGCGGTAGACCTCATCCGGCGTGCCCACCTGCTGAAGCCGGCCCCGATCCATGACCGCGACCCGCTGACCCAGCGACAGCGCCTCCACCTGGTCGTGCGTCACGAAGATCATCGTCGTGCCGAGGCGCCGGTGCAGAGCGGCGATCTCGTCCCGTGTCCGAAGCCGCAGTTCCGCATCCAGGTTCGAGAGCGGTTCGTCGAACAGGAATACGCCCGGATCGCGAACCATGGCGCGCCCAAGCGCCACCCGCTGACGCTGCCCGCCGGAAAGCTCGCCGGGTTTCCGCGACAGCAGTTCGGCGAGTCCAAGCACGGCGGCCGCCTGCCCGACGCGACGCTCGATCTCGCCGCGCGGCGTGCCCCGGACCCGCAGGCCGAAGCCCAGGTTTCCGGCCACGGTCATGTGGGGGTAGAGCGCGTAGCTCTGAAACACCATGGCCACGTCCCGGGCGCCCGGCTCGACGTCGTCCGCGCGCCGCCCCCCGATCCACACCTCCCCCGCAGTGGGTACGACAAGCCCCGCGATGAGGCGCAGGAGCGTGCTCTTGCCGCACCCCGAGGGGCCCACCAGCACGATCAACTCCCCGGGCCGGACCTCGAGATCCAGCGCCCGAACAGCGACGACCTCGCCGTAGCGCTTCTCAACGCCGCGCAACTCGACGCCCTGCGCCGCGCGGGTCACGGCCCCCACGGCACGCGCAGCGCCGCAGCCCGCGGCCCATCGAACCGCTCGCCGTCCACCTCCACGCTCACCCGCCCGGGCTCCACCTCGACGCCCAGTTCCCGGCCCCGCGCGAACACCGGCCCCAGCGACACGCGGTTGGGACCAGAGGGGAGCGGCCGCACCTCGACGCCCGACGCGTCCACGTGGAGCCCCGCGAAGCCGCGCGCCAACAGATCGAGGATCCAGGAGTGCTGGTAGTCGTCGATGCCCCGGAAGTGGCACGCGCGGCCCGTGTGCGGGTTGTAGTGCTCGAAACAGTTGGGGCGGGACGAATCCCCGTCGGTGAACATCATGCGCGTGAAGCGGCGGAGCATGTCGGCAGCCAGCGCGCCGGCCCGGTCGCTCCCGCCACGCCAGCAGCGCAACAGCCCCTCGATCACATGGCTCGTCGTCATCGGCCAGACCCGTCCGTTCCACGGGCAGTTGCGGCGCTTCCCGCGCCAGATGCCCTCCGCCGAAAACCGCGGGTCGTCCACGCTGGATGAGGGCAGGGGAAAGCGCGTCCCGAACGTCCCGGGGTCTTCGAGGTGGTCGAGCAGGGCGGCCAGCCGTCCGCCGTCCACCCGTCCGGTGAGCAGCGGGTAGAACCCCACCGCCGCCTTCACGCCCGTGCGTTTGCCGGTGCGCCCGTCCACATCGGTGAACAGCCGGGCCTCCGGCGACCACATGCGCTCGTCGATCGCCCTCCAGGAGCGGGCCGCGAGCCCCAACCACTCTGCCTCCTCCTCCAAACAGTCGAGGCGTCGGGCCACGGAGGCGAGGGCGCGGAACAACTGGTGCGCATACACCGTGACGTCGATCCCCTTGAGCCGGAGGCCGGGACGCCACCCCGCCACGTCGGCCTCCTCGTCCACCGCCATGTAGCGCGACATGTACTCCTGTCCCGTCTCGAAGTGGTTCGTGACGGTGAACATCCCCGACCCCTCGGGATCGCGAGCCGCCACCAGCCAGCGGGCGTAGCGTGACAGTCCGCCATAGCAGCGGGCCAGTGCTTCCGGATCGGGGTGCATGTCGTCGACCGCGAGCAGCGCGTCGCCCCAGTTGGCGTGGTAGAAGTCGGTCCCCACGAGGCGTTCCGGATAGAGGCGCCCGTGGAATGAGCCGTCGGGCTTCTGGTTGTCGACGAAGTTCAGGACCGACCCCCAAGCCTCTCGCCCCCCCCTCCGCCACCTCATCTCCATCATGTGGCACTGCGCGCTGTAGGCGATCGGCACGTGGAAGTACTCCGGGCCCTCGGCGATGGCGGGGTGCCGCACCGGGCCCCATGAACCCTCGATCCGGTTCAGGCCGAGACCGTAGATGCGGTAGTCGAAGGTGCGTTCGAGATACGGATCTCCGCACTGGAAATGGGGAAACCCGCCGAAAAAGGACTCCCACGCGGAGACCGCCGATGCCTCGCTGGCCGGCGCTTCGTCCGCCATGGCCTCGTCGCGAGCGGGCTTCGCGGGTGTCGGCGCCGAATGCCCGGCTCCGGCGTCGCGGAGGCGGAGCGTCAGCCGGAAGGCCGGCGGTTCGGCGTCGTCGGTCCGCGCCAGCGGGAGGGCGACCGCAATCCAGGTCCACCCGTGACGGCCCGCGTCAGGCGCGGCGTCCGCCACGCCGTTCAGGTCGGGGGCCGCACCGGGTGCGGCGTCGGGAGCCACGCCCGCCGCAGCGCGGTTCTCCGCGCCGCCGCCCTCTTCCGCGAAGGGCGAGAGATCCCAGCCCGGCGCCGCGTTTCCCTCGGATGCCACGATGCGCCGCCACGCGGGCGAAGCGGAGCCGGCGAGTTCCATCCGGAGGACCAGTTCCTGGCCGCGCCGGTCCGTGACGGTCCGAGTCCAGCCGACGCCGCGGGCCGTGGGTTCCGCCCCGTCCGTCGCATCGGCGGGCTGCGCGGTGAAGCCGACGAGATGGCCCTCGAGTTCGCGGGGGAGGTACCAGGAGGATTCGAGGACTCCGCCCGGCAGCACCTGACGACGCTCCTCGACGATGGACCCCAGCGCATCCATCCACGCCGCGACCACTCGGCCGGGCCGCCACCTGCGGGCCGTCAACGCGCCATCGCCCCGGCGCAGGGTCGATTGAAGGAGCGGGCTTTCGGAGCCGTCCGGGCGCAGGAGCGCCACCGAGAACCCCGGGCCGATCTCATGCTGCAGCACGTGAGCCGGATCCCAGAAACCGGGCCGGTTCAGCCACCGCGGGAACGGCGGCGCCCACACCACGCCGTCCAGTCCGCCGAGGAACCACTTGTCATCGCGCGCCAGCGCCTCGATGCGCGCCTCCGGCAGACCGGCGAGGGGCGTGGGACTGTTCATCGGAACACCATCGACCTACGCAGGGTCGGTGGTCAACGGCCACGCTACACTCGCCACGATCTCTGCTGACACTTCCTTCCCGCGGCGTGCGTAGACGGGCACAGGCCCCCCGGGCGATTCAGCAGCGGGGCCCCGGGCGGCTGCGACCACTCGCGGCCGCGCTGGCCACACGAATGCAGCGCCAGTTGTCTGGAGGAAGAAATGTTCCGGAATCGTCATTCTCACCGTCGCCTTTCGCCGCGGACCGCCCTCGCGGGGGCCCTGTTCGGCGGCCTGATGTCGACGGGCTGCATCGTCATCGAAGACAGCAGCGCCCGCGGCGAGGCAGAGGAGGCGCGAGAGGACTTCAGCGCGGCGGCGGAAGAATTCGCCCGGAGCCTGTCGGATGCCGTGGAAGACATCGGCGAGGCGATGACCGAGTTGGCCGAAGACCTGGAGGCCGGCAGGAGGGTCGCGCATCCGCTCAACTTCCGTGAGTTCTACCCTTTCCTGCCCGATGCTGTCGGCGATTTCCGGCGCATGTCGCGCGACGGCGGTTCCGGCGGGGCCTTCGGGATCCGGGTGTCCGCGGTCGAGGCCGAGTACGAGGCGGCGAGCGGCGCCGAGGTCGAAGTCGCCATCGTGGATACGGGAGCCCTGCCGGCGGTGGGGTTGGATGGCTTAGCCGAGTGGCTGGACATTGAGGTTGATGAGGAGAGCGACCGCGGGTGGGCGCGGACGAGCGAATACGCGGGCTACCCCGCGATCGAGTCATTCGAACGCCAGCGGGGAGATCGCGGGGAAGCGGAGTTCGCCTGGTTCGTGGAGGGTCGTTTCCTCGTGGCGCTGGAAGGCGACGACGTCACGATCGACGAACTCCACGACCTGCGCGACGCGATCGATATCCGCGGCCTCGCCGACCTTCGGGACCGCGAGGGGAACTAACTGATCGGGCGGCCTATCGGTGCCAGTCCGCCGCGTCGGGGATTCCGCGGCTGACCAGCACTTCCAGCCCGGAGTCCAGGGACAGTACTTCATCGACGGCTCCGGCCAGCGGGGCGGAGGGAAGGTCACGGAGGAGGGCGCGCACGCGCCGGGTCACGGGGTCGCGCACGAGTGCCGCGGGGCGGTCGCTCTCCCGATCCAGCGTGACCGAGCCGCCGGGACCGGAGAGGGTGAGGCTGGTCAGCGCGTCGGCCCAACCGGACTGGACCGGCAGCGCGAAGGCGAAGCTCGACGCGCCGCCTCCGTCGCGGATCAGCGGCATCTCGAAGCCCAGCTCGAACAGTTCCCGGCCCGTCGCCGACCTCCCCTGGATCCGATACGCGCCGTCTGACGGAGGCAGGGCCGGTGGGGCATCGAGTACGAACGCCGGCTCCAGGTAGGGGGTCCCTCGCTCGTCAACGCCTCCCCAGAGGAGGAGCGTCGGTTGTCCATCGGCCGACACCGCGTCGGCCGAGGCCTCGTCACGCTCCGTCCGGAAACGATGCCGCATCGCGTTGAAGAAGTGGTAGTCCCCGATCCAGTGGGGATCGCAGTACCCCATGATGTCCGGCATATCCGGAGACACAAGCGACCCGCCGTCGCGGAAGTCGTAGCCCCACGCGCCGATCAGGCCACCGGATACGGGATACCAGGGATCGACGCCGTATGCGTTACACGGGGCGTGGCTCAGGCTCATGTTGTGCCCGAATTCGTGCGCGATGATGTCCGCACGAGGATCCGAGAACGACACGAATCCGCCGAGTTGACCCAGGCCGCCCCCGTCGCTGTTCGCCATCGTCCCCATGTAATGTCGGGTCCCGCCCTCCGCGGCACGAATCGCGGCCGTCTCGCCGATCAGCGCGCCCTGGTTGTTCGAGGAGGTCATCACGGGCTCGTGCGCCGTGAGTTGGAAATCCCCGATCGGCAGGAGCGTACGTGTGTCCCAGAGGAGTTCGTGCTCCGGAGTGAGGCTCTGGACGAGGTCCACGATCGACCGGTCCGGACTCGGACTGTACACGAACGGCACCACCGTGAGATCGAACGTGGGCATCCGCCGAACGTCCACCGGGAGGCGGCCTGCTTCGGGGATGCGCCGCGTGAGCCCGAGCGCCGTGTCCAGCGTCCCGTCCGGGTCCGTCTCGACCACGACTTCGAGACCCGGCTGTATGACCCGCCCCGGGATGACGGCGTTGCCCGATGCCTCCAGCGAACCCTCCTCGACCTCGACCGGTACGGGGTTCGCCTGTGCGGGAATGTCGGCGACGTGAACCTCCGAGTCGTGCACGTAGAACCGGGCCCGGACGCGTGGGAAATCGACGGCCGAACCTTCGGGCGCCGTCAGGAAAACGCGCAGGAGGGCGGAGTCGCCGGCGACGAGCGGCACGGGAAACCGGGAGGATTGGACGGCTTGGGACAGGAGGACGGCGGCCTCGTGCCCGCAGGGGGAGACGCGATATCTGCCCATCCGCTCCAGCCAGTCCGCGAACGCCGGGTCGGAGGGCGCGCATAGGGCCGTGCCACCCAGATGAAGTTCACGGAGGGTGTAGAGCGACGCCAAAGACGCCGGTAGAGGACCGGACAGCCCGGCGTTCTCCGACAGATTGAGAACGACCAGGTCCTCCAGACGCCCGAACTCTTCCGGCATCGGTCCGGTGAGGGCGTTGCGACGGAGGATGAGCTGCCACAGCCGGACCAGGCCGCCCAGTTCAGGTGGGATCCGACCCCCGAGTCGGTTGTGGCTCAGGTCCAGGCGCTGCAGTCCCCCAAGGCTGCCGAGCTCCTTCGGGATGGGCCCCTCGAACTGGTTGCGGCTGAGATCCAGCGTCCACAGGCGCCTCAGGTCGCCGAGGTGGGAGGGGATGGGTCCCGTCAGTCCGTTGGCGTTCAGTTCGAGCGAGCCGAGCGCCGAGAGTCGACCGAGTTCGGCCGGGATGCCTCCCGTCAGCGCATTCCGGGACAGGTTCAGCGACCACAGGCCCGAAAGATCGCCCAGTTCCGGCGGCAGGGTCCCTTCGAGCCCGTTGAATTCGAGATCGAGCTCCGCGACCCGCCCGTCGCCGTCCACCTCGATTCCGTGCCAGGTGTCGAGCGAACGGCCGCTGAGCCAGTTGTCGTTGTTGGTCCAGTCCGGCCCGCCCAGGGCGGCGTAGACCGCCTCGAGGGCGGCGTGATCCGCCGTACGCGGCACCGGCACGAGGACGTTGAACGTCTGCCGCGCTTGTTGGCCCCCGGGGTCGCGGGCTCGAATTGTGACCTGTGCCTCGCCGGGTGCCACCCCGACGGCCGTGACCGTGCTCCCGCCGAGCGAAACCGATACGACACCGGCGTTCGAACTCTCCGCCTCGAAGACCAGGGCATCCCCGTCGGGGTCGGAGAAATAGGCGGTCGCATCCACGGTCAGCGTCTCGCCTACCTCGAGTTCCTGCGCCGGAATGAGGTTCGTGGGAACCGGCCGCTGGTTCGGGGTCGCGGGGGGTGGCGCCGTCGCCTCGTCGCCGCACGCCGTCGCCAGGGAGGTGGCGAGAACGAGCAGGCATGCTGCCACGGCTGTGGGGTTTCTTCGTAACATCGGGCAGTCGGTCAGGGCGACGTGTGCATCAACTGTCGATCGCTGTCAGCTGGTGGCGCGGGGCGGGGTGCGCACGATCACGCCGGGGACGCCGGCCTCGCGGAGCCGATTGTTGAACTCTGCCACGTCCGTGTCGATGATCTGCTGCAGCGTGCCCAGCCACTCCCCGAGTTCGGCCTCGAGTTCGTCCGCCCGAACGGCCGCTACCGCGTTGGGGCGGTCGTAGGTCGACGAGATGTAGCCGTACAGGTTGGCGATCTCGTTGTCGAGCATGGGTGGGAAGTTGAGCATGTCCTGCCCCGACCGATTCCTCGTCTGGAAGAGTTCCTCCTCGACGTCGGTGAGCTTCTCGCCCGCCGCGTCCGCCATCTCGGTGAAGTCGTCGCCGTAGCCGGCCTCCTCCACGGACGCCGCGATATCACTCATCTGGGAGCGGATCGAACGGGCCTCGCGCACCGCGTCGTGCGACTGCTGCAGGAGCCCGCGCACGCGGAGCATGAGGTCGTGCTGCGCCCGCAGGTCGGCCACCGTGACCTGGCCCGCCACCCGCGGGTCGATGTGCACGGTGAGCGGCTGGGTCTGCGTCGCATCGCCCGCCGACAGGCGCACCTCGTAGCTCCCGGGCACGGCGGGCACCCGTCCGGTGAAGCCCCAGATCCGGGCGCCCTGGACGAGGTCCGGCCCTTCTCCCTGGAGGTTCCACGCCATCCGGTTCAGGCCGGCGCTCGTCTGCAGCCGGTCCGGCGACCAGGTCGCCGGACGGCCGATCGCCGCCTTCGCCTCGTCATCCCACGAACCGGGACTCGAGGAATAGACGCGAACGACCTCGCCGGACGCGTCCGCGATCTCGAGGTTTACCGTCTCGTCCATCCCCTCGGCGAGCGCGAAGTGGAGCGCCGCGCCACTGGGGAACACGCCCTGGGCGCGCACCGCGTCCCTCGGCGCGTAGAGGTGCATATCGGCCGCCAGCGTGGCCGCGGACATGGTCCTCAGCGGCGACACGTCGTCGAGGATCCAGAAGGAGCGGCCCTGCGTCCCGATGACGAGATCGCCCTCGTGCACGAGCATGTCGGTGATCGGCGTGATCGGCAGGTTCTGCTGGAAGCTCTGCCAGCTGTCCCCGCCATCGAAGCTCACGTAGAGTCCGAACTCGGTGCCGGCGTAGAGCAGGCCCTCCCGCACGGGGTCCTCGCGCACGACGCGCACGAAATGACCCGGCTCGATCCCGTTCGCAGAGAGACGGGTCCAGCTCTCTCCGTAGTCGTCGGTGCGCCACATGTAGGGCGTGTCGTCCTGCATGCGGTAGCGGTACACGGCGACGTGCGCCCGTCCCGGGCCGTGCGCCGAGAGGTCGATCATGTTGACGGTCGAGAACTCGGGCAGGTCGCCGGGGGTCACGTCCGTCCAGTTCGCCCCGTCGTCGCGCGAGAGGTGGATGAGGCCGTCGTCCGAGCCGGCCCACAGGACGCCCGCCTCGTGCGGCGATTCCTCGAAGGCGAAGATCGTCCCGTACATCTCCACCCCGGTATTGTCCCATGTAATGCGCCCGCCCGCGTGCAACATCTTCGTCGTGTCGTTGCGCGTGAGGTCCGGGCTGATCGTCTCCCACGAATAGCCCGCGTCGCTCGTCCGATTCACGTACTGCGAGGTGTGATAGACGACATCGGGATTGTGAGGCGAGATTCGGATGGGCGCGTTCCACTGGAAGCGGTGCCGCATCGTCTTCGGTGCCTGTCCCAACTGAAGCTGCGGGTAGAGGAGCATCTGTCGCACGTCGCCGGTCTCGCGGTCGACGCGGTTGATGCTGCCGCCGTAGCACCCCGCGTAGGTGACGTTCGGGTTGCGGGGGTCGATCGCGATATGGCCGCTCTCGCAGCCGCCGACCGCGGACCAGTGCTGGGCCGGCTGCACCGCCGGCATGCCCCGGCTCGGCACCATGATCGTGGAGTTGTCCTGCTGCGACCCGTACACGCGATAGGGGAACCGGTTGTCGACGAACACCCGGTACATCTCGGCCGTGACCTGGTTGTAGTAGGTGGACCAGCTCTCCGCGCCGGTCGTGGTCACCTGTCCGCCGCCGTCGTTCGCCACCACCTGGAAGTCCGGGTTCTCGTAGTTGATCCAGAGGTCGTGCACGTCCCCGTGTGGGACGCTGTAGCCCTCCCACGTCACGCCCCCGTCCACGGATTTGTTGTATCCGACGTTCAGCGCGTAGACCGTGTTCTCGTCCACGGGGTCGGCGTAGATGTGGGTGTAGTACCAGGCGCGCTGCTGGAGCCCGCGATCGTCGTTCACGCGGCGCCAGCTGTCGCCGCCGTCATCGGAGCGGTAGACGCCGCCGCGGTCGTTGGGCGCCTCGATCAGGACCCACACGCGGTCGGGGTTGGCGCGGGAGACGGTCACGGCCGCCTTTCCCACGAGTCCGGTGGGCAGCCCGCCCTCGAGACGGTTCCAGGTGTCGCCGCCATCGGTCGAGCGGAAGATGCCGGACTCCTCGGAGCCGGAGATCGCGGTCCACGGCTTGCGCTCGCCCCGCCACGCCGCGGCGAAGATGATGCGGGGGTTCCTCGGGTTCATGGCGAGGTCCACCACGCCCGTGGAGTCGGAGATCGCGAGGACGTGGTCCCACGTCTCCCCGCCATCCATCGTGCGGAACACGCCGCGCTCGGGGTTGGGCCCGAACGGGTCGCCGATCGCGGCCACGAAGGCGATGTCCGCGTCGTCCGGGTGGACCTCGATGCGGCCGATCTGACCCGCGTTCGGGAGGCCGATATGCGTCCAGGAGTCGCCGCCATCGGTGCTGCGGTAGACGCCGATCCCTTTCGAGATGTTCCCGCGGATGCACGCGGAGCCCGTCCCCACGTAGATCACGTTCGGGTCGCTGTCGGCCACATCGATCGCGCCGATGGAGCCCGTCCGGATGTAGCCGTCCGAGATGTTGCTCCAGTTGA
Organism: uncultured Gemmatimonadota bacterium; assembly: GCA_964509895.1. Taxonomy (GTDB): domain Bacteria; phylum Gemmatimonadota; class Gemmatimonadetes; order Palauibacterales; family Palauibacteraceae; genus Palauibacter. Next base: position 34,142 of record CAZDZJ010000104.1, read on the forward strand.
GGCCGGCGTCATCGGTGCGCCATACGCCGCCGCCGGTTCCGCCCATGAAGTAGGTGAGCGGTTGCTCGGTGATGCCTGCCACGGCCGTGCTCCGTCCGCCCCGGGGCGGCCCGATGGAGCGGAAACCAAGGCCCGCTACATCGGCGGAGTCGAAGACCACGGCCTCCTGGGCTGCGAGCGCCGAGGGCGTGACGACGAGGCCCGTCGCTACGAAGAGGGCGGCGGCGAGGGTGAGCGTGGTCGGTGTGACGATAGCCAGCTTGCGCATTGGGCTCTCGCTCCTGTTGCGGCGACACATTGATTCGCTAGGGTCGTGGCGGATCTCCCGGACGCCCGGTCGGACCGCGATCCGCCAACGTAGATGGACGATGGCCGCCGCGACAATCAGGCCGGGCGGCCGCGGTCCGGCGCGCGACGTCGCGCACCTCCGGCGGCCGACCGGAATCGGCCTTCACGTCCGCCGCACGCCAACCGAGGTGAAGAAATCGCGGAGCGTGCGGGCGACCAGAACATCCTCGCCCTCGCGCAGAAGGCGCGTGCGGATGGTCATCAGGTAGGCGAGGCGCGGCTCCCCGGCCATGAGTCCGGCTTTCGCTTCGTCGGTTGTGAGGGGGATGAAGTCGGGATCCCAGGTGAGTTCGATGTCCTCGTAGCCCGCCGTATTGGTCACGACCCGGGCGGTGAGGCCGGGGATGTCGGCGAGACCGGCGGCGATGCGACGGGCCATGTCGGACCAGCCTGCGACCCACGACTCGACGTCGCGCTCCATGTAGCGGTCCAATGCGACCAGGAGACCGACGATCTCCTCCTTGCCGACCTTCATGCCGCGGCCGATGGCGTCGTTCGGTGAGGCGTTGAGCCGCGCCGCCTCGATCAGGTCGGCGCGGCCGGCGAGGATCCCGGACGACTGCGGTCCGCCGATCCCCTTCCCGCCGCTGATGACGATGAGATCTGCCCCGGCTCCGACGAACTCGGTCAGCCCGACCCCCGTGGGCAGGTCGGACGCCATGTCGACGAGGACGGGGACCCCGGCCTCGCGCCCGATTTCGATCTGCTCGCGCACGGTCATGACCTCGGGTCCGGGAGCCGGGGCCCAGTCCACGGGGGCGGGCGGCGCGAACATCGTCTGCCGCTCGGCGGTCGCGAGGGCGGCGATCATCGCGGTGCGCTCCGAGAGCGCGGCGCGGAAGTCCTCGCGGGTCCCGGCCTCGACGATCGTCATCCCCGCGTCCCGGTAGGCGCGATCGTAGCCGAACCGGTGCGGCGTCTGGATGAGACATTCGCGACGCGGCCAGTCCGGGCGGGGCAGGGCGTGGATCCGCGCGGGGTCCGTGCCGGTGAGGCAGCCGGCCGCCCCCAGCACCATGGCCGAGAACCCGCCCGCCGTGACGAGCGCCGCCTCGGTCCCGAGCCGCTCCGCGATCCGCGCCCCCGCCGCCTCGAGCAACTCGTGCATGTCGACGAAGAACTCGTTCGCCTCGGCCA
>CAZDZJ010000105.1:0-6122 GCA_964509895.1 uncultured Gemmatimonadota bacterium
AGGAGATGGGTGGCGTACCTGGAGGGGCGGGTACCGAAGGCCAACACCTCCTCGTCGCAGGCTTCCTCGCTCGCGGTTGCCGCGAGCCACGCGGCCACCCAGCTCATGGGATGGAACCAGTACAGCGCGAGCCCGGCCCGGACCATGAGTTGCCGGAGCACGTCGCGGCGACGCACGTGGATCATTTCATGCGCCAGCACCACGGTCCATCGCTCTTCGGTCCACAGCGTCGCCGACATCGGGAGCAGGACCACAGGCCTTCGCAGCCCGCCCGTCATGGGCGTGGTCGCTGCCGGGTTCAGGGCGACCAGCACAGCGCCGGGGATCCCCAAACGCTGGCGGACCGCTTCCACTTGTCGGAGCCGGGCGGGATCGCGAAGCGGGGTTGCCGTGCGGACAAGTCTCGCGAACCGGAGCCCACTCATCGCCAGCGAGCCGAATGCGGCGGCGCAGCCCACTCCCCAAAGAAGGAGTGGTATGGGGATGGAGCGCTTCGGGGGCACGGGCGTGCGCGCAGGGACTCGCGTGGGTCCGGCCTCCGGGAGCGCCGGGGCGGGTGTGGGCAGCGTGAGGGACCGGTTTACGGCGCGATCGACCGGGGCAGGATGGAGAGAAACGACCGGCGGAGGTGCACTGCGGGCGGAGGGAATGACCGGCACCTCCCATGAGGGGGCCGCGAGGCTGAGGGCAGGCAGCAAGAGGAGAAGCGCGAAGGTCATCGTCCACAGCAGATGACGGACTCTCGCGGGACCCTTGCGGGAGAGCCACGCCAGGGCCAGCGCCGCCGACAGCAGGACCGTGACCCTGACGACCAGTTGCAACACGGTCGAGCCGTGGGGCTCGGTCAGCCAGTCCATCATCGTCCCTCCTCGGACGCCTGGTCGATCAGCGCCTTGATGCGCGCGCGCTCCTCCGGTGTGAGCTTGCTGTCCTCCATCTGGAGCAGCGTGGCGACCGCACCCTCCACCGAGCCGCCGAAGAACGTCCTCAGGACATGCCGCATGGCCGAGCTGCGCGCCCGTTGTGCCGGAACCGTGGGCGAGTAGACGTAGCGGGGCCCGTCATACGCGCTTGACAGATGTCCCTTCTCGACGAGGATCCGCAGCACCGACCGGACGGCCGAGTCAGTGGGCGGGTCGGCCATTTGCTCCCGGATCTGGACGGCGGTCGCGTCGCCCATTTCGTGGACGATGTCCATGACTTCGCGCTCTCGTCGGCTGAGTTGTGGCAGGTCGGTCACTCGCGGCCTCGCTTGCCGGGCGGTGAAGACGAGCGCCTCTGGGTCACCGCCCGTCGATCCCTAACGATAACGAAATGATGCTGAAAAATCAACACAGTGTTGAGAATTCAGCTTTCGTTGGCAGGGCGACGCCGGGATCGGTGTCGAGCCGCTGGGGCCGATCTGCCGCCTGGCGGGCAGTTACTCCGGGCTCAACGCGTGAGTAGCAGCCTGGCCCCGATGAGCCTGTCCGGGTCCGCGTCCGGCTTCGGCGTGAACTTGTTGATCCAGCCGCCGCTGTACGATGCGATGTACAGGGCGCCGTTCTCATCCATGTCCATCTGGTGGGGCAGCGACAGGCCACCCGGCCAGATGCCGCGCCCGATCGCGCCGGCCGCGCCGTATGCGCCCCAATAGTCCCGAAGAACACCATCGCGGTCGTACTTCAGAACGCGGTTCAAGCTTCCGTCCAGCACCCACACCGCGCCGTTCTCGTCTGGCCAGATGTTCACCGGATCAAAGATGTTCGGCCATTCCTCGATGAGATCGCCGTCGTGGGTGAACAGCTGCAGGCGTTCGTTCTGCCGGTCCCCGACGTAGACGCGGTCCTCGTCCACCGCGAGACCGTGAAGGAGATCGAACTCGCCTGGCCCGGTGCCGAGGCCGCCCCACTGCATGATGAACTCGCCGTCCTCGGAGTACTTGATGATCCGCGAGTTCCAGTATCCGTCGGCCAGGAGAAAGTTCCCGTCGGGCAGAAACGCCAGCTTCGACGGCCAGCCGTACGTGTAGGGCCCCCAGTCGGAACGCGCGCGTGCGGCTGCACGGGTCTTCGGATGGTCGCGCTCGCCCAGGCGCATGGCGATCTCGCTGCCATCGTTGGTGAACTTGACGACCTGCATGTGGCCCTGGCCGCCCCCGCTGTCGATCACCCACACGTGCCGTTCGGAGTCGTAGGGGTTGATGTACACCTGGTGCGGGAGGGTGAAGATCGAATCCCACTGCGCCCACTGCTCCACGATCTCGCCGTTCCCGTTCGCGACGACGACGAAGTTGGTGCGACGGATCCGTCCTTCGCGGGGGGCGGACCGGTCGGCGGGCCAGTCGCCGCGGGTGACGACGATGATGCGGTCCGCGTGGTCCACGGCGACGCCGGCCACCTGTCCCCAGCCCCACTCGTCGTCGTGGTCCGGCGCGGACTTCCACCAGCCCGGCACGGGATCGTAGGGACCGGTTCGGTCGTCGCCACCCTTGACCATGTCGCCGTTCGCGGTGCCGTTCGCCGGGTTCGCGGCCCGGCCCTCGCCGCCGCATCCCCAGGAGGCCGCCGCGACGGCCGCCAGCGCCCCGATGGTGAGCCAGCGCCCCGGTGGGAACGTTCTCTTCTCTCTTCCGGAAGTCATTCCTGCCTGCCTCGCGTTCCGACAATCCTCTGTAACAGCCGCCCGGACACTTCCCTCACCCGCCCGCCGAACTTCCCGGAGCCTCCGCCCGTCCGTGCGGGTTCGCCCGCCTCTCGAACCTCGCTCCCCATGGGCCCGCTGAACCGGGCACGGGAATCCTCCGCACACTCCCAGCAGAGGAAGGGATGGGACCTTGGAAAGCGCGCGACGCCCCCGCACCTGCGGCACCGTCCTTCCGGACGCATCGATCGATCTGCCACCTTCTGCTAGTTGCGCCGACCGCGCCGCTCGTTGCGCCGAGCGGCGGTATCACCGGCTTCCTTTCCGTTGCCGTCCTCGGTCGTCGTCGAGGGAGCCCACGGATCGTTGATCCCGGCCCCGGGACACGAGTCGCCGGTGTCGAGGAAGTGGGTGTGGAGACACTCGAGCGTGGACCCGAGCTGTGTGAGCAGTTCGACGGTCTCGGGGTACGGGACGCGGGTGAAGAACCCGGCCCGGCCTCCCCGCGCCATGTCGGCGGTGGACTGGCCGAGGCGGGTGATCGCGGTGACGTCCCCACCCTGCGACACCAGGTATTCGATGAGCTCGTTGTCACCCCGGGACGCCGCGTAGTGCATGGGCGTGTAGAGCCACGAGTCGCGCAGGTTGACGTCCGCGCCCAACTCCTCGATCAGGTATTTCACGGCGGGCAGGAACTGGTCGGGCCGGTTGCGGACGCTGAAAGCGCCGAGACCCAGGTATCCACCCCCCGCCGCGGCGTGCAGCGGCCAGGCGTTGGGCGCACCCTCCGGGATCCACGGCAGCGCGGAGTCCTCCTGCTGCCGGCCGTCCTGCTGCCGCCGCTCGCGCATCCCGACTTCGGGCCAGCGCGTGGGAATGTTCGGGTCGGCCCCGTGGGCGACGAGCAGCTTCATCGCGTCGAGGTCCTGCGCGAACGCGGCCCGCCAGAAGGGCGTCGCCCCGGTGAGGTCGATCCCCATCTTCGTGAGGCCGTACTCCCAGTACCACAGGTGCGAGTTCAGACGGGGATTGGGATCGGCTCCGGCCTCGAGCAGCGCGCGGAGCACGTCCATGTGTCCGGCCTGCTGGAGGTCCTGCGCGCGTGGCTGCGGATAGTTGGACTTGGGTGCCCACCGGGTCTGGAGGACCGCGAACAGGGGTGCGGCGCCCTCGGTCGAGGAGGCGAGGTCGGGGTCGGCACCCCGTTCGATGAGGGCGAGCGCAAGGTCGAACTGGCCGTTCAGCGTCGCCATCAGGAGCGGGCTGGTCGCGTCGGCGCTCACCTGGTCGATGTCCGCGCCGCCGTCGAGGAGCGCCGTGGCCGCCTCGATGTGCCCCTCGCGGGCGGCGTGAAGCAGCGCGGTCATGCCGCCCGTCCTGCCGACAAGGACCTCGCGGTACGGGGGGCGCACGAGGTCGGGGCCGCCCGGGTAGTCGGGCCCGACGCGGCCGAGCGAGTGCGCGCTGACCTCGCCGACGTCGTAGCCGGAACGGAGGAACTCGCGCTGGGCGCGGATCGCCGCCTGGACCCGGGCCGGGGCCGGCTCGCCGGGCCACTCGGCTTCGGGGTCCACCTCCGGCCCGTACGGTCCGGGCGTCTCCGCCGGCGCGCCGATCCAGCTTCGGAAGCGGCGGTTGGCCTCACGGTCCAGCGCCAGACTGGGCAGGACGTCGACCACGGCGGTCGTGATGCCGGGGTCGGCGCCGGCCTCGAGCAGCGCGGCCGCGGCAGCCGCACGGTTCGCGGCGGCTGCGAACATGAGCGGGGTTTGCCCCGCCGACCCCTCGCGGGCGTTCGGGTCGGCGCCGTGGTCGAGCAGCGCGGCCACGGCCGGCCGGCCATCCACGGCGGCGGCGGCGAGGTGCAGCGCGGTCACGCCGCTGTTCGTCGTCGCGGCGTTCGCGTCGGCCCCGGCTTCGAGCAGGCGCGCGACGACGGGACCGTGCCCTCCGCGGGCGGCCAGGTGCAGCGGCGCATAGCGGCCGATCCGCGTCCCGGCGTCGACCGCCGCGCCCGCCTCGAGCAGCGCCCGTGCCACGTCCGCGTGGCCGCGCTCGGCGGCGAAGTGGAGCGCCGTCATCCCGTCGCCGCGGGCCGCATTCACGTCCGCGCCCTCCTGGAGGAGCGCTCGCACCGCCTCCGCCTGCCCGCCGCCGGCCGCCTCGAGCAACCGGGCGTCGCGGGAGGACGACCCCTCCTGCGCCGCCGATCCAGCCGGGAGCAGCGCCGAAACCATGAGCACCACTAGGGCGGCCGGCACCGCGCGGTTCCCGGCGCCTCTCGCGCCGCCAGTCGCAGCGGGCTTCATGCCGGTGCTCATGCCGAGCCGCTCCCGCCGGAGGCCGCATCGCCCGTGAAGTCGAGCGGGAACACCCCGTCGCTGTCGCCGAAGGCGGCCATCTCCGGGTGGCCGATCTTCCGCATCAGACTCACGAAGGCATTGGCCATCGGGGTCCCAACCGGAGCGCGCAGATGCACGCCGCCGTCCAGCGCTCCGTTCGCCCCGCCCAGCACGAGCAGCGGCGCGCGGCGGTGGTTGTGCAGGTTCCCGTCCGCCATCGGCGAACCCCACACGATCGCCGTCTTGTCGAGCAGCGAGGCGTCGCCTTCCACGGTGTCGCGCATCTTCTCCAGGAAGTAGGCGAGCTGCCCGAGCCGGTACGCGTTGATCCTGTTGAAGTCCATGATGTCCTCGGGGACGTTCCCGTGGTGCGAGGCTCCGTGGATGGACTTCGTCGTCCCGCTGCCGGGGAACGTCCGGTTCGATTGGTCGAATCCCGTCTTGAAGGTGATGACGCGGGTGAGGTCGGTCTGGAGCGCGAGCAGTTGCAGGTCGAACATGAGCTGCATGTGCTCCTCGAAGGAGTCCGGGACCCCGGAGGGCGCTTCCGGCATCTCCCGTTCCTCTCCGCTCGCGTTGCGCGCCTCGACCAGCTGGATCCGGCGCTCGATCTCCCGGATGTGCTCCACGTATTCGTCGAGCGCGACCCGGTCCGCCGCGCCCAGATTCCTCCTGAGCCTGGCGACCTCGGTCGCGATCCAGTCGATCATGCTGCGGTCCGTGCGGCGTCGCGCCGCTCGGTCCTCGGCCGTATCCCCCGCCCCGAACAGCCGCTCGAACACGACGCGCGGCTCCCGGATCGCGGGAAGCGGCTGATTCGGCGAGGCCCAGGCGAGCGAGGTCGTGTATGCGCAGTGGTAGTTGTACGCGCACCCCCCGCCCCGATCGATCCCCTCGATGCAGAGTTCGAGCGACGGCAGGACCGTCTCCCGCCCGAAGCGCTGCGCGTGCAACTGGTCGAGCGACGTGCCGAGGAAGATGTCCGACCCCTGCGTCTGCTTCGGGTGCGCCTGGGTCAGGAACACCGCCGTCGAGCGGTCGTGGTCGCCCCCGATCTCTTCCGCCCGAAACGCTTCCGCCGACCGGCAGTCCGTATTGCTCACGACCGTCATGTACTCGCGGAACGCCTCCAGCGGCTTGAGCTGGCTGTCCGCAACG
>CAZDZJ010000106.1:0-4477 GCA_964509895.1 uncultured Gemmatimonadota bacterium
TGACGGGCTGGTCCGGCGGGGCGGGGGACGGCGGCGTGGCGGTGGCCGAAGCCCCGGCGGGCGTCGCCGTGCGGCTCACCGACGAACAGGGCGACGCGAACGAGTTCTCCCTCCACGACGGGTCCGTGGTCATCGCCGCGATCACGAGCTGCACGAACACCTCGAATCCCTCCGTCATGGTCGGAGCCGGCCTTCTCGCCAGGAAGGCCGTCGAGGCGGGTCTCAGGCAGCGTCCATGGGTGAAGACGAGTCTCGCTCCCGGCTCGATGGTCGTGACGGAATACCTCGAGGAAGCCGGCCTCATGCCCTACTTCGAGCAGCTCGGCTTCCACGTCGTCGGCTACGGCTGTACAACGTGCATCGGGAACAGCGGGCCGCTCCCGGCCGAGATCTCGGGCGCGATACGCGAGAACGATCTCGTCGCCTGCTCCGTCCTCTCCGGGAACCGGAACTTCGAGGGCCGCATCAGCCCCGATTCACGCGCGAACTACCTCGCGTCCCCTCCGCTCGTGGTCGCGTACGCGCTCGCGGGCCGGATGGACATCGACCTCTACACCGAACCGCTGGGGACGAACGACCGGGGCGAGGAGGTCTTCCTGCGCGACATCTGGCCCGGCCAGGACGAGATCAGCGAGGCCGTCCGCACCGCCGTGAAAACGGAGATGTTCCGCGCCAAGTACGCGGAGGTGTATGCGGGGGACGAGCGCTGGCACGCGCTGGAGGTCCCCATGGGCGACCGTTTCGCGTGGGACGAGGCGTCGACCTACGTGCGGCAGCCGACCTTCTTCTCGGGCATGTCGAAGGAAGCCGCCGCGCCGGCGGACATCGAGGGAGCCCGCTGTCTCGCGCTCCTCGGCGACGCCGTGACCACGGATCACATCTCGCCCGCCGGGGGGATCGCGCCGACCTCGCCGGCCGCGGACTACCTCCGGTCACACGGCGTGGCGCTCCGGGACTTCAACTCGTACGGAGCCCGGCGCGGCAACCACGAGGTGATGATGCGCGGGACGTTCGCGAATGTCCGGCTCCGGAACCTGATGGTCCCCGGCGTGGAGGGCGGGTTCACGGTCCACGTTCCGAGCGGTGAGCAGTTGTCGATCTTCGACGCCGCCACGCGCTACCGGGATGAAGGGACGCCCACGATCGTCATCGGCGGCGCGCTCTACGGTTCGGGATCGAGCCGCGACTGGGCCGCCAAGGGGCCCTTCCTGCTTGGCGTGAGGGCGGCGATCGCGGTGAGCTACGAGCGCATCCACCGCTCGAATCTCATCGGGATGGGGATCCTGCCCCTGCAGTTCCGGGATGGGGAGACGGCCACCACGCTGGGACTCACGGGCAGCGAGACCTTCCGCATCACCGGCATCGCCGACGGTTTGAAGCCGAAGGACGCGATCACGGTGACGGCGACATCCGACGACGGATCGGAGACGCGCTTCGAGGCGATCGCCCGGCTCGATACGGAGGTCGAAGTGGATTACTACCGCAACGGCGGGATCCTGCAGACGGTGCTGCGGCAGCAACTGGAAGCCTGAGCCGGAACCTGAGCCGGAACATGGGTCGGGACGTTCCCGCGGGAACGTTGCGCGGGGTTCAGCCCTTGATGGCGGCTTCGATCCAGCGCCGATCGGCGGTCCTGAGGTGGTCGGGCGCCGCGGGTTCAACGCCCTCTTCATCGTCACGGCTGCGGCCTCGCCGAATGCGGCGGGCGACGACCACCCCGCCGACGATGAAGGCCAGGGCGGGACCGAGGTAGACGAGCAGGTTCATGCCCTCGGCCCGCGGCTTGAGGAGGATCCAGGGGCCGTAGGCCTCCACGAAGTAGGCCTCGATCTCCTCCGCGGTGCGACCGTCCATGAGCATGTTGCGGATCACGTCCTGCATCTCGCGCGCGATGCGGGCCGAGGACTCCGCGACGGACTGCTGGCGGCAGATGGGGCAGCGCAGGGTGGCGCCGATCTCGGCCGCCCGCTGGTCGATCTCGGCGCTGCGGACCGGGTCTCCGGGGGCCGCCGGGCGTTCGATCCCGGCGAGCGCACCGTCGACCGTCTGCGCGTCGGCGGGCGCGGCGAGCAGGGCCATGATGAGCGCGGCGCCATGCCGCACCCGCGGTGGCCGAAGGCTCCACGAACTGCGCACGGGAGGCATCAGCTTCCCGCGCCTGCGCCGATGCGCCGCGCGACGAGCAGCGAGTCCACGTTCCGCTCGACCAGGTCCCAGGTCACCGCGAGGTCGTGGCGCAGCGCGACCACGCCGTCGGCGCCGATGAAGTACGTCTCGGGCACCCCGTACACGCCGTATTCGATCGCGGTCCGGCTCCCCGGATCCGTGGCGAGCGGCCACTCCCCGCCCAGTTCCTCGATGAAGCGCTTCCCGTTCTCCGGCGTGTCCTGGAAGAGCACGCCGATGAGCGCCACCTCCTCCGGGTCGTACGTCTCGCGCAGCCGGACCAGCACCGGATGCTCGGCGATACACGGAATGCACCACGAGGCCCAGTAGTTGAGGACGACGACTTTCCCCTCGAAGTCGTCCAGACTCACCGAATCGCTCGGGTCGTAGAGGTTCGCGAGCCGGAAAGCGGGTGCCTCGCGCCCCTCGAGGGCGGATGGAAGCCGCCGCTGGTCCTGCCCCAGCCCCCAGTAGAGGAGCGCCAGCAGCGGCACGGCCGCCAGGGGCAGGGCCCACCGCCACCCGCCCCTCATGCGGCGGCCGCCGGATCGGCGAGCAGTTCGGACCCCGCGGCCCGCACCCGGCTTCGTCCCCAGGGCCAGATCGCGATCAGCGCGCCCACGCCCATGATCATGCCCCCGATCCAGAGCCAGACGATCCCCGGGTTCACGATCGCCCGCACCGTGGCGTGCGCCCCGCTCTCCGGGTCCACCGCCATCAGCGTGAGGTAGAGGTCGCTCGTGAGCGAGCTCTTCACGGCGGGCGTCGCGATGTTCTGCGCGGTCGCGGTGTAGAAATTGATCCGCGGCCGCTCCTCGCCGATCTCCCGTCCGTTACGGTAGGCGGCGAAGGTCGCGCCGATGACGAACCGGTGCGGTTCCTCGCGCCCCCACACGTCGATCAGCTCCACCTCGTAGTCCTCGATCGCCAGCCGCTCGCCGGGCCGGAGCGTCATCTCCCGTTCGGTCTTCCACGTCCACGAGACGGAGATCGCCAGCGCGATGACGATCACGCCCACGTGCACGACGTAGCCGCCGTAACGCTGGCCGGTGCGCGAGAACAGGTCCCCGAGCGCCCCGAAGAACGACCGTTCCGCGATCCTCCGCCGCGCCTGAATCCCCTTCCGGAACTCGTCGACGATCGTCGTCAGCACGAAGGCGGCGAAGGCGATCGTGAGATTGGGGAGAAAATCCCGCATGCCGAGGGCGAAGGTGATGAGCCCGACGGCGGCCCCGATGATGGCCGGCCACACGAACGAGCGCTTCAACTGCTCCCGCCCCGCCCGCCGCCAGGGGAGCGCCGGCCCGACCCCCATCAGGAAGATGAGCGCCAGCCCGATCGGACTCGCGACCTGGTCGAAGTAGGGCGGCCCCACGCTGATCCGGTCCCCCCGCAGCGCCTCCACGACGAGCGGCCACATCGTGCCCAGGAGGACGGTGAAGGTGAAGCCGACGAGGAGGAGGTTGTTGAGGATGAAGGCGGATTCGCGCGAGGCGGGACTCTCCACCTGTCCGGGCGCCCGCAGCCGGTTGCCGCGCCACCCGATGAGCGCGAGCGAGGCGATCGCCACGACGGCGATGAAGGCGAGGAACACCGGCCCGATGACGCCCTCGGTGAAGGCATGCACGGAGTCGATGACGCCCGACCGCGTGAGGAACGTCCCGAACAGGGTGAGGAGGAACGTCGCGATCATCAGCGTGAGGTTCCACGTCTTCAGCATCCCGCGCCGCTCCTGGACCATGGCGGAGTGCAGGAATGCGGTGGCGGTGAGCCAGGGGAGGAAGGACGCGTTCTCCACCGGATCCCACGCCCAGGCCCCTCCCCAGCCCAGAACCTCGTACGACCACCAGCCGCCGCCGATGATCCCCATCGTGAGGAAGGCCCAGGCCGCGACCATCCAGCGGCGCGCGTCGCGGAGCCAGCGCGCCTCGACGTTCCCCCGCAGGAGCGCGGCGATCGCGAAGGCGAAGGGCACCGTCATCCCCACGAACCCGAAGTAGAGCATGGGCGGATGAAGGCCCATGAGCGGGTGGTTCTGAAGGAGCGGGTTGGGTCCGGGGCCGTTGGCCGGCGCCGGGTCCACGATGCCGAAGGGGTTCGCCGCCCCGGCCAGGAGTCCGAAGAAGAAGAGCTGGACGACGCCGATCACGCCGAGGACGAGCGGGGTCGTGCGGAGGCCGTGTGCGAGCCCCCCGCCGCGGCGAGTTCGGGGCACTCAGGGCGGCCGACGAACCCCTGACCGCACGCGGCGGGGGGCTCGCACACGGCCTCCGCACAACCCCGCTCGTCCTCGGCGTGATCGGCGTCGTCC